>PABI01000152.1 GCA_002699125.1 Anaerolineaceae bacterium
TCGGTCAATCGTCCGATTTCCCCTTCCAATTTTTCAATTGTTTCCGAACGATTCCGAACAAGCTTGTCTAACTCGGATTCCTTCTCCCGGATTTCCCGAACGATTTCATCCAGGCTGTTTTGTGCTTCCAGCCGAACAGCTGTTTCCTTCAACTGTGCCAACAACAACTCAAAAGATAGAAACAAAGCGATTGGCGGAATGGCGGCCAGAAACTGAGCCAGCAGCTCCTTTTGGGCATGGATGATGTTCAACACCACGCTCAACAGAGTAAACACAGAAACCAAAACCCACCGATACACCGTCCGCTCACGCGTTAGGTTAGCCCGCAGGACGCTCAGACTAAAAACAATAATCGCGCCGTCAATGATGGCAGGATACAACCAGGCAATCTGCTCAGCAATGCCAATCTGAACCGCCAAATCCTTGAGGGATTCAAAGGACAGAAAGAAGGCGCTGCCGGCCAGAAACAAGACCAGCAGTGCTGAAACAAGGGAAATGAGGTGATTAATGCGCTGCATGATTCACCTCTGTTTTCTCTGGATAAATGGGGAAAGTTAGGCTGAACGGGAAGTTCGTTTTGGTTTGATATTTGCGGGTAGATTGCTATCACATTGTTAGCATAATGCGATAAATACCAACTTTAATTTTAACTTAGGCAACTGTTGATGATGTTCTCGGCTGGGAATTTAGGATTCGTTTGGGTCTCAATTTACACTGCTATGGTTTTCAAATTAGCTCTCCCTTACCAGGTATAATGTGGGCGTCTATTTGTTTTGTACACCGCCTGATTGAGTTGATCTTCCAAGATCCTAAATGTTTAGCTTGAAGCCTCGGCCTCGAACCGTGATAAGGTATTTTGGGTTTTTACTGGTGACTTCAATTTTATAGCGTACTCGACCAATCAATGTATCTAGAGTGTTCTTACTCCAGACAGGCTCTTGTGCATCACTCCAAACATGGCGCGCGATATCATCACGTGCACATAATTGATTCTTATTTTGATAGAGGAAATCAAGAAGCGCATATTCCTGTGGTGTAAGGTCAATTTTTTCCCCTTTTACCCACACACATTTGTCCTGCATGTCCAACCAAAGTCCATGGTGAGCCTCCATAGGTAGTTGCCGACCAGATTCAGATTGTACAGCTAAATTATCACACAGCATCACAAGTGAAAGCAGCGAATGTGCATAGGACTCCAATTCACCACGTCTGTAGCGGATCGCAGGATCGAATGTGCTAAAATAGCTTAGAGTGTAGGCACACAAACCAAGTAAATACGGCTTAAGATTAGGGTCCAGATTATGGGTTGCCAATCTACGCAAGTAGGTGATAATAACAAAGGCTTTTGCCATATTAACCGGTAAGTCTTCCTTCTCTTCTGATTCTTCTGGCTTTTTTCTAGATATGAGGCGTTGCTCAAGCAGGTAGCGGTCTGCAACTGAAACAGAGCGCAACCAGGCAAACTTGATATGGTTTTCTAGTCGAGCAAAGTCACGCAACAATACCCCATCTCCGGCCTGAGAGAAATTAATTAGCCACGTTGTCCCGTCGAGGCCCACTCTCACACTGTGCCCATCAACACATCCATGTACTATGCCACATAAAACTTGTTGTGGAGGAAGTGAAATGAGCCTATGATGTGTTGGTAATTGGTACGAGATAGGTGAATCACCGGCGATTTGTAGTGACAATCGTCCTGCTGTGCAATTCAAGAGCGCAACACCGGCGGACATGGCTTGCTTACATAGGGCCTCGATTTTTGTTTCTAATAAATCGTCAAATTTCGTGGTATCAAATGACATACTTGTCACAAAGTCTGGCAAAGTGTATTCTTTTTGGGATAAACCTCCCTCGTGCCATGCAGCTAGCGTTACATGATACAGATGATCTAAAGCCTGGATGCTAGCTTGTGTATTATTATATCGATAGAAAGTTGAGAATGAGGTCATTGCCTCCAAGTCCCCTTCGACTAAATTATAACCAGAGATAGCAAAGCGCAGTGTTTTGACAAATGATAATTCTCTGGCCCAACGAGTACTACCTATCCCCTTTCCCGTTGGGAGTGATTCGCTGCGTTTACGTTCATTAACAACCAATGAACGCCTACCAATAGAAATGACATATTGTGTTTCTTTATCCAATGCATTATAAGCAAATACTTCTAGAATCACATGGCCAGGCAAAGTCGACAAAATGCGCCCTAGCGTGACTTGTTTGAAATTATAGAATAACTGCCGAATAAGGTCTTCGATTTCTTTTGCACGTTCTTCGAATAAGAATGGGTCGGTACTTGGCTGAATTAAACTGATCAAGTGGTTAGGTGAGTAGGTTGGGTTCCACCGTATGATAAGCTCCCAATTTATCTTAATCTTCTCAGAAAATGCTTTGGAGATTGCTCTGTGAAGTACTTCTGGTCCGTCGGGTTTAGTAACGAAGTCGACAATATTAGCCCTTTCATCCAAAATCAATTTCAATGCCTCGCTAATATGATCCTTGGGATAAGCAGTCAAGATAATTTTTGGTATGGATCGATATTTCTTATTTTGTGCCCAAAGTAAGCCACTCACGTCTTCTGGGTGGGTCTCATCTTCCATACGAATATCCGAAATGACAAGATGAACCCGCTTTTCCTGTAACAGTTGATTGGCGCGATCTATAGATTCCGCTTTAAATACTCGATATCCTTCTTCAATCAGTGATTGTGCTTGGACATCAAGATATGATTGTACATTGTCTACCAAGAGCAGTGATTGCTTCTGACGGGACATATTCTCCCCTTTTATTCCTCAGTGTTAGTTATTTGGCTTGTTGTGAACCATCTATTCGCTGCCGACATGATGACCGCGGCTTTAGTTGACACTTCGGTTTCTCCTGGCAAGTGTTCACTTGCAGACAATAAAATTTCCAATCCATATAACTGCATCAGTTCTCGATGATAGAGATCAACACGCTGGTTAGCATAATCCAAACGAGAATAGAATAGCAGCACTAATGCCTCAAGTAAAACACCACTGACCATGCTTGCAACAGCAATGGTCGCTTCATTTATCAACACCAATCCGATGCTAATAATAATGACAATAAATCCGACCACAGCGGCTACCAATGCAATACGATCAAGTAGGTTTGCGTGTTGCCGCGCCACAGCATTGTCATGCTGGATTTGTGCTGCGGCCTTAATCGTTGATTGACGTAGTTGATGCCATGTGATAAGGCTATCCTCGATGGCTTTTAGTAGTGGACCAGGGCCTTCCTCTTTACCTACGATAGTCATTACAGAAGGTAATTCGCCGCGTGCAAATCCTGTGGCCTCCCGCCAACTCTCATTTGAGACAGCATGTCCTGTCAAAATAATCTTGGGAATATGCCGAATAGATTCTTCGCGTGCTAGGGTAATGCCGGTTTTGTCGTCCGGATCATTCCTTAATTTCAAGTCGATAATTGCCAAATCGATTGCTTGTTCGTGCATGAGAGACAATGCTTCCTCTGGAGTCGATGCCAGAATGACAGTATAACCCTCAGCTACCAACGAGTCTCGCCAGGAGCGCCGATCAGATTTGTCATCATCAACAAATAACAGAACCCCTTTTGTGTTCACTTTGGAACTCCTCATTCAAATGGAAGTTGAACAAAAAATCGAGCGCCATCAGAATAAGTGGCATCGTGTTCAACAGTACCACCATAGGTTTGTGCAATTGCGGCTGCTTGCATTAATCCGATGCCAGCTCCTTTTTCGCCTGGCTCTTTTTCTATCCGGTCTTGAAAGAGCTGTGATTGGATTTCAACAGGAATACCTGGACCATTATCTTCAAAAGTAATCGTGACTGTACTAGTATCGCACTGTGTACGTACTGTGAACCGGGCATTAAGTGTCTGTGCATTCATCATGGCCTCAATGGAATTATCGCTTACGATCTCACATAGTTGCCGCAGCCAAGCACGGCTGGCGCGAATGGTTCCGTGGGCATCTACATCCTTTGCCAATAACAGTTGAAGAGAAATACTTTTGTCGCGATGCTGTGAATTTTGCCAACGGTGTGCGAAATATTCTGACAGCTCTTTGTTAAGGGACAACGATACTATGGCTTTCTCCGATGTCAGAGGCTCGGTCAATGGAATCTGCAAGATATCATCAACCGCTTCGACTAATTCGGTTAGCTTAGCAAGTGCAGCATGATTATTCTTACGAGCCAATTGCTTGTTAAGTAAATAGGCGTGGTTTTTAACCTCGCCGATAGCCCTCCTGATATCATGTCCCCAGCCTAGACTGACCATCTCCATCCACTTTATAGCATTGTGTGACCCAACGAAGCCCTTGATACGACGTATTTCTTCCACGTACTGTGCATGACTAATCGCCACGGCTGCTGGTGCTGCCAACGCCTCCAAAATCCGCTCATGCCAATCAGTGAATGCATCGACTTCCTCATGTTCAGCTACAATGAATCCGATAATTTCTTCCTGATATTTTATGCATATCGCCATCGCCGAACGGGTTTCTTCATGCGATTTAAGAAAATGTGGATTTTTGCGCACATCTGGCACGCGTTGGTTTTTTCCGGTTCGATATGCATGTCCTGTAATTCCGTATCGGCCCTTGATTCCGGCTTCCCAATCAATATGTGAACCTAGTTTTTCGTGAATCTCCCCCAATTTTTCTTGTGGGTAGGCTGATACAATTTCACCTACGCTACCATCAGCTAACAAGATGTCGCAAAATAATGCGTTCTTCTCTTGTACTTTCGCTAATTTCCATGCACGTTCAGCAATTGTGTCTAAAACTGCTTTAAGGTCTAAGGAACTCATCACGGCCTTGCTGGCGTCACTAAGGGATTCAAGAGTCCCTGCTCGTTTGCGTTCCCGTTCGTATAAAAGTGCGTCGTGAATGGCAACTGCAGCTTGATCGGCGAAAAGTTGGATGTTAGCGATCTCTTCGCCGGCCAAAGTACGCTGATGGCGATAGTTAATAAACAAAACACCTACTGATTCCTCTTGAATGCGTAGGGGAAATGCGACAAGGGATTTGATGTCTTCATCCTCAGTGAAACGACGGTTTTGGAATTTCGGGTCTTCTGTCGTATCAGAGCAAAGATAAGGTTCTGTGCGCTTAAGAATCTCAAAAACGATAGAGCTGTCGGGGATCTGTTTATATCTGCGAACCCGGCCTTCAAATATGACACCCTCCATTTTGGGCGGATATTCAAAACAAGCATTCTCGGTGTCGTAGACATAGAGAACAACAGCATCACAGCCAAAAACATCAATTGCACCTTTTACAACAGCTTTCAGTGTAGCATCCAAACCTTTATCGACATTCAAGCGAGCAATCAGCTTGGCCGTATCGTACGCATGCTGTACTTTGTCTAACAAACGAGCCTTCTTGAGGGCAATGGCTGCATGATTGGCAAGGGTAGTGACATTCCGACGCTCTTCGGCGGAAAAGTCCCTTGGATTTGCGTAGTCGACGAACAAAACACCCAGTTTCTCGTCTCCTACACTCAATCGCACACCCTGAAAACTACCCACACCATTAAGTTGCAACATTTTACGAGTCTTCTTCCCAAGAAAACTATAGCGCGTTTCATCGCTTACATCCTCAATGTCAATAACGTCGGTGTTGTTAATCACAATATGCGTTGTGTGTCCACGATGCAAATCGTGTTTATTCGCCTCCCATTTTGTGACATTTACGGCGACTGCTTCATCACGTACAAATTGGTCGCGCATATCATCATAAGACAAAATTGCCGCAGATTTGGCGTGGAGAACTTTGACTGCGCTCGCCACAATTTGATGTAGAACTGCTTCGACATTGTTTGTACTCGATAAGGATTCGGCCGCTTCTTGCATATATTGCAAAGTTTCGATCTTGCGGGCCTGATCATATGCAGCAGCGGCCTGCTTGGCATAGAGCATTAAGGTAGCAATCTCGGCATCCTTGAAAGTCCGTGGCTTATGGTAATGTACCCACATGACACCGACATGCTCATTGTGTACTGTAAACGGTAAGCATACAGCAGCTTTAGCTTGCTTGTTGGGCATACGAGGGTTAATATCCGGATCATTCTCCGTATTGGAGCAGACATGGGGAATGCCTGTTTGTTTAACACGGACTGAAATGCCGCCGTTTGGACGCACGATGTTTTCCACGTCTCTTCTCCAACCTTCACCCGAAAAATGGAGGGCGGTTGCTCGATTTTGGTTGTCTAGTAATACAACCCCAGCATTTAGCGCACCGTTAACGACCTGAGCGCGCTCTATGGCTGTCTCAAGTACGACCCTTGGATTTTCGGCTACAGCTAGGGCAATACTTGCTTCAAAAGAGTCTTTGAGTTGTTTCCACGCGAGTTGCTCATTTTCCAGTAACTTTGAATTCTTGAGGGCAATGGCGGCATGGTCAGCAAACATACGCAGTAGACGTACATCTTCGGCCGAAAACTCCCGTCCTACTTTATCCTCGATGAATAATACTCCAACAATCTCATCGCGCCATTTGAGCAACACCTCTAGAATGGCCCCAAATTGGCGTTTGTCCTCGTAAGTATTGGCTCGTCCATCCCACTGAGCGTAATCGCTTACGGTCATGTAGGGTTCGCCAGACTGGACAAGTTTTCCGGCCATTCCTTCACCGATTTTTAATCTCCGACCAACTATACTTGGGTGAACGTCTGAGTAATCAGCAATTACACAAAGAAGATTGTGCTCATTGTCATACTCGTAGATACCACCATTAGTGGCGCTCAACAGATCAATTGAGCGTTCAATGATTGCTTGTAATAAAGACCTGCCTTCACTTTGAGAGAGTCGTCTGATTTCCCGATTAACTCTCTCTAAATCGATGGCTTGTTGTCGCGTTTGTTCGAGCAATTGTACCCTGCTGATCGCAATAGCTGCCGTATTTGCTAGCGTGATCAGTGATTGAATAGTTTCATCTTCTATAGGATGATGATTGAATTTGTTATCGGCAACTAGAAGACCGATAACCTCCCCTCTGGAGCGTAATGCTGTAATAAGAAACGGGAAATGTGGTTCAAATTGCTCCTTAAACAAGAGTGGCAAGTGTTTGATATCGATCTCAGACTCGAGGTATTGCCAATGTCCTTCGGCTACGGCCTTTGAGAAGACATCATCCTCTTTTAACCGTATCGGGATTTCTAAGCCAACCACGCGCTTGCCCAAGGGAGTTTGGGGAATTTTTGAATTGAGTTGTTCGCGTATTACTTTAAGATTATCGAGACCATGTTCATCCATTGACTCCCAGACCTGTTGATTCTCATCTGGATCGAAGTAACCTAACCCAATAACGCCAATAAGTTTTTCTTCCTCAAAATCGCGCAAGAAGAGGGCTGCTCGATTTAAACCAAGCCCAAATCCTGCCGTCGCACCTGTCACTATCAGGTAATACACTTCGTCGAGTTTATCGGCGGATTGTAGTGCATCGGTAATCTGCTGTTGTAACATCGATTGGCCGGATAAGCGCTTATAACTCCGAATATCCTCGAAATGCCCTAATGCTCCTCTGTGTTCACCCAACCCATCATACAGCCAACTGACAGATAGACGGACCGGAATAGGCATACCAGTCTTGGTACGAGCAATCGTCTCGTAATCTATGAGTCGGCCATCAGGGGATGAGCGTAAACGATTACCAATGTTACTTGGTTCCTCGCTGTGATAGAATATCTCTCCTACATGCCGTCCGATAATTTCACTTTCGTCGTAATTTAATAACAGCGCAGCACGTTTATTACAGTAAGTGATTTTACCACCACGATTATTAGCTAAAATGGCCATTGGAGAATCAGTCGTTAAGTGATACGCTTCCTCATAAACTCTCGACTTATCTATCGCAGTGGCAGCATGTGTGGCCAGGATTTGGCAAAGTTCTATTTCCTCTGCACTGAATAGGCGCTTACGACCAATAGCATCAAGGCTGAATGAGCCCAATGGCTTGCCCTGAACGATTGAAGGCACGGCCATGATCGATTGAATATCAAATTCGAGCAGCAAATTTTTTACCTCTCCTAACTCTTCGCATGTGGCAACATCCTCAACCACTATCGGCTCGTGTCGATTAACAAGCTTCTGTTCAGCCGGAACGCCCTCAATTTGAACATGCCGTCCCCCAATGCCAACTGCCTCCGGGTACTCTGCTACTACTCGACCTGATTGATAAGCGTCATCAAAAATCACAAATCCACTATGCTCTATGTCAAATAATTCGACTACCGATCGACACAGCGTATTTAGAATCTCTTGTAATGTTTTCTGATTTTTCAAAGTTTCCGTAACCTGTCGAATCACCTCCATTTTTTGCTGGCTTCGGGCGGTTTGGATGGCGGCCGCTACCTGATTGGCAAAAATGGCGATGGGGCGTAGCTCCGTTAGTGTGATCGCCTGCCGGCTTTGGATATTGTCAACCCCGATCTTGCCAATGACCTCATCCTCTACAACCAGAGGGATGCAGCCCCATTCGGTCAAACTGTCATCATGTTCAAATGGAGCTGGCTTGCCTGGCAGATATGGGACAATGATAGGACGTTGTTCCTCAAATAGGGTTTGAATATTAGGATGCTGTTCCACCGGGCTGTAGTGGCCAACAAAATCTGGGGACATGCCAAATTGAGCCCGCCCAACAAGATATTGACGATCATCTGACAAATGATAAAGACGAACACGATCAAAACCAATAGCGTGGATCGCATGGAGGATAGTAGTTTGAATATCCTCGAGTTTTGCATCATTGAGTAACAGGGGACTTGTTTCCATCAACTGTTCCATGATGCGCTTCTCGACTGCTGTTGTTTTCAATCGACCAAATTCAGATGCCTGCCGGACTAAATAACCAATTTCATCGGGATCGAAAGTCGCTTTCTTGACGATTCGAAAGACCCCATGCTCCATTGCTTGCCAATCCTTATCCAATCCCCAACCAGTCAAAAGTATAAATTCTGTATAGGCGCTTATTTCGCGAATCGCATGTACTAAATCGAGGCCAAGTCGTTCGGGTTCGCTATCGGCTGAACGCATCAACATATCGTCTAGGAGAGCTACGTCAAAAGTTTGCTGTCTGCTTGCTACTGCATTCAACGCTTCGTCGTAGTTTGCGGCTTCAACGACCGCAAATCCGAAATGCTTACGTAGGTAGTCTGAAAGCGGCGTCCGTAAACTGGCCTCATCATCGACAAATAGGACCGAAAGAGGATTATGTGTCATCTCTAATTGCTTCCTTTGCCACAAATTGGAATTTCAATCTGAAACGTCGTTCCCAAATGGATCGGGCTGGATTCGATCTTTATCGTCCCACCGAACATTTCGACGAGGCTGCGTGCAATGTATAATCCTTGCCCAGACCCGTCAGTGCGTGATGTATACCCCAATAAAAACACCTTTTCCCACAGCTTGCGATGAATGCCCGGCCCATTGTCCGTTACTAAGATACGAACAATAGGTTTTTGAACAGTGTGTATTTCTTTCGACTCAATACTGATTAATCCATTACGGTTGCGTACTGTAGGGATTTGCTGTACTGCATTAAGTATTAGGTTGAGTAAAACTTGGTGCAATGCTGTAGTATTGCCCACCACTGTCGGTAAATTAGAGGCAATATCAGTCTTGATCTCGATATGTTGGTAACGGGCCAGAGGCGTAGCCACTTTTAGGGCTTGCTGTATAGCTCGATTAACATTAGCTGCTCCTTCCTCATCTTGGGCCATCAGCTGTTGGAACAGAGATACTGTTTTACGTAATCCTTTAATTGTTTTCAGAACGCTGACCAGAGTTTTTTGCATTTGGTTATAGGCCACTGAATCCGACAAACCAGGATTATCATTTTGTAATGCACTGCATTCTTCTTGCAGACAGCTCACACTTAGGTTAATGCTAGACAACTTGTTGTTGATTTCATGGTGTAATCCTGTTGCCACTTGCCCGGTTAGCAACAAAGCATTAAGTTGTTGCATGCGCTTGGCAAATTGATCTTGTTCAATGACTGTTGCCAACAATGTTGCACTAGCCATTGCGTCGCGCATTCGATATTTATGAAATGCTTTTCGATCCCGATGGAATATAAACAAAGCGTAATCAGCACTGGACTGAGTCGGGATCGGGACACCAATGCAAGAGCCAAATGGAAAAAGAGCCAACAACTTTTCAAAGCGCAATTTACCGATTGTATCTGCACTGTTTTCTATAACCGGTTGCTGTTCCCGAACCACATCCCCAACAGGGCTTTGGTGTAAGCTGTAAAGAGCTCCATCATTGAATATACAGTTACCGATTTGAGTCACAATCGATGTAGTATTGGCGAAGCGAGCAAGCTGGAAAATAATCCCATTTTGTGCATGAGTTGTTTCAATCAACGACATCAAAATCTTATGTAGACGTTGATCAGTTGTGGTATCAGCCGGCAAACTGGTCGTAAGGGTGGCGATATCAGGCACACCGCTAATGGCTGACTGTTCCTCCGGACGCCAAGTCTCCACTTCCCCAGCTTCAATTTGTCGCAAGATGTCCACGATTTCGTCTGTATCTAGTGGTTTGGGCAAAACGGCAATTACATTAAGGGCTTCAATTTGCGAACTGTGTGCGGCTAAAGTTTCAGAGTCGCTCATAACAACAATCTCAGTATTGGCCAATTGCTTAGCCATTTCCGCGACAAACTGTAGACCATCATCCCAGTGTATTTGGATATCTACTAAGAGAACAGCATATGATCGCTGGGACAACGCATCACGTGCCGACTCTAAGTTCATAGCTCCTTCTGCTTCATAGCCTAGATGTCGCAAATGTTGCACTAACGGCTCACAAATCCCAATTTCATCGTCAAGGATAAAAACAGGACCGAGTTTCGGCATGGGTATTGGCCAATTGTCAAGTGTAGTGTCAGCTTCGGGATCATAATCAGGCACCTCTGTTTGTATGGTTTGTATACGTTGCCAGACTTCGGCTGCTTCATTGATTTGGCGAATGCGCTGACGCATGCTTAAGCGTATGCGACGTTCTTTATGATCAATGTAAGTAATGATTGCCTCTACCTGATCGCCAACCCAAACAATGTCTTCAGGTTTATCAACAGGTTGCAAAGCTAGCTGATCGCGTGTTATGAGACCATCCACGCCGGGGACGATCTCAATAAAAACACCGAACGGTTCCAAGCTCTTGACTATACCGCGTATAAGTTGTCCTGTTTCATGTTTCTCTATGAATGATTCCCATGGGTCGGGAATAACAGCTTTAAGACTCAAGCGCAACGATTGATCTCTGGTGGGCAGCTCGATTACAATAGCACTAACAGTTTGACCTACAGTGACCAATTGGCGCGGGTCACTAGACCCTCCCCAAGACACATCTCGACGATGGACATAACCGATTGAACCATCCTTCATACGGACAAAGACAGCGTATGGCAGCGTTTTTTCTACAGTAACTTCTACCTGTTCCGCAATTACGTAAGGGGCACCTCTACTCACCATAACATTTTTTACCTTTAAATAATGTGTGATACCTTCAGCATAACAGGAAATCGAGTAGAAAAACTCACAGCTTTTCAACAATTTGCTCACATTTTCCAATGCTTTATGGGAAATCTATTGATCTGCTCCCAAAAATTGATTCTTGGGGATTGGTAACCATCCCTTAAACTCGAGCCAACTATAATTGGACTCCTTGCAAATGATGAGCATCTAACATATAGAGTCACCGGGCTAATCTTATCGCCACACCTGTCAGAACCCTCCAGCCAAACCTATCTTTTTCAATAAACCCAGCGGCCTGCAATTCGGATAAATAACCACCAACTGTTGATTTCGACCGTCCGATTCCCACCGCCAATTCGGACAATGTCGCGTTCGGTCTTGTTCGGATAACTTCCAGTAGCTGTTGCATGGCTTCCTGCTTTTTGGACGTTCGTTGTTGCCGTGCCAATCCGATTGTGTCAGATTCGGACGGTTTTGAGCCACTATTTCCATTTGAGTGCGATTGAATCTCAATTTTCAGTTTGCCCTTTTTTTCGGTCAATCGTCCGATTTCCCCTTCCAATTTTTCAATTGTTTCCGAACGATTCCGAACAAGCTTGTTCAACTCGGATTCCTTCTCCCGGATTTCCCGAACGATTTCAGCCAGACTGTTTTGTACTTCCAACCGAACGGCCGTTTCCTTCAACTGCGTCAATAACAGCTCAAAAGAGAGGAATAAAGCCACCGGCGGAATGGCGGCCAGGAACTGAGCCAGCAGCTCCTGTTGGGCATGAATAATATTCAACACCACACTCAACAGTGTAAACACAGAAACCAGCACCCAAGGATACACAGTCCGTTCTCGCGTAAGGTTAGCTCGCAAAACGCTCAAGCTAAAAACGATAATCGCACCGTCAATGATGACTGGATAAAGCCAGGCGAGCTCCTCAGCCACACCAATCTGAACCGCCAAATCCTTGAGAGATTCAAAGGACAGAAAGAAGGCACTGCCGGCCAGAAACAACACCAGCAGTGCCGAAAACAGGGAAATGAGGTGATTAATGCGCTGCATGATTCACCTCTGTTTTCTCTGGATAAATGGGAAAAGTCAGACTAAATGGGAAGTTCGTTTTGGTTTGATATTTGCGGGGAGATTGCTATCACATTGTTAGAACAATGTAAAAATTCCATAGTCCCAAGCCAGCTTGATTTTGGACCCAGGCGAGTGTTTGTACTGTTTTCTGCCTGGCATTTTCGCTCTCTTTGATGTCTCAGTTTACACTGATTTTAGCGTCCAAATAAAACGCCCAAATTACACTCTGGAAAATGGTCGATTTTGTGGCAATAGAAAGGCGCAAAAATGGATACTATGAATTTTTACGGGTCAATAAACCTAAGCACATTCTATCTCCAGGGAATGACTTTCCGTTGCCGGGCTGATTCTTGCTTTTCTTCTTGGTTTCAAAGGTTGTGCTACCTCTTAACTTCCTATGTATGCCAGCTCACGAATATTCATAGTATCTGATTTAACCCGAGGGGCATTTTATGCTATCATGTTGAAGAATCTGCACATTTGCGTTTTGTACCGTCTTTACCGATAGCTTCAAACTTTTCTGAGTGGTCACCTCTGCCCATAGAAGTCATCGCGAATCACCTCTCTGTCCTCTTCACTTTGATGATTTGTGGCTCAACCGATAGGGAGACTTCATGTGCGACATCCAAATCATTCAAGTCATTGGAAATAATCCCGACCTTTCCTCTATCACCGTTTACGGGACCATCGAAGATTGTTTTGCCAACGTTGAAGGTCAGCGGCTCCATGTCCAGGTTGGTTGTACACCGGAAACCATTATTGGATTCAATCCGCAAGATGAGTTTCTCGGAACGTTCGTTGATGCAGATGAACTATTTATTGACCTCGATGGAAATTGGTATGCGGTATTCAACAACCCTGAGATTTGCCGTTGTGGAAGACAGATTGTTGTTAAAGTCAGTTGCGAAACCAATGAAGATTGTGTTGCCACACTCGTTGTAGATTCTCTGCCTTGTGTTGAATGTCCGGATATATTTAATCTGTCGGATGTTGGTGACGATGTTGTGCCTTCTCCGGTTCCAACTTGCAATCCCGACGGCACGGCGACCGTAACGTTAACACGCCAGGTCGAAAACGATACGAGCATGGCTGTGCTGTTCCAAATCATCCCTGGCCATCCGGATGGGGTAATTGAAGCGGGAGGAACGGCCGCGTTTAGCCCAGGCGAAAGCGGTTCCGTTTCCGCAACCATCCGCTATCCCACCCTCAGCACCCCGCAACCTTACATCGTCATTCTCGATACAGCAGGCGAGCCGCTCGGATGTCCGCCTGTGCCCATAGAAGTGGCGCAAATGCCCTCGTGCTGTCCCGATATCGAAATCAACAGCATCGAAATCCGTGAGTGCCTCGTCATCGTCAAAATCGAGCCGACATCCTTGCCCGAAGGATGCACGTTCATCTGGGACTTCGATGCTGATAACCCCGACAGCCAGCAGGAGTATGGGGATATTGGCCAGAGAAACCACACGTACGCTCAACCAGGCGACTACCGCATCGTTGTTCGCGTCTCTTGTGGAGAATGCCTAAACGAGGCTGAAACAGAAATCGAAATAAGAGCCTGCCAGAGCGACGACGACTGCTCGTGGTGGGACCCACGATGCTGGGACTGGTGCGCCATCTTGCGCGTGATGCTCATTGTCTCTATGGCAGCCGCGTCATTTTTGTGGTTTGTTGTGGCGTGCGCGCCGGGCGGAGCGGCTCTTGTTAAAGTGGCGATAGCTGCTTCGGCTGCAGCGGTCGTTCTGGTCGGCGTCTGGTGGGCTTTGTGTGGAGACCAGTGTGATTGGCTCCTTATCTCCTGGCAGGTTCCGCTTATCATTGGCATCGTCGCGCTGTTCTTGGCTCCCTGCTCATGCACATGGTTGCTTTGGGCCGGGTTAGGTTTGGTCTTGTTGGCAATGGTGGACTTTTTCCTGTGGCTCGATAAATGTGAACCCAGTCGATGCAAGATTGTTCAGGAGCTGCTCTTTGTGTTTGCAACAGGTGCGGTGACAGCGCTTACCTCCGTAGCGAACTATGCACCTTGCGGAAATGACACTTTGGCAGATTGGGTAGCGTATACGGCCGCAGCCCTGGCAGCAATCGAAGTGATTGGCTGTGGCGAAGATTAGGAGGGAAACTGATGGAACAATCAGAACAAGCTGCTAACAATCTAATAAGGGTATTTTGTACGTCTTCAAATCTCTGGGGCACTTCGCAGCAAAAATATGATAGACTTATCCTAACAAATACTTGGCAAATCATTCTAGAAATCCTGCAGAACCCTCCAGCCAAGTTCATCTTTTTCAATTGATCGAGCCACCTGCAATTCGGACAAATACCCACCAACTGTTGATTTCGACCGTCCGATTTCAACAGCTAATTCGGACAATGTCGCGTTCGGTTTCGTTCGGATAACTTCCAACAGGTGCTGCATGGCTTCCTGTTTTTTGGTCGTTCGTTGTTGCCGAGCCCGTCCGATTGTGTCAGATTCGGACGCTTCTGAGCCATTATTTCCGTTCGAGTGTACTTGGATCATGGTTTTTAGTTGGTCCTTTTGTTCTGACAATCGTCCGATTTCTCCTTCCAATATCTTTATGGTTTCTGAACGCTCTCGTATGATTTCGTCTAGATTAGTTTCCTTCTCTTGAACTTCCCGAACGATTTCATCCAAACTGTATTGTGCTTCTAGTCGGACAGCTGCTTCCTTCAGCTGCGCCAACAACAACTCAAAAGAGAGAAACAAAGCTACTGGCGGAATGGCAGCCAGGAACTGAGCTAGCAGCTCTTTTTGAGCATGAATGATATTCAAAACCACACTCAACAGAGTAAACATAGAAACCAGCACCCACGGATAAATTGTCCGCTCTCGCGTCAGGTTGGCCCGCAAAACGCTCAGGCTGAAGACGACAATCGCACCATCGATGATGGCAGGATACAACCAAGCAATCCCCTCAGCCACACCAATCTGAACCGCCAAATCCCTGAGAGATTCAAACGAGAGAAAGAAGGCACTGCCAGCCAGAAACAAGACCAGCAGTGCCGAAACAAGGGAAATGAGGTGATTAATGCGCTGCATGGTTCACCTCAGTTTTCTCTGGATAAATGGGGAAAGTAAGGCTAAATGGGAAGTTTGTTTTGGTTTGATATTTGCGGGCAGATTGCTATCACATTGTTAGCACAATGCGATCAATTCATAAACCAACAGCTAGCTTGCATTTGGATTCAAACAAGTGTTTACTCTGTTGTCTGATGGGCATTTTGGCATCCTTGTTAACTCGGTTTACATTCATTTTGGTGTCCAAAAAAGTGACCGCACTGCAATCCATTCTTTGTCCGTAGACGAAGAACAGCCAAAGAATCTGTGGCCATTGTATACTGTGTTAATCTCGCTGGAACAATACTGGAAGGAAATGCGCATCACCTTTCAGGAACGGCCATTAGCGTTGCCGCTATGTGGTTCAGGCAAAACGGTATTTGATGATGCTCATAGATTTGCAAAATCTCTCTAACATCCATAACGCACAAGCAATAGCTTCCGGCGGGAAAGCCCGCGGGCTTTCTAAGCTGCTGGCTGCCGGTTTTCCGGTGCCGCCAGGGTGGGTCGTTCTGCCAACGGCCTTTGCTGGAGACAATTTAACGGCTGGCGCTCGTCAGCAAATAATATCAGTCATTACCACCCATCTTGCCCAGCAGCCCGACGTCACCTTTGCCGTTCGTTCCTCCGGTGCAGATGAAGATTCTGCGACGGCTGCCTTTGCCGGGGTGTTTCAAACTATCCTTAACGTCGCTTCGCCACAGGCTATACTGGAGGCGGTAGAAACCGTTTACGCTTCGCGCCGCGAGGCCGCCTCTTATCGCCGCGCCCACGGGCTGGACGAAGCACAAATCATGGCGGTCATCATTCAGGAACTCATTCCCGCCGATTGCGCCGGGGTCTGCCTGGCTGTTGACCCGGTGGCGCTGCGCGCCGACCAGCTGGTGATCAATGCTGCATGGGGCCTGGGTGCCGGCGTAATGGACGGCCGGGTTCCCAGCGATACCTACTGGCTGGAAACGCCTACATCAATCACAACCAGGCAGCAAATTGCCGCAAAAACCACTCAGCTTTCATTGGTAGAGGTCGGCATCGGGGAAACGGCCGTTCCCGCCGACCGGCACCGTGTGCCCTGCCTGCCACCCGCCTGGCGGAAGCGCATTGCCCAGTTCACATTGGCCCTCACTCGCCACTTTGGCCAGCCCCAGGAAGTCGAGTGGGCAATTGCCCATGAGCAGCTCTGGATTCTACAAAGCCGGCCGCAAACGGCGCTGCCACCGGCGCTCAACCACGTGTCGCCGTTTCCCGTTACCTGGGAGCCTGAGGCCGCCCGAGATTTTTGGCAGTTGATGGAATACAGCCAGGACCAACTGCCGCTGCCGCTGGAACACGATACCATGCACGTGCGGGAAAGCATCCGCGAAGAAACGTGCCGGATAATGGGTGCCGACAGGAATATGGAGATGCGCATTTGGAACGGCCGGGCTTATTCTCGCCGCTTGCCCCTGAACATCACGGACGCCGACCGTCGCATTCGGCGCGCCGCCGCAGCCGATCTCCGCCAACGGTTGCAGCAGCAGGGCCAAACAACCTGGGAATATTGGGGGCCTGAAATTATCAGCGCCGTCGAACGGCTGCGCCGGTTTGACCGGGAGTCGGCCGCTGGCCCGGCACTGGCGGACCATCTGGCAGAAGCACTGGCGGTGCTGCGCCGCCACGCGTCGCTGCATCCCCGGCTCACTATAAAGCCTCCAGACAGCTATTTTGCCGCATTTTCGGCCGTTTCCGGATTAAAGGATGATGAAGCGAAAACGGCCGCCTATCACCTGCTCGACAGTGAAGAAAACAGCCTTACCCGGCTGGTGGACAGCCTCTATGATCTGGCCGTCGCCGCCCGCCAACATCCGACCGTAGCCGCTCTGGTGGCTGACCCGCCACCACAAGTTGTGGCTCAGCTGGCGGCTCTGCCGGAAGCTAAAGAATTTCTGCAACAATTTTCAGAGCTGCTGACCGTTTACGGTGAACGCCTTGGCGAAGGGTATGGATCGGAAATGAGCGTGCGCACGCCTACCTGGCTGGAAGCCCCGGCGCGACCGGTGCGCCTGGTTACCGTGTTTCTGGACCCGACCATCCCCGATCCTGCTGATGTACGAGGGCAAGCGCGTGCCCGGCGGGATCAGCAAGTGACAGCGTTGTGCGCCGACTGTGAGGACGAAACGGCCGTCGCTCATTTTCGACAGGAGTGGGCCTATGCCCGCCAAATCCTGGTGGTCTTGGAAGACCACAATCACTGGATCGAGCAGGCCACCGGCGGACAGGTGCGGCTGGCCGTAATGGCTGCCGCCCGCTGGCTGGTCGGACAAAATGTGCTGCCGGAACCAGACACAATCTTCTGGCTGACTTTTGATGAAATTCTCGGCGCTTTACGCACCAGTGTGCTGGAAACTGACCTCATTGCTCAGCGGCAAACCCAGTATGCTCATTGGGCCACACTGACCCCGCCACCCATCCTAGGCGTGCCAACAGTCTTGCTGCCCTCCCGCCCTGAGATGGCAGATATACCAGTTGAAGAGGAAAATGAGGTAGAAGATGGCCGCTTACACGGTCTTGGCGCCAGCGCTGGGCAGGTTCAGGGGCAGGTGCGCGTTTTATCCAAAGCGGATCCACAAATGGATATCCAGCCTGGGGACATATTGGTGGCCGTTAACGCCGGACCCTTATGGACGCCGTTTTTTCCCATCTTGGGCGGTCTGATTCTGGAAGAAGGCTCACTTGGTCAGCATGCCGCCGTCACTGCTCGTGAATATGGCATTCCCACGGTTATACACGTTCCCCTTGCTACTCACCGCCTGACCGATGGCGAGTGGGTAACCGTTGACGGCACAAATGGTATTGTATTCCATACCTCAGTTGAGGATTTGGTAGTGAACGAAGGCGACTTATGATGACATATTACTCAGAACCCTCCAGCCAAACTCACCTTTATCAATAGATTCAGCTACCTGCAATTCGGACAAATAACCACCCACAGTCGATTTCGACCGACCGATTTGAACCGCCAATTCGGACAAGGTCGCGTTCGGTTTCGTTCGAATAATTTCCAACAATCGCTGCATGGCTTCCTGCTTTTTGGATGTTCGTTGGCGTCGTGCCCGTCCGATTGTGTCAGATTCGGACGGTTTTGAGCCACTATTTCCGTTCGAGTGTACTTGAATCTCGGTTTTCAGTTGGCTCTTTTGTTCATTCAATCGTCCGATTTCCCCTTCCAGTTTTTCAATCTTTTCCGAACGCTCCCGTACGATTTTCTCCAACTCGGATTCCTTCTCATGGATTTCCTGAACGATTTCATCCAGACTGTTTTGAGCTTCCAACCGAACGGCCGTTTCCTTCAGCTGCGTTAATAACAGTTCAAAAGACAAAAACAAGGCAATTGGCGGAATAGCAGCCAGAAACTGAGCTAGCAGCTCTTGTTGAGCATGGATGATGTTCAACACCACACTCAGTAAGGTGAACCCCGAAACCAGCACCCATGGATACATAGTCCGTTCCCGCGTCAGGTTGGCCCGCAGGACACTCAGGCTGAAGACGATAATCGCACCGTCAATGATTGCCGGATACAGCCAGGCAATCTGCTTAGCAATGCCAATCTGAACCGCCAAATCTCTGAGAGATTCAAAGGATAGGAAGAAGGCACTGCCGGCCAGAAACAAGACCAGCAGTGCCGAAACAAGGGAAATGAGGTGATTAATGCGCTGCATGGTTCACCTCTGTTTTCTCTGGATAGATGGGAAAAGTCAGTCTGAACGGGAAGTTTGGTTTGGTTTGATATTTGCGGGCAGATTGCTATCACATTGTTGGCACAATCCGTAACCCAACAACCAATATGAATTTGAACTTAGGTAAGTGTTCACGCTGTTTTCTTCTGGGCATTTTTGACATCCTTATTGTCTGAGTTTAAACTAACCTGGGTGTCCCAAAAGCACCCCACTACAAGGCGAATAACAGCATCTCAGATCCAACTTGGCCGAAAATTTACCCAAACGACCGTGTGTGACAGAACTGGAGGTTTCGCCCGATGCCTACCAAAAAAGTGAGTTTTACACAACTAACCCATGATGTCGTTTACAAGTCACCTGAACCACTTCCGTTTGCAGAAATCATGGCCAGGGTAAATGGTATCGCCCCAATTACCACCAAGAACCCTAAAAACACTATTCGTAATGCCGTTTCCCAAAGCCACATGATTGTCTCTACAGGCGACGGCCGTTTTGACTGGAAGCCCCGAGTTATCAACGGCTCCTTGATTCGGCACACAATTCAGACTGCAGAACTCCACCAGAATCGACTGTATTGGGATGAAGATTTACGCGATGCGCTGTGTCCCACTTTTTTTGCCCCGCAAACGTATAAAGATCGGTCACCTGCACAGGTGACATGCCCTAACGGTACAACGACAGCTTTCTCTTTGGAAATGTTTGCCCCAAGAATTTGGGGCACACCGGCTGTGCCTGAATTTTGGGAATGGTTTCACAGCATGAAGGCTCATTCTGGCGATCATCTATTATTCGAAGTAGTGGACGGCGAAGCCAGACAGTATCGCCTAATTTTCCAGCACCGGAGTGATCGGGATGAAACAATGATTGCAACCCGCAATCAGGAACTGGTAGCAATTGGCTTGAAACTTGTTCAGCAACGGCCGTATGGCATTTCATCGTGGGATTTCACCACCTATTTACTGGCTACCGGCTTTTACCGCCATCCAGTCCCCCCGGATCCCTTCAGTGAATTGTGGCACGAGGTCCTATATGGCGAAGAATCAGACTCTGCCCAGTCTGAACCCGATCCGTTGGCCACTGAGCTATTTGGCGAGGCTGCGCAGGAATATAACTTTGAAAATCCCCCGAATTTACCCCGCGAATATGATCCCAGATACGGTCGTCGCCACACCCGTCAATCACGTAGTGCCCGCAGCCGCAGCATCACCAGCTTCCTTTTGCGCGTTAACCATCGGGCTCTGCCAGAGGTGTGGCGTGACATAGAACTGGCTGAGGACAATAATTTGGAAGACCTACATTTGCTGATTTAGTCTGCCTTCAGGTGGGGAGATGACCATCTTTACTCCTTCTTCCTTAGCGGCGATGCCACAGATGGCCGCAGTGAAATCGGCAGCCCCTGGTCAGATACAGCGCTGCATACACATCAGATACAACTAGCGCAACTGGAATTGCAAGAAGGCCAAACCTTTCTTTACTACTTTGATTATGGAGACAGCCACGAGTTTGAGGTGACTGTGTTAAAAATCGATCCGCTGGCTCCAAAAGCAGCCTATCCCTACATTCTGGAGTATCATGGACTGGCCCCACCTCAATATCCAGATTACGATGAGGAAACTGGTGAATTGAGTTGGGACCCGTACCGACATTGGCATCCGTAACAGATTTGACCCACTAAAATTTAGATGCAAGTTCTTCACCTTCATTGGCTGACACCCACCCAACCGGGGCAAAACGGCCGCTTCTTCATCTGGACCGAAACGACCGCCGCCAACCAACCCAGCCGCGACCGGCGGAAAAAATCGGCTCAGCCGCATCCTTTTGCTACCGACACCACGGAACTGCGCCAGCTGCTAAAAGAAATCGGTTGGGCGGGTAAACTACCGGTCGAAGTGCTGTCGCTTTGGCTACCGACCAATCACTTTGGCCCCATACCATCTCCTGACCTGCCCCATAGTTGGGAAACGGATGATGCCCCGCCGGAACTGCTGCCGTGGACCATCGCTGGGTTGACGCTAGGACCGGTCCACGCCTTAACCTTGCTCACTTATTTACACGAGAACATCCTGCCTCCCGCTGTGCGATTGGGCGAAGACGGCCGTTTCTGGCAAAATACCTTCGCTTTCATTCTGGAACTGCTGGCCCGACAGATGTATCGTCCCACACTGGTTGAGACACACACCAAAGAAGGGCTGCGTTTTGAGGCCCGCTGGCAGCCATTGCTGGACGGCGAAGATGAGGCCCGTCGGGCAGCACAGCTCGCCGCAGCCATACCTCCCATCTGCCGTGCCGACGCCGAAAATCCGGAGGAGACACTGCCGCCCCGCGCCATCCTAGACAGCTTTCTGAACTACCTAACCGATACGGCCGTACGCCAATGGGCCACCAGTCAAGAATTGTATCTTCCCACCAGCAATGACCCCGCTGTTGCCTGGTTACGCGCCCTATTTGCCGCTGATCCCACCGTCCAGGCCAGCGCCGGACAGATGCAGCACTTCGCCAGCAGCTTCCGTGCCTGGGAAAGGGCGCTCACGGTCGCCGGAGACCGACACTATCGCGTCGCTTTAAGACTGCAGGCGCCCACCCAGCAGCAGGTCAAACAAACGAAAAAAGGAGCAGCTGCCTGGCAGCTGCATTACCTGCTGCAAGCCCGCGACGATACCAGTTTACTGGTACCGGCCAGCGAAGTGTGGCGAAGCAAAAGCAGCGTGCTACAAGCATTGGACCGTCAATTCGAAAAACCGCAGGAGCGCTTGCTGACCGGATTGGGCTATGCCGCCCGCTTTTTCCCGCCGCTGCGGCGCAGTCTGCAGCAGCGCAGTCCTAGCAACATGATGTTGACAACCGACGAAGCCTACACTTTTTTGCGCCAATGTGCGCCGCAGCTGCAACGGGCCGGCTTTGGCCTCCTCGTCCCGCCCTGGTGGAACAAGCCCGGTACGCAGCTGGGTGTACGGCTGAAACTGGGCTCCACATCAAAGTTAAAGGGGCAAACGGCCGTTTCCACCGGGCACATGAATCTAGATAACCTGGTGCGCTACCGTTGGCAGCTCTCATTGGGCGATACCGAGCTCAGCCGGGAAGAGTTCGACGCCCTGGTGGCGCTCAAATCGCCGCTGGTGCAAATTCGCGGCCAATGGGTACAGTTAGACCCCGAGCAAATCGAAGCAGCCATCCGCTTTTGGCAGGAGCAGGATTGGGAAGGCGAGCTATCCTTGTTTGAGGCCATGAAGCTGGGGTTGAGCAGCGAAGACCAGCAACACAGCGGCCTCCAGGTAGAAAGTGTCAAGTTAGATAATTGGTTGCAAAGCTGGCTCAACCGGCTGCAAGGGGATGAAAAGCTAGAGATGCTGCCACCGCCAGATGGATTGCAAGCGGAGTTACGACCGTACCAACAATATGGCTACGCCTGGCTGCATTTTGCCCGTCGCTGGGGCATGGGCGTCATCCTGGCTGACGACATGGGGCTGGGCAAAACGATCCAGACCCTCGCGCTCATCCAGCAGCTCAAAGAAGAGCACGGCAGCCTGCCCGGCCCCGTTTTGCTCGTCTGTCCAACATCCGTAGTAACGAACTGGGAATTGGAGAGGCAAAAATTCACGCCCGGCATAAACGCGCTGGTGCATCAGGGCGGCGACCGGCTGCGGGATGAGGCCTTGATCGAAGCAACCCAGGATGTGGATATGGTGCTCACCAGTTATGCTCTGGTGCGCCGGGATGGCGACACGCTCAAACAGATCGACTGGTTCGCCGTGGCGCTGGACGAGGCGCAAAATATCAAAAATGCCAGCACCAAACAAGCCCAAACCATTCGCAAGCTGCCGGCAGATTTCCGCCTGGCGCTGACCGGGACGCCGGTAGAAAATCGACTGTCGGAGCTGTGGTCGATTATGCACTTTTTGAACCCCGGTTTTTTGGGCGGGCAGAAGCAGTTCCGCCAGGATTTCACGCTGCCTATTGAGAAGTACGGCGATGAGGAAGCCGCTCAAAAATTGCGTAAATTAACACGGCCGTTCCTCCTGCGCCGCGTCAAAACAGACCCCACCGTCATCCAGGATTTGCCCGACAAGCAGGAGATGAAGGTGTATTGTCACCTCAGCGAAGAGCAAGCCACTTTGTATGAAGCAGTGGTGCGGGATGCGCTGGCGGCCATCGACGAGCAGGAGGAGGCTGGCATTGCCCGCAAAGGGTTGGTGCTGAGTATGCTGATGCAGTTAAAGCAGGTGTGTAACCATCCGGCCCAATATCTGCATGAGACGGAGGCGTATCAACCAGGGGAGGATAACGGCCGTTCGGGCAAACTCCAGCGCCTTAATGCCCTGCTGGACGAAATTTTGGCCGAGGGGGACCGGCTGCTCATCTTCAGCCAGTTCACCGAAATGGCCGACTTGCTGCAAAAATATATCCAAACCCGCTTTGGCGTACCCACACTCTACTTGCACGGCGGCGTGCCTGCCAAAAAGCGAGCTAAGTTGGTTGAACAGTTCCAACGAGAAGATGGCCCGCCTATCTTCTTCCTCTCGCTTAAAGCAGGCGGCACCGGGCTGAATCTCACCCGCGCCAACCACGTCTTCCATTTTGACCGCTGGTGGAATCCAGCCGTAGAAGACCAGGCCACCGACCGCGCCTTCCGCATTGGGCAGACGAAAAACGTGCTGGTGCACAAATTTGTCTGCCTGGGAACGCTGGAAGAGCGCATCGACGCCATGATTGAAGACAAAAAAGCCCTGGCCCAAAGCATTATCGGCAGCGGTGAAAACTGGCTGACTGAGATAAGTACGGCCGACTTGCGGCACTTAGTCGCGTTGAGAAAGGATTGATATGGGCTGGTACTACGACTATAAACCAACAATTGAAACAGATAAGGGCATCAAGGCCAAGAGCAAGCGCGGCGACTTTGTCAAAAATTGGTGGGCGACGCGCTGGATTGCGGCCATGGAGCGAGTCATGGATCGCGGTCGTTTGCAGCGAGGGCGCCGCTATGCGCGCAAGGGGCAGGTTCTCTCCTTGGAAGAAGGTAAAGGGCGGATAATGGCCAAAGTGCAGGGGTCGCGGCGCACGCCTTACAAAGTGACCATCGAGCTATCGCCGCTTTCGGAGAAGGATTGGGAAAAGGTGCTGGTAGCGCTGGCGGAACGGCCGTATTTCGTGTCCCAACTGTTGGCTGGGGAAATGCCGCAGGAAATTGAGGAAGCATTCCAGGCAGCAAAACTGGACTTGTTCCCCAGCAGGCGAGGAGTGATACAAGCGTGCAGCTGCCCCGATTCGGCCGTCGTATGCAAGCATCTGGCAGCGGTGCATTACATTCTGGCCGAACGGTTCGACGAAGACCCATTCCTCTTGTTCCGCCTACGGGGCAAAACACAGGAAGAGATTTTGGCTTCTTTGGGTACTGAGGAGGATGAACTAGAAACGGCCGTTTCCCCAGAATACAGTCCTGCATCCCCTTTATCTGAATCGGTGAACAACTTCTGGCAAATTGGCCCAGAACTGGAAAGTTTTTCGGTGCATATTGCCCCGCCTGAAGAACCATATCCCTTACTGGAACGGCTGGGCGAACCCGACTTCTTCCCCGAATCCCGCCGCTGGTTGGTTAAAGCATTCGATCTCGTTTCGGAAACGGTCGTGCAAATCGCCTTCCAAATAGAGGAACCTGCAAGCGGACTGTAACTGTCTGACCTTGATAGCGGACAGATTATTTAAGAACGGCCGTTATCGAGAAAATGACTGCCTGAGGGACTTGATTTGCCTGAACAAACTCTTGCTCCACCGATTACTGAGCCGTGATTTTTATACGGTTGTTATTGCCCGATACGGGACTTTAGTTGCTTAAATCGATTTCGACAACAGCACCATTTTTTACGGCTTCACCTCTCTATCTGGATTGCTGTTTTTGTACTAGCGTATCGAACGCAAGCCCACTGGTTGACGCTCCACCGCGACCGGTTTGACGATGGTGCCCTTGCCAGAGCACTACAGCCCCGTTTCGCCAGCGGCAGCGTTGCCATTTTGTCTCGACAACCGTGCCCGCCCGCTCGACCTCCTCCTCGGCTATATAGTACGATTCGCCGGGCTCCGTTTCGAGGCCAACCCGGACCAGCCGGGTGCGCGGCGCGATCTTCTCGGGGATTATCCCCACTTGTCCTTCTAGCAGCCGCGGCATGGCGGCTCGTTGTAACTGGATCTCGTGGTTGTCGTTCTCTAGGTGAACGGGGATGAAGGGTATCCAATGCTCGGCCACTGAAGTCATGAGCGTATACTGCACCTTGGCATCGTTCTGGGGCGCCGGCGGAGGCGGCGTAATGGCGCTCTGATATTTGCCATGGAGTTCCAGTGCCACCTGGCGGCCCTGCCGTGATTGGCCGTCGGACAGTTGCACGATGGTCTCAATCGCCCAGACCATGTTTGAAATCTCGTCGCGGACGAAGCTGACGCGCTCGACAGCCTCACTCTCTAGCCCGGCCGGTGTTGTGGCCGGCAAGAACAATCGTCCGTCGCTTGCACCTTTGTCGGTCAACCGGAACATCTGCCAACTCTGGGTGGGTCCGGCCGGGTCAACCGCCGGCTCGATCCAGAATCGCTCGCCAAACACATTGGTGACAGCAATACCCTGGATGCCGGTCAACGACCCAACCGGTAAATCGATCGGCATCAAGAACCAATCGTTAGCGTATACCAGGCCAAATTCGATCAATAGCAACTTGGCGATATCGGTTGTGTCGGGGTCTATGTCGCCGAAGTTGATGACAGCTTCCTCGAATGCCCAGTGGCGCGTATTGGGCATGCCGTCGAATTGAATAGTCGCCGGCATAAAGCTGCTGACATTTATCGCGCCCGGCGCGCCTCCGCTATGGGAATCATCCGCTGCAACGGCGTCGAAATTAAACCAGTCCATTCGGCCGCCTCGATACTCAGCCGCCTCCAACGCCGCGGGCTGCTCACCACTGGGGGCAGAAAGCGCCAGGCTGTAGGCCAAATGCCGCGCATTCCAGGCCTGAAGCGATTCGTCCGGCTGTAAGAATTGTCGCTGCGCCCAGTTCAGCAACTCATCGCCCAGCGTGTCGATGGCCGACTTTTCTGGATCGACCATGCTCAGCCCGTCGGAAGCAAGCGCACCAGGCTGTAAGAGGTGGTGAACAAGCGCACCACCGTCGATGGCGCGCCCGGCGATGGCCGCATGCATCTGCCAGGCGGCGGCATGGGCCGTGATAGCGTTGTCGGCTTCTACGGTTTGGTCAGGCGCGATAAACGGGTAAGCATCGCGAAAATCGGTCATGCGGCCGCTATGGCCATTGTCGGTGAGCATCCTCTTCCAGCGGCGCCCGATGGCAAGGCGCAGATCGGTGTTGTAAAGGCGGCCCGCCAGGGCCAAGGGTACATCGCGCGCCTCAATGACCGCCTCGAGGGGTAAGTCAGGGTTATATGGCTGGATCGCGCCTCCCGGCATATGCAACTCGGTTACCTCATCGGTGGTCCAGGCGACTTTCGCCTCAAGCGGCGATCCGGCGTCCTCGGCAATAAACTCGCCCATTTGCCATTGCCGGGCCAGCAGCCAAAGGGGATCGCGCACCTCCGCTTGCAGAGCCCTTGTGAAGTCGGGGCGTCGCGGACGGCCTTCAAGACGGTTCCACATCAGTGTTGTCGGCACCCGCACCTTTCGCGTGAACACAGCTTCAATATTTTCCGTAACCACGTATTGATTCATCCGTTACCTCCTGCGCGATTACCTGTCCCGGTCAAGCCCTGCCTCTCGGCCCGACGCATCGAATTTTGCGCACTCATCGTCGTCAGTCCTCGTTCTGCAATGCGATATATACCTGATTATTGAAACTGAAGTTCAGCATGGCGGTGATTGGGTATACGGTCACCGCGGAGAGCACCGCCGGCAACAAGGTTCCAAGCGCCGTTCTGTCCAGATCGGCCGGTTCAACGGTGCGTAACTGAGCGAAGTCCAGTGTCTCATGCAGCGTCGCCACCAGATCGTCCCAGCGCCACTGGCCGCGGAATGCCGGCGGTGTAACCAGTAGGACAGCCTGCGGGGCCTCTGAATTAGGGCGATTGTAATGGAAGGCCAGCCCGCTGGTAACAATATCGGCCGGGATGACTTCGACCCATTCATCAAGCATTAGTCCAGTGTACGTCTTGCTAACAACAGCGGAGTCGATCTGGGCACCGGCGCCAAAATGAGCGCTGTAGAGTAGCTTGTCTTCGTCGAGTTCAAATGGATCGCCGTTGGCGAAGGTTTCCGGGAACTTAAGCCCTAGCCAGACATCATGTGGCCGATGGGGAAACTGCAGTGCCTCAAGGGTCACTTCGCCGGCCGCGCCCAAGGCGTTACCCAGCAGGTCTACCTGTTCCAACCAGCGCATCCGTTCCCGCACGCGGGCCAGGCCGTGCAACCAATCCTCCACCGGATAGGGAGTTGCATCTGGGCCGGTCATCAAATGTGTTAGCAAGTCCGCCCGATTGGCCCAGGCATTCTCCCACTCCGATAGCCGCTCTATGGAAAGGACGAACTCCGGCAAAACCATAAAAGCCTCGCCCAGCAATGCGTGCGCCGCCTCTTCGACGGCTGTCTGTGCCTTGTCATCGACCAGGGTGGACGCATTGGCTATGGCGTCTGTAGCCGTCGTTATCCGGCGATTTATGTCCTCGCTGAGAAAGCTGGCCTTCTGCTGCAAAGATTGCACGAGGGCAAACACGCTGTCACGGAACGGCGCGAGGTCCAAGGTGGCATGTTCTATCAGGGCAATGATTGGCAAAAACGCGGTTATATCGCTCAGTGTGGCGCCCACTCGAACGGCGCCATCTCGCAGCGCTTGCAAATTACCCAGTTCTGTGTCGAGCAGGGCGCGCAATGCTGGGACATCGGTCTCGAGGGTAGCGATTGGCGGCAGCGGCGCGATCACCTTGGTTGACACGATGCGTCCGGCGCGAATCAGCAAGGCCTGGCGTTCCTCGTCTGTCGCTGCAACTGGCAAGGCGGCGTACTCCGCCATGACATCGTCATAGTCGGTTTGCTTGGTTTGCCAGCTGGCGATCAGCTCGTCAAGCGCCTTAAGCATGGCAGCGAAGGGCGCCCGACGCCCCTCGGTTGCGGTGGTGAGGCTCGCCGCCTGAAGGCCGAAAGGCAACAACGGCCGCACACAGTCGGCATACTCGAGGATCCACTGGTCGATATTGTCGCGGGCTGCGTCGCGAGCTACTTCCGGGTCGATGCCCTCCGCCGTTGCCACGTCAAGCGCCGTTACCAATGCATCTACGGCAGGCAAAGTGGCTTGCAGCTCGGCCAGGACGGCCGAGGCTTTGTCCGCTCGCACAATGAGGCCAACGTCCTCGCTTCGACTCGCCTCGTTTTGTAGCGCCAGATCGGTGGGACGCAACGGCCGCGCGCCCAGCAGGACACCGCGCAAGGCGCGGATGAGCGGCGCAAGCTCAAACAATGTCAAGCCGGCGGCACCTTCCGGTTTGTATTCCAGCATAAAGATGGCGTTGTCACTTGGTGAGGGAACACCGTTGACCGTGGCATAATCGATCAACAGGTCGTCAAAACCGGGCATGTCGCGCGCGCCGCCGGCGTCGACGAGATAGAAGAGATCGACAGGCGCCAGGCCCAGATCTGTCATGGATGGCGTTAGCGAATGATCGGTCGCCGTCGCCTCGTCACGCCAGGTGACGCGGGCGAATATCGTGTTGGTGGCTGGCATCTGTCCTGCCAGCCACTGCGCGATCGCGGGCTCCCCTTTGGCGCGCGGCCTGGTGTTGATTGGGTCGCCGGGCAAGAGCCCCCCTTCCAGATGCAACCCGACCCGATGGGTCAAGGTCTTGCCGCTGCGCGGGGTTTCCACCACCTGGGGCTCTGGGGGGTGCGTGCCCTTGCCGAAGGCATCGAGCGCAGCGCCGGCTCGCTCGTAGTTGCCGCGCACGACCTGGAAAACGCCCTCGGCCACAGCAAGATCGCCGACGGCATCGCCGATACTCCGTATCTTGGCTACGTGGCCATCGATCAGCGCTCCAATCTCGGCTGAGCTGGGAAGACCCGGCCCGCTGAACTCAGATAACGGCGGTAGGTTGCTTAGGCCATAGGGATAGCTGGTCACGCCGGTCTCGGCAATATGATTCATGAAGGCCTCGCCGTCCACCACATTGCGTGCTTCCACCTGCGTGATGCTGTCCATCGCCGGTTCGGCGGTTTCCCGCGTGCGGCGGATGCGGTTGCCGGCCAGCGGGAAGGCCTGGCGCAGGTCATAGATCAAGCGATCGAGAAACAGATCGGGCTCGTCATGCAGGGCGCGTTCCAGTTGATAGCCCAGCAGCGCCCCAAGCGATTGGCTAGCGCGTATTCCTTCAATAGTATACGTGGCCAGGCGTACACGCTCCGAGGACAGGTCAACGGCCAGAAGATCGGGTTCGTCGGGTGTAGCATTTGCCAGATGGCCGTTGCGCAAGATCGCTGCCGTCACGGCCTGGTCGAGCGAGGGCGCATGTATATGACCGTAATTCGCGCTGTCATGCATCAATTCAGGCTGGTCTTGCGGCGCGAAAATAGCGGCAAGTTCATCGTCAAGCTGCACGGGGCTCACGGTGTCTGGAGCGGGGCTGACATCCTCCAGCCAGCCGTAGGCGCCGATGTAAATACCGTCCCGGCTGAAACCCTCGTCCGACTCCCCGCGCATGTATCCGAGTTGTGCGGATTGCAGACCAAGCCGCCATGCATCCAGTCGGTAACTGAGACAGTCGATGTGCTCCACGAAGGCGCGTTCGAGCGCCGCCGTGCTGGCGTTTTTCAGGACATCCAGGGCATTGAGCTGCTCGTTAAAATAAGGGTTCTGTTGAACCAGGATGCTCGAGATATAGTCACCCAGGTGCAGCACATTGTCGCCGGTGACGGCCGGCTCCGCCCGGTACAGTGACTCCCAGCGGCTGGCCGACTGGCTGGCCGGCGCAGCGTCGTCAATATAAAGGAACTTGGGCTCCTTCCGCTCGGCCAGATAGGTGGCGTCGCTCCAATCCAGCGCTTCACGACGCAGTTGCAGCCCCGTATCGATAAAGCCCAGGTCCAGGGCATGACGCAGCATGCTGTACAGCAGCGCACTTGGCACGCCATCGGTAAAGCCTTCCTGTTTGCGTAACGTGTCATGCGAGGTGCGGGCGGCGCTCTGTAGCCAGGCGATGTAATTCAGGCCGTCGGCCCGGCTAACGGAAAGAGTCTGGGTCTCGGACAGCTCCGCTTCCACCAGGAAGCCCTTCAGCAGGCTGGCATCCTTGAGGAAGATTTTCTCAAGCAATTCTGGCAACTCGCCATCGGGTGGCATCTGCCAGCCTAGTTCGGACAGGGCAACGAGGCCGGCCGTAATCCAGCGCATCGCAGCGGCCGTCAGCGGCTCGCTGACAGGCTCCAACGCGAAGCCCAGCGTATTATAATATTGCGTGAAGCTCTGCGAGTAGCGTTGATAGAACTCGGCCGAGGTCGGGTGCAAGCCGACGATATCGAGCAAAGTTTGCTGCGGGTCGTCTCCTGGGTCGCCGACATGGGCTGCGTCACTGGCCAGGTTCGTCCAGAGGGAGACACCCTGTTCTAGCAAGGCGAACAATCGTTCGTAGAAGCTCGTCCCCTGATTCAAGGCAATGCGATCGTCATGGCCATCCCTGCGCCACCAGGCCATTTGCGACCAGACGGTGGCGGGGAGGATGCCGTATGGTTGCCGGCCGACTCGCACAAGCGGCAGTGTACCGCGACCGATGACAAAACGATTGAAGAAATCGCGGGTGTGGTACACGGTCTCTTCCGAGAACACCGGCTCCATCATCTGTTCCATGTAGTAACCGAGCGTCGCCGGCCATAGGGCGATGTTCATGGCCCGAGCCTCAGCCTGGTCCGTACCGTGGTAGTTTGGCGATGCCCGTAGGATGGCGGGATCGACGCCGAGAAGCCCTGCGAGCCAGGCGCCATCCTTGCGAGTACGCCAATGGCCTGGATCGTCGGTAGGGTCGGTTTCAAAAAAATGCGTGTAGCTCTCATCGGGGTCCACCCACCAGCTGTAGGCGGAGCTGTCGGCGTCGGTGTTGTTGGTCGCCCGGCCTTGCGGCAGGATCTCGAAACCATTACGGTTGGCTTGATGATGGCTGATAAGCTTGCCGAGTTCATCCCTCCCTTCCGTCGCGTCACTGTGCAGGCGCACACCGAGTACGAAGAGGCGGTCGAACTTCGGGACGATATCACGCTGGGTGAGGTTCACCCGGAAGCCCATTCCCTGCGCCACAGCCGCCTCGAAATCCACCATCCACTGCAGCGATTCCGGGTAGACGATCTCTTCGCCGTCCGCCTGTATCTGTTCGCTTTCATCGGCGGCCGGATCGGGCCCCACTTGCAAAGTCGCTGGGATGGAGCTGCCCACTTCTTGCAAGACCTGCTCGCCATCCCGAAAGCCCAACAACACCAACCGTTCAGGCAGCAGCCAGGTGGTCGCACCCCGGGTCCAGTCTTCGGCCGATACCGGCAGCGTTGCTGGGACCGGCAGGTCCAGGAAGACAACGACAGGAATCAGCGTGTCGTCTGGCTTGATGGCAACGTCGTAGAGATTAACCGGGACAAGCTCGGCCTCCACCGTTGCCGCCCTTGAGGGACCGAGATCAGTCTCGAGGTCGGCGTAGGCCGCGTCGCGGTCGCTGCCGCCTGACAACCAGACCCGGCTCCAAAACGTGGCAATGAGTTCTTTTTCGCCATCGGGTACCGGCGTCAGTGGGCGTATCATCAGGATGTGTTCGTTCGGACCGGCTACCGGTTCATCTTCCGGGTTGCTGGGTGCATATTGCTCAATCAACCACCAGGCGCGGCCCGCGCCATGGCTTCTGACCAGCGCCGCCCATGCCGCGCGACGACCGTTTGTGTCGCCGCCTGCGCGCCACCAGTTGGTCCAGAACAATATGACGTTTGCCAGTTCGGTTTCGGAAATCTCGGGCTGAAAAGTGTCGACCAGAATGTCGTCGGGAAATACCCGCACCCACATTTCCTGTTGAGGCGCCCCATTGCCGGGCACGGTCTTGAACCGGGTCTCGAGTCGCAGCGGGAACAAGGCCATCGGTGTGTCATCTGGCAGGAGGCTGACAGCCTCAACCGGATTGGTGAATACGGCATACTCCTTGAGTGCGTCGCGTTCGAAAATGTTTGCCTTGGACAGAGCAACGGTTTGCTCTTGGAGCCTAACCGAGGCTGCCCGGAGTTGGCCCTGGATCGCTTCAAGGCGGGCGGCCGCGCCATCACCTGCGCCCTGGTTGGCCACCCGGGCCAGTTGTTCCGCCTCACGCCGGAGCCGTTTGACTTCCTCTCGTGTGCGGATGACCTCGGTTTGGGCCTGCTGTTTCGCGCCTTGGGCCTGGTTGTAGCGAGCGCGCGTTTCGTCAAATTCACTCACCGCCATTCTCCTGATCTGGTAACAGCTCTGAAGCGTGCACGCCCATGATGACCGGTGTCTGCAGCGCGATATAGGCCAGTTCCGCGGAACTGACGTTACTGTCCAGAGGCACGTTCACATCGTAGCCATATTGTTCGACCTTCTCTTGCAGAAGCGGATCGCCGGTCGGATCTGTCAGGGTCAGGGATGGGATATCGGCCACCTTGAGGTGGACGCCGTCGGTAAAGCCCGGCGCGATGTCGGCCCAGGCCACGTCATTCCAGACATTGATGTCCGTGTCCGGCTCGCGGGAGATGTCAAAACCAAAGCGCGCGTCGCCGGGAACCTCTTCGATGCGGAAGAAATAGCCCGGCTTGTCATCCACCGTATCATCACCGCGCGCCTTCTCGGCCGTCAAGTCGAAGCCAAAGAAAAAGATATCAGGCGCCACCCGCGCCTCGTACAAGGGCTTCATCGGCGCTTCAGACGTGTCGAACACCCGCTCTAAGGACTTGTCGATCTGCTCGTCAGTGGTTTGCCAGGCCGCCTTTTGCGCGGTGACGATGGTGTTCGGGTATTTCTTCAGCAACTCGCCGCGAATCACCAGCACAAGCTCTTCCTCGACTTCACGGCCGGCCTCTCGATTATCGTGATCTCCGAGGTCGCTGCTCGATGACCATTCGTCCAGAGGCGGGATATCTTTGAGTTCTTCTCGCGCCGTCTCGGGATCGGCCGACTCGGCGATCTTCTTGCGCACGTCCCAGAATTGGCGGAAATAGCTACCGCGTTGGTCTGTCGGATACTCGCGCCACAACAGCTCGCGGGCGAATTCGTGATTGAGCCCGACCATGTAAGCCTCGATGAAGCGCTGGTTGGTCTCCAGCAAGGTGACGCTGTCCGGTTCCACCAGGTGTAAGTTGGGGACGAACAGGTCCGTGCCAGCCTTGACTAGTGGCTCGTACATGGGGATATCGAATTCCGGATAGGCCATCGCTTCGACAAAGCTCTCGTCGAGTTGTTCAAGGATGCGCCCGGGGATGGAGATGCCACTGAAGGTCCAGCGCGGTACCGTAATCTCCGGTCGAGTCTCGGCCACGATGTCGGCGGCAATCACGCCGAGATCGAGGGGCACGACCGGCGGCACCTGGCCGAGATCTTTGCTGGTTCCGATCAGGCGATATTGGTCGCTCAAAGCTGCCTTGAATCGCGCCGCTTCGACATTGTCGGACTCACCTGGTTGGGCATGCACCAATGGCGGGTTGCGGCGCGGATCGAGCTCCGTAACCAGCGTGAAGCCGGCCGAACCCGGCAGGTCGGCAACGGACTCGGGGCTTTGATTCTCTTCGCGAATCGCGTCGGCCGCAGCCTGGCGCCTGGCCGAACTGACAGCTTTGCGATAGATTGCAACGGTGCCGGCGATAATAGCGGCCGCGATGCCCAGGCCCAGCAGGCCCAGGCCAAACACCAGCAGCACGGCGATGAGCACAAGCAGAAGTACTATCGCCAGCAGGCCGTTCTTTAGCAGCCACTGGCCAACGCCCACCCAGAACTGTTCGGCCGGACCCTGGGGCTCGACCGCATCGGCCAGGTCATCGGGCGTCATGATTTCGCTAGGCGGTATTTTTGGTGGGGCGGCGGTGATTTCACCGTCGTTTACCCGCGTTACAACGGTCGCGGCTGTGCCCGGTGCCTGGAGTTCCAGCCGCTTTGCCAGCTTTCCGCCTGGACGAATAGCGCGGCGCATGGCGGTTGAGACGACCGCAGCGTTGAGCGGGCTGCGTAGTACCTGGTGACGCAGCGTGAGACCGCCCGATACGAGACGCGCCTGCATAGGCGCTGCCAATAGCAGCGCCTGACCGGCAGCGGCTCGTTGACTGCCGGCAACGTGCAGCGTGTGCAGATGCCGCCCGGCCGCTTTGGCCAGCTGTGCTTGGCGAATGCGCCGGTTGGCCTCGAGCACATCGCCGATCTGATCCCAGGCCGCATCCATATATTCTTCCTGGTTTTTCTGCACGACTTCCGTGCCGAAGCCGGCCGCCGTGCGCCAGCGCGGGTCCAGGTTCAGGTCATGCACCCAGTTTTCGCGGTTGTCCACATCGCTGCCATCGCGTGCTATCAGCAATCGCTCCGTCAAGGCGTGCCAGCGCCCGTAGATCGGCGGCGTGATCAACGGGTCAGGATCCGTATTCACGCTATCGTCTAGGGACGGATCGCTATTGGCCGCCGACCCCTGATCTTGATAACTGTCCGCAAGATTGACGAAGGTCGCGAGTTCCGATTGAAAATCATGTGGATAAGGGGTGGCCCACTGATCATACTTTTCGAACTCGGCCTGGTCTTCCGGCCCCAAGGTCTCAGCCGGCGCCTTCAATGCGCCGCCCAGGCGCAGGATGCCGCCCAGGTTCGCATCCGTGATGCCCGAAATGTTGGGCGCCGGATCAGCGACGTCCATATCGCGATGTCCGACGCGGCTATCGACGACCTTCGGTTGCAGCAAGCGGACAAGAGACTCGAAGTCGCCTCGCTCGGCCGTGCTGAAGTACCAGCGGTGATAGAACGGGAAATAGGTCGCGTCGGGACGATTGGCGGGCACGCCGTATTCGCCCCAGGCCGATGATGTCGCGCTCAAGGCGTTTGCTGCATCTTCAAAGAGCGGGCTCGGGTTGTATCCCAGGCCGGCCAGCCGGCCGCTCTCAAACGCTGGGATAAGGAAGGCGTGGTAGGCCGTCTTGGGCTTGAGCTTGCGCGGGCAAAGCAGCCGCGAGTTTGCCGTATCTGGCTCCTGGTCGATGACTTGCTGCGCCTTCTCAGCGGCGATGGTTGAGTCTTCTTCTACAATAGCCGCCGAGAACTCAGCATTGAAATGCGCATGAGCCCAGGCCCACCCCTCAGATGCGTCCGGAAGCACATCGGCAAAATCGGCGGTTATCTCGATGAAGGGCAGAGGCCTGCCGGCGATGTCGGCGCCTTCTTTGAATTCGACGCCCTCCTCAAGCACGATGAGCGCCAGCCAGGGCAACAGCTTGCGGCCGTCCGGCAGCGCGGGGCTATAGAGCCAGGGGAAGACCTCTAGGAAGAATTCGATACTAACAAGGTAGTTCGGTTCGAAGTCGGTGACCCAATGCTCGGGCTCGATACGGCTGATCTGGGCGCGGTCGATGCCGATGATGTCGCCAGGGCCATACAACTCGACCGTACGGCCCACAGGTTCCGTCGTCAAGCCGCCATCTTTCAACGTGCCTTCGATCTCGAGCGGTATATCGACGGTGGCCCGACCGGTCGCCGTCACGCCAATGATGTTGTTAGCAACGCCCTGGCGGATCCAGGGGACGAAGGTGTATGTGCCAACGGGTTCGCTCATGTTGCCTCTCTCACTTCTGACGCCGGTATGACGTGCAACGCTTCAGCAGACTGCCAATCAGTTTTAATTTGGGCCGCGAGCGCATCTTGCGCCTGAGCCTGAGAAGAGAATGTTGCTGCGCCACCCCATGCTGTATTGTCAGCCGCGTTGGCGATGACATAACCGGGCTGCGCGGCGACGATTCCTTCGTTGAAGGGCACTTTGGCCGTCCGATTGGCCATCGACAGAGGCGATCTGGCGGTGGCGTTGCTACTTAACAACTGTCGGAACCACAGCAACCCGACATTAAAGAAATGCTGAATGTGTTCCTTAAAGTTGTTGTCGATAATGATCAGCTCATGCTTCACGACCCGTTTCACGGCATGGCTGGTGCGTACGTCCGTGCCGGGCACCGTTACGTCGGTCCCCGCCGTATAATTCTCGTAACCCGGCGCCGATATGGCATTGTCGATATCACGGAACTGGGCCGTGGCGAACGGTTCCTGCACTTCGGCTTTGGCTACCAATCCCCCGCCGTCGACTACCTTTAGGACCGCCTTGGAAATGTCGCTGATCTTCTGGTTGCCCACCTTGCTGATTTCGAGATCCAGCGGAATGCGGCGCTGGCTGATGCGCAGGGCGCCCACCGGATGCAGCACCAGCTCCTGCGTTGGATCGATCTTACGCAGGCTGACCGATAACCCTGAACCCGATGGCGGCAGCGCCAGCCAGTTTGCGTCCGTTGTGAACTCATCGACCAGCAAGGGTAAGGCGGCGATATCGGCATTCACCGTTTCCGCAAGGTCGCCCCAGGTGTGGGAGACGGGTACGCTGATGTCCCAGAACAATACCGAGATAGATCCTTCGCCTTCGAAGTGCCACGGCGACGTGCCCTCCAGTTCACCTCGGATACGCACGCTGAACAGACCGGCGCCAAAGACCTTGACCGACATGGAGGCGGAGAAGGAGATGATGAAATAGAACGGCGAGAATTGGAACAGGGCGTCAAAACTTAGATGACCGCTGACAGAGAATTCACTAAGGCCAAAGAAGAGCTCCACGGCGGCGCCGAACTGTGCGGTGTTCGAAGTCACTGCGAAGTAACCCTCGACACGAATGCGGGCGAAGCTGGTATCGAGAATCGACAGGGACACGCGCATTGGGCTAGGGAACGGCAAAGGCGGTGGATTGAACTTGGGGTGAAAGCCGCCCACGCTCAAAACGAACTCCGCATTGTCGCCCCAGGCGATTAGCAAACCCATTTCACCACCGATTGTGATGAACAGCACGCGGCTGCCATAGAGCGAGGCGAAGAACCAAAGCCGGCTTTTGTCGACCTCCAGCGCGCCAATAAACTTCACCTGCAGGACCAGCAGCGCAGCCTCTTCGTCAGGCAGCACGCACTTGAGCACACCCAGGATCGCGATATTGCCGGGTGGAACCTCGATGATGATTCCAACCGAGGCCGTCACCAACACAGGCGTGCCCCAGCCCAGCTTAGCCATCGGCCCGATGAGGAATATCCCCTCTTCTGGTGGGAAGAAACGCCGCATGTCGGAAAGGATTTGGGCGATATTGGCGATGACATCCTGCGGGAACATCACGCTTTCCACCGCGCCAGTACGGACGCCTTCTGCAAGCTCCTCGAGCATCATCGTGCGGTTGAGGCCCAATAGCCCGCCCACGCCTATCAACACAAAGCCAAACCCGAGCTGGATCGGCGTACCGAACTCAGCCGTGATTACGATCAGCAGCGAGTAGCCATCAGAGCCGTCAGGCATCTTGGTATTGATCAGGCCAATTGCCTTTAGCGCCAGGAACTCGGAGAATACCAGTTCCAGGGCGCCGGCGTATTCTCCCTTTTCGTAATCGAGATATAAATAGCCGCCGCCTTTGACCGCGCCGGCATCGATACTTAGCCCGACACCGCTCGGTGGTTTGAAACTGAGGGCCAAATCTACGGGGCCGAACGCCGCATCTGCCCCGTTTGAAAAGGCGATCACTACTTCGATGCCCATACGCTCGACAGTCGCCGACAGCGGGCCGATCAAGCCAGTGATGCCGGCCGATGCTTCGAGCGCAAATGAACCATCATCGCGGATTTTCAGGATGATGTAGAGGGTATCGAAGCTGACGATACCGAGATCTTGGTGCATTGGAATGGCGATCTCAAGGCCGCCGGCCGCTTTGACCACGAGCCCTTCAGAGAGCGACCAGGCCAGGCCAATATCGAACACGCCCTGGATGTCGGCTTCCGCCAGCAGCGAGGCAAGGAAGTTGTCCGAACCCTCCGAACCCAAAGTCAGCGTGAGCCCTTTGAGATCGGCAAATACACCGGGATCGATCTGCACCTGCCCGGTTGTATCGGCGCCGATGGTTAGCTCGGCACCGATGCCCACATCGTTCGCCGTAAGGCCCAGCAGATCGATGCCGCCGATGATCGTGAAGCCTTGAGCGGACGTATTGCGATTCGTTGTGATCTTGATCGCGCCGCCGGCATTTCCGGTCTTAGGTTCGACGGAGAACTCGAACGGCGGCTGCAGCCGGAAGATCGCGCCGCCGCTGAGGCTGATAGTCGATTCGAAACTCGTTCCCCACTCTTCGCTAAACTCCACCCGCTCGTTGAGCGACTGCTCCACGCTGGCAGACAGATCCAGCATGATCCCGGGCGGGCTGACCGAGCTGTCACGCTTCCAGAGAAATCCCCCGTACCGGATAAAGGCGTCATCACCATCTTTTCCTGCTTCAATGGCGGTCTCTTCCTCGTAGAAGGACAGCACCATGTCCATGATCTCGGCCGGATCGAACTGATCCGTGCCCCAACCATGAGTCGCGGCCAGATGTGTTATCGGGTCGCTGACCAGGTCCTTTATTTGCTCGAGCTTCAGCTCCTTGCGCACATACTGCTGTGGGTTATCGTTTGATGCTTCGACGACCTGTAATTCGGCCAGCCCAACCAGATTCAATAAGAAGGCCAGCTGCGGCAATTCCCGGGCCAGTAGCGAGAGCACCATGTGATCGATGGTCTTGCGGGCCATCAATCCGGCGAAGGTTAGCACGGCGTCGCGCTCGGCAGCTGGCAACCCGGCGGCAGCCGCTTCGATGCGGTTGCCCATGTCCACCAACGCGTTGACAAACAGGTAGACACCCTCTACCAAACTCAAGAGCGCGCTGACCAATTCGCTCTGATCGCCGCTGACAATGGCTGCGTCCAGCTCGCTTGCCGCATTGCTCAGTATACCGCCAGCGTCCGCCAGTGCGACGCCGGCAGCCTGTACGGCATTGTCACCGCTGACGGCCTCTGGCATCACCAGACCGAGGGCGTCAGTGTCGAGATCTTCCGTGAATCCCGTGGTGTCGCCCAGCGCGCGCGCAATCCAGGCGCCGAGTCGAGCGATATAGATCTCTTCTCCAGCCATTAACTGATCTCCATTGCCCTAGGGTGTGGCCAGGTGACTGGCTAACGCGTCCACCATGCCGCTTCCATAGGCATTCGTGACGGTTTGCGGCGGGTCAGGCGGCGCGGCCGGTCGCGCGCCTGGACGTCCCGTCGCGCCGGTTTTCAGGAGGGTCAACGCCTCGGTTGCATTCAAGTCGGGCTTTTTGTCTAACATCAGGGCCACGACTCCGGCGACCAACGGGGCCGACATGCTCGTCCCGTCCTTAGGGATGAAGCGTATGCCGGATATCCAGGCCGCCGTGCGTGGCAGAATCGGCGGCGGTTCGGTTTCACAACTCTCGGCGGCATGGATGTTCACACCGGGTCCTGCGATATCGGGCTTTATGGCAATGGGGCTAAGCGAGCCGGGCGGATCGGAGAAATCTCGCAGCGGGCCGCGGGATGAAAAATCCGCAATCGCATGATGATCGACGTGCACAGACGCGCCATCCGTGTCGTTATAAGCGGCAACCGTAACCACATGTTGGCCCAGCGTATCGACGGCGGAACTGTCCGCTGTCAGGCCAGCGGTGACTTCGGCCGGCACGGGCGCCATCACGTCCTGCATCCGATCCGCTATCTCACAGGTGACCCCCTTGTGGCGAGCCCAGCCGTGACGAAGGCACATAGCAAAAACTTCAGTGCCCGCGGGCGCTGTGATTCTTACCTCATAGATTCCGGGCAAGTAAAGGACGTCGCTACCGATCTGTTTCGGCCTCAGCAACATCATAACCCTTTGGCGGTGGACCGTCCCGGCCGGATGGGCTACCAAAGGGTTGTCTTCGTGTTCCAACCGTACAGTATGGCGTGTGGTGGTAGGCGGATGTAGTACCGTCGTAAACGGGAATGGGGGATTCACCCTGAAGCTGGTTTCAAAAGTGTCGCCGACCTCCTGATCGGCGTTGAAAGCCGTCTGATGGGGTAGCTTTACGGCGAACTTCACGGCCGTGGCCGGCGTCGCGCGCCGGTACCAAAAAATCACGCCAACCCACGGCGCATGCGTGTTTCGACCGCAGTTCTTCCACTTTTCGTCCAGTCCGCCGCGGCTATCTTTCAGTTCGATCGGTACGATCAGGCCACCCGCCGGTATCGTGAACTTGGCGGTCTGTCGTCTGGCCGACGTGTCAAATGGCGGACCCGTCGCGCCGGAGTTGCCGCTCGATTTCACCACGATAGCGCCCGTTGGGAACTGCAGCAGGCCACCATCCGCGGCTTGCGCCGGATCCAGGCGCCCGTCGATCCATCTCGCTTCCTCGTCGAGTCCGTCACCCGGTTCGAAGCTGCTGCCGAAGCTCATGTTAATGACCACCGGCTTGCCTAAGGCATGCGCGGTTCGCAAACAGTAGAGTACGGCGTCCCGAAAACGTTGCCCCGAACCGACCGCCGGCCCCACCGCCCCAGACGTCCCGTAATTGATCTTTTCCGGAACGTCCAGCAGCTTGACGGCGATAATATCTGCCTCGGGTGCTACACCCACTTTTTTGGCATCACCGCCGGCCGGGAAGCGAACGCCTCCGGCGGCGATGGCCGCGACGTGCGTCCCGTGACCGTTACAATCCCTATGCATGAGCGCCGGCCCCCCGTTTATGGCCGCGTCGATTTCGGTGTCATCATACTCCACGCCGTAAGTCAAGGGGTCTGACTCCAACAGGGAAGGGCTGGGCGAGTCCGCTGGCACCGTGGCGACCAAACCCTGGTCCCAGATCCTGAGAATGCGCGTCTTCTTAGTGGGCGTGAGTTGGCTCATGAATGCAGGATGTGTGTGATCAATTCCGGTGTCGATCACGGCCACGATCACACCCGCGCCGGTGGCGTCGGCTACCTTGGTTAGTGCCGCGTCGGTAGTTTCTTCCTTGTGCCATAGCCCATCGCCGCCTGACCCAATAGTGCCCGGCGCGGAAGCCCGCGCGCGGATATCTCGAACGGCCGTATCCACTTCGATCTCCCTATCGTTGCCAGCAGCAATCCAGAGCACGCCCGGGTGCTCGACCAGAGCAGGAATATCCTTAAACCACACGATGCCCCTCGCCTCGTTACCATATACTGCCATGGTTTCGAAGCCAAGTGCCTCAATTGCAGCCAGATCACCCTTGAATCGCAGACTGACGGAAATCCCAGCGCTTGCATCGTGTTGGGCGCCACTCTCTTCGAATGAACGCAGCGCTTGCAGGAGATTAAAATCAAGTTTTTTGGGGTCAGACATCCTCTACCTCCAATTCGAGGAAGGCCAGTGAAACAGTTGTTGAATGGGGTTGTGTTTACTTTTCTCTACTTAAAGAGATGATGTAATGTGGAGGTGTTGAAAGATTATTGATTATTGACGCAATGTATTGGTTATAAAAAAACAAAACCGCAAATAGGGTTACTACATCGGGTATTTCTCATAGAACTACGGACTGACAAAATCGCAGGTACAATTTTAGAACAAAAACCACAACGAAAATTCAATAGCATGGTAAAGTAAATCCATTAGCGAAGTCAATTTTGCGAAACAATTCACAATACAGACTTCTAAAATCTATCCAGTATGTACTTATCGGTCTCTCGTGAATTCGACAAGGCATTAGTAGTTCTGAACTTTGCCCGTTTTGGAGAACAATAAGATATGATACTGAGCCAAAAGGAGTGAGGCTCATGATCTTTCAATATACGTGGCAGCTAATTCTGGATAACAAGAAAACAGCCACCAGACGATTGATTAACCCGGGTGAAGAACTGCTGGACAATCCTAGACGCCTGGAAGTAAATGACCGTACTAAATGGCAGGTTGGTCGAAGCTACGCCATTCAGACGGGTCGAAGAAAAAAGTCAGTTGGGCGAATTGAAATAACGGACATTAAAAAAGAACCTCTTGGTCAAATGACGGCCGATGATGCCCTTGCAGAAGGCTTTTCATCCCTGGACGAGTTTCAACAAACCTGGATACAAATGCATGGCCACTATGATCCAGACCTGCCTGTTTGGGTCATCACCTTCGTGAAGGAAGCTACCCTGGAAGATAAGGCCAAAGCCAAACGCCTTGAGCAGCAACAATGGTTGAAGCAAACAACCCTCGAGCAACACGAGAAGTTGACGACCGTTGGCCACGAACTCAGCAAATGGAAGGCAGAAGAAGAGCTCCATTTGGAAGCCCGATGCACCAGATGTGAAGGATCTGTTACCGTTCTAGCTGGAGATAGACGTTCTATTAAGTATTCCTGGCTAATGAATGGAAACAGGTGTCTTGCGGACCATCCTGCTCAAATGGAAGCTGAAAGAATTAAGCGAAGAAAACTTCTAGCCAGAGTTTACGCCATAATTCTGTCTGAAGATTGGGGTAAATAAGACATTTAATGCTTGGTGGTCGCCTGCGCGACCATGTTTGAGACACGCAATAAAACCAAAGGAACTACACACATCGTGCATTTAAACCACTGTTCTTTTGCCAATTAAAGCTACAAATTGTGCGCTTCAATCTCTTCAGAACACTTCGCGGCCAAAAATAAGGGAGACTTGTCCTAAAAAATAGTTGGCAAATCATTCCTTTACGTCATGCAGAACCCTCCAACCGAACTCATATTTTTCAATTGATCCAGCCACCTGCAATTCGGACAAGTACCCACCAACTGTCGACTTCGACCGTCCAATTTCAACAGCAAATTCGGACAATGTCGCGTTCGGTTTCGTTCGGATAATTGCCAACAGTTGTTGGATGGCTTCCTGTTTTTTTGTGGTTCGTTGCCGTCTTGCCCGTCCGATTGTGTCAGATTGGGGCGCTTTTGAGCCACTATTTCCGTTCGAGTGTACTTGGATCTCAGTTTTTAATTGGCCCTTTTGTTCGGTCAATCGTTCGATTTCCCCTTCCAATTTTTCAATTGTTTCCGTTCGGTTCTGAATAAGCATGTCCAACTCGGATTCCTTTATCCGTATTTCTCGAACGATTTCAGCCAGACTGTTTTGTGCTTCCAGCCGAACGGCCGTTTCCTTCAGCTGGGCCAATAACAACTCAAAAGAAAGGAACAAAGCCACTGGGGGAATGGCGGCCAGAAACTGAGCCAGCAGCTCTTGGTGGGCATGAATGATATTCAACACTACACTCAACAAGGTAAACCCAGAAACCAGCACCCAGGGATACACGGTTCGCTCTCGCGTCAGATTGGCTCGCAGGACACTCAGGCTGAAAACGATGATCGCACCATCTATGATGGCGGGATACAACCAGGCAATCGGGTCAGCAATGCCAATCTGCACCGCTAAATCCTTGAGGGATTCAAAGGACAGGAAGAAGGCACTGCCGGCCAGAAACAAGACCAGCAGCGCCGAAACAAGGGAAATGAGGTGATTAATGCGCTGCATGATTCACCTCGGTTTTCCCTGGATAGATGGGGAAAGTCAGGCTGAACGGGAAGTTCGTTTTAGTTTGATATTTGCGGGCAGATTGCTATCACATTGTTAGCACAAGCGAAAAATTCATAGCCCAATAGACAACATTAATTTGGACTCAGGCGAGTAGTAGCTTTGTTACCTGGAGGGGCAGTTTAACCCGTTATTTGACAGGCGCATCAATGATCTTCTTGGTGTATCAGTTTACACTAATTTTGGTGTCCCAAAAAACGCCCTCGTTACAGTTAAAGAGCAGCGAGAGTAAATAATCCAGTCCGAATACAAATGGTGAGGATCATTTCTACAATCATGACATTTGTCTGCTTGATTTACCTCCCGGCTATTGTGCATAATGACGCTTGTCGCTAACAAATACGAGTTTGGGAGAATCATATGCAACGCATTTTCAATACTGTCGGTCGAGCAAGCAAATGGTATCTGGTCCGGGTCCGCAATAGAGGTGCGCGTGGCAAAATTGTCATAGGCCTAGGCCTGCTCATTGGCTTATGTATCTTACTGATCTCTTGTACATCTTCTGACCCAGTACCTGAATCGGAATCTGTTGCCGAAACGACTGACAATCGTTCTTCGAGTGAGGTTATAGATATTGTTGAATCAACTGAAACGCCGCCACCTACCAACACGCCACAACCAACAGCAACGCCTGAATCAGAACCATTAATCGAAATCGCTGTCAATTCCGCCAACATTCGCAGCGGGCCGGGCCAAGCGTATGAGCGTGAACGTGTTGCTTCTGGAGGAGAACAATTTGAAGTCCTGGCCACCAATGAAACGGGCGACTGGTACTTAATCGGCAACAATGGACGTGCTGTCGGTTGGATCGCCGCCAGCATTGTCACGCCAATCAACCCGGATGTTATCAATCAGGTAGCTGTCGCCGCTACGATACCGGCTTCTTCCGATGTTGCTCCCACAAATTCCCCGGCTACCGTTCCCCCTGCACTTACACCCACAACGGCGGTTGCCAATGTGCCGTCCACCGCGACCAGCCCGCCTGCGCCTACAACGGCGGCAACCAGTGTGCCGCCCACCGCAACCAACCCGCCTGCGTCTCAACCCGGAGAGGTCGTCATCATTGGCGTCAATAAACGGGATGAGTTTGTTGATCTGCAAAATTTAGGCGGCAGCCCGGTGGACCTGGCGGGATGGAGATTGGTTTCCGAGAAAGGAAATCAGGAATGTCCCCTGAGTGGTGTCATCCAGCCAAATGCAACGCTTCGGGTCTGGGCGATGGCCGAGGACTCAGCCAATAGCGGCTTCAATTGCGGGTTTGGCAACAATATCTGGAACAATAGTGATTCAGACCCAGCTGTCCTTTACAATGCCTCTGGCGTCGAAGTATCGAGACGTTAGGGTTGCGGCAACTATGAAAGCCTCTCGCTCAATCTTTTTGACTGTCGCAGTAGCCATCCTGGTTTGTCTGTGGAGCCTGGTTGCTGTCGCCACACCTGGCGACCCCGCTCCGTATTTTACCGACAACCTGACTGCCACATCTGCCAGCACAACCGTTACAAATATGGAGCAGGCATTGTTAGACCGCCTGAGTGCAGCCACCACCAGCATTGACGCTGCCCTGTATGAACTGGATAGAGTTTCAATTCGGGACGCCCTGATCGCTGCTCACAATCGGGGCGTGCTTGTACGCGTCGTGACCGATGATGATGATGGCTATGTAGACAATGCTGTCCACTTCCAGGCATTAGAGTCAGCAGGCATCACCGTTGTCCATGACAATCGCTCATCATTGATGCACAACAAATTTATTGTTATCGACGGCCAATACGTTTGGACCGGGTCCACAAATTTAACCGACAACGGTCTGACCTTGAATCACAATAACAGCTTGCTGTTCGATGCCAGCAATGTGGCAACGATATTTACGATTGAGTTTGAGGAAATGTTTGAGAGTGGGCTGTTTGGCACGGCCAAGACCGATAATACCGTACACACCCTCACCTATGATGGCTCCGACCTGGAAATCTACTTCTCACCCTCTGATGGTGCCTTAACCGAGCTGATCGCCGAAGTTAACAATGCGCAATACACCATCGCTTTTTCCATCTTTTCGTTTACCGACGATGCCTTGCGAGACGCGCTGATTGCGGCTCGTAACCGTGGGGTGGTGGTGCGTGGTTTATGGGACACCCTTGGTGCAGGCAATCAATACTCGGAAGACGAGACGCTGTGCAGCGCTGGGGTCGCCCTCAAACGAGACACGTTTAGCGGCATTCTGCACAATAAATATATGATCATTGACGCCGGTAGCACCTCGCCAGTATTGGTGACTGGATCGATGAATTGGTCCAATTCAGGGGAGAACAGCAATGACGAGAACACATTAATCTTCCATGATGCCGATGCGGTCGCTGCCTATGCCGGTGCCTGGGAGACGCTGTGGGATGCAATTCCTTCAAGCGCTGGTTGTAATCTCGGTGGCACCATCTATCTCCCGATCGTTTTGTTGAGTGACCCTTCTTCAACGCCTACACCTACGCCGACGGCGCCAGCCAACGTGCAGATAACCATCATTGTCTATGATCCATCCGGCGATGATGTTGCCGGGGAGTATGTGACCATTACCAATCAGGGAGCGACTGCTGAGAATATGACAGGTTGGGTGCTTTCGGATGTTGCCAGTACCGCTTATGTTTTCCCCAGCTTCTCGCTTGCTCCAAGTGCATCTGTTCGCGTGTGGACAAAATCCGGGACGGACTCTGTTACAGATTTATACTGGGGTCGCGGCAGTGCTATCTGGAATAATACAGGCGATACGGCCACGCTTCGAAATTCGAGCTCACAGGTAATCGACACCTGTACTTATAGTGGGGGAGGCGTATCGGCAAACTGCCCATAAAAATCAGCTTGGTAGTCACGATGTTACACTCTTGATAAAGTTCAGTTCACAATGTCAAAAGTCTTGTGTGTCATCAAAGGTTTTGGGACACTCCACGGTCAAAAACAAGGGGACTTGTCCATATGAACGGGTGCAAACCCAGCGGCCTGCAGACCTTCCAATCGGGAAAATGGCTATCTTTCTAACCAGGGAATTCTATTTTGCATCGGGCTCGTGACTTTATGCGAATGCGCCAATTATTATGATGATAACCATTAAGAATAGAAAAAGAACACCCAAAACCCCAATCATTGTGAAGCCCCATTTTTTCCATTTCTTTTGCACTTTCTGAAAATGCTCAACGCTGTCCCATTGCTTGCTTCGCCAGGCCCATTCGTTGCCTTTCCAGCCTAGAAATAAGAAAGCCCCCATACTCACAAGAGGAAAGAAGAACAAAAAAGGTGATGCTATTAAGGCTAACGTGAGTGCAATCCAGGCGTTGTTGCCAATGCCCCAGATCCCACTTAACAAGAAAGCCCCCCAATTCCACTTTCCTTTGATTTCTTCCGGGATTTCAGCCAGCTTGCCCTGGCCGGATGTGTTTGGCGACAGGGTCTGAAAGCTGTTTTTCCCTCTTTGTCTTGCCGTTCCGTGATTGTTGGCCGGCTCCCGGTGGACTTGGCCAGGCTCAGACGGGACGGGGCGCGAGGGTGGTTGCGGTGGTGGGGATGTTCGCTCTTCATGTCCGGTTCTTGAGAGCGCCCGCTGGGCGGCTAAGGACACCTTCCGGCTGTCATCATTCACAAGTTTTTCCAGGTAGAATCGCGCCGTATTGGCTTTCAGCGGGTCGTTGCTGTCGAGCAGCTGACTCAGGCCTATTATTGCTCCTTCCCTTTGCCAGCTGTGCGTGCTTTCCAACGCCTCGAGAAGTCCCTGGGGAAGCAGGTCAGGACGGGCTACCGGGTGAGGGTTGCGGGCAAGAAATATTTTTCCCTCCATTTGCAGAACCCTCCAGCCAGTCTGATCTTTTTCAATTAATTCAGCCGCCTGCAATTCGGACAAATATCCCCCAATTGTCGATTTCGATCATCCGATTTCCCCTGCCAATTCGGACAATGTCGCGTTCGATTTTGTTTGGATAACTTCCAACAGCTGCTGCATGGCTTCCTGCTTTTTGGACGTTCGCTGGCGTCTTGCCCGTCCGATTGTGTCAGATTCGGACGCTTTTTGAACACCATTGCCGTTCGAGTGGTTCCTAATATCGGATTTCAGCTGGCTCTTCTGTTCGGTCAACCGTCCGATTTCTCCTTCCAGTTTTTCAATGGTTTCCGAACGCTCCCGTACGATTTTGTCTAACTCGGATTTTTTCTCCCGAACTTCCCGAACGATTTCGTCCAGACTGTTTTGAGCCTCTAACCGAACGGCCGTTTCCTTCAGCTGCGCCAATAACAACTCAAAAGACAGAAACAAGGCAATTGGCGGAATGGCAGCCAGAAACTGCGCCAGCAGCTCTTGTTGGGCATGGATGATGTTCAATACCACACTCAGCAAGGTGAACACAGAAACCAATACCCACGGATACACAGTCCGCTCTCGCGTCAGGTTGGCTCGCAGCACGCTCAAACTAAAGACAATAATCGCACCATCAATGATGGCTGGATACAGCCAGGCAATTCCTTCACCAATACCAATCTGAACCGCCAAATCTCTGAGAGATTCAAAGGAGAGAAAGAAGGCACTGCCGGCCAGAAACAAGACCAGCAGTGCCGAAACAAGGGAAATGAGGTGATTAATGCGCTGCATGATTCACCTCTGTTTTCTCTGGATAGATGGGAAAAGCCAGGCTGAACGGGAAGTTTGGTTTGGTTTGATATTTGCGGGCAAATTGCTATCACATTGTTGGCACAAGCGAAAAATTTATAATCCGATAGCCAGTTTGAATATGGACTCGGGCGAGTGTTTCCTCCGTTATCTGCTAGGCATTTTGACATCCTTGTTGTCTCAGTTTACACTGATTTTGGTGTCCAAAAAAGCGCTCGCACTACAGGACTTTTTAGGTACATATCTGCGGTCTGATACTTGTAAAGTGGCGTCAACACAAGTAGAGTCCATCTTCAAAAATATAACAGACATTAGCCTAGTAGAAATTTGACAAATCGACTATAGTATTTGGCATACATTACTGAAGTCGTGCTGGTTAAAATTATCTTTACGGTAACTGAATTTCGAATTATGAACATGAAGCTACCCTATTCAGAATTGCAGTCAATATAATGAAAATTTCAGTTAAACAAGGCAACGCTTTAAACTTCAAAGCCGATGTGCTGGCTTTAAAGTATGCGCAGTCTCTATATGGTGTGGAGCAGGTAATTGTTACCCAGTTATTGAGAGCATTCGGAAATTCAAGATAAGGTTCTCATGGCCAAGACCTTGGTCCGAGAACCGGCTAAATCAGGACGTTGCAATCGATGAGCCGTCAAAGCAACACCGAGCATAACCGCATAGACCAAAGCAGTGTGCTGATAGGCAGCTACCCAACCAGACCAGCGCGCCGACTCCAGGCCAAAGTAACGCTTGGCCCAGGCAAAGTGGCGTTCAATAATCGCCCGAGGACCCATGTGAAAATGCCATTGGTCCAAAAAGAACAAAGTAGCCAGAAACCGTTTGCCGCGTCGCCTCACATTGTAATCAATCATGAAGCTGGCCCGCAACGTAACCCGAATAAAGGTCATAATCGGGGCGGTGAAATAGCCAGAGTCAGCCCGAACCAGGGTGATGGGCAGGGCAAACAAGACGACACTCAAAGCCAGCAAGGGAATGGCGGCGATGGATTCTTGGCGATTGGCCGGGGTGATAAGGAAAAGAATCGGCAACTGCGACCAGCGGCACAACAAGGTATGTACCTTGTAGCCCCACACCGACCCTTTCCACGGCTTGGGAAAGCTCCAGCCAGCTTCTGGGTCTTTGTGAAACCAGATGCGCAGCGTTGTTCCATCCAAAATCACGTCGGTTCCCTTGATTACGCCCAGGCGCAGCAACTGCCAGACCATGGCCACAAAGAAAAACCAGAACGGTCCAATGCCCAGCGCGCGGCGGCGTTCCCAATACTGGCTGACGCCGATGACCTGTCCCGGTGGGAAACCAGCCGCCTGTGCCGCTTGAGAATGCGTGCGAAAGTAATCCACCACTTCCTCGTAACTCATCTGCCAGGCCACATGAACCAGGGCCATGACGATAATGCTGCTGTCTTGATAGACCTGCTTACGACCCCGAGTGGTCGGTGGCGGCAAAGCGGGATGCCAGGATTGGGCGATAGTCAAAGCCCATTGGGCCAGGGTCAAGGCATGAACCAACGTCAGAAACTGGGCCGGGCTAACCCACAAGCGTTTGCTCATTTTGGCAGGAAACAGACCCAAATCGGTATCGGGCCATTGCAACGAGTTTGGTCTATTTTGGTAAAGTGCTGTAAATTTAGTCAACATTGGGGACCTCCAATTAGCAAGTAACGTTTTGTGTGATGACTTGATTTTACTCGCTTTTGGTGGTCCCTTTTACTTTTTTAATTACCGAATACTCTCGTTATTAGATAATGGTATTGATCTATCCGACTCCCTCCCTGAGATTTCTGAGTTCCTATTGGTGAACTCCAGAAACAGTATTGCTGCTGACGCAGTATTGTTTGTTGGGGTGAATCCTCTTAGCAATTTTGGATATCCAGAGATTAGAGCATTTGGAAAAAAAATTCTCGCTGTATTGGCTGAAGAAGCACCTAAATCACAGCACATATGTATTACAATCCATGGAGCAAATTATGGATTAGACGAGGTTCAAGCATTAGAAGCAGAAGTAAATGGTCTAATTGATGCTATTGAGGAGGGTGAATTTCCAAGAAATCTTAAAGCGATCACAATTATTGAGCAAGATAATGCAAGAACCGAGCGTTTAAAGATTGCACTTTCCCGCTTATTTCCTGACGGAAACATTAAAGCCGTAAAATACGAAAAGGAATTAAATAGTACGATTGTATCTCTTTTAATTACCTCAATTAGTTTCGTCAACCAATTGTTTAATAAGAATGTTGATGCCAAACAAAGCCAAAAACATATCCTTAAGCAAGAATTTATTCAAGACATAATCAGTCAGGCCAATCAATGCATCTCTGATCTATTAACAAAGTTACCCGACATGGTTGAGGAACCCGTTTTTAGTCACATGTCCGAAACCATACGAGAAATTCAGACACAATTAGATGTGCTTAGTCAGACAGTCAACGACCAAGCTTTGGACGAAAGAGAATCTATCGTGCAATTAGTTGTAACAACCTTGAATCCATTTCAAGTTAGTGTAGAAGTTGCTAAATTGAGATTACATGATTATGAGCATAAGGAAATTGGATGGTGCTGTTACATAATCGGAATGGGCACATTATTTGCTTATTATGATTATCTTGAACAAGATATTCATTTCTTGCGACTGAATCTTGAGCAAGCTATAAAAGCCGCACAATTTCGTATTCTCAATGAGGTCGGGCTAAAGTTGATACCCCAAGACGAGTTCCCTTGGGATCAAGTTAAGTATTTATTGCTATTGGAGAATGCGGAGGATCTACTAAATTTGTATGAGAATTCGGGCGGCTAAATTTCTATCTTATTTAACACCAATGGGTAGCCCAACAGGCCGCTGTGGCGAACTGCCTTGTGCGTCTTCAAAGGTTCTGGGACACCCTAGGGCCAAAAAAGCGAGACTTGTCCTAATAAATAATTGGCAAATCAGCCTATACATCTTGCAGAACCCTCCAGCCAAGCTCATCCTTTTCAATTGATCTATCTGCCTGCAATTCGGACAAATAACCACCCACAGTCGATTTCGATCGTCCAATTTCAACCGCCAATTCGGACAATGTCGCGTTCGATTTTGTTCGGATAACTTCCAGCAGCTGTTGCATGGCTGCCTGCTTTTTGGACGTTCGCTGGCTTCGTGCCCGTCCGATTGTGTCAGATTCGGACGGTTTTGAGCCACTATTTCCGTTCGAGTGCACTAGAATCTCAGTTTTCAGTTTGCCCTTTTGTTCGGCCAGTCGTCCGATTTCTCCTTCCAGTTTTTGAATTGTTTCCGAACGCTTCCGGACTATTTCATCCAATTCGGATTCTTTCTCCCGAACTTCCCGAGTGATTTCATCCAGGCTGTTTTGAACCTCCAACCGAACGGCCGTTTCCTTCAATTGCGCCAACAACAACTCAAAAGAGAGAAACAAAGCCACCGGCGGAATGGCAGCCAGGAACTGAGCCAGCAGCTCCTGTTGGGCATGGATAATGTTCAACACCACGCTCAATAGGGTAAACACAGAAACCAGCACCCAAGGATAAACAGTTCGCTCTCGCGTGAGGTTGGCTCGCAAAACGCTGAGGCTAAAGACAATAATTGCACCATCAATGATGGCTGGATACAGCCAAGCAATCTGCTCAGCAATGCCAATCTGAACAGCCAGATCCTTGAGAGATTCAAACGAGAGAAAGAAGGCACTGCCAGCCAGAAACAAGACCAGCAGTGCAGAAACAAGGGAAATGAGGTGATTAATGCGATGCATGGTTCACCTCTGTTTTCTCTGGATAGATGGGGAAAGTCAGGCTAAATGGGAAGTTCGTTTTGGTTTGATATTTGCGGGCAGATTGCTATCACGTTGTTAGCACAAGGTGAAAAGTCTATAGCCCAATCACCAAGTTGAATTTTAGTCCAGGCGAATATTTGTGCTGCTTTTTGCTGGGCATTTGGTCTCAGTTTGCACTGATTTAAGGGTTTATTAAAGTATCCGTGTTTCAAACTGGCGGCGCGACTGTAGGGCCAGGATTGCTGCTTGAGCTGCATTGGCTGGACATTAGCTTGACGCTGCTGGCAACGGCCGTATTTGCGTTTTCCTCCCGGCAGGAAGAACGACAGGTACGAATTGAGTAGAAATCCACCTGGCCCGGCTTACAGTTAATCAGCACTGGCAGCAACAAGACCAGTTGAGGGTCATTAGATTAGGAAAACAGGTTGCTGCGAGTTGGGAAACACGTGAGCAGGAGAGTGCTGCGGCACTTCACGATGAAGCCAGCAATATCAATAACTGGTCTTTGCTAAACTCAGCCTGCGCTCCTGAGTCGATGATAAACGACCCAACATCTTCCATCACCAGCGACCAGTTCAAGGGTGCTATCTTTTCCCTGACAACCGTTCGCCAATTGGCTGGAGTGACAGCGTCATCATGCCAGCCGCCCTGCTGCAAGCAGTTATTAAGATAGACCAGGTTTGGTTCTGGCCAACTTGCTTGACTCAGATACCACCACAGGTCATAAATATCCCGCCCTTTGAGATAGTCACGCTGTAATACCGCGCTCAGTTTACCGGCCAGGAGCGTCGGGGGATCATGGTGCTGCAAATTGAGGGGAACGTGCCTGGTCAGCGGGGTGGTCATCAGGCCCGCTTGTGCTGGCGGATTAGTATCAACTTCAACCTTCACCGCCAGTACCTCTTCAGCATATCCCGACAAACCAAGCTCGTGCAGCAAGCCGCGAAAACGAACAAAGGCCTTATGAACAGGCCGCTTCACGTTCAGCTTCACATCAACCACATAGGCTTCGGCAGAAAGGTCACCCACAATTTGCTCTAAATAGGTGCGAAAATCATACGCTTCTGGATGTCGCTCCAGAGCAAAATCAAGGTCTTCCGAATACCGGGGAATGTCATAGAGAAAACGCAAGCTTGTGCCGCCATGAAAGGCCAACGTTTGCATGGCACCAGCCCGCTGCAAGCTTTGCAAGGTGCGTGCTTGCAAATATTCACGAACGAGATGGATAGCAACCAATTGGGTTGACGCCGGCGCAATGAGGGTACGCAAATATGCTTTCATAGTGGCTCGTATTCTTCGGCTTCGCGATGGGCAATGGCTTCAATGATGCTGGCCGCACGTTTGAGCTTGGGTTTACCAGCTCGTTCGGCCAATCGATGCAGCTGCTCCAGATCAAGAATTTCGAGATTCTGCAGGCGCAGGGATTCGATATATTCTCTGGAATCTCCCCGTGGGCGAAAATGAACGAGATCGAGCAGCGCTTTTTCTGGTGTGGCCACGTAGGCATATTCGTCATTGACCAACAGGCGGTACTCAATGCCATAAAATAAGGCTGGATGAATGTGCCGGTAAGAAAAACGGCCGAATTTGTTTTCATAATCTACCGGCCGCTGGGTCGTAACGCTGGTCACAACCGCCACGTGCTCTAGGATGAGGTGATAATAACTCAATGCCATTTGCAGGCTCACATAGGAGCCCGGTACAAGACGATTGGCCACCACAAACGGATGGGGATTTTGCCCAGGAAGCGCATAAATCCCGCGCCGCAGTTGAATGACTTTCTCTTTTCTGGTCCAATCACTCAGCTGCCGTTGGGCTTGATGAGGCGTGACTTCGCCTGTCAGCAGCAGCGACGTTTCAAACAAGGGCTGGTCTTGGACAATATGCTGTAGTTGTTTCCATCTCATGTTGACAATTATGGCAGAAATCGTTAGTTGTTGCAACGGTTTTGAGCATTCGCTGGTTGTAGGAATCACCCGCAGTACGATCAGAGCCGCTCAAAGGGGACAGGCCGAGGAGCTGTTAAATCATTTAATAGACTTTGCCCCTCCCAAAGTTCCCCCTGGTATCCAAAACGATCGATGGGCTCCAGGCCCACTGCACCTTTCTGTTGGCCTCTGGATGCTCAGCCATGCAGCCGCCAAGTATCTTCCCAAATGAAACTGCTGCGATGAAAAACGGGCATTTAGAACAACGCCTATTCGGTTTGCTGCGACCTCATCACATTCAATTTTACCGCCTCTACGACATCGACCTGTGGAATACGCTCCTGCTCCAGGCGCCAGTTATGGGCCACAAGCTGCCGATAAACGGCCGTTTCACCCGCATTTAGATTCACCGGTTCCATAACGCCTGTCGGGGTACCTGTTACCAGGAATTCCTGATACCTCTCCAGTGTACCTGCATCCATCAAAAGGGAGCGCGTGTGAGGCCAGTAACCGCGCACCTGCGATAGAATAGCAAAACCTTGTGCGTCCAAATCCCCCCAATACCAGATAGCGCAGCCGGCGAGCCAGCGCATTTCGCGCAGCACGTTTACTTGAAACCCTTTGCCCCAGATGGCCAGCCCATTTTTGACCGGCGGCAGGGTGAGAAAGGTCATTTTATTTTCCACCACAAGAACAGTACGGCCGTTCATCCCCACCAACTGCGCGCAATCCGACAGCGTCAGGCTTACATCAGCGGCTGGCCAGCCCAGCTCGCGGTGTAAGCCATCATCCAATAAGCGCAGGCGGATTTGCGGCTCGTCATAGCGCAAGCCAAAGCGGCGTTCAAACTGGTTCTCGTTGTCGTGGAGTGTGGCCGGTGGCAGCAGTTCATCCAGCAAATAGCGCAGAATGGTCAGATTTTCTTCAATGAATTTTGTGTGCACCGGCACCGGCAGTTCGCGCAGATACAAGTTCGGTTGAGGGTATTGGACAAAATAGGCACACACGACCAGTAAATCGGCCCAGACGGCCAAATAAGGCAGGATGCGCTGCGGGTACTGGCCCAGCCAGCCTTTTAATTGGGGAAACTGGGTCAGGGTGTGGTGAACGGCCGTTTGCCACTGCCGGAACTCAGCCTCTTTACCAATCAAGCGCAGATAGTCCGTCTCTGTTTCAATGCTGATGCGCGCCGGGAGGGATTGGCGGCCGTAACGGCGCAGTTCCCGCTCTTCCAACGTAACCTGGTAACCAAAACCACGCTCCGTTTTGCTCCGTGCCAGTAGTTCTCCCACCCACTGCCGTAGCACCAGATAATCAGCGCTGGCCTTCGCCTTGCCAAAGCGAATCTCCAGCGGGAAAAAAGGCTCTCCCAGCACGCTGGCCCGTAAAAATGTATGGTATTTTCGCGCCGCCGCTTGCCTGATTTCATCCGGTGTTATCATGATCATCATCCAAAACGCACGAAGGATAAAAGGTTTACCGTATCGTGTCTTTTGTGTCTCCCTGGTTCAAATACGCCAGCCTTTCCTGCCGGAACTGCTGGATGCTCATCGTATGCACCTGCGAATGGTTACCTTCGCCATTGTTCCAGACGAAATGGCAGGCGTGGATGAACGGCTCCACGATGTGGATACCGGTTAGGGGGGTGACCACCAAAAGCTGCAAGTCCAGCTTTTGGAACAGCTGCATGGCGTAGCGGGAATTGTTTTCATCGGACCGGCTGAACGCTTCGTCTATCACTACAAAGCGGAAGGACTCGGCCCTGGCTTTTCCCTGTTCCAGGCCAAATTGGAAGGCAATGGCCGAAGCCAGAATTGTGTAGGCCAGCTTCGTCTTTTGGCCGCCCGATTTACCCGACGAGTCGGAATAGTAATGCTTTTCGCTGTCATCGGCGCGGTAACGTTCAATAGCGGCAAAGCTCAGCCAGTGGCGCACGTCCGTTACTTTGGTTGTCCACCGCGTCTCTTCTTTAAAACGGGTGATCAGGTCACGCACTTTGGCAAAACCGGCTTCGTACGCTTCTTCGGTGCGCTGTCGCCCGACGTCCACCAGACAATCTTTGAGCATCTGACGAAACTCGCGAATTTCCGCATCGCGGCTGTTTTCCGTGAGCAGCTGTATATAAGTGTCAGGGGTGTAATCTATGGTGTGCAGTGACTGGTTCAGGTTGGCGATGTTTTCCTGGATTTCCTCCACGTATTTGTGCAGGTCGGCCTGGAAGAGCGCGATTGCTTCAATCACTTTTTCGTCACGCATGCGGCGGAAGCGCGCTGTGTATTGGGGCAAGTCGTCATGTTCAATGCGTGCCAGTTCGCGGTTAAATTCAGGGATGGACTCAACGGCGGCGTCGAAATCGGCCGTTTCCGCCGGATAGGCGTCTTTATACTCCTGCATTAACTTGAGCAGGCGGCCCATGAAGGTGTTGGCGCGGCGCTGCTCGCTGTCGCTGGCTACCTGGAAGTGGGTGATGACATCGCGCCACAGGCGGTCTACGTTTTTCAGGGTAATGGGCACCGTCACCTGTGCCTTGATGCGCGGGGCGTATTGAGCCATCGCCGCGTCATCTGCCTCCCGCACGTCGGCCCGTGCTTCTTCAAGCTCCCGTTGGTACTGGCTGATCTGATACTCAAGTTTGCTGACGATGTCGGCCTGTTTATCTCGCTCCTGGGCGACGGCCTTGAGTTGGCCTTGAATTTGGGCAAGCTCGGTCTGGAGCTGTTGTAAGCGGTTGGAGCTTTGTTCCAGGCGGGCTTTTTGCGCTTCTAGCTGCTGAACCTGAGCCGCTTCTCGGCGCCAATCGAGTTGAGCAAAATCGGTAAAGGCCAACAGGTTGTTCAGCCGGTCCTGCTGCTGGTGGGCTTGCTGTTGGGCAGCTTTGGCCGCCTGAATTTGTTTTTTGGCCTGCTGCAGCCGCTTTTTAATGTCCGCCAGCTCTTCTTCTAACGCGCGAATTTTTTCCTTGTTGCTCCAGCCGAGAATGTAGGTGCGGCGGTCATCCAGGCGGCGGCGGTCGTCTTTTTCGTAGCGGTGGCCACCGGTTTTGCTCAGACCTGTGGGCGTGATGGCTCGGTGGGCTCGGTCAAATTCGGCCATCGTTTCGCAGCAGGTGTAGTCGTACCGCTCGATAATTTCGTTTTCCAGCCAGTCGTAATAGGGGGTATCGGGCTTAATTTCTAGCTTGTGACGCAGGGCGTGGGGATTTTCTGGTCGATGGGGATTGTATTCTCCGTCTTCCGGCACGCGGTGGAAGATGAGTCGGCCGTTTAAATGATTTTCGTTCACGTAGCGCGAGAAACGGCCGTAATGCCGATCTGGCACCAACAGCCGCAGCCCCAGATTATGGAGCAGCCGTTCAATTGCGCCTTGCCAATTCCTCTCGCGGGCTTTTACCTGGAGCAGCTCCCCTACAAAAGGTACTTCGCCCTCGTCTATGGCCAGCGCATCAAGGATTTGCGTACGAAGGTCCAGGTTTTGCCCCGGTATCTGGCTGGCACGGCCGTGCAGGGAGGTTACTTCCTGCTGCACCTTATTCTGTTCTTGTTCCAGTTCGTTTTCGGTGATTTGTGCTTGACGCAGCTGCTCTGCGGCCGTTTCCAACTGCTTATGGATCTGTGTCGTCAGGTTGGCCGCCTGGCGGCGGTTCTCGGCAAAGGTCACCTCATCTTTGTAGAGAGACAGGCTGAGCGTGCGGGCAATCTGGTCATACTGTTGAGCGTCAGCCTCCTTTCGCTGCTGGCGCTGGCGCGTATGCTCTATTTCCTGGGCCAGCTCACGCAGCCGGCGGCCGGTTTCGTCGCTGCTGATGGCGATTTGCAAATCGGTGTCTTGGCGACGTAGGTGGGCGATCTGTTCGCCGAGCTGGTTGAGCTGACCTTGGGCGGCATCACGGTCAGTTTCCGCGGCTACGACGGCCGTTTGCAGCAGCTGCCACTTCTTTCCCGCAAAATAAACAGGGATGGCGGCCTGACAGCCGCGCAGTACGTCAATTTCCGCCTGGGCCGCTTCGTATTTCCGTGCTTCATCGGCCAGGGGGCGCAACAGCGCCAGCTGCTGTTCGGCTTTTTGCATTGCCTGGTAAGCCAGCATAAGGTTCTCGTAATGTTCCTGAAGTTGACCAATCTTTTCCTGGGCATCCGTTTTTTCCAGCATGTGCTGGCGCACAAAATCGTTCAGTTCGCCAATTTCCTTGATAGTGACCGTCTGGTTGAACAGGTCGAGCGCCTTATCAGAACGCAGACCAAATAGTTTGCGAAAATGGCGGCTGTACCGGTTGAACTGCTCTTCGAGGGTCACGCCTTTCATCTGGCGCAACTGCTTTTTCAGGTCGGCAATGGTTTCAAAGTCGGTGAACTGGTCGGCTATAGATAGGGCACAATTGGCCACAACGTAAAACTTTTTCACGCCGTCGTTGAGCCAGAAGACCTGCGCCAGCGTGACGTCTTGTTGGTAGCTGTCATTGTGGAAATGGGCCAGCAGCACGCTGTACTTGTTTTTGTCTCGCAGATATTGGACCTGGGCCGTATACCCTTCGTCGGATTGCAGACGGCCGTAAGCCCCGCGCAGATAAGTGTATTCACTTCGTTCGCGTCGTCCGGAGGCTGCCTGATTATAATTTCGCTTGGCGTTGGGTACGAGCAGCGTGAGCAGCGCGTCAACCAGTGTAGATTTACCCGAGCCGTTTTCCCCGGTGAGTAAAGCCGTAGCGCCGTGCGGCTCGATACGCCACACCCTGTCATTGAAGGTGCCCCAGTTGTACAGTTCCAGCGTGTGCAGACGAAAGCCGGTAGGGGAATCGTTGGTACGAAAATCAAAAAGTGACTGCTGCATAAGGTTGTTTCTTTTTGCAGCCGCGAAGAAGGCATAGCCTTTTTCCGAGGCTTAATCCTCTTGAATATATTCTTCCAGCTGGTCGCGGATTTCCACCAGCGTATCGGCAGAGATTTTTGCTTTAATAATGCGACGGACTTCGTATAGGTCTTCGGTATCGGAACTGTTTAGCTTTTTGAGGAAGCTGACGTTTTCCACCTGGCGGATAGCGCTGTCGATGCGCCGTTCCAGCCGGGTCATATCGGTTTGTTCCGGAAAGAAAAGCTGCATCATCTCCTGAATTTGCGCCCGGCTAAGCACGTAGCGCGGTTCATCAGGGGTACGGGCATCAAACTGCTGCAGGCTTTCGCGCAGCAGCACACAGAGCAGCGTTGCGTCGTAGGTAAGCGGGATGCGGCGCACTAAACGCGGCAGGTTTGCGATCCCATCCTCGTCGTCTGGTTGAGTAAGATAGGCATACCCCTCAACTTCATCTAGGTGTATCTGCAAGCCGATGGCTTCAAAGTGGCGCTGGATGGGCGCGGCATAGCTGATCAGCTGCTCCCACTGCTTATCATCATAGTAGACGACGCCTTGGAGCAGTTTCAAAATGAGTGAAGCGTATGGTAATGGTTCTTCCATTTTTGTTTACCATGGTGCCTACGAAGAGCAGAATGTTTTTTATCATTCTCCATCTCTTGGTAGTGCATTTTTAAATACGATACGCGGTAGGCGGATTATACGGCCGTTTTCACCCAGCACGATTTCCTCCCAACCGGACTCATCAATATGGTGTGCCTCATCATCGGTGGCCAGCAAAATGTACGTGAGGAGTTCAGCCAGACCTTGCGTGAGGGGATAATGGGCGGCTATCTCTCCTAATGTCACAACTGGCCTTTGGGCCAGCAGGGTGGCAACGCGCCGACGCAGCCGACTTTTATCGATGAAAAACTGGCTGAAGAGGACCGCTAAATCGGATACCGACAAATCGAGGGTTTCCGTGGCGGGTTCCACATCGGCAAAGCTGGTGACACTCGGTGGCGACCACAATGGTCGTTCCAGAGGCATATCAATAGCCGGTCCATCTTCGACCCAGAGCCAGGTTTTGTCGTCAAGCGATTCTACCGCCAGGCGAACGGCCATTTGTTTAATCTCCATTGTCAGATCCATTACCCGGCGGGCTTCGGCCAGATTTTGTTCATCCAGCAGTTTGCGCAGCTGCTCACCCAACCGACGGTTAGATTCCACAATTTTGGCGGCGGCATCAACCAAGCTGCGTTTGAGGCGCCGCAGGCGCAGCGTTTGTGTCGAGTCTAGCTGCTGAAGGTCGGGAAGCTGGTAAACGGCCGTGAGCAGTTCTTGCAGCTCTTCCTGCCGCCGGGTAGAAATCAGAAACTCCCAAAAGGCATAAAAGCTACGCCCTTGGTCCGACTCCTTTAGGGCGGCATCTGCATCCAGCACGTGGCCTACGATGTGCCCTTTACGCGCCTCCGTTGCCAACTGCTGCGTCTGTACCTGACGAGCAATAAGGCGAAAATTTTCTTCTACTTCGCGAAAGTCACCTAATAATCGACGGGCAACATCGTTCGCCTCGAAAAATCGCTCCTTGATTTGCGTTTGGGAGTATTGCTCAATCTGACCAGTAGCCTGAATCGCCTCAATTTGTGCCTGAATCTCTGCCTTTTCTTTTTCTAACTGTTCCAATCGCGTGGCTACATCTACCGTGCCATAAATAACGATTTCTTGAAGCAAGTCAAAGATACGTAAAAAGCGGGACTCTGTGCCCACAAATTCACTCTTTTGCAGATCCTCTACCCAGGCAATCGCTCGCTCGCTGTCTGGCGTCAGTTCGTAGACGGGATCGTCGCTGCTGGAATCGTAGTAACGGCGTAAAAAGCGATGCGCATCGTCGCACCAAAGCCGCAGGTAGGAAACGGCCGTGCCACTGTAACGACCTGGATGGCTTTCCTGTAATGCTTCCAGGTAAGCCGTCAGGTTCTCAAGCATTTCTGTGTGTGGAATCGTAGACCGCTGTTTCTGCTTAAATTGATCCACCAAAAAGCTGAGAATCAGGGGTGCATTCTGACTCTGTAGTAGTTTGATTGCAGCAGACTGTTGCAGGCTGGACAGGAGATCATCATGGTGCATCTTTGAATTATAGGCAAAACTTTGATGAGAGGATAGGAACGACTGTAGTTAATTGGTAGGATGATGTGGGGCAGGGTAAGACAGTACCTGTGGGGGGCTAATTCAGCCGCAGTTCAACGGCACGATTGACAGTGCCTTCCTGCGTGCTAAAAGATGGTATTTGGCAAAAGAAAGCACTCGAAGCCGATATTGTGACTCATTCCTTAGTTGATTCGTCGTATCTTGGCAAAAAAAGGTTGCTATGGCTGGTGGTATCTGGTTACCAATACATGTAGAAACCCAGCCACGTAGTATAATGTTAAACATAATGGAGTATGATACCTGAAAGTCAACTATGCTTCTAATAATCAGACGAGGAAAACGATATGTCTGAAAAAAACCTACGAACAATGGATGTTGATAAATTCCAGTTGTTAGCGGATGAGTTCATTGACCGCGCATCACAGGACCTGGGGGAAATGCCCGCTTCCATCTTCTTTGAGCTGCCATTTGATAAAATGGCTGAAAGTGTGACTGAAACGACAGAAGCTAAGGGCGAGATTATTATCACGCAACCAGAATAAAAAACACACTCAGATTAATCCCAGCTGCCTGATCCTTTAATGCGACGTTCTGGAAAAACATGACGACGAAAGAAACGAAAAAAACAGTTGTTCAAACCGAAATCCCTGACAGGCTGTTAATGCAGGAGCAAACTCTCATTGCAACGGGTTGGTTTCGCGATTTAAACGAACTGATGCTAGATGCTTTACGTCGCTTTCTGGAGTCTCATCGGGCCGATTTATTGGAGGAGTTTATTCGCCATGATGTCGAATGGGGTTTGACCGGGAAGGAGCTTCATTCTGGCGGGGACAAGTTTGATGAGGAGATAAACTCGTAATGCTGGATTCCAAGCCACTTGCCCAGATCACGCAAGAAGCCATCCAAATTCTGTATGAGAAGCTTGGCATTGTTGATACAGTACGCTTTCTAAACCAGTTTACAATTGGCTACGGCGATTATACGGCCGAAAGGGATGCGCTCTTTGCTGATATAACACTAGATGATATTTTGACCAACATTAAACGTAAGCGGAAACAAGAAGAGAATCGGCTGTTGATTGATCTCGATAACCAATCGTAACGTCAGTGCGATATATCCTTGCCAAAAACCGATTAATGCCTTGGTAAATCCTCACCAATTATACATCGCCAAAATGGCGCATGATCCCAGATACCTGCTCAGTCACATAATCCCCATATCCCCACCCCATCCAGCCTGCGTCACGTGCCAGGCGGGGCAGCCGGAGGGACAGGTCTCCTTCTTCGTATAAATGGGGGTTTGCCAGTAACAAGTCACGGAAATCGTCGAGCATTAATTCAAGTCCTTCATAAAACGGCTCATCAATATCGCCATACTGTGTCGTAAAGCGCGTACCTGTCTCGACAAAAGTCAGCATTAAATCCAGTGTGCCCAGAGCATCACCGGTTAGCTGCCGATAGTCAGCTACAGGACGAGCGGCCAGCAGCATATTGGGTAGATCTGGCATCCCCCAAGTATCAGTCGTGAAGAACATCTCTACGATACGCTGCCGATATTTTGCCAAAAGTGATTCATCGCGTTGGCTCTCAGCGGCCAGCTGCTGCCCGCACCAGGGACAATAAGGGAAAGGCGCTTCTGACAACAACTCTGCCAATGCCATGCGGTGGGTTTGCCAATGGGCGCAGGTACAGGTAATGTTTTCGGTCATTTATTACTCCAGATACACAGCTGACGCAGCAAAAGCGTCTTCCGGCTTGCCGATGAAGCTGCCGTCGGGAAACACGGAAAGTTCGTACTTTTCATGGCTGTAGGTGTAAAAGGCAAATCCCCATTCATCGCCGCCAAAATAACGCAGTCGGCACAGGTGCGTGGGCGTGTTGCGCAGTCGTTCCATCATTTCTTCGCGGGTTTCCGGCCAATCTTCGGGCGGCCAGCCCTCACTCAGATTTGGTTCGGTATAGGCGTCGATGTAGCAAAACTGGCCGCGGAAGCGAATATCTAGCCGGGTATACTGCCCGGCATAGTTTTCAGCAGCAAAATTCTCAATTCGCTGTGTCACTTCTTGTTTTTTGCTTTCCGGAATCTTTTTTCCACCGGAATTGGGAGCAAACACCCACTGCTTTTGGGGCATTTCTTACTCTCCTTACCGCGTTTAAGATGCACTTAACGGGATAGTTTTTCTGCTGGGTAAAACGACTGTTTTCCAAACTCTATATCATGCGCACATTTTCTATCCAATAGTGACAAGTCGCAAGCTCTCAGTTAAAAACAGATCTCCGAACAATCTATGTCTATATTGTCATGCACACTTTTTTGTGCATCCAAGTTTTCAGATTCTCGCCTGGGTGGGAATGACAGCCGCAATTTTAAAAAAGTCTCATACCAGTTCTGTAGCCGCATTGCTTCGATACATCCCTAACAGCATTTTCCCGAGTTCATCCACCGAAAAAGCAAAGTCTAAAATATACTCCCCCTCTTCTCGCGATATTTTGTGTTTTTCAGGTTCCTGTCCAAGTTTGAAGTCAAATTCCAGCATCAGTTGAGTGGATTCGATGATAGAAGTTACTTCCCGCGGTAGGCGTTCTCCCCATTTGAAGCTGGTAAGCTCAGTCAATATTTTCATTCGCTCTTTGGGCAAGAAATATAGCCAATTGGCTTTCAAACGGTGCCAAAAAAATTCATGGTTAGTGAAGTTATGAAGAGCAGTTTTGGCCATACGTTTTTGTCGCTCATTGTCTCGTTGCATGTATTCAAGATAGTCGCTCCATGCCTCGTTTAGTAACACGCGGTCAGCATAAGTTGTTAACGTCTCGCGATTGGGGAAATTGCCCCTTTTCATTTCTTCCACAACCCAATACCGATTATCTCTCCACTCCTTTTCAGGATTATAAAGCTGGTGAATTAGCCCTTTTTCTTTTTCAGCTGCTTCTAGTACTACAACGAGACTTCAGTTTCAGCGTTATTAGCTGAGCGACGCTTACGATGAGAAAGATAGGCAGCATGATGGCGTCGCTGATAATAATTGACAATTTCAATCGCTTTAGCAGCATCCAGTTGTGGTTGCTCTAAAGTGGCCTTTAACAACAGAATAGCTTGCGGTAAAGTTAAATCAGGGGCCTTCTCTTTCAGCCTGATTTGGAGACGAACCAGGAAGAAGTGGGCCAGGATGCACAAAGTCATATGGTGATGCCAGCCCATCCAAGAGCGAACCTGGTAATCGCCGAGACCAATCTCTTGTTTGCCCTCCTCAAAGCAGGTTTCAATGGGCCAACGCATGCCGCTGACCCAGGCGAAGGTAGCTAAGTTGGTCTCCACCGAGGCGTTGGACAAATAGTACTTGACTTCACCTGTGGCTGGGTCGCGCCGCAAAACAAGCCACACCTCTGGCCCCGGCAGACCATCCAGAACTGCGACGACCCGCAAGGCAGCAAAATCGGCAGCTAATGTGCCTTTACTCCCTTCTTTGATCGTATGGCGAGTCCAGGCATTGGCCGGCAGGGAGGCAGCAATGACGTTTACCTCTTGTGCCTCCGGTTCACCAGCGACAAGCCGTTCGCGGGTTGGCTTACGACCTTGGCCGGACCACTCAGGCACAGCTGTTTGTGGCCGCTCCAGCCAGACGCGGGTGTCATTTTCTACTTCGGCAAAGTACCAGAGATAGTGGCCAACCTGGTCCAGAAAAGCGGTGTCCCGACCAAACGCCTCATCACAGGCCAGCCAACGAAAAGGCAAGCTGCCGTCAGCGTGAATCTCTTGAACCATGGCCAGCAGCAAAGCCGGTTTGGTTTGGAAGGTTATCGTCTCCGGCACGCCGCATTTGCGCCGCCGCTCAGCATAGTCGTCATCTTCCACCCATTCTTGGGGCAGATACAAGCGGCGGTGCAAGAGGGTACGGCCGTGTTGACTGGCATAGCCCAGGAACACCCCCACCTGACAATTGGCTACCTTGCCCAACTGGCCACACCATTGCCGTTTGACACCGACACTATCCTTTCCCTGCTTGGGAAAGCCACTGTCGTCACCAATCAAAACGCCATTTTCATCGCCCAAATCGTGGCTGACTTCTTGCCAGTGTCGCTCTAGGATCGCCTTATCTTGCCAACTTCCTTCGCTCAGGAAATGTTGCATACTACGTATCGCGTTGGGGTCGTCTCCTTTGAGGTTAAGCATCATTGTTTCCACTGATTTATTGGGCACGTCGAGCATTAAACCTTTCAGATAGGTCTCATAATGTTCCTTCTGCTCGCGACGGCCGAACAGTTCTTGGTAAATCGCCGCATACTGTGCTAATTCTGTTGGTAGGGCTTCGACATCTTTGACCGTTACATTGAACTTTGGCGTCGTTTCTATTATTGTTTTCATGCTGCGGTTATGTCAAATCCCTGACATTATCGCAACTTTTCACACAGGCTTTTCAAAGTCTCGTTGTAGTACTAGAAATATTCGATAAATATCATAAAAAACTTGCCCAATGTGATTCAGCTTCGTGCTTCCAAATCTCTCTGGACTTGCCAGCTTTAAAAATGCTTTTGCTTGTTCTTCTCTAATTTCAGCTGCATCAGGATTCATCTTTCTCCCTTTTTTTGCTATGGGTTAACGCAAGTTTTTTACAGCAGAGTTGTGGCGTGATTTTCCTGCCAACTGTCTACTGTAAATATCATGAACGCCTTCCAGACATTCTGTAAGAACAAAACCATCTCCGGTTTGTTTCATATTGTGTGCACCATTTAATATGATACGAAACGGCTCCTTTAGGGTAATCCCTGTTACATGACCATCACACACAAATACCTTATCCACAATTTTTCCAAAAAGATTTTGCCGTGCTTTTTCCCGATCATCCGCATCCACACAGGCATTCCAATGGGTTCCAAATTTTTCCAGCAAATCAGCCGCTGCCACCAGCTCATCGTAGTCCAGCGGCATAAGCGAATTGATCTCATCTAGAAGCTGATTGTGTTTCATTACGTATTTTTCTGCGGTTAGAAACCCTTGCTCCCAGCTAAAGTCAACCCGTTTCATCGTCACCTCTGCCTGCGCGATGCGTTTAAATGCTTCAGCATGTTCAACCTTCCCCCGAACCGCCTCTTCAATTCGCCTCTCCCAATCTGCTGGTATCACAATTCCGTGTAAGGCCTGCACAACTTGCGAGTCCACCGACTTGGTTGGGATTGACCGCTGCTTACACGGTTGATATCCACGGTGTTTGGCACGACAGCGATAGAATGCTTTACTGCTGTGGCTCATCCAAACCGTACCCATTTTCCCGAAATTTTTATCCACCAAAATCTCCGGCTTGTTCCTTAAACAACGCAAACAATATACACGACCCTTCAACAGGTAAGTACGCAAGGTGGCCGGTGCTCGTTGACCTTTCAGAAAAGACTTGCGAACCTGCTCGCAGCGCTCAAACAATTCGTCGGAAATAAAGCCCTGGTGTTTGCCTTCAAACCACTGCCTGTGATTGCGGCTGGACTGTTTTCGCTCACCCAGCGAACCGCCGTACACCGTTTCAGCATAAGGGACACGGCCTGTATACACGCGGTTTTGCAGCATATCTCTGACGGTTTCCTTACCAATGGGTGGCAAACCCTGACGCAACTTCTGAATCTCACGCTGCTGGTTTAGCCAGCGGGCAATATCCAGGACACTGTATTTTCCAGTAGCATAGCGTTTGAAAGCGCGCCTGATAATGGCGGCAATTCTGAGGATGATGTACAGACCAGCCGGCCGTTCTGGTGTGGCCTCGGAAATCTTAACCAATTCATAACCCAAGGGTGGAATGCTGCCGTTGAACTCGCCCTTAGATGCCCGCTGGTATTTGCCCCGCTTCGTTTCACTGCTGAGATTTTGGGAGTAGAATGCGGAAAAGATAGCCAGCATTTGCTCCATCATGGCAGTGTAGGGGGAATTGTCTTCATCTTCAGAGAAGCCTTCTACGCAAAACAGTTTCAGTCCATATTCATGGCGCAGCAGCATTTTAATCATGACAGCCTGATCATGATGGCGAGCCAAACGGTCAAATTTCCAGAACATCACGGCGTCAAATTTACCAGCCTCTGCCGCTTTACATAGGTCATGAAACCCTTCTCGCTCCAGGCTCCAGCCACTGCGGGCACCATCACTAAATGCAGAAATCACTTTCCCATTCCGTTGCGCAATAGCCCGACGGCACTGTTCTTCCTGCGCTTCCAGGCTGAGCTCATTTTGCATTTCGGAGGAGTATCGTGTGTAAATGGCGAACTTTAGTCCCTTGCGGCTTTGATGCTTCATTGTTGTCATCTATGTTGTCGGTCCTTTTTCAAACGGGGGTAAAAAAATGAGTGTCTATGATGTTATTCAGCAAAAGAGGGGGAAATTTCACATTCAAACCAGGGCCCTGTGGCCAGGCATTTCTTCGGGGCAAATCTCACTTGAGACCTGAAGGTTACAGATTGCTTCGCTTTAACCGCGTCAGTACCGAGGAATTAGAAGGAATATTATCTGACATTGGATGTTCAGAATCTATTTAAAGTAACCAGCTCGATGTGTTTATCGGCAAAGGTTTGCATTAGAATATTAAGGTGGTGCCTGTCTCTGGATAAACGTTCTATGTCACGTGTAATCACAGCCTTTATTTCATTCTCGTCGCACAAAGTCATTAATTTCTGCAAACCCTGTCGGGCTTGATCCAACCCACTAAAACCAGCTTCAGAGATTACCTCAATTACTTCGTAGGCATGCGCTTTCGCGAATGCCAAGCAATCCTCTTTTTGCCTGGAAAGTTGAGCGTTTGACTGTTGATCGGCCGTTGCTGAACGACAATAAATAATTGCTTTTCTCATAATGTGACCCTCCTGCATCGGACATCATTTTCATGTTAATTGTCCATCCTTATCTATATTTGGGCAAAATGCAATCTGTCATAAATTCGACTCATCATAAAGGTTGAACAGTAAATAGCAGCCACTTTCTTAGATAGATGCATCTTCTACGACCTGCCAGCCAAACTCTCCCTTTTCGATCAACGCAGCTACCTGCAATTCGGACAAATAACCACCAACTGTTGATTTCGACCGTCCGATTTCAACCGCCAATTCGGACAAGGTCGCGTTCGGTTTCGTTCGGAGAACTTCCAATAGCTGCTGCATGGCTTCCTGTTTTTTGGACGTTCGCTGGCGTCGTGCCCGTCCGATTGTGTCAGATTCGGACGCTTTTGAGGCACTTTTACCGTTCGGATGATGCTGAATCTGGTTTTTCAGTTGGCCCTTTTGTTCGGTTAACCGTCCGATTTCTCCTTCCAGTTTTTCAATCTTTTCTGAACGCTCCTGTACGATTTTGTCCAACACAGCTTCCTTCTCTCGGATTTCTCGAACGATTTCATCCAGACTATTTTGAGCCTCCAACCGAACGGCCGTTTCCTTCAGCTGTGCCAACAATAACTCAAATGATAGAAACAAAGCCACCGGTGGAATGGCAGCCAGGAACTGAGCCAGCAGCTCTTGTTGGGCATGGATGATGTTTAACACCACACTCAACAGTGTGAACCCAGAAACCAGCACCCACGGATAAACAGTACGCTCTCGCGTAAGGTTGGCTCGCAGGACGCTCAGGCTAAAGACGATAATCGCGCCGTCAATAATGGCGGGATATAACCAGGCGATCTCTGTATCCACACCAATCTGAACCGCCAAATCTCTGAGAGATTCAAACGAGAGAAAGAAGGCACTGCCGGCCAGAAACAAGACCAGCAGCGCCGAAAACAGGGAAATGAGGTGATTAATGCGCTGCATGATTCACCTCGCTCTTCTCTGGATAAATGGGAAAAGTCAGGCTGAACGGGAAGTTCGTTTTGGTTTGATATTTGCGGCTTCAATATTGCAATTTTGGTGGCAATTTTGGTGCGGCTGGCTGAGCCGTTTCTGTCCCGGCGTGGCTCGGTTGTGTTTGCCCTGGTAGGCATCTCGCTGTACACGGTGCTGGTTGGGGCTGACGCTTCGGTGGTGCGGGCGGCGCTGATGGGCAGTATTTACCTCATTGCCAACCGCTGGCTGGGACGGCCGAATTTTGCCTTTGCCTCGCTCTTTTTGGCCGGGTTTGTGATGACGATGATACGGCCGTTTACCCTGTGGGACGTCGGTTTTCAGCTCAGCTTTGCCGCGACGCTCAGTCTCATGCTGTATGCCGATCCGCTGACGCAGTGGGTGCGGCGCGGCCTGGAGCGCTGGCTGGAACGGGAGTGGGTGGAAAAAGTGATGGGCGTTTTGTCTGAAGCCGTCATCCTCACCATTGCCGCCCAAATTTTGACGCTGCCGCTGATGATTGGCTACTTCGGCCAACTGTCGCTGATCAGTTTACTGGCCAACGCACTCATCCTGCCCGTACAGCCGGCCGTTATGATTTGGGGTGGCTTGGCAACGCTGACCGGGCTGGTTTTGCCGGCGGTGGGACAGCTTTTTGCCTGGGTGGCCTGGCTCTTTCTAGGCTACACCGTCTGGATGGTGCGATTATTTGCTGCCGTACCGGGCGCAGCCATTCCACTGTCCGTTTCTGCTACAGGTGTGGTTGCCATTTTTGGCGCGATTGGGGCGCTGACGTGGCTGGGTAAGCAGCCTCCCGAACAACGCAGCCGGATTTTTGCGGCCGTTCGCCAAAACATCTCGCAACGGCTGGCGGTAGGTGCTTCGGGGGTGACGGCTGTTCTCGTTCTCAGTTGGGGCATGTCCCAGCCGGATGGCCAGCTGCACATCGTTTTCATGAACGTGGGGCAGGGGGACGCCACATTCATCCAAACCCCCAGCGGACGGCAAATTTTGGTCGATGGCGGCCTGTATCCCAGCGTACTCAACGACCAACTCGGGCGGCAGATGCCGTTTTGGGACAAAGAGATCGATATGCTGGTTGCCACCCATCCCGATGCCGATCATGTTTCCGGATTAGTGGGTGTGTTTGACCGTTACCGCGTGAATCAGCTTATCACCAACGGCCAAAGCTTTGGCGAATCGCCCATTTATGATGAGGTTCTTACCGCGGCCGAAAACCAGGAAGCGGAGATTCGTCCGGTGCAGGCGGGGGAAATCATCCAGATTGAGGATGGCTTACGGCTGGAAGTGGTGCACCCTGGCCCGGCCCTCATCGAAGAAAATCGCAATGAAAATTCGGTGTCGATGCGATTAGTGTACGGCGAATTTACGTTTTTGTTTACAGGGGATGCAGAAGAAATGGGGGAAGCGGAGATGTTAGCGGCGGAACGGCCGTTAACCGCCCTTGTCTTTAAAGCTGGCCATCATGGCTCAAACTCTTCCAGCAGCCTGCCCTTTTTGCAAGCGGTCCAGCCGCAGATTATTATCGTCTCAGCGGGGGTGGATAATCGTTTTGGCCATCCGGCACCGGAAATGCTGGAGCGGGCTGCCGCCGTACGTGCCGTTGTGCTGCGCACCGATGAGCTGGGCAGCATCACCGTCAACACCGATGGCACCACGATGTCCTGGCAAGCAGAACCTTTGCCTTAAAACAAAAAGAGCCGATTTTGGTAATCGGCTCCAGATTCTTAGTAAAGAGTTAGAGAGTTGCTACGCTGTTTCTAAAGAGCCGTCCTCTGTGCTGCCGTTCCACATGCTTTCTAGCAGACCAGTAATCTCTTTTTTCCGCTTTTTGATTTCGTGCAATTCTGCCAACGTGTGTTCCAAAGCTTCTTCACACAGCTTCAGCTGAGCGCGGGCTGATTGCAGTCGGCGGGTATCATCCGCTAACCGTTCGTGCAGCATTCGCTCCTGCTTTTCTAGTTCAATTCGTTTTGTGATTTCATTACCCACGACTTTCCCTTCCTTACTACTACAAACTAAAAATTCTTACGCAAGTGACAAATTGTGTGCTAGTTGGATAATCTGTGATGGGAAATATCAACACACGCAAGGATGAATAGTATCACAGTACTGTTGATATTATAGCCTAATCTTACGGCAGGACACGGCCGTTCGGTGTAAACTGGGTAACAATTTGAGATTTTTATCGACTCTTTTACAATTCCGCTCGCTTTTTCTAAGACCTTTATTGTACTGGAATGCATGATCGCACGAGATTGGATAATTTATGAACAAGTTTTTAAAGCGCATCTTAGGTAGATGGTGGCTGGTGCTGCTGCTGATTGGGTTGGCTGCCTGCAACAATGAGGATGCTTCCCCGCTGACGCCCACGACGGCCGTAACGGATGAAACGGAAACGGCCGTCACCACCCCCACTGCTAATGCCACCAACACACCCACACCAACCGCTACCAATACGCCGGTGTCCACGCCCGCCGTGCCCCTCGTCAGTGCTGCCGACCAGGTGCTCACCGATGAAGGGAACCTGCAAATTGCCCGGGTCGTGACGCCGGAAGATGGCTGGGTGGTACTGTATGCCATGAACGCTGGCGAACTGGGCGACCTGTTGGGTTTTACCGATGTGGCCACCGGTCTTAACCAAGATCTGGAACTCACCATCGACCCCCAATTGGCCACGCCAACGCTGGTGGCTATGCTGCATAGCGACGCGGGTGAAAGCGGCGAGTTTGAATATCCCGACGGGCCAGACGTACCCTTACAATGGGAATCGGCCCAAATCGCCACGACGTTTGCCCTGGATTTCCAGCTTTCCGAGCCGGTAGTGGAGGCAGAAGCGCAGGCGGTGGTGGAAGATGGCATCATTCAGGTGGCTAACGTGCAGCTGCCGCAAGATGGTTGGTTGGCGATTCATGCGCAGGAAGACGGCCGTATGGGCCAACTGCTCGGTGTTATCCCCTTAACGGCGGGACGGCACGAAAGTGTGGCCGTGACCATCCCCTGGCAGCAGGGCACGCCCACCCTGTACGCTGCCCTCTACGCTGACGTTGGCGAGCTGCTCCACTTTGACTATCAGGCTGAAGACGAACCGCTCACGGCTGAGGGAGAACCCGTCGTGACCGAGTTTGCCGTGACGTATCCGCCAGACATCTTTGTGTTGGATCAGCCGCTGGTGGACGGTATGTTTGAGGTCGAACGCGTCATTTCGAATGGCCCTGGCTGGCTGGTGGCTTATTTTGATGACGATGGCGAACCAGGCTTGATCATCGGTTCGGCTCCGCTGGAAGATGGTCTGAATGAGCGGGTGCAGGTGGAGATTTTGGAATCGGCCGCTACCAACGTACTCCATTTGCGACTGCATGAAGACACAGAGCCGGGCGACGAGTTTGATTTTCCTCGCGTGGATCAGCCCATTTTGTATGAGGGTCGCCTCCCTAGCACCGTCACGTTTAGCCTGACGCCGGGCAATTACCTGATTGTAGATGATCAAAGGCTGCCGACAACCAGCACGGCTTCAGCGGTGCTGACGGTAGATTTGGTGGTGGTTGATGTGCCCACCTGGGTAGCGATTGAAGCGGATGATGATGGGGCAAGAGGTGAGGTGTTAGGGTTTACGGCCGTTCCCCCCGGCGTCAACCACGACATTGCTATCTCCATCGACCCGACGCTGGCGACCGAAACCCTCTACGTCACCCTCTATCTCAACGCAGGCGAACCCGACGAATTTGACCCTGACGGGGCCGACGTCCCCCTCCAGCGCAACCGCAGCCCGATTTCGGTGCCGTTTTTTCTCCTGACGGAGGAACCGTAATCGGTAATCCGTGAACGGTAATCAGTTAGTCCGCCACAAAAGTGATTCAGGACCTTCGAATATTAATTTTCGCCTGAACATTCAGCTGACACCGTAACCGGCTCTGGAGTAGGAATTGGGGTGCTTCCAAGCGGCGGCTGGCGTACTTCATATTCGGAGCTGGGGATGACCTCTGCCGAATCGGCCATGCTAACAATATGGAGATCAGACCTGATCCCATCTATCACTTTTGCGTCACTGTCAGAAATGCTTGCACCCATTATGATATTCCACCAACCTGGCTGGGTTACACAAATAGATACTTCATGAATTTGCGGTTCGTTAGCTTCTATATATCCTTGCCACGCAAGGATTCTCCGCATCTGTGGCTCTGTAGATGTTTCATCTGTGACCAATGTTTCTTGCCATTCTGGGCTGCCAGCCACAAAATTAATCTCATCATTCATTTGAAAATAAACTTCGCCATCGCCGCTAAACTTTTCAGATATGACTTCGATGCGTAACGTTACGATTTCACCCACTATAGAGTCTGGTTCAATTTCCCCCTTAATGTCAATAGTGGATGAAGCCGAGCGGCAAGAAACCAATAAAATTGAGGGGAAAAACAGGCAAAGTAAAATGATAAATTGCGGCCGTATTGATTTGAATGAATGGAATCTCATTTATTTCCTCCACAGGCTTTCTAAAGGTGAAAGTATGAGTAAATTATTCAGGCTCTAATGATATGAACTATCATTGGGTAGAAAATGTTCCCTGCAAATTGATGAACTGTATATTTTTAAGAGGTTAGTACGAGAAAACACGACTCCAAAACAAGCGATAAGATTTTATATTAGCCTGCCAAGGATGCTAATCGATTACCTGTCAATCATCTTCAATTTAGCTGCAAACTCGCATTAGTGCTGGAGAACAGAATAATTTGGGGTGGAACGGCAGAAGTTGGGTAGGAAACGGCCGTGTTGGAGGAGAAAATTCGACGGTACGGCAGCGCATATTTGCCCCGACACCAAACCCATGGCTGGATGCAGTTCTACGTTGTCTGAAGATTATTCCAGAGGGGTAAACGCTGTGAGATTTATGCTTCTTGGTCAGGCAGTGGGTTCTTGCTTAACTCATCAGTTACAAGTTAAGCTATTTTGTGAGTTGTCAAGCCAGAAATTGGCTACAATTCACGTATGAAAAAAGCAAACCAAGAATCCAAAA
>PABI01000153.1 GCA_002699125.1 Anaerolineaceae bacterium
CACGACCTTCGCGGTCTAATGACAATCGATCTACCGTGTCTTTCTCTTTGTACCACACTTTTTAGATACTAATGACAATTTTAGCTGTCATGCTTCGCTCCGCTCAGCATCTCTGCGAGCCTCACGTTTTGTGAGCCTGGCTTTATCTGGATGATCTTTAAGCTATTCGGGGCGATAAAACGAATCGGCGGGCAGCAGGGGGTCTGGGGTTTCAAACGAATCCACAATTTCTACAAAAAAGACATTGGCCAGTGCCCGAATCTGGTGCAAGACGCGGACAAGCTGGCGTGGGCGCAGCACCTCAACGGCCAGATGGATGTGGACTTCATTGGGTGCGCTCGGCTCCGGCGTGTGGATGTAGGCGATGTTTATATCTTCGTCATTCATCAATTGGGTAATTTCAAAGAGAAGTCCGGGGCGATCATACACTTTTACCTGTAGTTTAATTTGACGAACTTCTCGTGGTGCCGCTTCCCCCCAGGCAAGCTTCAACGTGCGTCCGGCCAGGCGGCCAGGATTTAAGGTATGACAGCGCTGGCGATGCACGGTAACGCCCCCATCGCGGCGCAAAAAGCCAAGGATGGCATCTGGCGGGCGCGGGTTACAGGTCCCACACAGACGGATTTCACGGCCCTCGGCCTGGGTAACGACAAATTGGTCGCCTGTTTCAGAATAAACGATTTTACCTAGATGGCGCGCCGGCCCTTGCGTCCACATCTCTTCGACCAGCTTGGTGGTAACGGCCGTTGGTAGCAGTTCCGCCCGTCCCAATTCATAATACATGTCGCGGGTGTTGTTGTAGCCAAAGGCGTGCGCCACCCGTTCATGCGGATAGCTGTGCATCCCCAGCATGGCCAGTTCGTCTTGCAGCAGTTGAAGGCCCTGGTAAACGGCCGTTTGCGGCGACAATCTTCTAAACCAGCGGCGGGCATGGCTGCGGGCGTAATTGGTCATGATGTAGCCTAAATCTTCATCCAGCCAGGCTCGCTGCGGCTGCGCCTTCTCCTTCTTCATGATGCGCACCTTCATGCCATCATGCAGCGGCTTGTTAAGCGGGTACAGCATATCATTGACATACGCCGAGTGGCACTGATCACCCAGGCCCGTGTGAATAGCATAGGCAAAATCGAGCGCCGTGGCTCCCTTCACCAACTCAATGGCATCACCACGCGGCGTAAACACCCGAATCTGCTGCCGGAACACATCTTCCACCACGCCCCGTACACCGGCCGTTGGATCATGCGGCTCCAAGTTAATATTCTCATTGATATTCTCAAAGAACGCTTCCATTCGGCCGGCCACACCGCTGGTCCACATCGGTGTATCGGCATAAAGCCAGCGGGCCAACACACCCACTTCAGACACTTTGTCCATGGCCTCGGTGCGCAAACGCAGCTTCAAATGCTGCCCATTGGTATGCACCACTGTCGTATGCAGCGACCGGTAAAGGTTGTCACGGGCCACCGCCACGTAATCGTCAAACGTGCCCGGCACCGGCTGCCACAGCTGGTGCAAATAGCCCAGCGCATTGTAGCAAGATTGCCAGCTATCCATGATCACCACCAGGCGCATCGTCTTATCTACTTCGTAAAACGAAGCAGCATTCTCACACAAGTCCTGGTAGACACTGTAAATGTTTTCCGGGGCCAAGAATACCCGGCGTATGTCCAGATCGGCCTGGAGCAAGCAGTCAAATATCTGGCCGCTAATAAGCTGATACTCTTCTTGCTGTTCCTGATGGATCTGTATCAGCCGCTCGTGAATAATCCTATGGGCATCGGGGTCAAGCACTTCGAGGGAAAGAGACTCTAATTCATTTTTGAGCCACCAGATACCCAGACGGTTAGCCAACGGCGCATAAACAGACAAGGTTTCTTTTGCTTTGTACACCTGGCGTGGATGGGGCGTCGCTTTAATTGTGCGCATGTTATGCAGCCGGTCAAACAGCTTGATAATAACAGCGCGCACATCGTTGGTCATGGCGCCCAGCAGCTTGTGCAGGGTCAGGTCTTCAATTTCTTGTTTAGACAATTCTTTCCGATTGGCAATGCCTTTAGTCACGTCTTTCAGCTTGGTAACACCATCTACCAGACGTGCCACTTCGGGGCCAAACTGACTTTCAATTTCATCGATGGTTACGCGGGTGTCTTCGGCCACATCGTGCAGCAGCGCAGCTACCAGGGCAGGCGCATCCAGCATGTATTCGGAAATGTAGTAGGCGACAGTCAGGGGATGGGTAAAAAAAAGCTCGCCAGATTTACGGCGTTGTGAACCGTGTTCCCGGCGAGCGAGGGCAAAGGCTTCCTGCACGCAAATGCGATCTTCAGCATTAAGGTACTGGTTAACCTGCTCAAAGAACTGCCTACCGTCAGACGCAATGGTATAGGTCATAAACGGTAATGATATTAAAAACAGAAGAAAAGTAAAACTTTTTTATGCTTTCTTATAGTCCACAAAACGGTAGCCCACCCCCCGTTCCGTAAGGATGTAGTAGGGATTGGCGGGATCTTCTTCTATTTTTTTGCGCAGGTAATTGATGTACAGGCGCAGATAATGGGTTTCGTCTCGGTATTCGTAGCCCCACACTTTAGCCAGCAGGGTTTCATGCGGCACCACCCAACCGGCATTCTGGATGAGGTGATTCAGCAAGCGGTACTCGGTAGGACGCAAATCGATGCGTTCGTCGTTGACGATGACCTGGTGCCGATTGAAGTCGATGGAAAGGCGATCATCCACCCGCAAGATAGTTCTGGGTGGAGGTGCTGGCCATTCGGCGCGGCGGAGAACGGCCGTAACCCGTGTCACCAACTCCCGCGGACTAAATGGCTTGGTCACATAATCGTCGGCCCCCAAGCTGAGGCCTTGAATTTTGTCATCTTCATCACTTTTTACCGTGAGCAAAATCACCGGCACGGTAGAAATCTCTCGCAGCAGCTTCAGCGTTTCAAACCCATCCATCTCCGGCATCATCACGTCCATAATGACCAGATCCGGCGTATGCTGGCGAATTTGCTCCAAAGCGGCCAGCCCATTTTCAGCTTCAATAATTTGGTACCCCTCCAGCTCCATGTTCATGCGAATAAAACGTCGCATCCGGGATTCATCATCAACCACCAAAATCAGGCGCGGGGCTGTGGGTTCTAACGAGTCTGGTACTTGTTCAACCATAGTTTTTTTTTACCGAACAAAACTGACGACCTCTTCTACATCTCCCGATGGTAAAATTTGGATAAAGTTAATGCGGTGCCAGGGCACCAGCATACTGGTAACTTCTTCATCTAAATAATGCAAATCCTTGCCATCGCGCAGGCGGGGATTGTGCACCTGAATAAACTGGCTCCCGGGATTAGGCAGCTCATCAACTTCGCACTCAAAAGCATCTTCATTTCTAATATGGACAATGACTGTGATCATACAGGTTTCCTTACGTTAACTTAAAACCCTGGCGTTTACCAGCTTCAGAAAGTTACTCGGATGTCAGGCAAAACCATTCGGGTTCAAAATTTAATCCATCAGGACAATTATGCACAAAAATCAAGCGTCATAAAACAGCAAATCAGAACTATTTTGGTTCAAAAAACAGATGCACCAGCAAATCACCAAAACGGATTTCATCGCCGCTGCTTAAAGGGTATGGTTCGTTAGGCGGCAGCCGATAGTTGTTCAGCAAGGTTCCGTTTGTGCTGTCTAAGTCTATGAGCATGATGCCTTCTTCTGCAACCTGAATTTTGGCATGGAGGCGCGAGACCCCTTTTTCGGCACCTTCATCATCTGCCAGATCTATCTCCGGCACAAGATCAGGCGAGGCGCGTCCGATGCGAATCTCGTTTTGCACGGTTAGCTTAAAGCGGCGTCGGCTGCTGGGAACAACCAGCATAATCTCTCGGGACTTATTGATTGGCGTCAGTGCTTCTTCGGTTACAGGCGGGGGCGGCGGGCGGTCGGCAAATTCAGAAAATGGGAGTACGGCCGTACTCTCCCCCGCCTCGACCAGCAAGAATCCACCACATTCGCTGCAAAACAGAGCGCCATCTTCCTGCGAGGCGCCACAATCACTACATTTAATCATGTTGATCTTTGTTCGGTTTAGCCCTGTTAATTAATGCCCGCGTGCCGTATTTCAGCTTTTTACGACCTTCCAGCGACATCGTGCCCGCATTGGCAATCCGGGCCATTTCACGCTGGGCCTGGTGGGCCAGCGCCGTTTCACCTGCTTCCAGCAAGCGCGTGCTCAAATGATGCATCCGCGTTGAGGCGGCATCCAGGCGGCCTGCTTCCACTTCTTGCCAAACCTTTTCGTTCATTCGATACATATTCATCACCCGCACCGCATCAATAATATCGTCCGGCGGCATCTCCTTAGACGCCTCAGACAGCACATAAAGACAGTAGGTGTGTTTAAATGTTTGTTGACGCAGCTGCGGTCCAGGAATATCTGCCACTATTTCAAGGGGAATGTTTACGCGGGTTTCCACATCGTGAGGCGCTACTTTTAACTCCAACAGCGCAGACAAAGGGGCACGCCCTTCCAGGTTACCGAGATGAAGCGTTTCATCATCCAGGGCCAGGGGTTGGGCAAAAGGCTCCAGTTTAAAGGCATACTTAATATTTACTTTTTTGTGCAGCTCCGTTTTAATGCTCACGTTTTGGGCATAAATCGTGCCTAATCCCTGAATACGTTTTTGGAGATGTTCCAGGATTTCTTCTGGCTGCTCAATAAAGTCCGATTGGCCGCCGGAAGGTGATACCAACTCATCCAAAAACTGGTCATTCCACTCTGTGCCCAGGCCAAAAGCGCTCAGGCCAATATTGTTCTCCGCCATGCGGCGGGCCAGCTCCAGACATTGCTGGGCATCACCATAGGTGTGCCCATCGGTCAGTAAGATGAGATGATTGGTATGTTTGGCCGGATCTGCTTTGCGCAGTTCCTGCAAACCGGCCTGCAACCCGTGGTAAATCTCTGTCCCCCCGGAGGGCTGCACTGAACGAAGCTGCCCGATAACGGCTAAGGGATTTTCCACCTTCCCCGCCGGCACCACAACTTCAGCTCTATCGCTAAAACTGACAATGGAAAGTGTGTCTGCCTTGGTGAGCTTGTTAACGATGAGTTCCACGGCCGTTTTCACATGGCTTAATCGACTGCCCTGCATGGAGGTACTTCTGTCCAGCACCAGGCTCAAGTTTAACGGCCGTTGCTTCATTTCCTGCTTGGGCGGCAAAATATCAACCAGCAGGTAGACAACCTGTTCCGTATCTGAAAGCTGAATGCGCTCTCGGCTGGCCGTGATCTGCAAATTGACCAGTTCCAGCGATCTTGTTTCCACCAATAGGGAATCATAAGTCGCACGCCGCTCAGGATTGCTCAACACTTCATAAGCCGTTAGCAGGCGGGCATAAGCACGATTGGTTGCCTTGTCTTGTTTTTCTGTAGGGATTTGGCGGCGCAAGGAGTTGAAGGCTGCCCGAATTTCCTCAGGTGTGGCCTGCGGTTTCACTCCTAAAATTGTGTAATATTCAAACTCTTTGTCCATAAAATAACGGCCGTATCGAGCTAGAATGCAAAGTTGTACTGTGTGGCAGGGAACGTGCTGAAGGATCGGGCAACTGATTTGCTAATCGCCAATTTTTTGGTTACGACAATAACGCATCACACAACAACAAAACGATTGGTTTACCCCACACAGCTCTTGTTATACGCGCATTATAAGGAAAAGTCTACTACCACGGCCGTTACATTATCATTACTATGGGCAGCTAACGCCGTTTCGTAAAGCTCGTCTACCATTTGGGGCAAAGAAATATCCTGCTCCATGACCTGTTGAATCGTTTCATCGGCAACAAAGCCGCACAGGCCATCGCTGCACAACAGCAGTTTGCCCTGTTTTGGCAGCAGGCGCATGTAAGTATCCGCGTCCACTTCTTCCCCTTGACCCACCGCGCGCAGCAGCACATTGCGATAACGATACATTGTGGCTTCTTCCGCAGTGAGCGTGCCGACATCTTGTAAACGCTGCACCAAAGAATGATCGGCGCTGATTTGCTCCAGTTTGCCATTGGCCAACAAGTAAAGGCGACTGTCGCCGACATGCGCCACGTGTAAGCGGCGTCCCAAAACAAGCGCGATGGTTAAAGTTGTGCCACTGTCCACCTCGGGATCGTCTTCAAAAACGGCCGTATTCGCCGCCTGAACCGCATCCAGCAGCACCTCTTGAATAGGCACCTGGGTTGGCGGCCCCACACTTTGCAGCAGCGGCATATAAATTTTGTTCAAAATGTAATGACCCGCCACGCGGGAAGCGATGCGACTGGCAACGTGTCCATTGGTATGCCCGCCCATACCATCTGCCACGATGTATAAACCAAAGGGGACCATCGAAAAATGCCCGCCGGCTTCTGAGCTAAAAACCAGGCAGGAATCTTCGTTTCGCTCACGAGCACCGACATCACAACGCACACCAGCGCGCAGCGTCGGCTCGGGTACAGCAGCTTCATCCGACCGCACGCCGATGTCGATAGTTTCCATGGTTTCCGGCTCTTCCATAACGGCCGTATTATCCAATTCGGCCGTTTGCGCCACAGCAGATTGATCGACTTCCGGCTCACCAGAAGGTTGCTTTTTGGACCGATCTTCAGGCTCAATAAATGGCGGTGTTTCATTCATAATAAAATCCAATCTTTTGTGCATCACACCCGCTTACCAGAATAAGGGAATCAGGCTGGTAATGCATAAATATAATGGTTGGTTGAGCCGATGTAAACCACTCCATCAGCAAGGGTAGGCGAAGAAATGACAGGCGCGCCGGTGTCAAACTGCCAGTTGACATCCCCTTTCTTGGTAGAAAGGCAGTAAACGATTCCATCCGTGCCGCCGAAATAAACAGCATCGTTCCACACAACCGGGGAGGAGGCAATTTGTCCATCCACCTCAAAAGTCCACAGCTGGCGTCCCGTGTCCATATCCAGCACATACAGGCTGCCGTCTGATGAGCCAATGTAGACAGCTTCATTATGCACAGTGGGCGAAGATATAATGGGGCGGCGGCTGCGAAAACGCCAGATAACCCAGCCGGTATTGGCATCCATCGCATACACAGTGCCATCTAACGAGCCTACAAATACAATCTCATCAGCCACGGTTGGCGATGAGGTGACATTGCGCTTGGCCTGTGCCTGCCACTTTGTTTTGCCACTGGCAATCTCCACACAAAAAATGTAACCGCCCTCGGTACCAAAGAAGATGCGCTCTTCATCCACAAAAGCGGTAGAGCGAACGGCCGCATACGCGTTGGCTTTCCATTTAGACCGTCCCTGGCCGATCTCTAGCGCGTAAAAATGGCCGTCGTCCGAGCCAAAAAAGACGTGATCGTAGCGTACGATGGGCGAGGAATAAACCGGACCGTTGGTGGCAAAGCGCCAGTTTTGGCGGCCGGTGCGCCGCTGGATGCAGTACAAATGTTTATCGACAGAACCGATAAAAACGCTGTCTTCGTAAACAAAGGGGGTGCTGCCGCCTACGCTGTCAGACGCGGGAAACTTCCAGACAAATTCACCTTTCTCGCTGGTGAGCGCATATAAATTATTGTCGTAGGCACCTACATATACCATTTTGCCCGAAACGGCCGCTTTGCCCCGAATCTCATCTTCACATTTAAACTGCCAGATGGGTTGGATTTGGCTGGGGACCGGGGCCGCTGCCGGGGTTCCCGTTTGCACCGCAGCATTGGCCGCCGGGACGGCCGTTGGGGGCACAGCCAAATTGGGATCACTTTCGAAGACGGCCGTTCCCGGACGCTGCAACAACACTTCCAACGCATCTTTCAGCGCCTTGGCGTCGGGGAAGCGGTCTTTGGGGTCGTACGACAGGCAGCGCATGATGATTGCTTCAAAGGCAGGCGTCACGTGGGGATTTACTTTGGCGATCGGCCGTTCGGCAAACGTAAAGGGCGGCTCCAGGCGCGGATCTTGCCGCGTCAGCAAATGGTGCAGAGTGGCTCCCAGCGCATAAATATCGCCCGCCGGTTCCGCCTGTCCGCGGTACTGTTCCGGCGGCGAATACCCTTCCGTGCCGATCATTGTGCCCTTGTCGCCCATCTCAAACACTTTGGCAATGCCAAAATCAATCAGGCGAATCCGCTCACGATGGTCCAGCATAATGTTAGACGGCTTCACATCGCGAAACACAATGGGCTGCGGCTTCTGGCTGTGTAGATGGTAAAGCGCATCACAAACCTGCATAGCCCAGGTGATGGCCGTTTCTTGATCCAGATATTCCGTTTGCTCTTCCAGCCATTCATCTAAATCTTTGCCTCGAATCAGCTCCAGCACCAGGTACGAGCGATCCCCTTCTGTGAAGTAATCGGACACATCGGGGATGGCAGGATGGTCCAGCGAGGCCAGCATGTTGGCTTCCCGTTCAAACGACTTAATGGTCAGTGCCCGCATTTGCGGATCGGGAGCAGAGATGACCATCTCTTTTACAGCACACAGCTTGGTGACGTTGGGGAAGCGCATATCGCGCGCTTGATAAACTGAGCTAAACCCACCGGCACCCAGAGGGCCAACAATACGGTAACGCTCTTGCAGCATGTCACCTGGCTGCAGGCCGCTGCGCTGCGCCTTTTTTTGTCGGCCTCTCTTGCTCGCGAGTTGTCTTGTGGTTAATCGCCCCATAATAATTGGTTGTGGTCTATTTCCTTGTATGAGGGTTTATTATAAGTTCACCTGACGCAAATAATCAAGCGACTCGGTACTAATAGCATGGAACCCTGGAACCTGTTGGACCTTATCAGGCACAAACCTTGCGCTGCCATTGTCTTTCACCACCAACTTGAGCGGTGTAGGCTTCTATTTTTGTTTCTAAATCTTCGTGGGTGGCAAAAAAGGTGCTTCTTTGTGAGACGTAAGCCCAAATGGCGTCTATTTTGGTCTGCACGGCCGTTGCCGACAAAGCAATGGTGGTCGGCTGCCAATAATCAGGGGTAGGAGTTAAGACGGCCGTTACTGCCCCATCTTCTGCTGCATAGGGGTAATCTTCATAATAAACAAGCCCATCACCAAAAACTCGTTCCGCCGCCAGCCGCGTCAGCCGATGATCGACATGGTTGCCCACAGTTAAAGGAGCATAAATCTGATCAGTGGCGGGCAGTTGGCGCAAATGGCCTACCAACCACTCTACCACAGGCTCATCTGCCGCGTGCATGGTGGTGATAACGGATTCCCAGGTTGGATAACACGGTTCACCAGTGGATGGATCAGACCGATAGACACAGTCCGGCACTGACCAGTGGAGATGGTCCGCCTTGAGAATCTGGCAGGCGACCACATCTTCGGCCCGGCGCACCCGAACGGCGTTGCGCGCCAATTCCCAACGCTGGTGCAGCTCGCGGGCAAACTCAGACAGTGGCGAGTCAGCGGGTGGCTCCCCGGCCATCAGCGTCACAATGAGGATTGGCGCGCGGTTGGCCGTTTCCTGGTAAATCTGCCCGCCGCAGGAAAGGGCAGCATCGTCTAAGTGGGGTGCCAGATAAATCGCTTTGTACCATTCACGCACGCGCCATTCTCCGCTTGAGCTCCGGGCCGTCTGGTGTATCGACCACATCGTACCCGGCAGCGGCGATTTGGTCGCGCAGCGCATCAGCTTGCTGCCAATCCTTGTTGGCACGCGCTTCTTGCCGCCGGCCGACGAGGGCTTGCACAGCTTCAGGAATAGGCTGCTCGGCTTCTGCCTGCCAGTCGACCATGCCTAAACCCAAAATCTGGTCAAAAACCAAAATGGTGGCTTTCTTGACGCCATCGGGCAAATCACTTTTGACCAAGTCCCACATCACAGCCAGGGCGCGGGGCATGTTCAGGTCATCGTTGATCTGGTTGGTGAACTGGGTAACGTATGTTTCGTCCGGTTCGGTGGGAGCGGGCCATTGGGTAACGGCCGTATGCAATCGTTGCAGCGCCGTCGCCGCCCCATCCATCGCCTGCCAGTTAAACGTGATCTTGGCCCGATAATGCCCGCCCAGGCAAAAATAACGAAAGACCAGCGGATCGTAGCCCCGGTCTAGAATCGTTTGCAGCCGCAAAAAGTCGCCGGATGATTTGGACATCTTCAGGCCGTCGAGCTGCAAAAAGTAGCCGTGCAGCCAAAAGTTGGCCAGCCGGGTACCGTAGCACGCCTGGGATTGGGCAATCTCGTTGGGATGGTGCACCATGATGTGGTCTTCACCGCCGCAGTGGATGTCGAAGAACGAGCCAAGGTACTTGGCAGCCATCGCCGAGCATTCGATGTGCCAGCCGGGGAAGCCAACACCCCAGGGACTGTCCCACTCCATCTGCCGCTGCTCGTCTGGTTTGCTGAACTTCCACAGGGCAAAGTCGGTGGGATTGCGCTTTTCGCTCATCGCTACCCGGATGCCCGCCTGCAAACCCTCGATGTTGAGTCGGGCAATGTAACCGTAGTCGTCTAGTTTAGAGGTGTCGAAGTAGATGCCGTCGCTGATGCGGTAGATGACCCCCTTGGCCTCGATGCACTGGATCATGGCGATTTGCTCGGCGATGTGGTCGGTGGCTTTGCACCAGATGTGCGGTTCGTGGATGTGCAGCTGGGCCAAATCTTGCTTAAACGCCTCGGTGTAAATCTCGGCGATTTCCCAGGCGCTTTTGCCGGCGCGGCGGGTGCCCACTTCCATCTTGTCCTCGCCCGCGTCAGCGTCATCGGTCAGGTGGCCCACGTCGGTGATGTTCATGACGTGCTGCACCTGGTAGCCGTTAAATTCCAGCACGCGGCACAAAATGTCTTCAAAGATGTAGGTGCGCAGGTTGCCGATGTGGGCGTAGTCGTAGACGGTGAGGCCGCAGGCGTACAGCTTGACTTCCGGTGGGTTGAGGGGGGTGAACGGCCGTACCCGCCGCTCGTACGTATCAAACAGGTTCAACATGCCGGGTAGCTTACCCCAGTCTGGAGGTGTTGTCGAAAGGGGGATGGGGGTTTGGTGGGATACGGCCGTTGGTTTACAATCGCTCCAGGATAACTTATGATTATTCGGAAATGCGGAGGTGAGATATGACAACTGTTACGTTAAATATCCAGCTAGATGATAAAGTCAAACAGGCCTACCAATCTCAACCGGCCGAAAGGCGGGAACGACTGCAAAAATTGGTGGCCCGAATGCTGCAAGAGTTTGCCGAAAGCCGCCCCGAATCGCTGCTGGCGATAATGGACGAAATGAGCCAGGAAGCTGAGGCAAATGATTTAACCCCGGAAATCCTGGCCTCCATCTTGGATGATGAGTAGTCGCGTTTTGTTCTAGACACCAACCTGATTGTCAGTGCCGCTCTATTTAAACAGTCCGTTGCCCGCCAGTCGTTTGAACAAGCAATAACAACCGGCGAAATCCTTCTCTCCGATACGTTGCAAACGGAGTTAAGTGAGGTGATGCTGCGTCAAAAGTTTGACCGGTATGTTTCGCTGGAAACCCGGCTGCGCTTTTTGTCTGGGTTTATCAGTTTGTCAACCGTCGTGGAAATTTCGGAGCGTATTCAGGTTTGCCGTGACCCGAAGGATGATATGGTTTTGGAAACGGCCGTTAACGGCCAGGCAGACACGATTATCACAGGTGATCAAGATTTACTCGTCCTGCATCCCTTTCGCCAGATTGCCGTTTTATCCCCCCGCACTTTTCTCGATCAAGACAGTTAGCCGTACCCGCCGCTCGTACGTATCAAACAGTTTCAACATGCCGGATAGCTTACTCCAGTCTGGGGGTGTTGTCGAAAGGGGGATGAGAATTTGGTGGGGGCTAAAGTTGAATCAACTCCCAGGCCTCAAGATACTTATTTTCATAGTCATTGAATTTTCTTATTGAAGAATCTTTTCGATTGCTTCCATCTTGTTTCTTACCCTTCAACCATTCAGAATGGGAAGAATGCGTATATTCTGCAACTATTTTGCTTGGAACAATGTGAAAACTTGGTCGTTGTTCTAAACCTTGCAAAGCAACGAATACATAATAATGATTACTGGAATAAAATGATTCTGCTTTCTTATTTAGAATCCAGCTTTTCTTGCCATCGCTGTTAGTTTTCACTTGTATGCTTACGGAGCTGGAACCATCTGCATTACTCGCAATAATGTCAATTCCTCTGCTATTTCTCAAAGTAATCGAAGCTATATACCCTCGAAGAGTTAGCTCACCTGCGACAAGATATTCTCCTGCTACCCCAACCAATGTGGATTCCAGTTTTTTATTCATGGTTGTGACTCAGAAGGCCTCATCCAAATTTTTAGCTTCCATTAGCTTACTAAAAGCAGTGTAACGCGGTGCTTGAGGGGCTCGAACAAGCCCTTTGGGAACTAATTTTATGGGCTTTATTTTTGTGGCCGATTCTTCGAAGTATAAGATGTATTTATTTGTTTCTTTGTAGGGTTCTATTTTGTGGACAGCGGCAATATGAGTAATGGCTGACACTGGTGCCACTTGATATGCGGCAACGTATTTTATTTTGGGGATCATACTGCTATGGATTCGGATGGCATACCAACAGTCTTTGCCGAGAAAGGTTTCTTGAAAACCTTCCTCACGGGCAGGAACAACAATGGTGTTAATATCTGAAGGATCGAGTGTGGCGCTGTCGTTAGTCGGAGACAAAGCTGGTACATCACTCAAGAAAGGTTCAAATTCATAAATGATTTCTCCAGCATCCGCACGAAAGCGTTTGAGAGTCAATATCTCGACCGGGAATTTGAAGCGACTAACAAGAACGGTTTCCAGGTCATCAGGGATTTCATCTATGATTACAAGGGCGTTAAATGACTGTTTATAAATGATGGTCTCAAGCAGAAAGTCAATATTGTCAAAACCATTTTCGGTGGCGTAGGTTTGGCATATAAGCAAAGCTGTAGGATCAGTTTGCAATGCGGTTTTGATAATTTCTTTGACACGCTGAGGTGTGGTTTCAAAAGATAGAGAGAACTCCAGAATTTGAACAGCTATGTGACGCAGGGGATCATGAACAGCAAGCTCATTTTCAACGACGTAGAGTTTAGGTTCCTTTTTGCTCGACAGGTCAATCAGATAGCCATCTGGAATGTTTTGTTTTTTGCCATATATGCCAATTTTCTTTTTAATGTCAAGATAAATACGTGAGTCACCAAAGAGCTCTTTTTGGACTTCGATGATAGCCTCTTCGAGATCTTTTTCTTTTTCAAACGGTTCTGGTTGATAAATTGTGGAAGGTGTCCAGAGCATCATAGATTCCTTTTTGAAAAAACATTAACGCAACTTACGGACATTCTATACTCCAATCTGCCCTAACTCAACCCAAATCCCTATCTGGTCACGATTTTATATGCATGCTGCGGTTGGTTGCCTAACAAAGCCCTTTTTGTTCTCGTGTGAAGATAGCGAGGTGAACGGCCGTACCTCTCCCCATTAACCATTAAAGCATCCCGCGCTGACTGGCTTCCCACCAGATAGCTCACTATAATACAAACCCTATGTCAAAATTAACCCATCTGGATGAAGCGGGCCGCGCCCGCATGGTGGACGTCGGTGACAAAGCCGATACCGTGCGCGTGGCCATGGCCCGTGGCTCTGTGAAAATGCAGCCGGAAACGCTGGCCCTTATAATGGAAGGCAACATGAAAAAGGGAGATGTCCTCACGGTGGCCCAGCTGGCCGGCATCATGGCCGCCAAGCGCACCAGTGACCTCATTCCCATGTGCCATCCGCTTATGCTCAACCACGTGGCCGTCACCTGCACGCCCAACCCCGCCGCAAACCGCATTGATATTGAAGCTACCGTGCGGCTGACGGGCAAAACAGGGGTGGAGATGGAGGCGTTAACGGCCGTTTCCGTCGCCGCCCTCACCATTTACGATATGGCCAAAGCCGTGGACCGCGGCATGGTCATTGGTGATGTGCGCGTGGTGCAGAAGTCGGGCGGGAAGAGTGGAGACTGGAATTTTGAAGAAGGTGAACGGTAATCGGTTATCGGTAAACGGTTACCGTACGCGAAGCGACATCACCGATAACCGATTACCGATAACGGTTTACGGAAAAAATGGAAATTCAAATCAAACTATTCGCCACGCTCAAAGATCGAGCGGGAACTAATAAAATCAATATCACGGTGGAGGAACCGGCGACGGTGGCTGACTTACTGGCAGCAACCGAGAAAGCGTATCCTAGCCTGGCAACGTCGCTGCCCATTGCGTTGGTGTCGGTGAATAAGGCGTTTGCGGGGAAGGATACGGCCGTATCCCCCGGCGATGAAGTGGCCCTGTTCCCCCCCGTCAGCGGCGGCAGCGAAGACAACGAACTGCCCCATCCAACTTACTTCGCCGTCACCACCGAGCCGCTGGACATTGACGCCATCCACGCCCACCTCAGCCGGCCAGAAATTGGCGCGATTGTCAGCTTCACCGGCTTTGTGCGCGGCCAGACCCAGCGCGACGGCCTGCCGCCGGAAACGCTGTTCCTGGAGTACGAAGCGTACAGCGAAATGGCCGAGCTGAAGATGGCTCAAATCGCCCGCGAAATCTGGCAGAAGTGGCCGTTGGTCAAGGGTGTGGCGATTGTGCAGCGAATCGGCCGTTTGGACATTGGCGAAAACACCACGTTTGTTGCCTGTGCCAGCGGCCACCGCGACCAGGGCGTCTTTGACGCCGCCCGCTACGGCATCGACCGCCTCAAGGAAATTGTACCCGTCTGGAAAAAAGAGGTGGGCGAGGATGAATCCATTTGGGTAGAAGGCGACTATCGCCCAACCGAAGCTGATAATTAGAGATTGGAGATTGGAGATTAGTGATTGCTTTAATCTCCAATCTCCAATCCCCAATCTCAAACATGGAAAACTGGCAGCAACGTTCCCACCAATTCGCCCAAAAACACAACTTATCCCACACTCCCGGTGTTTATGCATTAGATTTACTCAGTGAATTTGGCGAGGTTGCCAAAGAGCTGCTCAAAGCGACCGATTACGGTTCGCATGCCCCACTCGACAATCCAGCGCTGGCCGATGAGTTAGGCGATCTGCTCTACAGTTTGTGTGAATTGGCAACGGCCGTAAACGTAGACCTGGATCAAGCCCTCACTGCTGCCCTGGCCAAATACGAAGCCCGCTGGCAAGAAAAAGGGCATCCTGGCAGCCAATGATTGGCACCTTGTAATACAGCAATATTGGGAGAAAAAGAATGAACAACGGATCAAACAACCACCAAAATCATCGTGTCGTTATCACCGGCATGGGTTTGGTCACGCCCCTCGGCCATAACGTCCCGGATACCTGGGCCGCCATTAAAGCCGGCAAATCGGGCACAGGCGACTTTGTCGTGCTCAACAAAGGCGAGCACGAGATGGGAACTATCTGCGAAGTAAAAGATTTTGACGCCGATGAGTATTTGGGGCGCCGCGATGCTCGCCGCCGCGACCGCTTTCAGCAGTTGGCCACCGTTGCCGCCCGTGAAGCCATCAGCCATTCTGGGCTGGAAATTAACGACAGTAACCGGGAGCGCATCGGTATTACGCTGGGAACCGGTGTGGGCGGCATTCAAACTCTGGTGGAACAAGAGCACATCGTCCTGGAAAAAGGTCTGCGACGGGTCAGCCCCTTTGCCATCACCATGATCATGCCCAATGGGGCTGCCGGGATGATTGCCATCGACTATGGCATTCATGGTCCTTCCACCACCATCACCACCGCCTGCGCCGCCGGCTGCGACGCCATCGGCCACGCCTTCCGCACCGTGCAGCGCGGCGAGATGGATGCCATGCTCACCGGTGGCAGCGAATCCATTCTGGCTTCCGTGGCCATCGGTGGCTTTGAGCGCGCCGGGGCTACCTCCAGCAAGACAAACGGCACGCCGCAGCCCTTTGATAAAAATCGGGACGGGCTGGTTGTCGGTGAAGGCTCCGGCATGTTGATCATCGAAAGCCTGGAACATGCCCAGGCGCGTGGTGCAACCATTTATGCCGAACTGGTTGGCTACGGCCAAACGACTGACGCCCACCACATCACCGCTCCGGCCGAAGGCGGCGCCGGGGCCACCCGCGCCATTCTCAAAGCCCTGGAAGATGCTGGCCTCAGCACAACTGACGTCGACTACATCAGCGCTCACGGCACGGCTACTCCCCTCAACGACGCCTCGGAAACGGCCGCAATCAAAGCCGCCCTTGGGGAACATGCCTACAACGTCGGCATCAGCTCTACCAAATCAATGACCGGACACATCATGGGGGCCACCGGAGCCATTGAATCTGTCTTTTGTACCATGGCTATTCAAGACCAGGTGATGCCGCCCACCATCAATTACGAAACCCCCGATCCTGAATGCGACCTGGATTACATTCCCAACACAGCCCGCCCGGCCAAAGTAGATGTATGTCTCAACAACGCTTTTGGCTTCGGCGGCCACAACGCGGTGTTGGTTATCAAAAAATTTCAATAGATAAATGAGTCGATTTACCGAACTGGAAAACAATCTAAATGTGCATTTCAAGGATTATTCTTTGCTGGCGCGTGCGCTTACCCATCGCTCCTACCTCAACGAAAATCCTGACGCCGCGCTAGAAGACAACGAACGGCTGGAATTTTTAGGGGATGCGGTGCTGGACTTTATTGTTGGCGCCTACCTGTATCATCGTTTTCCAGAGATGGACGAAGGGGAGCTGACCAGCCTGCGGGCCGCGCTAGTGCGGGCCAGAACATTGGCCGGGTTTGCGCGTCAGCTGGAAATCGGCCGTTTCCTCCAGTTAGGTTTGGGCGAAGCAGAAAATGGGGGACGGGAACGCATTCCGCTCCTCTGCGCCTCGTTTGAAGCCGTCATTGGTGCCATTTACCTGGACCAGGGCTTGTCGTCCGTAAAATCCCTGGTGGAACAGTTGATTAATCCGGCCCTGACAGAAATTATGGCCGAGTCGCTGCACAAGGACGCCAAAAGCGAGTTCCAGGTATGGGCCCAGGCCCGCTACAACATCACCCCCCATTATGAGGTAATCGACACCAGTGGACCTGACCATGCCAAGCAGTTTACGGTACAGGTGCTGCTGGGAGATGACGTCTGGGGCGAGGGCACTGGGCGCAGCAAGCAGGTGGCAGCCCAGGCGGCGGCCAAGGTGGCCATGGCCAAAGCAGAAACAGTCGAAGACGCATGAGTCGTATTCTCATTACGGGGGGCAGCAGCTATTTGGGCCAGCATCTTGTGCAGCTGGCTTCAGCGTCATGTCACACCATTCATTACAGTTACCACCAAAACAATCCTTCCCTTCCCGTACAAGGGCATTGGCTAGATATTCGGGACGAAACGGCCGTGCGCGATCTCATCTTCAGCCTCCAGCCAGAGATTATCATCCATCTGGCAGGCTCAAACCGTGGTAGTGAGATGGCCAGTGTCATTCGCCAGGGTACGGGCAACATCATGTGGGCGGCGCGAGAAGTGGATGCTCGACTCATTCATCTATCCACTGACAGCATCTTTCGCGGCGATGCGGCTCCTTATGCTGAAACGGCCGTACCCACTCCCGTCAACGCCTACGGCCGGGCCAAAGCCGATGCCGAAGCCATCGTGCAGCAGCACCCGAACAGCGCCATCATACGCACTTCGCTTATCTACAGCTTACAAGAAATGGATCACGGCACACGTTGGATGGCGGCGGCTCTGGCCAAAGGCGAACCAGTTACGCTGTTCAGCAACCAGGTGCGCAACCCAATCTGGATGGACAGCCTGTGCCAGGCCATTTTGGAATTAACGGAGCATCCTTACACCGGCATTCTCAATATCGCCGGCAAACAAGCTTTAACCCGGGCCGATTTTGCCTTGAAATTGTTGGACTTTTGGCAGGTTCATCCGCGACACAGTTTAACCATTGCCCCCTCAAGCGGCAGCTGGCCGCTAAACTGCGAATTAAGGTTGGATCGAGTTACGGCCGTCCTACAAACACCGCTCCCGGGCGTCGATCAGGTGCTCCAGCAATTCTCAAATAAAAACTGATTCCCTAGTACCAATGGCCTATTGTGGATTTTGCAAAAGCTAATCCGGTAATATTGTTTTTTATTTCCGAAGCTCTCGTTTACCCCTTGACTTTTGTCGTTTGAATATGCTAGACTGCCCCCCTAGGAAGGAAGAGGCTAGCTGGCTCAAAGCTGTCGAAACAACTGAATGTCATTAATAGCAGATTAATTTATATGCCGTTTGGGAATTATAGTGAAGAGCCAACCATATGGGTGAGAGTCAACACCCCGGAAAACTAAAAATCTCGGAGAAAAGGGTAAATAGATGACCAAATTGACCACGCCATTCGACGAAATGGACTTTGTTAGCGTTTTGCTTAATGAAGGTTCAGAACAGGGCTACATCACATACGACCAAATTATGGAAGCACTGCCCGACGTCGAGGACAATTTGCCGCTGCTGGAGACCATATTGGAAGAGGCTCAAGCAGCAGGCATTCCAATATACGAAAATGAAGATGAAGTAGAAGCTCAGATGACCGGCGACGACTCAAATGAGCTTAGTGAAGCGCTGGCCAACGGCAAGGCTTTGGATTCTGATGAAGAAGATGAAGAAGTTTCCCCCCACGCCGCGCCGCTTTTTGATTTAAGCAATGTGCCGATCGATGATTCTGTAGGACTATACTTCCGTGAAATGGGGCAGCAAGGGCTGCTTTCTGCGGAAGAAGAAGTCACGCTGGCAATGGAAATTGAGGCCGGCAAAGAAGCCGAAGCACGACTGGAAGACGAAATTTTAAGCGATGACGAGAAAGATGAGCTTGTTAATCTGCAAGTCATTGCCGATATGGCTCGGGCGCACTTGATTCGCGCCAACACCCGTCTGGTTGTTAGCATTGCCAAGAAATATCGTGGGCGCGGTTTGCAGTTCCTGGATCTGATTCAGGAAGGCAACGTTGGCCTGATGAAGGCCGTAGAAAAGTACGATTATCGTCGTGGGAACCGGTTTAGCACCTACGCCACCTGGTGGATTCGCCAGGCGGTGACGCGGGCGCTGGCCAATCACGGCCGTACCATTCGTATCCCTGCGCATTTGGGTGGCCGCATCAGTAAGCTGTACCAGGTAGCCCAGGAGTTAGAGCAGGAATACGGTCGTCAGCCCACCGCTGAAGAAATTGCCGAACACATGGAGCTGCCCGCTGAGCGCGTCCGCTGGATGCTGCGCACCAGCCGCCAGCCCGTGCACCTGGAACGCCCCGTCGGCGACGAATCTGATGCCGAATTGGGTGACTTCATCGAAGATGTGGATGCACCGCCGCCGGCCGAAACGGTAGCACAGAAGATGCTCACCGAAGAGCTGGGCGAGATTCTGGATCAGCTCACCCCGCGTGAAGCCCGCATTCTGCGCCTGCGCTACGGTCTGCAAGATGGCGAATCCCGCACCCTCAAAGAGGTGGGCGAGATGTTTGGCCTGTCCCGCGAGCGCATCCGCCAGCTGGAAAAGGAAGCGCTGCGCAAGCTGCGCCATCCCAACTTCGCCGGACACCTCCGGCAGTACCTCAACTAACTACAAAAAAGGGGCCTCACGGCCCCTTTTTTATTTAAAATGGAATATCTACCTCTTCAAACGAGTTGGCAAAAACCAAATAATTATCAAGGTGTACACGGATATCGTATTTGACAAATGCTCTGCGAAACGATATAGAAAAATTCTGGTTTGGCATAACCATAAAATCATTCTTTTCGAAAATACCACTTTGTGATTGAGTTTTTATTTCGATCTTAAGATTGAAGGGACCAGGTGAATTTGTTTCGGGGGAAAAATCCAATATCGCAGAACGAGACGATAGCCGGCAGGTCTGCATGAAAGTATGTTTACGAAAAAACAGATTGCTTCTACTGGTTGCTGCTATTTTATTGCGGTATTTAGCTCTAACTCTTGGGTCGAGTAATTGTAATAATGTTTCTTTTTCAGCATCAGAACGGCAATAAATGTACCGAAGTGCCTGCAAATCAAGGTTGTTAGGGACTAAAACTTCAGCGCTTCGACGAAAAGTTATATCTTCTATTGAAGGGTCAAATCTTCCAGTATGATATATCTTTTTCCAAGGCAAATTTATTAATTCATCCGCAGTTGAAAAATAGTTTGCCCTTGGCGAGCCTAATCCACCATCAGAGAATCGACAATCGTCAAGCGTCAGAACATATTGTGAGTCAAAAAGGAAAAAGACAGGAACGGGACAATGTGCATCAGGATAGCGTTTTGACAGATTGTTGTTAGAGCGAACACCTTCTGCATGAAACTGTGTAGGCGTTTGCGGACGAAAATAAAAACGGACACAAGATTGAACAAGTTGATTGGTTCCAGCAAGAACAGCTGAGCTTCCGCTGCTCACAGAAAGCAATCCCCTTTTTTCCGCATCTTGTCGGCTAAATAACATTCCACTATTCAAAATATTTATGGCGTTAGCAATGTCTGTGTAGTGGAAAACGAAATTAGGCCACCATCTGCGCTCGCTTCTTTTAACCCATTCCTGATCACTTATCTTTCGACAATAAAATGGGTACTTTTCGAGATTTGATAACCGCCATATATAGGGCTATTAAGAAGGCTGGCCCAATATATG
>PABI01000154.1 GCA_002699125.1 Anaerolineaceae bacterium
TCATGCTGAAAGCGGCCACACCGCGCACGGCGTTCTATGAGTAAAGAAACGGCATCTAAATGGCCTTGTTTCTGAGTAACGCAGTAAAGCATCCCTAAAACCTTCAAACCGCGTTTCTCTTGCTCATGGACAACAGTTTTAGCAGACGAAGTTCAGAGGGATTTTTCGCTGCGCTCAAGCTTGTGCTGAGCTTATCGAAGTAATGATAGTTAGGGGTTTGGGAATTGGGGTGAGAGGCACGAGCATATTACCGGCAATTTGCCACTTACATATCTGCAAACTCGCTCACTCACCCACGGCCGTTTCCAGCCGCCCCAATGGTTACAAAAACGCCAGTAACTGCTGGAGTTGAGCATTTAGCTGGGCTTCACTGCCGCGAAACAGCGTGGCCTGGTTTGGTTCATCGGCTTTGAGCTGGAAGAGCCATAATTTTTGTGGGGGAACGGCCGTATACAAAATACCTTCATTCGATTCCAGAGGCGTGTCTGCATCGCCGGAACTGGTTACCAGTGACAGAATACTGCCCCAGGTGATGGCGTCATTCAGTAAATCAGCGGCTAATTCTTCGACGATCGCATCTGGTAAATGGTCAGCCAGGGCAGCGTGAACCTCGTCGGTTTTGTTTTGAGCGGCAAGTTGGCGCACCCTTTGCAAACTGTCTGTGCTTATTTGGCCGACCGGTGGGGAAACGGCCGTTCCTTCCGGCGGCGCTACAAAATCCATTAGTCGCTGCAATAAGGCATCCTTGCCAGGCAGTTTTTGCAATACAGAAACAACGCCTAACTCTAGTTCATGTACCGCCAAAACCCCATCGTGAACAAAACAGGTCAACGTTGTTTCCTGGCCATTGGCCAGCTGCTGGCCGCGAACTGAGCGCCCGGATTCCATCATTGCCCGCACCAGTTGCGCAAACGATTCCTCCAAATTGTTTTCACCGGTTGCCAGGTCCAGCGTCAGCAATTCTCTGGCAATCAATGAATGGCTGGCGGCCGTTACTCGCCCCGAAAGATTGTCCTTGTTTTGTTGGCCTAAAATTGTTTCCAAAAAGCTGGCAGCCACGTCAGCGCCACCCAAAAACCCCATCGCAAAAGCTAACTCTTCTACGGAAAGTCGCAACATTTTCATTTTTCCCCTTTGAAAATAATTTAATGCAGAGGCGCAGAGAAAAATCTGCAAGCGCAAGTTGCGCAAATCTGCAAATTTTCATTCATGATGATGAGCTTGTGCTCAGGTCGTCTTCTTGATCAACGTATTGCTGCATGTAGGCATAAACCTTTTCAAAATCAGATTGCGCTGCCAGGCTAAAATCAAATATCAGGTCTGCTTCGATGAGGCCCGTTTTTTTGTTCGTTTTTTCAAACGCGGCGTATTTGTTTGGATCATGCGCATACACGTATATCCAGCGCACCTTTTGCCCGCCCCATTCCTGTACCATTTCTATTTTTCGCACATCCTGCCAGGGAATGCGTGCGTCATTGCGAAAATAATGGACTTCATGAGCATCTAGCTGAACGATCGGTTTGCGCGCACGCAGCAACAGAATCCCATAACCGGCCAGCACAAAAAGAAGACCCATTCCACCGACAATTGTTCGTAACACCCGGGTAAGGGCTGACATATTGCGGTCTGGCAGAAGGATTAGCACCACACTGATGCAGGCGAAGATAGAGATGAAAACAAAAAACAGGGCGATCCGGCTTTTATTCGGCCGTACAGTCAGGCTATTCATAAACTGCTCCCTGATCAAAATCCAAAATTGAGTTCAGGTAGACTGAACTGGGGCATTTCAAGGTTACGGACGGTGTCAATGGCATCATTAATTTTGTTGGCAACGGGCTGGGCGATATTTTTATCAATGGTATCAATTGCTTTGTCGCGCCAACCCGCATCAATCATGCTGCTTTTTGCAGCAGTCCCAGCCGCATCTCCAGCCATGCTTCCGGCGATTGCGCCAAATGCACCGCCAATTACGGTACCGACGGCCGTTCCAATTCCTGGCGCGACCATTGAGCCCAGAACTGCACCCAACTTGGCACCACCCACTGCCCCGGCCATTCCTCCTGCTGCTTCGCCGACGCTGGGAGTAAGCGAAATAGCAGCATCTACCCCCATCGCCGTAATTTTGCGTGGATTGTTATAAGTGCCATACTCTTCCCAATTTTCTGTCCAAACATTTGCTACCGCTATGGCTCCTTGAGCTGCGGCAATGATTCCAGAAATTAGAGGCAGTTTTTTGCTGAATTTGCCAAGGTGCGCTGCCATGTTAGAGGCTTTGATGTGGGTGAGGTTTTCCGACAGGCCGGCCATTCCCTTGACCCATCTTTTATTTATACCCAGCATCTTCACCCAGTCAGGCACACTTACTAATACCTGGCCGGGATACGTTGATCCCATTTTGAGACTGGCGGCAACAATAAGGGCCATTGAGGCTGGCACGGCTGTCCCGACAGCATCAACAATATTACCAGCAACGTCGAGAATCTTACGCCACAGACCGCCTGACGCTGCCCTGGAATCGTGGCCGGTTGGGCCACCTGCCTCGGGCCCGTTCACAGCGCCACCTCGAAAAGGAGCGGCGGCTTCCTCCTCCGCTTGCTGCATGACGGCACAGATGTCCAGCGTGACGCGCTGGGCATCAGCAAGTGCGTCTGTCAGCCTGTTCCCGGCTGGATACACAACAGTCTCCATTTCACGGAAGAAGGTTGTTGAACCCTGGCCAACCCATTGGGTCTGTAAATTTTCTGCTTGATTCCGTACTTTTTGGTTGAGCGCCGCGATGGCATCGGCTTGTTGACCAAACTGTTGGGCAATGTTTTGCAGTTTGTCATACTGCACCTGGATGATATCCGGTTTCATAACTTTGTTTCCCTCAACTGCGACTGAAATGGCTGACGAGAACAATTTAATAGGCACATTGTAAGGTTTTGACACGCTTTTGCAACTGCTAATTTCTTCTCAGGGCGTCGGATTTCTTGTTGATGGTCTGTAACGCCAAGCCAAACGAGGCCTGAGCCTGTCGAAGGCCGGCCTTCGACAGGCTCAGGCCTCGTCTTGTCCGGGAAACTCATGTCTCCGTTTGCCACAATTGCTGCATTTCTTCACAGCGGGTCAACAATTCCTCCAGCGTGCCTTCGTCTGCGATACGGCCGTCCCGCAAAACCACCACATGATCCGCCCGCCGCAAGGCCGCCCGCCGGTGACTCACCACGAGACATGTTTGCTGAGTAGTTCCCCCTCTGCGCCTCTGCGTCTCCGCGTTAAAAACTCTTTCCCACAAAACCTTCTCCGTCTCTACGTCCAAAGCGCTGGACAAATCATCAAACACCAGCAGCGCCGGCCGACGCACAAACATACGCGCCGCCGCCACGCGCTGCGCCTGCCCGCCAGACAGCCGCTGGCCGCGCGGCCCGACGACAGTGTCCAGCCCCTCTTCCATTTGGGCTAAATCTTGCTCGAAAACGGCCGTCTTCACCGCCGCCATCACATCCTCCGCATCTTCCGGCAGGCCCAGCAAAATGTTGTCCCGAATCGACTCGCTAAACAGGCGCGGAATTTGCATCGTGGTAGCCACGCGGGGTGGGACCATGAAATTGGCGGGATCGAGGACGGGACGGCCGTTCCAAAAAATCTCGCCACTGTCCGCCGGGAGCAGGCCCAGCAGCACCTTCAGCAGCGTCGTTTTGCCCGCGCCGATGCGCCCCGTCACCACCACAAACTGCCCTGCTTTCAGCAATAAATTGATGTTGTGAATGCCATTTTCGCTGCCAGGATAGGTAAACGTTAGATTTTTGACGGTGAGATCAGCCAGGACATGCGCTGTTGATTTAGGTATGTACGGCAGCGGCGGCAGCTTGCCATCCAGGTACAGTGGCTGCGGCGCGACGACTTCACCCACCGGCGCGCCCTGCATCATCGTTTCCATGCGCTGCGTGGAGACGCCCGCCTGCTTGTAGCCGGTGATCATGCGGCTAAAGATGCGGAACAGCTGGGTAACGGGCCAGATGTAAGCGGCAAACAAGGCAAAATCCCCCAGCGTAAACGTGCCGGCATACATTTGCTGCGCTGCCAGGAGCAAAATCAGCCCCATCCCCAGCTCAATTGTGCCCGTACTTAGCGCATCGACCAGCTCTGTCAGCAGCTTGTCGCGCACCATGGTTTGTTTGCGCTGCTCGTTAATCTGGCGGAAGCGATCAATCACCCGCGCCTCAGCATTGGCCACCTTCAGCGCCTGGGTGCTGTTGAACATATCGGCGATCATGCCCGTTACCTGGCTGGTGGCCTGGCGGCTGGCTTTGCGATACCGCTTGGCCCGCTCGCCCAGCCGTTGGGCAATGCCCACCACCACCAGCAGCGGCACAAACGTGCCCAGCGTCACCGGCACGCTGATTTGCAGCATGATCGTCACGGAGATGCCGGCGCTGACGATTAGGCCAATCACATCATCCACCGCCACGATGGCCATGAGCAGCTCCTCGGTATCGTCGCGGAAGGTGCTGATGGCTTGACCCGTGGACATCGTCGTGCCGTTCTCATTCTGGGGCAGCGGGCGGGAACCCGGCAGCTGCAAGATACGCGCCAGCATATTGCGGATCATCAAATCGTATGAGATGTATTGGAAGTTAATAAACGACCAGCCGGCTGCCATTTGGGAAGTAGCGGCGATGAGAGCATAAGCAATTTGCAGCCCCACGATGGGCCACAACGGCAGGGCGAAACTGGATTCCCCGGTGAGGCCGTTGAAGAAAGCGCGCAGAATCAGCCCCAGTGCCGTGGTGATAGCAAAGTGGATAGAGATCGTGATGATGTCGCTGGCGTAATATTTCGGCTGAAAGCGGATGAGCCGCCAGTAGTAGGATAAGGTGTTCATGAGCATAACCTGGAAGTGCCAGGCACTGGCGATGAGGATCTTAAATTGCGGATCCGTTCCGCCAGTACCTGCCGCTTTATCGTTAGGTAATTGCTTCCTCCAGTCCAGTGATGAGCAGTTGGGCAAATTGGGAATTGGGATCGGCGGCGAGTTGGGTGCGGGGAGCGTGTTCTGTGATACGGCCGTTGCCCAAAATTATAATCTCGTCGGCGCGCTGCACGGTGGCCAGCCGGTGGGCCACGATGATGCCCGTGCGGTTGGCCAGCAGCTTGTCGATAGCCCGCTCAATTTTTAGCTCCGTCACCGGGTCCAGGCGGGATGAGGCTTCATCCATTATCACCAGCCCCGGATCGGCCAGAAAGACGCGGACGAAGGCCAGCAGCTGCGCTTCCCCAGCGGAGAGGCTGGCATCGGCTTGCAGCGGCGAATCAAGACCGCTGGGCAGGCTGACTAGCCAGGGCATCAGGCCCAATTCTTCCAGTACAGCCAAAATTTTCTCGTCGCTGATGGTGGGGTCGAACAGAGTCAGATTGTCGCGCACGCTGGCGTGGAACAGCTGCACCTCCTGCGTAACCAGCCCGATGTGGCGCCGCAGTTCCGCCTGGCGGGCGTCACGCAAATCGAACTGGGTTGGACCACTGCCCAACAATATTGCCCCCTCGGTGGGATCGTAAAAGCGGAAGAGCAGTTTGGTTAAAGTGGATTTGCCACTGCCGGTGCGTCCCAGCAGGCCCAACACCGTCCCCGGTTCCAGGCAGAAATCCACATTCTGCAAAATCATCGTTTCCGGATCATCGGCGTAAAAAAAGGAGACGTGGTCAAAGGTGACCGCCAGCGGACCAGCAGAAACATGCACACCGGGACCATCGAGCATGGTGGGCTGCTCAGCTTGCAGGGCCATGATGCGGTTGATGCTGGCGGCGGCCCGCTGCAAATCTTCAATTTGCCGGTTGATGCGCCACAGTGGTTCTTTAATCACGTCGATGTAGTAAAAAATGAGGTAGATGCCGCCAATCGTCAGTGCGCCATCGCGGAACAGGGTGGTGCCAAAAATGTGGGCGGCGATGTAGGCCAGGGTAAACACGCCCAACGGCAAATTCCAGACAAAGACGTTGACCTTGATGGCATTCCGCATGCGCAGCCAACGCTCGCGTCCCAGGCGCAGCATTTTTTGCAAAATGTACGGTTCGGCTCTGGTGGTGCGGATTGTTTCGGTGCCGGTGAGCCATTCTTCCAGAAAGCCAAACAGGGTAGCTTCGGTCTGGCGCAGCGCTTCCCAGCGGGGCACGGTGAGGGTGCGTAAATAGTTCAAGGCTGCTACGCCAAGGAGGGAAACGGCCGTAATCGACACCCCCACGCGCCAATCCACCAGCCAGAGCAGGACGATTACGCCGATGAGCAGCAGCACGTTGCTGGTAAGCTGAATGAACAGTTGGGAAAAGAAGTTGGCCAGCTTGTTCACGTCGCCATCGACGCGCTCGATCAATTCACCCGGCTTGTGCTGTTTGTGGAAGGCCATGTCCAGCCGCAGGCAGTGAAGAGCGAGGTCGGCGCGCAGGGCGTTGGTCGCAGTCCAGGCCACGTTTTCACCGACGTAAACGGCCGTCAGCGTAATCGCCTGCCGCACAACTGCCACGCTCATGAACAGGGCGGCTGCGCCCAGCAGCTTGTTGAGACCTTGCTGGAAAGCGGCCGTGCCGCTGGCCACCGGCTCACTGGCCGTATCGATAAAATATTTCACGATTTGCGGATTGGCCAACTGCAAGCCAATGCTGACAATAAGCAGCAGCGCCAGCCACAGCACCGTCTTTTTTTGCGGTTTCAGGTAGTTGGCCAGCAAATCCCAGTATGGTTTGATGGGCAAGTTGATTTTTTGCAGCATGGTTTACTTCCGACAAAAAAAGCCCCGCAGTGGTGATGCGGGGCGAACTTTTGCCGCGATTTTACCTGTGGCGGAAACGGCCGTCAACCACTGAAAAGCGAATCAAAAATATTCGTTTCATTCGTTTATTCGTGCCATTCGTGATGGTTTTTTCCCACGCGTCCGGTAAACTCGGTAAAAATGTACACGTAGGTCAATTTTTAAAAATTGACCAACAGATTAGGAGCTACAAATGGAATATCGCAGATTAGGAAAATCTGGCCTGAAGGTCAGTGCATTGTCGTTTGGCTCGTGGGTGACGTTTAGCACCCAGGCCGACGTAGATTTAGCCGCCGACATGATGAAGGCGGCCTATGATGCCGGCGTCAACTTTTTTGACAATGCTGAAGTTTATGCCCACGGCAAGTCAGAAGAGATCATGGGCAAGGCGCTGCAGAAGCTGGGCTGGCGGCGGGACAGTTACACCGTCTCCAGCAAGGTGATGTGGGGCAGCCTTAAAGACCCCAAGCCGACGCAGTATGGTCTCAGCCGCAAGCACGTCATCGAGGCGTGCCACCAGGCGATGGAACGGTTGCAGGTGGATTACCTGGACCTCTACTTCTGCCACCGTCCTGACCCGGAAGTGCCGATGGAAGAGGTGGTGCGCAGCATGAATACGCTCATCGAGCAGGGCAAGGTGTTTTACTGGGGTACGTCAGAATGGTCGGCGCAGCAGCTGATGGAAGCGCACAGCGTGGCGCGGCAGTACAACCTGATTCCGCCGGCAATGGAGCAACCGCAGTACCACATGTTCCATCGCTACCGGTTTGAAGTGGAATACGGCCGTCTCTACGACACCATCGGCCTGGGCACCACCATCTGGTCGCCGCTGGCCTCCGGACTGCTCACCGGCAAGTACAACGACGGCATCCCTGAAGATTCGCGCCTGAACCTGCCCGGCTACGAATGGCTGCGCAAAATGCTCACCAGCGAAGAAGGACAAAAGCGGCTGCAATCCGTTAAGGAGCTGGTGCCCATTGCCGAAGATCTGGGCACTACCATGCCCAAGCTGGCCATTGCCTGGTGTTTGAAGAACCCCAACGTCAGTACGGTGATCACCGGCGCGTCCAAAGTGTCTCAGGTTGAAGAAAACATGAAGGCGCTAGACCTGGTGCCCCAGCTCACCGACGACGTCATGGAAAAAATCGAGGCCGTTCTGGACAACAAGCCGGAGCCGATGGAATTCCAGTAAAGTAAACGCTATGAGGTGCGACGCACTGCCAAAGTGCGTTGCACCTGAATCACAATAAGGAAAGCAGCCACCCTTGCGGTGGCTGTCATTTTGTTTGTCATGGGAAATTCAGTTTTGTATTCGCGGCGGCTCTCGCCGCAAACGACGGCAACTGGCCTGCTTAGTTTTGCCGTTATTGGCGCTTCACAGGCGATGTATGGTCCGGCTTTGCCCGGTTTTACTGAGGCGTTTAATCTGCAACCTGGTGCCGCCGGTATGATTGTGAGTGCGCACAGCGCCGGAGCCGTGATTGGTGTGCTGAGTACGGTGCCGCTGGCGCGGCTGGCGGTTGCCCGTTACCGAGTGGGCGTTTCGTTTGCGTTTTTGCTGGCCGGTGCTTTGTTGATTGGCGCAGAGATGAGCTGGCCGCTGGTATTGTTGGGTGGGTGGGTTCTTGGCATCGGGTTTGGCACATTGGCGCTGGGGATTAACAGTTTGTACGCGGTGGGATACGGCCGTCGCAGCCCGGCAATGGTCAATTTACTCAATGCGATTTTTGGCATTGGCGGCATGTTAAGTCCACTGCTCTTTCTAGTCGATTTTGCCCACAGCGGCACGCCTTTTTACATTTTTGCGGGCGTAACGGCCGTTCTGCTGCCCCTTGCCTTCATGATGGATGATCGCTTGCCGGTGGTGTCTGTTGATGCGCCACGCCCGGGAAAGCGGCGCGGTATTTTACTGGCGTTTATGGTGCTTCTGGGGCTTGGTGTTGGTGTAGAGGCCAGCACGGTGGGGTATGCGGCCACGTATCTCATTTCGGTTGGCGTGTCTGCTGATGGGGCTACAACGGCAACCTCCTTCTTTTTTCTACTGTTTATGCTGGGTCGATTAGCCATCATTCCGGTTAGTATGCGAGTGAAATCGAATCAGATTGTGCTGGGCAGCCTGCTGTTTACCACGCTTTTGCTGGCGGTGGCCAACATTGGCCTCATTGCGCCAGTGGTGGTTGTGCTGCTAGGCGCCTCCATTGCGATTTATTTCCCCAACTGTTTTAACTGGCTAAACGAGGTATTTGGTGCGGCCAATGACACGGCCTACATGATGGCCGGTGCCCTGGTAGGCGGCATGTTGATTCCAGCAATTGTGGCTCAAATTATTCCCTTGGTAGGGGAAATGGCTATCATGGGCATCATCGCCGGTGTGAGCCTGTTGGCGCTGGTGATGGCTGCTTTGATTAAAGTGCGTTTGGCCGAGTGAGAGAAGATGTTGTATCGGATTGAGCATGGTACAAACATTCAGGCGTCTGCCGAAATTGTGTGGCAGCACGTCACTGAGGTGGACATTGCCTCTTTTCATCATCCGGCTTACTTTAAGCTGCTGGGCATTCCCAAGCCGCTGCGGGCAGAGGTGACGCAGCCGGGGGTGGGGGGCAGGCGCGTGGCGTTTTTTGATAACGGCCGTACCTTCACCCAAAAAATCACCACCTGGCAGCCACACACGCAATATGACTTTACCTTCCGTGCCGATCCCGGTTTCCGTGTAGGCTATTTGCTCGATTTGTCCGCTGGCCCATTTCAAATGAAAGCCGGATCATATCGCATTGTCCCGGAGGGAGATGGCGTCCGCCTGATTCTGGTGAGCCAGTATGAACTGCACGGTTTTTGGGGCTGGTCTTTGGCCATCCCGGTGCGGCTGGTTCTGGATTTGTTCCAACGCTACTTACTGCGCGGCATCAAGGCCAACGCGGAGCGGGACGCGGCCCATGCCTAAAGGCACGGTATCGGTGGAGGTTGTGGCAAGCTGCACGGCCGTTTTTAACCTGATTCACGATTACGGCCGTCGCCTGGAATGGGATACGCTGCTAAGCAAAGCCTGCTTGCTGGACGGAGCGACAGAAACTGGTTTGGGCGTGCGTTCCTTGTGTGTGGGCACCTGGCGCGGGATGTTCCTGCCATTGGAAACCGAGTATATTCGTTTTGAGCCGGGGCGGGTTGCTGCCGTTTCGCTCACCAACCGGCCGCCCTTTTTTGCCCATTTTGCTGCTACCATCCGCCACGAGCCTTTAAGCGAAACTCACTCACGCGTTACCTACACTTATTATTTTCGTGCCCGCCCCAAACTGATTGCCCCATTCCTCGAACCGATCATGAATTTGCTGCTCAAACGGGAAACACAAAAGCGCCTCTATGCCTTGCAACGTTACCTCTCGTTGAATAATTGAATCATCTCCTTGCATATTTTACGATTGTTTGAAGTGATGATTTTTATAAGCCCGGTGTGAGCGTTTTTACAGATTTGGGCTTTCCTCTACGGCATAGTGACATTTAAGAATAAGCAAACACCTTCTACTGAGCCACAATTATTTGCCCTTTACACTGATTTGTAAAGGGCCTTGCTTTGAGCCATTTTCAATCTTGTAGAACCTCATTCATATATCAAGTTGGCAAATATACTGCTCGTTCGTTAGCGTATTTAGTAACGGACGGCAAAGGTGCATCAGCCAATCACTGTGTATTCTCGCCTAAAGACAACGCAAGAAGTCGTCTGGCTGCTTTTGGTAATGCTGACCCCGCTCTGGCTAAATTTATGGGGGCAGCAGCCATTTGAACTGCCGAAAGTGATGTTGGTACGAACGCTGGTTTGGCTGCTGGCCGGATTGTTTTTGGCGGATGCCTTCCTGAGATGCCGTTCACCCTGGCGAATTTGGGCAAACAATCCACTTTCTGGACCGGTGGCGCTCCTGGCGCTGGTGCTGCTGGTGACGACGGTTACGGCCGTAAATCCCCGTTTAAGCTTATGGGGCAGTTACGAGCGAAGCCAGGGTGCCGTGACCCTGCTCACCTACCTGCTGCTTTTGCTGCTGGCGGTCGATCATTTTCGCACTGTGTGGCAAGCCAAACGATTGCTAACGGCCGTGGTGCTTACCAACATCCCACTTGTTTTGTTTGGCCTGGCCCAGGCGGTTGGCTGGAATCCTTTTTACCTTGTCAGCGATGCCCGGTCACCGGTTTTTGCCACGCTGGGACGGGCCAATTTCCTGGGGGCATATCTGGCGATGTTGGTGCCCTTGACGGCTGGTTTTGCCTTAATGGCGCAGCAGCGGCGCGAGCGTGTTGCCTGGTATGTCTTATTCGTGGCGGAACTTGGCGTAATCGGATTGACGCTGGCGCGTGGGGCCTGGTTGGCAACGGCCGTTTCCCTCTCCCTCTTTACCGTGTTGTGGTGGGGCAGGCAGTTGCTTCGCCGGTGGCGCCGGCTGGCCTGGAGCGGGCTGGGGCTGCTCAGTTTGAGTGGACCACTGGCGGTTTTGTGGCTGGGACAGCAGCAGATTGATTCTACCGCTGCCCGGTTGGCCATCTGGCAGGGCACATTGAAGTTGATTGGGGAACGGCCGTTCCTGGGTTATGGGGCCGATTCGCTGGGGCTGATCTTCCCCCGTGTTTATCCACCTGAGCTGGTTTATTACCAGGGGCGCGACTTCTTTGTAGACCGGGCGCACAATCTATTCCTCGATTGGACCTTAATGGCGGGAATTCCCGGACTGCTGGCTTTTTCTCTGCTGCTGTTTTTATTTTTTCTCACCATGCACCGCGCGCTGCGCCAGCCGCAGCCAGCAGAAAAACGGATATTGCTCAGCGCCATTGTGGCTGCTGTGGTGGCGAACACAATTAACAATCTGGTCAGCTTCGATGTGACACCTACGGCTACTGCTCTCTGGCTGTTGATGGGCTTGGGTATTGCGCTGACACTGCCGCCGCGTTTGCCTGCTGTAGAAATAGCAAAACGGCCGCAGGGCCAATGGGCGCTGTTGGGAGTGTTGGTCGCGGTTTGGGGAATAGCCGTCTGGCAGGCGAACGGCCGTCCGCTTGCGGCCGATGTGCTGGCCCGGCAGGCAAATCGACTGGTACAGGTAGACGATGTGGCTCAGGCCACGGCAGCCGTGGAAAATGCAGCAGCGCTTTGGCCGGCTGAACCGGCGCATTACTTGCTGTTGGGGCAGATGTACTGGCGGCAGGCCGCAGCCAACCCGGCGGAGGCATCCATCTGGCTGACGCAGGCCGAGGCAGCGATGCAGACCGCCCTGCAATTACGGCCGCATGATGCCTTTCTGTGGCTGCACCTGGCCGAATTCCAGGCGGCCGCTGCCCGGCAGTTTGGTTATGGCACTCCTGCTCTGGCCAATGAAGCTTACCAGCGGGCGCTCGATCTGGCTCCTAACCATGCCATTGTCTATGTTGCCTGGGGGCGGGCTCGCCTGGTCAACGACGATGTGGCCACGGCCGCTGCTTTACTGCGCCAGGCAGTGAAGCTGGATGCCAGCAGCGGTGAGGCTTATATCCATTTGGGCGCGGCGGAACTGGCCCTGGGTCGTGTGGCAGTGGCGCTGGCCGATTACCAGGAAGCAGTGCGTTTGCTGCCAGAGTCAGCGGCGGCGTATGCTGGGCTGGCGGCGTGTTACTGGCAGTTGGATCAGCCAGAAGCGGCGCAGCAGGCAGCAGCAGAAGCACTGCGACTTAACCCGCAAAATGGGCAGGCAACGGCCGTTCTCTTACGCGGAATAATCCGCAAAGGAAGGTAGTAGACATGAAAGCAAAAAAGGTCTCTTTTATCGTGGGCGTGATTGTTATTTTGGTGCTGGCCGCGGGCGTGGCCGGCGCTATTCCCAACCAGCAGCCGGAAGCACCCTCTGCCGTGACGGCGGCCGTTACCAGCGGCATCAGCTACCAGGGGCGGCTAACCAGCCCAGGTGGATCACCCTTGAACGGCAGTTACACGATGCGGTTTGTGGTTTATGATGCGGCCGTAGCCGGCACTGCCCTGTGGGACAGCGGCAACATGAATGTAGCCGTGGCCAATGGCTTGTTTACCGTTATTTTGGGGGTTGATCAGTCTGATTTTAACGGTCAGGCCGTCTGGCTGAGTATCATTGTGGATGGCGAAACCTTGTCGCCCCGTCAGGAGATTTTACCCGCGCCTTATGCCCTCAGCTTGCGCCCAGGAGCTGATATGGAAAGCGATGCCATTGGCTCCACCGATGCCATTCTGGCCGGCTACGCGCCAGCCACAGGCACTGCTCTGTATGCCAATGCCAATGGTGGCGTGGGGCTCTTTGGTGACAGTGAGCAAAGCTACGGCGTTTGGGGGACAAGCGACAGCAGTTGGGGCGGCTACTTTACCAGCCAGGACGGCTATGGCCTGCGGGTAGATACCAACGGCACCGATCATTATGATCATGGTGCCTACATTACTTCTGAACAAGGTTATGCTGTCTATGCCCAAAGCACCAACAACATGGCGGTACGTGGGGAAGCGGGCAACATTACCGGACTGAATCAGCCTTTGGGTCCGGTAGGTTTAGTGGGGATTGGTGCCAGCCGTGGAGCGTATGGTTCTAGCGGTAATGGCAGCGGCGTGTATGGTACCAGCGATGCAAATTATGGGATGTGGGGGCAAAGTGAAACCTATCGTGGGGTTACAGGTCGCACGGATCGTGAAGATAACAATTATGGTTTTTATACACCTGATAATCTTTATTCAGTAAATATCAATATGGCCGGATCGATGATGCAGGTAATGCAAAACAATGGGAAAGAATTGTTGTCCCCTGGTGATGTTGTGGTGTTTAATGGCATCAATGAAATGGTGACAGCTGTTGACAGCCCAATTGTGCAGGTGAGCAAGGTCGGAGTAGCTGACAGTACGGCCGTTGCCGGTGTGGTCTACAGCCGTTTCAACATCGACGCGGTTGATCCTGCTCTGGAATCACCTGACGGCACGACAAACCTTGATTGGGAAGTGCTTGATCCCACACCGGCAGGGGATGCCGCGCCAGGTGAATATGTGCTGGTGGTGGTGCAGGGCGCAGCCCAGGTGAATGTGAGCGCATTGAGCAGCAGCATTCAGCCAGGCGATTTGCTGGCGACCAGCAGTACAGCAGGCATGGCCAGTAAAGCATCTACGGTGAGTGTGAATGGGGTGGAAACGGCCGTTCCCGGCACGGTCTTTGGCAAAGCGTTAGAACCGGTAGACGGGACGCAAGAGATGATCTACGTCTACGTCACGTTACAGTAGGAGGCTGCGATGAAAAAGAATCATTTTGCTGTCCTCCTGTTATTAATGGTTTTGTTGTTTGTGGTAGGTACGGCCGTTGTGGCCCAATCCTCGGCCAATTTTGACTTGAGCTGGAACGTTATTGGCAACGGGGGTGGTGAAGCCAGCTCTGCCCGCTATGCAGTTTCTGGTACGGTGGGGCAGGGCGTGGTGGGGCAAACGGCCGTTAACAGCGCCAACTTCTCCCTGAACAGTGGCTACTGGACAGCCGGTTCTACCACACAAATTTACTTACCCACTATCATCAAAAACTAGAACAGTCTGGGTTTTGCTCCTCGATGAGGGATCGGGCCTGTTTGGCTCGATCCCTTTATATTTTACCGGTATGATTGGCTAAAAGAGGTGAAGTAAGAAATTCATGATTGTGAATGAATCTGATTTCCCCCATCTTTTTGAGGAACACATCTGGTCTTGGGGACCAGTCAGAACGATTTTTGAGCCTGTTGAACCACCTGCTGAGTTGGTGAGCAACATCAACATCGTGCCGTTTGATGACACTGGTTGGCTCATTGTGCGGCAGCAAATTGGCTGGGGAATTGTGGGGGGTACATTAGAGCCAGGTGAAACGTACATAGATGCCTTGAGACGAGAGTTGCTGGAGGAAGCCGGATGTGAACTGGTTAACTTTGAGATTATGGGGGCATTGCGCATGGAATTCTTAACTGAGCAGCCTTATCGTCCTCACTTGCCTTTTCCTCTTTCTTATCGCCTGGTAGGTGTCGAAGGCTGGAAAAGCGACCAGATGATGGGCCATTGTTAGCGGAAATATACAGATATGCCGCGATATTTCATGCTCGCAGGAGAATTAGGTGAGTTCTCAAACGCCTGGCTATACCTACATTTGGGAGTACACAGTTTGGCCAGAACATGCAGCTGATTTTGAACAAGCGTATGGTCCAAACGGTGCCTGGGTGGCGCTTTTTAAACGTGCCAGGGGCTATCTACGAACTGAACTTCACCGAGATCGGAACGTGCCCAATCGGTATGTGACAATTGATTATTGGGGCTCCCTGGCGGCGTGGCAGGCGTTTCGCGCCGCCTTTTCGGCCGAGTTTGAGGCGATTGACGCCCAATGTGGAAGTTTCACACAAGAAGAACGTGAGGTTGGACGGTTCACACCTCTGGCTTAAACAACGGTTCCAATAATATCTGTGTATAATTGGCGTCCGATGTCTACGCCAATTTTAGCTACCAAACTTTATACCCCCCAACCACGACCCAGCGTTGTTGCCCGCCCGCGCCTGATTGAGCAATTAAACAATGGCGTACACCGAAAACTGACGCTCATCTCTGCCCCCGCCGGTTTTGGTAAAACGACGTTGGTGAGTGAGTGGATTGTTGGTGGGGAACGGCCGTTCACCTGGCTTTCTCTCGATGAAAGGGACAGCGATCTTACCCGCTTTCTCGCTTATTTTGTAGCTGCAATGCAAAAAATATTTCCCGCTTTTGGAGAACAACTGCTAGGCCTCCTTGAATCTTCTCAGCTCCCACCCACCGAATCAATCCTAACATCCTTGCTTAACGAAATCGCGTCCAGGCAAGAAGCATTTGTTTTTGTCCTGGACGATTATCATGTGGTAGATGCCCCCCAAATCGATCAGGCGCTTACCTTTATGCTGGAGCATCTGCCGCCACAAATGCACCTGGTCATCACCACCCGTGAAGACCCCAATCTGCCCCTGGCACGATGGCGCGTGCGCAGCCAGTTGACCGAGCTACGGGCCAATGATTTGCGTTTTACGGTGGCGGAAACGGCCGTCTTCCTCAAACAGGTGATGGGCTTAAACCTGACAGAAGATAACACCGCCAGGCTGGAAGCCCGTACCGAAGGCTGGATTGCCGGCCTCCAGCTTGCCGCTCTTTCGATGCAGGGGCGAGAAGATATTTCCGGGTTCCTAAACGCTTTCACCGGGGATAATCGTTACATCGTGGACTACCTGGTCGAAGAGGTCCTACAGCGCCAGCCCGAATCCACCCGCCGCTTCTTACTACAAACCGCTATTCTGGAACGATTGAATGGACCATTGTGTACGGCCGTTACTGGCCAGCAAGAAAGCAGGGCGCGGTTAGAGGCTCTGGAACGGGGCAACTTTTTCCTCATCCCGCTGGATGATAAGCGCCACTGGTATCGTTACCATCACCTTTTTGCCGAAGTTCTCCATGTGCACCTGGTGGCAGAGCAGCCCGAACAGGTTGCGATTTTGCATAAAAGGGCCAGTGAATGGCATGAGCACAATGGTTCGCTGGTCGATGCGATTCGCCATGCGCTGGCCGGCAGGGATTTCGACCGGGCGGCGGATTTGATCGAAAAGTCAGTGCCGGCAATGCGACAGAGTAGACAGGAAGCCACGCTGCTCGGCTGGTTCCAGGCGCTCCCTGAAGCAGTGCGCCAAAACAGGCCCGTACTCACCGTTCACTATGCCGGAACGTTATTACAGAATGGCCACCTGGACGGTGTTGAGCCCTTGCTGCAAAATGCCGAACGGTGGCTCGATAGGTCGACGGAGATTGGTGAGGGGCCAATTTTTGTCGATGCGGCGGACTTTAACCGACTCCCCGGCCTGGTGGCCATGTACCATGCCGGCATTGCCCTGATTCGCAGCGATGTCGCTAGCGCCATAAACTACGCCCGGCAGGTAGTTGAAAGCGCACCTGAGACTGATAATTTCCTGCATGGCGCGGCTTCGTCGCTCTTAGGACTTGCTTTCTGGACAGGCGGTAATCTCCAAGAGGCATATCAGATGTTTGCTGATGGTATGGCTCATTTACAGCGGGCCGGGTTCATCTCCGATGTGGTCGGAGGCTCCGTCACCCTGGCAGATATACGGATTACGCAAGGTCGCTTGCGTGAGGCAATGAGCATCTACAAGCATGGATTGCAGCTTGCCACAAAACAGGGCCAGCCCGCCTTGCGCGGTGCGGCAGATATGCACGTTGGACTGAGCGAGCTCTACCGCGAGTACAACGATTTGAGCACTGCCGGGCAGCACCTCCTGAAAAGCCAGGAACTGGGCGAACTCAACGGATTACCGAAAAATCCGTATCGCTGGCGCGTTGCCCTGGCGCGAATACGAGAAGCCGAGGAGGATCTGGATGGCGCGCTCGACCTGCTTGAGGAGGCAGCGCCCCTGTATGTGGGTGATTTTTCCCCGAATTTTCGTCCTGTGCAGGCATTGAAAACACGCGTGTGGATAGCACAGGGAAGATTGGATGAAGCCCTCAGTTGGGCGCGTGAGCAAGGATTATCTGCTGAAGATGACCTGAATTACCTGCGCGAGTTTGAGCACATCACGCTGGCTCGGCTGCTTTTGACCCAGGGGGGGAACGGCCGCAACAAAAACGCAATTCATGAAGCAACAGCCTTACTGGAGCGCCTGCTTAAATTTGCCGAGGCAGGTGGCCGAATGGGCGTTGTCATTGAAATCTTGATACTCCAGGCACTCACCCATCAGCTGCAAGGCAACGTCTCTGCTGCGCTTGCTGCCCTGGAACGTGCCTTAAAACTGGCTGAGCCGGAGGGCTATGTGCGCGCGTTTCTGGACGAAGGCGCACCTATGGCGGAACTGCTTGGCCAAACGGCCGTGCAAGGGATTATGCCAGGCTATACCGGAAAGCTGCTGGAAGCATTTAAAAACGAGCAAAATAGAAGCGACAGCGTTTCACCTCCATTCCCTCAATCCCTTATCGAGCCGCTCAGCCAGCGTGAGCTGGATATTCTTCGCCTGTTCCAAACGGAACTGTCCGGGCCAGAGATTGCTGATGAGCTGGTGATTGCATTAAGCACGGTTCGCACCCATACCAAGGGAATCTACAGCAAACTCAACGTCAACAGCCGTCGTGCGGCCGTCAAACGAGCCATCGAACTGGGTTTGATCTAAGTGCAAACAAATAAAAATTGTTGGTTGTAGCCGCAGTTTCTTACTGCGTGCCTGAGGCGCGATAAGAAACTGCGGCTACCCAACCGTCAGCATAATTGAATCTCCCCACATAATTCCCCACATCTGGGGAAGACCACTCCCCACATTCATTTGTATATTTTCCTTCAGTTGAAAACAAACAGGCAGCAATGCCAGGTGTCAAACTTTGACACGAATTTTTTCCAAAAAGGAGATTTACAAATGAACACGAATAAAAAGAGTGTGATCCAGGAGAGCAAAACGAAGGCGGCCGCATCGACTTTCATGCGGTTAGCAGGTTTATCTGCTGCGTTGGCAGGATTATGTTTCATCATTGTTGGCATATTCCATCAAGAGAATGTCCCTGCATCCGTCACCACCGCCACCTGGGTGAACGTCCACATTTTTGCGACTCTCATGGGTTTCCTTGGACTATTTGGCATGGCAGGGGTCCATGCCCGGCAAGCAGAAAAGTCCGGCTGGCTGGGTCTGACTGGTTATCTCCTATTTAGCGTCTGGCTGATGTTTATCATTCCCTTTTCCTTCATAGAAGCATTTATCTTGCCGGGTCTGGCAACTGAGCTGCCCGCATATGTAGCAGGGTTCCTCGGGATGTTTACTGGAATCCCTAGCGCGATTGACCTGGGCGTTCTTCCTACCTTGTGGAAGCTATCAGACCCTATGTATCTCCTGGGGCCCTTGCTGTTCGGCATCGCTACGTTCCGCGCGGGTGTTCTGCCACGTTGGGCAGGCGGTGTGTTGATCCTTGGCTCAACGCTGGCCCCCGTAGGTGCCCTGCTTGTTTCCCCTGAGTACCAGTCCCTGGTGATGATACCGAACGGAGTTGCTCTCGGATGGCTGGGATATGCGCTCCTTTCCGAACGGCGCGAGAAAGCCTCTGAATCCTTGCTTGAGCAGGGAGATGTCAGGATGGAACCGAGTCAGGTTGCCTGAAATTGTTTGGAGTGGACAAGCGGTCACAGGATCGCTTGTCCCTCTAATCTACACAAAATTTTCCCAGGAGTTAAAGATGAAAGCGAATGTTATTAAAAACAATCAGGTTCCAGCAGCTAAGACAACGGCAAGAAAAAGTCGGGGAGCATGGCAAGTGCCCGCTGCCCTGATCTTTCTCAGCATCATTCCCCTCGTTTTCGGCGTCCTGCGCTTAAATGAACTGGCGAGCGGTGCAGAGATCACACCAGATAACGCCCGCTTCTTTGCCTCGCCGATGCCTGTGGTGCTGCATATCATCAGTGCCGGACTGTATGCGCTTTTGGGTGCCCTCCAGTTCGTGAGCCGTCTCTGGCGGCGCGGGAACAGATGGCACCGCTGGGCTGGGCGGCTCCTGGTTCCTTGCGGCCTGGTTGTTGGATTTTCAGGGCTGTGGATGACGCTGTTCTACCCTCGCCCGGACGATGCCAGCGATCTCCTGTATGCCTTTCGGCTTCTGTTTGGGACGGGCATGGTTTTGTCGATTGTCCTTGGTTACGCCGCCATTCGACGGCGAGACATCATGCAGCATCGCGCCTGGATGGTGCGGGCCTATGCAATTGGCCTCGGTGCAGGCACGCAGGTTTTAACCGGGATGGCGGGGGCATTGATCTTCGGCACACCCAATGAGTTTGAAAATGCATTGTTGATGGGCGCAGCCTGGGTGATCAATCTCGCAGTTGCAGAATGGATTATCCGCAAGCGGTCAACCCATCAAATCCGTACAGCATAGATTTATTTATTGAGATCAACCCTAAACCTACGCAATTTACCAAAAGGAAGGATTTAAAAATGAAAGCAATTGTCGCAACTAAATACGGCGGACCTGAAGTTCTGCAACTTGAAGAGGTTGAAAAACCGACACCTAAAGACAATGAGATTTTGATCAAAATACACGCAACCAGTGTCACAGCCGGAGACTTTCGCATGCGGAGCTTTACCGTTCCTCCTCTGTTTTGGCTTCCCGCCCGGCTCACGCTGGGTTTCACAAAACCAAAGCACCCGATCTACGGCATGGAACTGGCTGGGGAAGTGGAAGCGGTCGGTAAGGATGTCACCCGGTTCAAGGTTGGTGATCAGGTATTTGCATCCACCCTCACGGAGAAATTTGGCGCATACGCTGAATATAAATGTATGCCTGAACAATCAATGGTGGCGATAAAACCGGCCAACATGACCTATGCTGAAGCTACGGCCGTTCCCATCGGTGCCACCACAGCCCTGCGCTTGCTGCGCAAAGGAAATATTCAGCGTGGACAAAAAATCCTGATCTACGGCGCTTCAGGAAGTGTGGGTACGTATGCCATTCAACTTGCCAAATATTTCGGGGCGGAAGTGACCGGGGTTTGCAGCACGGCCAATCTGAAAATGGTGAAATCTCTGGGAGCTGATCAGGTCATTGATTACACAAAAGAGGATTTTTTATCAGGTGCCGAGCGGTATGACGTTATCTTTGACGTGGTTGGCAAATTGCCGCGATCAAAAACCTCGCAAGCGCTTACGCCCAACGGTTCCTATGTGACAATGGCCCGGCTAGACTCGAAAGAAAGCATGAAAAATTTAATTTTCATCAGAGAGCTGATCGAGGCGGGGGAGATTAAAGCTGTTATCGACCGGTGCTATCCGCTGGAGCAAATGGTTGAGGCGCATCGGTATGTTGATAGCGGCCGCAAACGGGGGAATGTGGTCATCATCGTGGAGCATCATGATGGCAGTTGACGATCGGCCAAAACGGGATAAAAACCTGCCGCCAGTCTATGAAATTCGGATCCAGGGGCATGTGGGCGAGCGGTGGCTGGACTGGTTTGAAGGGATGACCGTTACGCTGGAAGTAGACGGCCGTACGCTCCTGACTGGCCCCATTGTTGATCAGGCCGCGCTCCATGGCTTACTCAAGAAGCTGCGCGATTTGGGTGTGCCGTTGCTTTCTGTCAATACTGTAACAGGTGACCCATGAATCATTTTGGTCTCACACTCATTCACGCCCTCCTCATAGGGTTTGGCGCAACGCTTACGTTTGATCTTTGGGGGCTGTTGCTTAAACATGCCTTCAAAGTGGCGCCGTCCAACATTTGCCTCGTCGGGCGCTGGCTGCGCTATATGCCGGAAGGCGTTTTTAAGCACGCAAATCTTGTTTCCGCGCCCCCAAAGCGCGCGGAGTGCACAGTGGGGTGGCTGGCCCACTATACGATTGGCGTTACGTTTGCCGCTGTTTTTGTTGCCCTGGTGGGCCGCAACTGGTTGCAGCAGCCAACGTTGTTTCCGGCGATGCTCTTTGGCATCGTCACGGTCTTTGCGCCGTTTTTCATCATGCAGCCGTCATTTGGATTGGGGATTGCCGCAGCAAAAACGCCAAATCCGGCGCAGGCAAGATTTCGGAGTTTGATGAATCATGCCGCATTTGGCCTGGGTCTTTATTTGTTCGGCTTGTTGGTTAGCTGGGTGCTGTAGCGTTTGCCTGATGGTGACAATTCTGGTCAGATCTTCAACCTTGCCAGTATACTGGTTTCATGATTGGTGACTTGCTGCAAACAAAATTGTATGTGCCGCGATTACGGCCGTCTCTCATCCCCCGTTCTCACCTTGTTGCCAGACTCAATCAGGGGGTGTTACACGGCAGTAAACTGACGCTCATCTCTGCGCCTGCGGGCTTTGGCAAAACGACGTTGGTGAGTGAATGGATTGCTGGTGGGGAACGGCCGTTCGCCTGGCTCTCTCTCGACGAAAGGGACAGCGACCTTAGCCGCTTTCTAACTTACCTCATTGCCGCTTTACAAACGGTGGCGGCCACAATCGGCAAACGGGCTCAGGAACAGCTCCACAGTCCACAGCCCCCGCCTACCGAGACGCTCCTGACGAATCTGCTCAATGAAATTGCCGCGTTTCCCGATGAATTTTCCCTTGTTTTGGACGATTATCATGTGGTGGAATCCCAGCCGGTTGATGAAGCGCTTACCTTTCTGCTGGAGCACCTGCCGCCGCAGATGCATCTGGTCATGACCACCCGCGAAGACCCGCAGCTGCCCCTGCCGCGCCTGCGCGTTCGCGGTCAGCTCACTGAGCTGCGGGCGGCTGATTTGCGCTTTACGATGGAAGAAACGGCCGTCTTCCTCAACCAAATCATGAACCTCAACCTCTCTGCCGATGATGTTGCCGCACTGGAAACCCGCACCGAAGGCTGGATTGCTGGGCTTCAACTGGCCGCGATTGCTATACAATCGCCCTTATCTATGCAGGGACGAGCAGATGGGCATGGTTTCATCGAGGCGTTTGCTGGCGATAATCGCTACGTTGTGGACTATCTGGTTGATGAGGTGTTGCAGCGTCAAACGGAACAGGTTCACGATTTTTTGCTCCAAACTGCCATTCTCGACCAGCTCAGCGGCCCGCTGTGTGACGCCGTTACCGGGCAGGCGGAGAGCAGCACCCTGCTAGAAACGTTAGAGCGCGGCAACTTGTTTGTCATCCCGCTGGATGACCGGCGGCACTGGTACCGTTACCACCATCTTTTTGCCGATGTGCTCCAGGCCCACCTGCTGAAAGAGCAGCCGGATCAGGTGCCTGTTTTGCACCAGCGGGCCAGCCGATGGCACGAGGAGAATGGCTCTCTCGCCGACGCCGTGAGCCACGCTTTTGCCGCCGGCGACCTGGAACGGGTCGCCGATTTGGCCGAACTGTCCTGGCCGGCGATGGACAGAAATCGCGAGTCCAACATTTGGCTAGGTTGGGTGCAGGCGCTGCCTGATGAGTTGGTTCGTACCCGGCCGGTGCTCAGCGCGGGCTGCGCCTGGGCCCTGCTGGATCAGGGTAAGCTGGAGGCAGCGGAAGCCAATCTGCAAACCGCTGAACGATGGCTGGAACCTGAGCACGACACGCCCGTTTTCGCGGATGAAGCGCAGTTTCAAGCACTGCCCGCCACTATTGCCTCGGCGCGCACCTACCTGGCGCTGGCGCTGGGGGATATGCAAGATACTGTGACGTACGGCCGTCGCGCCCTTAACCTCATCCCAAAAGAGGATTATCACCAGCGAGCTACCCCGGCAGCGCTGCTGGGGCTGGCCACCTGGGCCAGTGGTAATTTGGAGGAAGCGTACCAATCCTTCAGCGAAGCGATGAGCAGTTACCAGAAGGCGGGTAACGTCATGTTTGCCATTACCGGTACGTATATTTTGGCTGACATCCGGCTGGCGCAGGGACGGCTGCGTGAAGCCATCAAGGTGTATGAGCAGGCGTTGCAGTTGGCTCAAGATCAAGGTGAACCGGCCATGCGCGGAACGGCCGATCTGCATTTAGGTTTAAGCGATCTTTACCGTGAGCAGGGCGATCTGGCCGCAGCCGCGCAACAGTTGCAGAACAGCGAGGAACTAAGCGAGCAGGCGGCTCTGCCCCGCTGGCAGGAGCGCTACTGTCTGACTCAGGCGCGGATCAAAGAGGCCGCGGGCGATCTGGCTGGCGCGCTGGCGCTCCTTGAGGAGGCGGAGCGGCTGTACATTCGCGGACCGGTGCCCGATGTGCGTCCCATTGCGGCGCTTAAGGCGCGGGTGTGGACGGCGCAAGGTAACCTGGCAGCGGCGTTGGCCTGGGCAGATGAGCAAGGCCTCTCGGCCAATAACGACCTCAATTACCTGCGCGAGTTTGAGCACATCACCCTGGTGCGAATACGCCTGGCCCAATACCGGCAGGACCGGGAAAAACAGTGCCTGGCAGAAGCGGTGAACCTGCTGTCGCGCCTCCAGCAAGCCGCCGAAGCGGGTGGGCGGCATGGCAGCGCTATTGAGATTTTTCTGCAACAAGCGCTGGCTCACGCGGCTCAGGACGACATTCCCCAGGCGCTTACTTTTTTGGAACGCGCCTTGACTTTGGCTGAGCCAGAGGGTTACGTTCGCATTTTTGTGAGTCAAGGGCAGCCGATCGCCAAATTGTTAGCCGAAACGGCCGTTCAAGAAATTGCGCCAAGTTACGTTCGTAAACTACTCGCAGCGTTTGCTGCCGAAGAACCAGCGACAGCGTCTCCCCAAACCGTCGCTGCTGAGCAGCCGCTGGTGGAGCCATTGAGCGAGCGCGAGTTAGAGGTGTTGCAGCTGGTGGCGGAAGGGCTCTCCAACCGCGAAATTGCCGAGCGGCTGTTCCTGGCCCTGAGCACGGTGAAGGGGCACAATCGCGTCATTTACGGCAAGCTCAGCGTCAGCCGGCGCACGGAAGCAGTGGCCCGGGCGCGGGAGTTGGGGCTACTGTAGCTGTGTGATACGGCCGTTCCTCCCCACCCTTTTCCTGACCCGACATTACCCGGCATAGATTGTCGGGCAGCGATGTTCAATTTCTCTTATCCTAAAAACGTACAGGTGGCCACACGAGCGCAAGCTCAACACCATGAATGAAATAGAACGCTGATCTACCTGATTATCCTGATCAGGTAGATCAGGGTAATCAGCGTCCTATTTTCAGAGGGGATCAGAATGTGGATTCGTTAGAGCGCATGAACCAGGCAATGGCCTACATTGAAGACAACCTGGCTGATGAGATCGAGATGCAGCAGGTAGAAAAGCTGGCCCTGTGTTCGGAATATCATTTTCGCAGAATGTTTTCCTTCCTGGCCGGGGTGCCCCTGTCTGAATACATTCGGCGCAGGCGGCTGACGCTGGCGGCTTTTGAACTGCTTCACAGCGAGGTGTCGGTGATTGATACGGCCGTAAAATACGGCTACAGCTCACCCGATGCCTTCACCAGAGCTTTTCAAAGTTTGCACGGCGTCACGCCCACTGAGGCGAGAGTTACCGGGCAGCCGCTTAAAGCGTATCCGCGCATGACCTTCCAACTAACTATCAAAGGAGTAAGTGAAATGAACTATCGCATTGAAGAAAAAGACGCTTTTGCCATTGTGGGCATCATGAAGCGGGTAAAGCTGATTTACGAGGGTATGAATCCGGAAATTCAAGCCATGTGGAAATCACTGGGCAAGGAGACGACCAGCACGCTGAAGGCGCTTTCTAACGTGGAGCCGATGGGCATCATCCAGGCATCGACAAACTTTTCTGAAGGCAGGTTGGATGGCGGTGCCCTGGACCATTACATTGGCGTGGCCACCACCAAAGAACACCCGGAAAACCTGGCGCGGCTGGAGGTACCTGCTTCCACCTGGGCTGTGTTTGAATCTGTCGGGCCATTCCCGGAGACGCTGCAAAACACCTGGGGCCAAATTTATGCCGAATGGTTCCCGTCGTCAAGCTATCAACAAACGGAAGGCCCGGAAATTTTGTGGAACGAAAACATGGAAATTAATTCACCCACCTTCAAGAGTGAAATCTGGATTCCGGTGGTGAAAAGGTAGTCGAATACCAAAAAAAACCGGACAGGTTTACACCAAAATTTGGCAGAAAGGTTTCTTTTGCATGCAAAGTCAGTTTGATAACGTGCTCATTATGTAAACCTGTCCGGTTTGCCGCTCAAATAGCCAGAGGCCGTTCTAAAATCTGGTCGATCTCGGCCATTTGCTCTGGCTTTAGTGGTCCAAAATCCATCACTTTACAATTTTCTTCTGCCTGGGCAACGGTTCGGATGCCGGGGATGGGGACCATTTTATCGCTGTGGGCCCACAGCCAGGCCAGTGCTCCTTGCGCCAGGGTACGGCCGTTACTCGTCAAAATATCGCGCACGGCATTTACTTTTTGGCTCCATGCCGGTGCCGGTTCGCCATTTTGGAAATATTTCATCCAGTCCGGGCTGTTTTTGCCGCGTACATCATCGCTGGCTACTTTTTTGCCGGGGGCATATTTGCCGGTGAGCAAGCCCATGGCCAACGGTCCCCGGTTGATGGCCGCCAGATTGTATTGCTCGCAAACGGCCGTTACCTCTGGATTACGGTCAATAACATTCAGCTCCACCTCAATGGCGCTGCAATGGGGACCCTGGGCAAAAAACTCGGCCCGGTCGGCAAAGTCGGTACTCCAGCCATAGGTACGAATTTTGCCCTCTGTCACCAACGCTTCCAACGTATCGCGCACCTCGGCCGCTTCCTCAACTGGATGATCATTGAAATGAAACAAGAACAAATCGATATAATCCGTGTCCAGGCGGCGCAAGGAATCGGCACAGGATTGGCGGATGCCTTTGGGCGAGACGTCGCCGCCGGTCACCTGCCGCGATTCTTCATCAAATACCGGGCCAAATTTCGTGACGATTATCGCCTGATCACGGCGTCCTTTTAAAGCCTTACCCAGGACGCGCTCGCTGTGTCCAGCTCCGTAGACGCTGGCCGTGTCAAAAAGATTAACTCCCAGGTCCAGGCAGGTGTGGATGGCTCGAATCGATTCATCATCATCAACTTTACCCCAGCCTAGCGGGGTTTCATCGGCCCAAAATGGCCCGCCAATGGCCCAGCAGCCCATGCCCATGGCGCTCATTTCAATGTTGCTGTGTCCTAATTTTCGTTTCATTTTTGCTCTTCCTTGTTTTCAGTGAATAAATGGCGCAGATGCCCTTGCTGTTCAGCAACGTTAACAAAAATTTTGAAGCCTGCCACCACGTTGGCAGCAATCTGGCCAACAATTGTTTTACTGGCCTGCAAAATAGGGTAGTGAAATCTTTTGGATTCGGCCGCCTCTTCCACCATTTCGTTTCCACCTCTTTGTTTTTGACTGATTGGCTGAATCATTTTGTTCTCTCAAGTTGTGCACCCGGCTGACTTTGAATAGCGCGGCCGTTTTAGCCTGTTGGTTAATGATGCCAATGCTGGGAAAAGCTTCATTAGTTGGCCTTGAGTACGCTTCATCAACGTATAGTACTCACCATTCTTAATGCCTCTGTGATACAGTTCGGCCTGCTTAGTTTGTTCACTATGCATGATATTAACGAGTTTGATGATTTGCGGATCCATTTGTAAATTCTCCTACCGGACCTTTGGTGAGCGTGTCCGGAAATTTTCTGCTCACCAGCATGGTTCAAATAATGTTAATTTCATTTTATTGGTGAATTGGATTGGTGTATAGCTCCGCATAATATCAATTTCTATATATCCAATTATCGCAAATTTTAAATTGGTCTTGCAGAAGAGCTGAAGTTGGCTATACTGTTCCGCGTATTTGGGAGGCCACTTATGCGGATACCGCTAGATCGTCACAGCGAAATACCACTCTATGAGCAAGTGCAGGATTACCTGCGGACACACATCGTAGCCGGTCAGCTGGCACCGGAGACGCGGCTGCCGGCCACGCGCAAGCTGGCCAAAGAGTTAGGCGTAAGCCGCATTACCATCCAAAATGCGTATGCCAATTTAGAAAGCGAGGGATTGATTGCCAACCGGGAAGGCAGTGGCGCTTACGTGCTGCCGCCGGTACAAATGCAAACGGCCGTTACCGATTCCTCATCACACCAATGGCCCCTATGGCAGCAAGCGCTGTCTGATACCACCGCCAAACAACTAACAACATCCCTACCATCGCATCCCGACACTATTTCCTTCACCGGCGTGGGCGATCCGCGCCACTTTCCGCTCAAAGATTTCCAAAAATCGCTGAACGCTGTTTTAAAAAATGAAGGCAGTGCCGTTTTAGAATACGGCGAGATGGGGGCTGGCTATGGACCATTACGGGAGACGGTGGCCCACATTCTGGCCAGCCAGGGCATTCAAACTTATGCGCAAAACGTGCTGATCACTACCGGGTCGCAGCAGGCGCTGGCGCTCATCTGCCAGGTTTTGCTGAAGCCCGGCGATGTGGTCCTCGTAGAAAAACCCACCTATAACTTTGCGCTGAATCTGTTTCGCACGCTTGGCCTGGAAATTGTGGGCGTGCCCATTGATGAAGATGGCCTGATTGTCGAGCAGCTGGAGCCGCTTTTGCAGCAGCATCACCCCAAACTGCTTTACACCATTCCCAATTTTCAAAATCCCTCCGGCGTTTGCCTGGCCGGCGCGCGGCGGCGGCAGTTGATTGCCCTGGCGGAACGCTACAATCTGCCCATTTTGGAGGACGACTTTGTGGGGGATTTACGGTATAACGGCCGTTCCCAACCGGCCATCAAAGCCCTCGACCCCATGGGGCAGGTGATTTACGTCGGCACCTTCTCTAAGATGCTGATGCCCGGCCTGCGCCTGGGCTACGTCGTGGCCGATGGTCCCTTGTTTGGCCGTCTGGTGCAGCTCAAACAGGTGACTGATTTGAACAGTTCGCCGCTGATTCAGCACGTCGTGAATGATTACATCTCGGTGGGGCGGTACCAATCCCATTTGCGCCGCTCCATCCGCCGCTACCGGCAGCGGCGTGACGCCATGCTCGACGCCATCAAACAATACCTGCCGCCGGAAGTTACGGTCATACCACCGCAGGGCGGCTTGTTTGTCTGGCTGCGGCTTCCGCCACTGTTGTCGGCTTTGGCTTTACGGCCGTTGGCTGCCCAGGCCGGTGTTGCCTATGCCCCCGGCAGCTGGTTTTTCCCGGAACCAGAGGAGGGTGAACCTTACGTGCGGCTCAATTTTGCCGTGCAAACACCGGACCGCATTGCTGAAGGCATAAGGCGGCTGGGCAGGGTCGCCGAGGAAGCTGCCGTCAACTAACCCCAAATTATCTTCAATTCCAAAACAATACCCCTCACCATACTTTCGTGCCTGTACGGCCGTACCGCCTGGCAACTATGCTTCTTTCACCTCAAACAGAAGAAAGGAGCAGGAAATGTCATCTCGAAAAAAATGGATCTTTGGCTTTTTACTGGCGTTGTTAGGCTTGGTGCTTTTTATGGGTGCCCGACCGCAAAAATGTGCCGATGGGCTTTGTGCTGACCGACACCCAGATGCGCCCGCGTACGGTGTGCCCGGCGCGTATCCGGTGGGTAGACGCGACTTTTCAACTGGCGAAGAACCCCATTTGGTGCTGAAAGTATGGTATCCGGCACTTTCTCAAGATGGTCCCGAAGAGGGAAGTGATTATTCGTATGAAATCAAGATAGGTGCCCCGCTGGGCACGGTGAAAATGGCGTCTTTTGCTGGCCGCGCCATCCCGGAGGCCGCCTTTGATGTGGCGCGTGGCCCGTATCCGTTGGTCGTGCTCTCTCCTGGTTTTGCCGTTGGGGCGACTGCCTATGGCTGGCTGGCAGAACATCTCGCTTCCTATGGGTTTGTTGTCATTGTCCCAGACCATCAGGAAACGCTTGATCCGCAGAATGAACTGTGGCGCGCGGCCGTCACGCGCCCACAGGATGTTTTGGCTGTATTTGATTTTGTGGATGCACAGGTGGGATCGGGTGGTGTGTTTGCGGGGTTAGTTGATGCGGAAGTTACGGCCGTCATCGGCCATTCCTACGGCGGTTACACGGCATTAGCCGCAGCCGGCGCGCAAATCGACACGGCCAGCTTCCAGGCGCACTGTGACGCAGCCATCCAGACGGAAGATCCCACCGCCTGGCTGTGCGAGATGCTGCTGCCCCGCCTGGCGGAGATGGCTGAATTGGCTGGTCTGGACGGCGTGCCTGAGGGACTTTGGCCCAAGACGGCCGATCCCCGCGTGGATGCTATCGTACCCATGGCCGGCGATGCCTACTTTTTTGGCCAGCCCGGCCTGGCGCAAATCGACGTACCGGTGCTGGCAATCGGCGGCAACTTGGACAGCGACACCCCGTTTCTGTGGGGCCCACAGCCCACCTATGACCATACTTCAAGCCCGCGAAAAGCATTGTTAGCCTTAAATGACGCCGAGCACATGATTTTCAGCAACACCTGCGAGTCGGTCCGCTGGTTTGCCAAACCGCTGGCGGGTGAATTCTGTGACGATTCAGTCTGGAACAGGAACCAGGCGCATGATTTGATCGGCCACTTCACCACTGCCTTTTTACTGGCAGAACTCAAGCAGGATGCAAACGCCGCTGCCGCCCTGGTACCAGATGCCGTTGGGTTCTCCGACATCACATACGTAGCACAAGGGTATTAGATGGCACAAGAACCGGACGAATCACTCATTTTTCATCCGGTTTTTCTTTTTCCGGCCATATCGCGCACAACAAAACAATACCCCCAACAATACTTTCGAACCTGTACGGCAATACCCCCTAAAAGATAAAGTAAAGACACATTGAGCAAGCGGCACAGAGCAAGCGGCCCGGCCCAAAAAGGTAAAGAACATGTCGAACAAGTCCGAATCAAACGAGCCAACAATCTATCAAATAAGAATTGGTGGCCGGCTAGGGGAGCAGTGGACCGCCTGGTTTGCGCAAATGACGCTCACGGTGGCGGACAACGGCGACACGCTCTTAACCGGCCCGGTGGTAGACCAGGCAGCCCTGCACGGCCTGCTGCGCAAAGTGCGCGATTTAGGATTGCCCCTCATCTCCGTCGTTCAGCTTCAATCTGGAAATGTAGATGATCGGGATGCTTCACACTGAGCGGCTTCTCGAAGAATATTTATCAAAAGTTTTGTTCATCAAAGGAGAAACAAAATGAATTCTGTTAAGAAAACTGCCCGTATGACTGGTCTCTTTTATCTGGCTATCTTTTTTGCCAACATTTTCGTATTTATCTTCGTGAGCGGCAGCCTGAGTATACCGGGCGATGCCACGGCAACGGCCGAAAACATCCGCGCCTCAGAATCGCTGTACCGTAGCGGCGTGGTGAGCTACTTAATTGTCTTTTTGAGCGAAATTGGGGCGACGATTCTGCTGTACAAACTGCTCGCGCCGGTTAACAAGACGGTGGCGATGTTGATGATGGCCAACCGGTTGATGCAAGCGGCCGTTCACGCCGTCAACCTGGTCAACTTCATCTTCCCGTTGATTTTGATCAATGGCGGCGACTATCTAACAACCTTTACATCCGCTCAAATTGATTCGTTGGTCTTGCTTTTCACCGATGCCCATTACTACGGCGTGCTGGTTTCGGAAGCGTTTTTTGCCGTGAGCCTGTTCCTACTGGGTTACCTGGTGGTCAAGTCTGAGCTGTTCCCCAGCATCCTGGGCGTTATGCTGGCGATTGCCGGGGCGGGCTACGTGCTCGACAGCTTCGGCATCTTCCTGCTGCCCCAGCAGGCCACGCTGTTTGCCAACATCATGATTGCCCCGGCGATTATTGCCGAACTGTCGTTCACGCTGTGGCTGCTTATCAAAGGCATTCGCACCCCTAAGCCGGAGAGTCGCAAGGCCATTGCTGCGGCCTAAGGTAAAAATACCGAAATGTAGGGTCAAGGCGCGCCTTGACCCTACATTTGTCTTGTTTAATTCTGTCGCTGATAGCGAAGAAGGAGTTTTTGACATGACCGCAAAAATGAAAGCAATCATACACACAAAATACGGCACACCATATGTCTTGCAGCTCGCAGATGTGGAAAAACCGACACCCCGGGCAGATGAGGTGCTGGTGAAAGTGGTGGCAACGGCCGTAAACCAGGCCGACAACCATCTGCTCAGCGGGATGCTGCGCTTTAGCTCCGGGCTGCTCAAACCCAAACACCCCATCCTCGGCTCTGATATTGCCGGGCGGGTGACAGCGGTGGGCCCAAACGTGACGCAGTTTCAGGTGGGTGATGCCGTCTTTGGCGACCTGTCTGGGCAGGGTCGCGGTGGGTTTGCCGGGTACGTGGCGGTGCCGGAAACGGCCGTGGCCGCCAAACCGGCCAACATTACTTTTGCCCAGGCAGCGGCCGTGCCGATGACGGCCGTTACCGCCCTGCAAGGCTTACGCGATAAAGGACAAATTCAGGCCGGGCAAAAGGTGTTGATTAACGGTGCCTCTGGCGGCGTGGGCACGTTTGCCGTGCAGATTGCTAAAGCGTTGGGTGCGGAGGCTACGGCCGTTGTCAGCACCCAAAAAATGAACATGGCCCGTTCGCTTGGGGCCGACCACGTCATCGATTACACACAGGAAGATTTTAGCCAAAACGGCCAGCAGTATGATCTCATTTTTGACACCGTGGGCAATCGCTCGGTTGCTGAGTATCGGCGGGCGTTGACTCCCCAAGGGGTTTTTGTGACCAGTGCTTTCCTCATGGGACTTGTACTCCAGAAGCCGTGGCGGGCAATCACCGGCGGGCAGAAGATGAGCAACATGATGGCCAGACCTAACAAAGCGGACCTACTATTTTTGGCAGAGATGCTAAAAGCGGGGCAAATTACCCCCGTCATCGACACATGCTATCCGCTGAGTGAGGCGGCTCACGCACTGCGCTATCTTGGCGAAGGGCACGCCAAAGGCAAAGTAATCATCATGATGCCAGAGTGATGCGTGACACATAAGATTGGTTCAATCTCGAAGATTGAACCAATCTCTGCCAGTCAGTACTAACCTTGCCAAGGGAACGGTGTGACCGGCGTAATGTCGTAGTACAGCTCCACAATGCGGCGGAAGAGTGGGGCGGAAACGGCCGAACCTTCGCCCCCGTGTTCCAAAATCACAGCAATGGCAATTTCCGGCTGGTTGGCGGGGGCGTAGCCCACAAACCAGGCGTGTGAATTGCCCGGTGGCGCCTCAGCCGTGCCCGTTTTGCCCGCTATCTGGATAGGCAATCCCACAAATTGATGGGTCGCCGTGCCGTTTGAATCATTGGCCACCTTCCACAAGCTTTCCTGCAAAATAGCTAAATCCTGTGGCGAGAGCGGCAGTTCGCCGTTGGCCTGCACCGGGAACGGTTCCTCAGGTGCGCCACCGCCGGCACCGATGCGGTCGATGAGCGTGGGGCGATTGAGCGTGCCGCCGTTGGCGATGGCGGCAATGATGTTGGCCATTTGCAGCGGCGTTACCTGCACATCCCCCTGGCCAATGCCCATGTTAACGGCGTCACCCCGCACCCAGCCTTCGCCGCGTGTCGCCAGTTTCCATTCGGGGCTGGGCACCGTGCCGCCGGCCTCGGCTACACCAACAATGCCGGTTGGCTGACCCAGACCGAACTGGAGCGCAATATTCGGGAAAAAGTTGGGGTCCATCGCGTCCATCTCAAAAGCCGCGTCGTAAAAGCAGGAGTTGCAGGAGACCACAACCGCCTGTTTCAGGGTGATCGTACCGTGCCCGCCTTCGCGCCAATCGACCTTGACGAAGTTGTCGCCCAGCCGCCGCCAGGTGCCGGTGCTGGTGTAAAAGGTGTCTGGCGTGTACAGACCGCTGTTGATGGCGGCGGTGTAGGTGACAATCTTGAAGGTGGAACCGGCGGGATAAACGCCCTGCGTAGGCCGGTTTAACAGCGGCCGATCCGGGTCGTTAAACGCCGCCCCCAGGGCCACGGCCGAATCCTGGGCAAACGGATCAAAAATGCGCGGATCGTAGTTGGGGTAGCTGGCCATCGCCAACACTTTGCCGCTGTTGACGTCCAGCACCACGGCCGCACCGGCCCGCAAACCTAAAGATTGCGTTGCTTCGGCCAGGGCTTGCTCAACGGCCGTTTGAAACTCCAAATCCAGCGTGGTGTAAATGCTGCGCGCCTGCTTCGGCTCCTGTTCCTGCACCGTGGTGATGTAATCGCCGTTAGGACCGACCACCGTTAGCGTGCCGCCGCGCTCGCCGTTGAGATAATCTTCGCCCCAGCGCTCCAGCCCGGCCAGACCCACAATTTCATCCCCGGCAAAACTTTCTGCCTGGTATTCGGCCAACTCCTCGGCGGGTATGTAGCCGGTGTAGCCGATAAGATGCGGCGCTGCGCCCGAATCGGAGAAGAGGCGGGCCAGGCGTGGTTTGGGCTCGGCCAACCCCTTGCCAATAAATGGCTGGATCGACGGCCCGTACTGCTGCATCGTTGCTTCGGTTACGTCGCCGATGGGCCAATACCAGTCCGGCAGGGCGGGGGCGTAAATTTCTTTGATTTCCTCTGGCGAGAGGTTGAGCATCGGGCTGAGGGCGTTTAACATGGCCGGTTCATCTTCAATCTGGCCGGGGATGACGCCCAACGTGAGAATGGTGCCCTGGTAAGCCAGCGCCTTGCCGTTCACATCGTAGATGTTGGCCCGGGCGGGAATGCGCTGCTGCATGACGAGGGTATTGCCACCGGCCAGCTCGGGCAAAATCAACCCCTCATCCCAGACGATGCCCCAACGGCCGTTTTCAAAAGCCAGCGGCACGGTGTATTCACGAACAATGGTGCCCACTGCGGCCGTTTGCCACGTCACGCGCACCTGCATTTGCGCCGTGTTGCCGTCTTGCAGCGTGCCCAACGCCTGGGTAAAAATCTCTGTGACGGTGGCCGTTTCCATTGCCTCTTCATACCGGGTGACAAAAGAAATGCTGTCCACCAATGCCTGGCTGCTGGGGGTAAGCAAACTGTACATGCCCAAAAAATCGTTTAATTCCCAGGCGCGGTAAAACGCCAGGGCAATACCGTTGGCATCTTCACTGGTTGGAATTTCCGTGGCGTGGGGGGTGTTCGTGGGCAGCGGCGTCAGCGTCACCAGTTCGCTGGAATCTTGAATGGGCGGAATGCCCTCACCGCCGCAGGCAACCAGCAAAGCAAAAAAGAGGAGAAGGAACACAAACTTTTTCATAGATGGGCTGGATTATAGCGGAGTGTGGGCCAGACAAAAATGTTTGCCACGATTTCACCCCTGGTTTTAATTGTCTCATCAGGTTTAAGATTTTCCGGTAGATTTTCTCGCATGATGTAAGTCATGATGAAAATCATGTGGGTTTGATGCGGGAATCTACTTTTGAACAGGGCACATTTTCAGTAAGCTGTAAGCGTGTATAGACCGTGTTTGTGATGGCAAACCGCCTGGTTTGCAGGAGGCGAATGATGAAGGTCAAGTACGCTTTAATCTTTGATGCGCTGGTTTTGTTGGTTGTGGCCGTCGGCTGCTTTTTCGATATGACGTGGGTTCATAACATGCTGGGCATTTATCATGCTCAGGATACTGTCTTTTTCTGCCAGCTTTTGGGTGCGGCTATCTTTGGTCTGGCGCTGCAAAATTGGCTGGTGCGCAAGGTTGAGGATTTGGAGAAGCTGCGCGTCATTTTGCTGGCCAATTTCGTGGCGCACGGCGCGGCGTTTCTCATTATCCTGGCCAATAAGCTAAATGGTTCTGGCAACGTTACAACCTGGCTGGCCATTGTGTATACGCTTTTGGCAACGCTGCTGTTTGGCTACTTTTTGGACCGGCCCCGGTTGCAGTCTCAGTCCAAACACGCCTAATAGGTCTAAACGGCCGTATCCTTCCTCATAAGATAATACAATGCAGATGGGCCACCTGCTTCTCATCTGCATTGTCGCTTGTCGCTAAACTGATTCGCCTAAATTCCCCGAACGTGATAGAAAAACAAATAGAATCTCTATTGAAACATCGGTTAAGGAAGGTTGCATGAACCGTACAACATTTGCTTCAATTTTGCAGGAACATTTTACGCTAAATTTGCCAGACTATTTGGCTACACTGCGGCAGATGGTGGAGATCAACAGCTTCACCGCCAATGCTGCCGGGGTGAACGAGCTGGGCCAGGTAACGGCCACGCTGTTTGCCCAATTGGGCTTTAAGGCCGAGTTTGTCCAGTCCGCCATGCCTAATTACGGAAAACATTTGGTGCTGACAAGGAACGGCCGTACCAACCAAACCATCGGCCTCGTTTCCCACCTGGATACCGTGTTCCCCGCCGAAGAAGAAATACGCAATAACTTCCACTGGCGTGAAGAGGGCGACCTCATCTATGGTCCCGGCACGGTGGACATCAAAGGCGGCACCGTACTCATCTACATGATGCTGGATGCGCTGAGCACGCACGCCCCGGAGCAGTTCGAAGCCATTAACTGGGTCATTCTCATCGACGCTGCCGAAGAAGCTGAAGCCGAAGATTTTGGCCAACTGTGCATCGATCGGCTGGAAGGGCCAGATACGTTGGCCTGCCTTATTTTTGAAGGCGGCAGTAAGGTGGACGACACGTACCAGGTGGTGGTGGCTCGCAAAGGGATGGCCGTCTTCCAGGTAATAACAGAAGGCCGCTCTTCTCACGCGGGCAGCTTTCATCCCAACGGGGCCAACGCCGTGGTGCAGATGGCTCACACCATCTTGAAGCTGTCGGCCATGACCGATTACAGCCGGGATGTGACGGTCAACGTGGGCACGATGCGTGGTGGCGTGGTGACCAATCGCGTGCCGCACGAAGCCGAATCATGGCTGGAGATGCGTACCTTCCGGCCAGAAGTGTATGATGAAACCGTCAACAAAATTTTGGCGCTGGATGGTGAGGCGGATGTGGTCAGCTCGGCAGACGGGTTTGCCTGCACCGTGGACGTGAACCTGTACCGCAAGACGCCGCCCTGGGCGCGCAACGAAGCGACTGACCGTCTGTTTGAACTGTGGCGCGAGGCTGGAGCCGACCTGGGCTTCACCGTGCTGCCGGAAGAGCGCGGCGGTTTGAGCGATGGCAATCATTTTTGGCAGCGTATTCCTTCGCTGGACGGGCTGGGGCCGTCGGGCGGCAATGCCCACTGCTCGGAGCGCAGCGAGGATGGCAGCAAGGATCAGGAGTTTGCCCTGGTGAGTTCATTTGTGCCGAAAGCGACTTTGAATACCATGGCGGTATTGCGTTTAATTGGAGCGTTTAATGGGTCAGCGTAAAGAAAAGCGAGGTGGTATGGGTACTGTTGGCTGGGTGCTGCTTGGTTTATTGGTGGTGGGGGTGGGAACGGCCGTTTTCCTGGGCAATCGTTGGGTGGGGCAAAGTGTCGATGCGCTGCTCTACCCTCGGCGTACTCAACCCAGCCAAGCCCCGGCAGATTTTAGTCTGACGGCCGAAGACGTTCGTATTCCGGTAGATGAGATTGAGCTGACCGCCTGGTTTATTCCACCTACGGATGCTGTGAATGGGGCAACTCTGATTTACGTTCACGGCTTTGGCGGCAATCGTGCGGCGCTGCTGGAGCAGGTGGCGGCCATGCATGAAGTGGGGTACGGTGCTTTGGTGTTGGATCTGCGTAATCATGGCGAAAGCGGCGATGCTGTCTCTACCTGGGGGCCGGCCGAAGCCAGGGACGTGATTGCCGCCTACAATTATTTGCTCACCCGTTCAGAAGTTGATTCGGACCGAATTGGTCTGGTGGGCAAGTCGATGGGCGGAGCGGCCGCGGCCCTGGCGGCGGCGCAGCTCCCCGATTTGGCCGTGCTGGTGTTGGAAAGTACCTACAGCAGCTTTGAGGAAAATATGCCGAACATTCTGCCCAGCATTGCCCGCGCACCGGGATTTTTGGCACCTTATGTGTTTAACCGCATGAATTCTGTTACTGTGGAACCGCTGGATGAAACGCTTGTAGCCGATACGGTAGCAGGCTTAAACGTGCCGCTGCTGCTCATCCACGGCGAGCAAGATCGGCTGGTACCCACGGAACAGGGGCGGGCTATCTTTGCCGCCGCTAACGAGCCGAAACAGCTTTACACGGTGCCCGGTGCAGGCCACCTAAACATTTTTACGGCCGATCCGGATACTTTCACTGAGCGGATGCGCACTTTTCTAGCGGAACATTTGCCGTAAGTTGTCGTTTTAACTTATCTTTCGACAATAAAATGGGTACTTTTCGAGATTTGATAACCGCCATATATAGGGCTATTAAGAAGGCTGGCCCAATATATGGA
>PABI01000155.1 GCA_002699125.1 Anaerolineaceae bacterium
AGTCCATATATTGGGCCAGCCTTCTTAATAGCCCTATATATGGCGGTTATCAAATCTCGAAAAGTACCCATTTTATTGTCGAAAGATAAGAAGGGAAAACCCAATAAACTGGGATTTAATGTGGGTGAATGATCATTACTCAAGTAAGGTCTTCGTTGCTTACTGTAATTCGCCTCTAGCTGGGCCACTCTCCTGACCTCAGATACTTACCGGATATTTCCCGCCAACCTGTCAGATGACATTGATGACCAGATGATGAACTGCGTTTTGTTACTAAATAATTTGGTTATTTCATATTTCATTGAGAGGTCGTAGAATGTTTCAGCTGAAGTTTATCTGGCTCATAGGAAATCTATATGTACTCAACCGAACCATCGGATAAAAAGCAATTTAGCCAGGAATTTGATCGGGTTTACGAAACCGTATGATTAGAGTGTCAAACAGCATCCCAGCCGCGATTCAGCAGGCCGACATTTATCTGTCAAAAGCGGGCTGTTTTAGATTAGATCAGGTGATAAGATGAAGATCGTATATCAATCAATCGGGATTATCCACAGTCCTTTTACCGACCTTGCTCAAATGCCCATTCAACCAACAGGAGATGCCAGCGCCGCAAGATTTGCTGAGATATTTCCTGACTTTGTCGAGGGACTCAAGGACATAAACGGTTTCTCACACGTCATTTTGCTCTACCACCTCCATCAGATTTCTACTTTGAAATTGGTCGTCACGCCATTCCTTGATTCGGAACCCCGAGGCGTTTTTTCGACACGAGCCCCTGTCAGACCTAATCCAATTGGTATTTCAGTAGTTAGGCTAACGCGTATGAATGATAATGTGCTGCACTTTGCCGATCTTGATGTTCTTGATGGAACTCCTCTGTTGGACATAAAGCCATACATTCCTGACTTTGATGCTCCGACAGATGTGCGTGTTGGTTGGCTCGAAAATGTCAATCACGACGTGAGATCGATGAAATCAGATGATCGCTTCACATGAGCAGTCAGTTATCAAACTTTCCTCAGTGACCATAAGGGTTTGATATGTACTCAACCGAACCAGAGGATAAAAAGCAATTTAGGCAAGAGTTTGATCGGTTCTACGGCCGTTTTGCCAAGCTCTACGACTGGACCGTCAAAATTTTCCCTGTCTGGCGTAACTGGATTTCCCAGGCCATCCCCCACATTGTGGGCCCAAAAGTGCTGGAAGTCTCCTTTGGCACCGGCTACCTGCTGACGCAATACGCCAACAACTTTGAAACGTGCGGCATTGACTACAATTGGGAACTGACCTGTATCGCCAAACGCAATCTGGAAGCCAACCACGTACAAGCCGCCATTCAGCAAGCCGACATTGAACACCTACCCTATCGCGCGGAGACATTTAACACGGTGGTGAACACGATGGCTTTCAGTGGCTGCCCTAATGGCAGGCGGGCGATGGCTGAAATTTACCGGGTGTTGCAGGGGAACGGCCGTTTTGTCCTGATAGACATTAACTACCCCGAAAACCGCAACTGGGTGGGCATGAAGCTAGCCCGGTTTTGGGCCAGCACCGGGGACATCATCCGCGACATGGGCCAATTATTCAGCCAGGCAAAATTTCATTACGTAGAAAAAGAAGTTGGCGGCTTTGGCACAGTTCACCTTTACGTCGCCACAAAAATCGGCTGAGCCAATTCATCAGGAAGTTAGCAAAGGTAGTCCTCCACCGGTTTGAGTGGGTAAAAAATGGGACACTGATAAACACTGATTTTTCGCACTTATCAGTGTAAACCAGTGTCCAATTCAAATAAAAATGGCAAAATTAAAACTTGATTTGCACGGCATTTACAATCGTGGCGACAAAATTGAGGCGGAGCTAAACCGAATCATGGATGAAGCCATCGATCGGCGGATCGAATTGGTGGAGATCATTCCAGGCAAGGGCAGTGGCCAGCTCAAGAAGCGCGTTTTGCGTTTTCTCAATCAGCCAGAGATTCGCAAACTGTACCATCGGGTGGAGAAGGACAGCAAGAATTACGGCCGTATCTTCGTCCACTTCCGCCACAAATAGGATAGGAGTTCCAGAATGTTACAGATTGAAGTGAACGGCCGTTTCCACCAAACCTTCCCCGGCGGACACGTCGGCGTTTTGCTCATCGGCAACGTCGATAACCGTAAACGCCCAACCCCGCTCGACGAGAAAAAACGAGAGATTGAGGCCAGGCTGCGCGAGAAATTTGCCGACTTTTCGCGGGCAGATCTGCTGGAACTAGAGATTTTGCAAGCGTACCGCGACTATTACAAACAGTTCAAAAAAACCTACCACGTTCAGCTTCAGCTAGAATCCATCGTGCACAAAGGGAAATCGCTGCCCAGCGTCAGTCCGCTGGTAGACGCCAACTTTGCGGCCGAATTAGAGTCCCTGGTGCTCACAGCCGGGCACGACGCCGACCTGCTGGAACCGCCCATCACCATTGATGCCACGCAGGAAGGCGACGAATTCATTCAGATGAATGGCTCACCTCAGCCGCTAAAGCCGGGTGACATGATGATGTCTGACGGCCAGGGCATCATTTGCACCATCATTTATGGCCAGGACAAACGCACGCCGATTACGCCGAAAACGCGCCGGGCACTTTACGTGGCTTATGCGCCGGTGGGGGTTGGGGTTACGGCCGTTCAGCAGCAGCTCAATTTAATTCACGAGAACATTCTACTTTTTTCCCCGGAAGCAGCGGTTGAGCTGTTAAAGATTTACCCAGCTGGACTATCAGACCAGGAGCGACAACCTTAGCTATCGCCATTCAAAAATTTACTAATTTGTTGCCTTCATGTGCTCATAGGAACTTTTGATCAGGCTGCGTAGGACATCATCATCCACGTCGGCCAGCTTGTTAATGTAAAGACACGCCTTGCCGAGCTTGTGCTTACCAAGTTCCGCCAACATATCCTCGTACGCATCAAAGCCGGGCATAATGTAGAGCGTCATACTTTGCTTGCGCGGTGAAAAGCCAACAAGTGGCATGTCGCCCTCACGCCCGCTTTCATATTTGTAATGATAACTGCCAAAGCCCACAATGCTGCTCCCCCACAGTACAGCTTCTTCTCCGGTTATTTCCGTCATCATTTCCAGCAAGGCAAGGCCATCCTCGCGGCGCGTTTTATGGTCTACCTTATTGAGAAAATCGAGTACACTTTGGTCCGTGGGGCGCGTCTTGTTTTCAGACATATAACATTCTCCTTTCGCGTAAAAAATGACAAGCTTGATAATATCACAGGTCAACCATTCCGAACAAGCGTTCTAAAAGCGAGCTGAACTGAACAGCATTTTTACCTCAAATCGTTAGCCGGTTCCCCTGCTGGCGGCTGTGACCGGCGTATTCAGGTACGGCCGTGCCACGCTCCCCATCATTCGGTACAATTTGCCACATCTTAACTAACTTTGCGAGAGCGTGACGGAATGAAAATTGAAAAAGCGATTGAGCATGATTTAAACGAGATATTGACCTTGTTCAACAAGACACAAAGTTGGCTAATCGAACAAGGCTACGAGGCCCAATGGGGTATACGGCCGTTTACCGAAAATCCAGGGCAAATCGAGCGGTTCAAACATTGGCTGGCGCACGGTACCTTTTACGTCTTGCGCCACGAAGGCAGCATTGTCAGCACTCTGGTGATTGGCGACCAGGCACCAGCGTATACCCTGGCCGCCTTTACCCATCCCCCACAGACGCTTTACCTGGAAGCATTTGCCACAAACCCGGCGTACCGGGGGAAAGGCATAGGCAAAATGCTTTTGCAATGGGCCGAGCAAGAAGCTGAAGGAAAGAAGGCTGAACGGCTCCGGCTGGATTGCTGGGCAGGGAACCATGCTTTGAGAAAATATTATCAATCAGCGGGATTCCAGGAAGTTGGTGAATTCCAGGTGCATACCTGGCCGGGCGTTTTGTTTGAAAAGCAGGCCGATTGGTTAAAAAGAGAGAGTGACAGATGAAGATACAGCTGATTCGCAATGCAACCTTGCGGTTTACCTATGCCGGACACACGTTCATCATTGATCCGTATTTAGCCCCCAAACATACCCTCCCGTCATACAGAGGAAACGCACCAAACCCCCTGGTAGACCTTCCGATTTCTCAGCATGAGGTAATTGCCGGGATTGAAATGGCAATTGTTTCACATTTACATACCGATCATTTTGACCAACTGGCCCAGGAACAACTGCCAAAGGACACTACAATTTTTTGCCAACCTGAAAATGAAGCCAGGATCAAAGAAATGGGCTTTCTAGAGGTAAATCCGGTGGCAACAACGGTGCGTTGGAAAACGATAACGGTTCATCGCACTCCAGGGCAGCATGGTTCAAGTGAAGCGGTACTGCGCGCTATGGGTGCCGTATCCGGGTTTGTTTTTGCGGCAGAGAATGAGCCGACGGTTTATTGGGCAGGGGACACCATCTGGTATGAGGCCATCAAGAAAAACATCGATCAGTGGCAGCCGGATATTATCATCACCCATTCCGGTGGCGCGGTTTGGGCCGAAAATGAACTAATAATCATGGATGCAGAACAAACCGCTGCCCTCTGCGAATATGCTCCTAAAGCCATCGTCGTAGCCACTCATTTGGAAGCGCTGGATCATTGTCTCACGTCGCGGGCAGCCTTAAGGAAATATGCCCGTGAGCATGGGATTCGGGATGAGCAATTATGGATACCTGAAGACGGTGCAGTGCTTGAATTTTGAAAGGCTCTACACAAAACTAATAAATCTGAGTCAGCCCCCACCTGGAGAACTACTAATGTCAACAAAAAAGATTGAGAAACTACTCAAGCAAGCACTCCTACAAAACGGAAAAATGTATTACAGTCTCTATGAATTTGAATTGGAGGAAATTGTTGCTGACCTAAAGCAATCTATGCTCGATGACAATAACGATTACATATTTTCTGTGACAGAAAATAATGGTCATGTAGCCATGGTGCTGATTGAAAAATCAGGTCAGATGCACATCAATGAGAAAGCCAGGGAAAAGTTGAAGCATTTTTGGCCTGCGGCATACGAAAGCAACATGCAAAAACTGATTCCCGTATTTGCCAAACAGCTAGATGGCGGAGATATACCGGTCAATGGTGTGCACCAAGTATGAATATTCAGGCCTTTACTTTGTAAGCGAGAAACGGCCGTATCCCAACATAGCAACGCAAAACAAAGATGTACCAGATTGGTTTTGAGTATCAACTATGCCGCAAAAGAACAGCTTCGAGAAAACCATTTTTTATGCAGTTCTGGTAACACTGTTTACGCTGATGCTTTATTTACTCACGCTTGCGCCCACCGTGCTGTGGGGTGACGATGCCGAACTACAGCGATTAGCAATTTTGCAAGATTCTGGAAGCGGCGTCCGGAACTATTGGCTTTGGGGGTCTATTGTCCATCTATTCACAAAATTGCCCTTTGGCGATCTGGCCTGGAGGGTGAACCTATCGTCTGCTGTTTTTGCCGCATTGACCACAGGGATACTGTTTGTAATTGCATTTAAGATTTTAGATTTTCCTGTGAGAATTGCCGGGGCTACGAGCGTCGTATTAGCTGTCTCGCACACGTTTTGGTTACATGCTGTTCGTGCGGAAGTGTACACTCTTTTTGCCTTTCTCTTGATGGGCATTATCGCATTATTGCTTGCCTGGCATAAAAACCCAAGTCGATGGCCATTGTTAACTGTTAGCCTGTTGCTGACCGGCGTTGCTCTCTGGGCACATTTGCTAATCATAACTTTTATACCGGCCGTTTTCGCTTTAGTTATCGTGGCCAAAAAAACAAATGCTAAAAGAATCTACCTCATTGCCTTTGTGTCTCTAATGGTAAGCTTGTTACCCTATTGGATTGCCAACCAGTCCGGGGAATCGCAGGTCAATATATCCAGCATACTATCTGGATTTTTTGAAATTGGAGCCAGGGACCTGGCGTTGTGGCTCGGGTTTTTGGGCTATCAGTTTTTGCTGTTTACACCGCTTGGTGTCTTGGGGCTCATGAATCTGTGGCAAACAAATCGTGCCCTATTGATTTTTTTGGTAGTTGCCTTTTTGGGGAACATTATTTTTGCCCTGTCATTTCATGTTCCTGACCAATACGTATTTTATCTACCTTCCTATTTGATTTTTGTCTTATGGATTGGCGTGGGGCTGGTTTCTGTCTACAAGCGCTTTGCCGCAAAACAGCAGCGGCTGTTGATGACGCTGTTTGTCATCGCCGTCTTATCACAAATAGCAATTTACCGGGTCACCCCTATGGTTCTTAACCAGCTAGACCTTAATCTTCTATCTGTCAGAACCCTGCCCAATCGTGACAACAATCTCTTTTTTCTATATCCACCTAAAAACGGATATTATGGAGCACAAATGTTTGGGGAAACAGTGATGGAGAGCTTGCCCAATAATGCGGCCGTTTTGGCTGATTGGCTGCCATTACAAACCCTCACTTATTTTCAGGATGTTGAAAACATGCGCCAGGATGTTTTGCTGGCGGACACCTATGTGCCGGATGGTCAAATCATCTGGCTGCTTGAACAGAGCCAAACTCGCCCTGTATTCATGGCTGATGATGAAAGTTATTACGATATTCAGGAGATTGCACAGAAATTTGAGATTACACCGTTTGGTCCGATATTTATTCTCGAAAGAAGACCAGAATGAAAAGCTCTCCGCCCAAATGCCTAATTGCAAGAAAAAATAGATGAACGGCCGTATCCCAACATTTCTTTGCCGTTTCCCCTCAACAGTCCTGTAACCAACACCCCACCGTGCCACTTACCCTATCATCCAGTACAATTGACCACATTAGACCGCGCCAGCACAGAGGGGATTATTTTGGTAAAATTTGAGGTACTGAGCGAAATTGAAGATATTGAGACAATCGCTGCAGGACGGAGCGTCTACATCCGGCGTCATCTGGAGCGCACTTACGGCAAGGGTCGGTGGCGGAAAATGAAAGGCAAAGCAACCGTACAACTTGCGGATGGTACAATCTGCGAAGCCGAGATACATTGGTTTGAAGCACACGGCATCGGCCGTAAGGATTTCAAAATCAAGAGGGTAATTCGATGAGTGATTTCGTAATCTGCATAAACAATGAAAGTAATCCAGCAAGTCTGATCCTGGGCAAAGTGTACCGCACACTGCCGGATGCAGGCGCAGAGCCACACAACATGCTCCGCATTATTGACGAAGATAAGTCAGAACCTGACGGTTATCTCTATCCGGCATCAATGTTTGCCCCTATCCAATTGCCGAAAGAAGCAGAGCAGGCGCTGATGGCAGCAGGCGACTGAACTTGACACTGTTTATCACGAATTAGGAAACGGCCGTATCCCAACATTTCTTTGACGGTCCCCTTCAGCAACGCCGTAACCAACACCACACCGTGCCACTTACCCTATCATCCAGTACAATTGACCACATTGAGAATGGCAGCGCATACTTGCGCCGCCGCCATGCCTCAGCCGAGTAAAATATTTCGCTTTTCGAAGACCAAAGCAGAGTTAGGTTGTGCCAATGCCAGCCGCATCAGAATAAAATTGACACTATGCGTAAAACAGTACTTATTATAATTAAATTTATCATAGCTTTTAGCGTCGTTTCATGCCAACGGCAGCAGGTAGAGACACATTCAAGCACAGACACTTCTGAAGAAACTCGTATTACGCCATCATCAGTTGCCGTGACTCTCCAATCCTCTGATGACTTCGATTTCCAAAAAGCACTACGGCTCATGTCCAAGTCTCCAGATATGGTTTTTAGCGATAAATTAGGCATCGACTCGGTTGCCATAAATACGACTGTAGAATGGACAGGGTTTTCGGGGATAAATCATTGCGAACCATTACCAACACCCTCCTCATCAACAGGCGCAAATCAATTTGAATGCACCAAGATTCTCTTAGCAGAACCTTATCTCCAGCATGGAGAAGAGCAAATTCTTATGCTAACTGAAACCATAAACAGTGAATGTCATGCTTGTTTTCCTATCCTCACCTTTGCTATTTTTCAAAGACAGGCTGAAGAGTGGATTTTGGTTTCTAATCAGTCTGATTTTTCATCAATTGGTAGCTGGGGACATGCACCGCCTGCCAAGCTTATTAAAATTGGACAAAATCGTTTTGGAATTTTGTTTCATCATAATAATATAAGTTCAGGCATATCGATTGGAGAGATCATATTGGTAAGTGAACTAAATAGTGAATTTCAGATAGTCCTCCATGAGCAAATAGCATTGAGATATCTGGAAGAAGGATGGGGATATGAATCAGAAGTAACCTTTATCGAAGATGCAGAGAGTGATTGGCACAAAATTCAAATTACAACCACAGGAACAATACCAACGTCTGCTACAAAACAAGGTGTGGAATCGATTGAAGAAGAAAAATGGTTTGTTTGGGATGAAGGTTCTTATAGATTGGCAGAGTCAAATTGATTTTTCTAGAACACGTAAAAAAGTCCGTCAGAAAGTGATCCGGCGGACTTTTTTATGTGGCAATTTACCGTTTACGTTTGATCGGCCTGGGCGGCAGCTAGGGTGAGGAGCTGCTGGATGCGCGGCAGGATGTCGGCCGGGTTGGGGTGCAGCCCTTCCTGGATCAGGGCGCTGTCGTAGAGCTGCTCGATGCTCAGGTTGATCAGGTCGCTGTCCGGCTGGTTGGCCACCAGGTGGGCCAGGTGGGCCACCAGCGGGTGGTTGCGGTTCACTTCCAGGATGCGCTTGGGCACTTCGTAATCCTGGTTGATCAGCCGCTGGATGCGGTCCATCTCTCTGTTTTGCGCATCCGCCGGGGAAACCAGGCGCACCGGGCTGTTCTTTAGCACCTTGGAGGCGCGAACTTCCAACACTTTGTCCCCCAGCGTGGTGACGCAACGGCCGACAAACTCGTTGAACGCTTTTTCAGGCAGCGTCTCTTCGTTTTCTTCCTCTTGGGCTTCATCTTCTGTGTCCGGCAGCTCAATGTCGGCATCGTCGATATTTTTGAACGGCGTCTCTTTGTATTCCATCAGACCTGGGGCAATCAGCACGTCCAGCGGATCAACCCAGTAGAGCACTTCCAAATCGCGCGCTTTGAACGGATCCAGATGAGGGCTGTTGGCCACGGAGGTAACAGAGTCGCCGGTGACGTAGTAAATCTCGGTCTGGCTGTCTGGCTTGCGCTCCAGGTAGGCGTCCAGCGAGGTCAGCTCGCCGTCTGACTTGGAAGTGTGGTAGCGGAAGAAGGGCAGCACGTCCTCTTTGGCGTTGGGGTCAATGGCGATACCTTCTTTGAAGTAACGGCCGTATTCCCCCCAAAACTGCTTGTACTTCTCCGGCTCCTCATCAGCAATCTTCTTCAGTTCACGCAAAACGCGCCCCTTGATCATCTTGCCCAGCTGGCGCATGAGGCGGTTGTTCTGCACCGTCTCCCGGCTCACGTTCAGCGGCAAATCTTCAGAATCCACCACGCCATCGACAAACTCCAACCACTTGGGCAGTAAATCGGTGCAATATTCCTGGATGAGCACGTTGTGCGAATAAAGCATGACGCCAGGGTCTTTGCGCGCCGCCAAAATACCCGGCTCCCGCTTGGCCGGAATAAACAGCAGCGCCCGCACGTTCACCGGGGCATCCGAGGCAAAGTGGATGACCGCCAGCGGCTCTTCAAAGTCCATCGTCATCTGGCGGTAGAAGTTACTGTAATCTTCCTGCTCCACGTTAGACGGCTGCTGGCGCCACAGCGGCGTTTGCTGGTTCACCTGCTCTTCGCCAATATAGATGGGGTAGCGCACAAAATCAGAATGCTTTTTGATGATCTGCTTCAACTTCCATTCGCTGGCCATGTCGGCCGCATCTTTTTTGAGGGTGATGTGCATCTCCGTGCCGCGGTCTTCTTTTTCGGCCGGCTCGATGTGGAACTCATCGCTGCCGTCAGAGACCCAGGCAGCGGCTTTGGCCCGCTTTTTGTAGCTACGGGAGACCACGCGCACCTCGTCGGCTACCATAAAAACAGAGTAGAAACCGACGCCAAACTGACCAATCACGTCGTTGGGATCAAGTTCGTCATCTTTGCTCACCTTGTCTAAAAATTCGCGCGCGCCGGATTGGGCAATCGTGCCCAGATTGGTGATAAGTTCATCTTTGGTCATGCCAATGCCGCTGTCTTTGATGATGATCTTTTTCGGCTCGTCTTCGCCCACTTCGGGAATTTCGATGTGGATCGCCAGCTCAGCATCCGGATCCAACACGTCGCGGTTGGTGAGCATTTCAAAATGGAGCCGCGTCAGGGCATCAGACGCGTTGGAGATGAGTTCGCGCAGGAAAATATCCTGCTCTTTGTAGAGGGAGTGGACGAGGATTTGCAGCAGTTGCTTGACCTCGGCCTTAAAACGGTAGTCGGTGGTTGGGGTTTGTTCGGCTGTTGTCATTTTGGCATTCTCCTCAATATTATTTTTAATAGGACGCAGATTTTCCTGATCTGCCTGATTCTGGTCATCATGTAAATCAGGAAAATCTGCGTTCTATTGCCCTTAATGGCGATACGTTTATCAGTTGTGAATTTTTTGGTGGTCTTGTTCCGATTGGCTATTTGCCAGACACGGCCATCTTGCCCGGAACGGCCGTTATCATACCCCGATTCTGTTAGACGTGCATAAGATCAGCTGCAAGAACAATATGGCATTGTAGATTGCGTCAATTGAGCTTATACTTTCGGCCAATCTGCACTTGACACAAACAATCATCTTGCAGGTTATGGGGAGTTGCTTATGTTACCGCGCCACGTTTTTGTTCTCCTGATTTTCAGCCTGGGATTATGTGCCTGCAATGCCCAGGAAACCAACCCGTTGCCCACATTAGTACCTACCCTTGATATTGCCTCATCTTCAGAGAGTGAACGGCCGGCGACGGCAACGGCCGTTCCCCCCACACTGGCATCAAGCCCCGTCACCTACACGCCCGTTTACAAAACAACCGACTGCCATACATTGCTAGAAGGTGAGATTGGTGGTGAGGTCAACATCGAATGTGGCACTGTCACTGTGCCGGAAGAACGGCTGAGCAATGCTGAAGATACGATCCAGCTGGCCGTGGTCCGCTTTCTCGGCGACGATCCGGCGGCCAACGCCACGCCGATCATCTTCTTGTCCGGCGGTCCGGGTAGCCCTGTCCTCAGCCACATAGGCAACTACTACACGCAATTTATCGCCCCCTTTGCGGGCCAACGGGATGTGATCTTCTTTGACCCACGCGGCGTGGGCCTGTCTGAGCCTGAGATGGATTGCTGGGGAATAAAATTGACCTATTTGCGCGACATGGCACAAACCTACTCCGACAAAGAACGCAGCGCAGCCTATCTGGATTCGCTTTTCCACTGCAAGGAACGGCTAGAGGAAGATGGCGTCAATCTGGCTGCCTACCATTCAGAAAGCATGGCAGCCGATGTGAAAGATATTTTGCAGGCGCTGGGGTATCAAAAAGCCCATCTTTTCGGCGTATCGTACGGCACGCGGGTGGCCCAGCAGATCATGCAAGATTATCCCGAGGTGGTGGAAACGGCCGTTCTCGATTCCGTCGTCCCCACCAGCACCCAAATGGTGACCCAAACGGCAACCTGGCCCGATGAAGCACGGCAAAGCTTGTTTGCCAGCTGCGCCAGCCAACCGGCCTGCCAGGCCCGCTACCCCGATTTGGAAGCGGTGTACCAGGCGCTGCAAACCACCATGCGAGAAAATCCCATCCCGCTGACCTTCACCGATCCGGTTCTGGGCAATGAAATCGAAATCATGGCCGATCCAGGCACGCTGGAGGCCGCCATGCAGTGGGCTGTGCCCAATCCGTACCTCGCTCCATTCATCCCGCAAATGCTTTATGAACTGCGCGACGGGGACAATACGCTGCTTACCACTGCCGTTGGCGTACCGCTGATCTCTTACCAGGATATCAGCCTGGGCCTGATGATTTCTGTTTTGTGCCATGATCAGGTATCCGGCTTAACGGCCGAACAATTGGCCATCGCACCGGAAGCCCATCCCCAACTCAGCATCCTAAACACGGTGGCAGCTTATGACAACGGCCGTTTCCTCCAGGAAATGTGCCAGGAATGGGGCGCGCTACCAGCTGAATTTATCGCGCGCGAACCGGTACACAGCAGCATTCCCACCCTCATCCTGGCCGGACAGCTAGACACCACCACGCCGCCCGCCTTCGGCCAGCACGTCGCCGAATCGTTGAGCCAGAGCTACTATGTGGAAATCCCAAACCAGGGGCACGTGCCCACCTTTGGCCCGGCAGGTGATTGCCTTCAAGAAACGGTCGCGGCCTTTTTGAACAATCCCCAACTGGCACCACCCTTCTCCTGCCAGATCGAACAAACCGAAGTTGAATTTTATGTGCCCTACGACGGCAGCCAGGAAATCGCGCTGACTTCGTACACAGCGTCCGATTTGCCTTACACCGTCATGGTGCCTGCCGATTGGGAGCCAGGGACATATCATCATTTTTACTGGCTGCGCTTCTCCGGGGATGTGGCCCAAATTGCCGTACAATCGGCGCGCGTGACTATTGCCGACTGGCTCGATTTTCTGGAGGAAAATTATGTGAGCAGTGGGCTGGAAAAGGTACCAGAATTTAGTGAAGAGATCATGGTAAACGGCCGTCGCTGGCAAATCTACACCGCCACCTTTGAGAATCATCCGGTAACGTTTGCCTTTTTCCAGGACACTGGGACAACTTTTCATGTCGCGCTGGCTAGCACCACGATCGAACACGCTGCCCTGTATGAAAATCTGCTGCTGCCGGTGCTAGATTCCCTTACTTTAAAGTAAAACTCGATGGCAAAACAAACCTGACAGGTTTTGGGAATGTTGACGGCCGTTCCAAATCCAGTATGATCACCGCACCCATTACAAACCCGCAGATTCAGCAGACAGTCTAAAAACACATAACACTCCCGCTGCGCCTTTGCGTTACGCATTTAAGGAGCACAAGATGAGCAGAGAACAGATTGAACAAACCGTAAGCGACTATTTTGCCGCTATTCGCAGCATGGATGGTCAAGCGTTTGTGGCCGTTTTTGCCGCCGACGCCGTCAGTCATGACCCAGTGGGTGCGCCGCCGGTTAGCGGCTACGATGACCTGCGTAAATTTTTTAAGGGGATGGAATCGACCTTTTCCCAGCTGATCATGACGGAAACGGCCGTCTACATCAACAAAAACGAAGCGGCCGTACATTGGCAGGCAGAAGGCACCGGCCAAAATGGTAAAACCACTGTCTTCTCCGGCATCAATCTGTTCACCTGCAACGACGAGGGTAAGATTAGCAGCCTGCGCGCCTACTGGGATCCCCGAGCGATGCTGGCGCAGCTGAAGGGGTGATCGGTTTTCGGTGGTTGGTAATCAGTAGGGGCGAGGCAGGTGGGTAACTTCCTTGCCATACAAAACAGCCGGGTCTCCACCTGCCACGCCCTCTCTGGTAACAAGATCAGTCAGCGGCGCAGTAGGAGGCCCATCAGGCCAAAGCTGGCCAAAAGCAGCAGCAGCCAAATGCCATTGCGGCTGAGGAAGCTGAGCCAGGCAGGCTGAGGTGCCTGCGCCGCCAGCCATTCAGCATTGAGCTCGGCCAGCGATAGATCCAGCGTCTGGCTCAGTCCGGCTTCGCAGCCCGCGCCAGACAGATAAACAGCCCCCAGCTGGCGCAGCGCCTGGTCGCCAAATTGGGCCTGGATGTAAGCCAGCAGCGAGACGCTTTGCGCCAGGGCCAGTTCACGCTCTGGTCCATCTTCAGGGAAATTAGTACAAAGGGTGAGCAAGGTTAAAGTTGTGTTGTCGGCCACGGCCGTTGCCACCAAATCTTCCCGCTCCCCGTTGTTTTTCTCAACAAACAACGCCAATCCCTCTTCGTACCAGTAGGGCAGCTGCCCGGTCGGGGCCAGCCGGTGCAGGCGCAAATGGGCCAGCTCATGCGGAATGGATTGTCTCAAATCGGCTTCGGCGGTGAGCAGATTGACGGCCGTTACCAGCAGTACTCCCAGCGCCGGATCGGTGTGCTCATTCTGCCAATCCTGGCCCGCCAGCCGCAGCCCGGCGCGTAAATCGGCGGTTGAAGGGTAGACGTAGAGGTTGAGCGGAGAAACGGCCGTTTGCGGCAAGATACGGTCCAACGTTTCACGGCTGTCAGCAGCGATGTCCCAGGCCAGCCGGCCCAGGGCATCATCATTGCCCGTCCAGTGAACAATGATGTCCTCTTGCGACAGCAGACGCCAATCAAACCGGTCATCTTCATAGACAAAGTGAGCTTCTGGCACGGTGAACGTTTCCCCGCCGGCTGTGGTTAATTCCCACCAGTAAGTGACTTCAGCAAAGGGGGGTAGTTGTGGCAGCGTGGGATCCAAATCGTAGCCGGCTACCAACTGGGCCTCATCCTGGCTAAAACGAACCGCCACCGAAAGCGGCGTCGCGGCACGCGCCGTGTTGATGAACAGCTCAATCTGTTCAATTTCCGCTGCAATCGGACCTGTCAGGCGAAAGGTGATTTTCTGACCGTAGGCAATCTCAACGCTGCTGTTCAGGGACTGCGTTTGGGCAACGGCCGTTTCCGCCACGCGTAACAGCAAAACAGCCGCAAAAAGGATAATCAACCGGGGCACGAATCGATTCATGGCAAAATTGTACACGGGCAGCAGCGTTAAGCGAAATTACAAACCCAGCAGGGTGATTGTTGTGGCAATTGTTAGCGGGCTAAGCAGCGTGGAAACCATGACGATGCTGGTAACGGCCGTTGGCTCCAACTCAAATTCCGTGGCCAAAATAATCGTAAACACGGCCGGCGGCATGCTGGCCTCAATGATGGACGTGGATCGCCCCAGGCCGGATAAACCCAATAGAGTCGCCACCAGCAGACCAATCAACGGTCCCACGATCAGGCGCAGACCAATGGCGGGTAACGCCAGCCGCAGAGAAGCAATTGTCTTTAAATCAGCCAGCTGCATCCCCAGCACCAGCAGCATCACCGGGATGGCTCCCGCACCGGCTACTTCAATGCCGCGCAGCAGCGGCGCCGGCAAGGTGATGTCAAAACTGTATACCACCACGGCCAATACGGCCGCATACACCGCCGGAAAGCGCAGCAAACGGCGCAGCGCCTCACGCCAGGGCATCTCCCCCATTGATGAGATAAAAATACCGATGGTGTACAGCATCACAGTGCTGGTGGTGTAATACACAATCGCCCGGGCCAAACCGGGATCACCATAGCGCAGCTGGTTAAGCGTCAGGCCGTAATTGCCGCCGTTGACAAACATCGTCACCACCATGAGGGCAATGGTTTGGGTTCGGCTCAGACGCAGCACCCGTGCCGATAGGTAAGCGACGATGCTCATGAGCAAAACGGCCAGCACGGTAAACAAGGCCAGGCTTAGCAGCTCCTCTCCGGGCAGTTGTGAGCTAACCAGTGAAGAAAACACCAGGGCCGGACTCAGTACGTTAAGCACAATGGTGGACAACGGCCGTTTCTCCACCCCAATCCACCGCTGCAAAGCAAACCCAAAGGCAGCTACAATGAAGATAGGTAAAATGTTTTGGGTTAAAACAAAAACAATGTCAGTCAATTAATCGTCTTCTTCGTCGTCGTCAGCAAAGGGAAAATCAACAAAATCAAAGTCGCCAGCCATCATGGCCGCCTCTTCCATGGCATCTTCAACCGCCTCAAAGACCTCATCAACTTCTTCAACTTCAGGGTCGTCGATCATGTTGGCCAGAATGCGCTGCACCTCATCGCCGCCAATTCGCCCCAGCGAAGTGACGGCCGCCAGACGGACAGCCAAATCTTCATCGTAGGCTAGCTCGGCCAGCTGAGGTATAAAATCACTGTTGCCAATGGTTCCGGCGGCGCGGGCAGCTTCGGCGCGCATATCTTCGTAAGGGCTTTCCATTTCGCCCAACACCGTCACGGTCCAGCGCCGGTCAGCGCTGTTGCCCATGGCAAAAACGGCGCTCATCTGCATGGATTGGTCGCCATTTTCATACGCTTCTTCAATGAGCTTGTTCACCCGGGGATGGTGCGACGCGCCTAACCCTTCCAGCAAAACACGCCGGACGGAAGCGGCCGTTTCTTCATTATCATATTCAGCCAGCAGCGTATCGATCAGGCCGGGCAAAATGCGTTCCGGCAGCTGGCCCCATTCGGCCAGCAGCACGTAATGGCCTAAAGCCCCCGCAGCGGCAGCACGCACTTCCTCTGCCAGATCTTCCTGCATCAACGTTTTAATTCGGGGAATCAACTGTACATTAGTGGAATCCCACAATCCATCCAGCGCCGCAGCACGCACTTCCGGCATTGGGTCCTGAAAGCTGTGAACAAACACGGGGGTAAAATCCACCACAAAGTTATCTTCAGAAATGTCGGCCAGATGGCGCACAATGGCCTGACGCCGCTCATCGGAAACGGCCGTCCAGCCCGCAATAAACATTGCCCACTCGGCATCTTGCATATCAGACAGCCGATACAGCTCCGAAATCGGCAGCGGATCGGCGTGGAACACTTCATCTAATATCGTTTCAAACGCTTTTTCTTCTTCTTTCATTATGGTCTCACTTCCTAAAGTCTCGCATCTCACGATTCTTTCAACTTTTAACTTTTTGTCAACAACAATTGGGGGAATTTACCCACAAAAAAATCTGATGCAGCAACCAGTTGATTGCCCACATCAGATTCATTGGCACACAAAACATTCTTTCTCTTACGATGCCATACCCGCGCAGGCGGGTATCCAGTTTTATCTCCAGAGTGGATTCCTGCATGCGCAGGAATGACAGTCGGAGGGCAAGGGCAGTTAGAAAATTGGATTTACAATATCTTGCACAATCAGTAAGGCCATCAAGCCCAGTAACACCAACATGCCCACAATGTGCACCATGCCTTCCCGCTCCGGTTCAATGCGACGGCCGCGCACGGCTTCGATGAGCACAAACAAAATGCGCCCGCCATCTAGCGCTGGAATGGGCAGCAGGTTGGTGAAGCCCAGCGCCACGCTGATAAAGCCGACCATGTTCAAGATCGGGAACAAATTGCTGTTGGTCACGGACACTTCCGCCGCCTGCCCGGCAATCTGGCTAATGCCAACAACGCTTACCGGGCGCGCTTCACTTGGCTCAATGTCGCCATTGATGAGCATGGCCGGAACCCGCACCGTCAGGGAGACAATCTCCCATGTAGAAGCAGCTGATTCCACCAATGCCTCGCCTGGGCCACGCGTAATGCGACGGCCGTCTGGCGCAGCCATCAAGCCCACACCAATCGGTCCTTCCACAGCCGCATCGTACTCACCGGGCACACGAGGCACAACAGTCAGCTCCACAGGCTGGCCATCACGTTCCATCACCACCCCTACCGGCTCGCCAGCCATCGTGCGCATGATGTCCGCAATAACACCAGAAGACTCGGCGGCAACACCTTCAACTTCCAGGAAGATATCGCCCGCTTCAAAACCGGCGGTCATGGCCGGGGAATCTGGTGCTACTTCAGACACAGCCACCGCCGGCATGCCAATCATGAAGGCAACCCAAAAAACAACCAGCGCCATAATAAAGTTGGCCCCGGCACCAGCAAACAAAACAAAAAGGCGTGCCCGCTTGGACGCAGCAGCGAGTCCGCCTTCTACCATGGGATCATCTTCGCCGGCAGGGCGAACAAACCCACCCAGCGGAATCCAGTTTAGTGAATAAACGGTGCCGTTGCGCTCAGCCAGCTTGAGGGCCCGCGGCGGAAAGCCAAGGCCAAATTCTTCTACGCGAATATTGGACAGCCGGGCAGCAAAAAAATGGCCCAGCTCATGTACCAAAATGATGGGGGTGAGTACGATGAAAAAACCGCCCAATGACCAAAGAAATGATGATGACATAGATTCTTCTCAAATATCAGGACTGCCAGTCCTGGACAATAATTTTCCTAATAACAATTAGGTCAGGACTGGCAGTCCTGACCAAGCACGCAGTGCATTATACGACCGGGCAATTGGGTACTGCAACCAATCTAACCACTCTCTAACGGTACAATGGAGCCAGGATCGATAGCCAGCTGGATGGTTTGGCCTACGGCTGGCAGGGTGACGGCCGTTTCCAATTCAAATTTCAACGTCAGCTGTTCTGTCTCGACCGTGATCAATTGATAACGGCCGCGAAAAGAGTGTTGGGTGAGACGGCCGTTGATCACGTTTGGTTCGCCGCTGCGGTTGGTGACCAGTTTGGCGGCTTCGGGACGGATGAGGAGGGGGAAGGAATGGTTAATGGTTAATGGTAAATGGTTAATGGTTAATGGGGCAATCTCTAGTCTCAACTCTTCAATCTCCAGGACGGGGGGATTTTGAGCGACCAATTGTGCTTCAAAGATATTTTCCATGCCCAGGAAGCGGGCCACAAAGGGGGTGGCCGGTTGACGGTAAATGGTTTGGGGATCATCGATTTGTTCGATACGGCCGTTATTCATCACCACCAATTTATCGGCAATGGCAAATGCTTCAGCTTGATCATGCGTGACGTAAACGGCCGTCATGCCTTCGGGACGGCCCAGCACGTTACCCGCATCCTTTAGAATCTGGCGCAGCTCCAGCATGAGCCGCTCGCGCAGGGCGCGATCCAGTGCTCCTAGCGGTTCATCCAGCAAAATGAGGCGCGGAGCCGGGGCCAGGGAACGGGCCAGGGCCACGCGCTGCTGCTCGCCGCCGGACAGCTCATGGATCGGCCGCGGACCAAAGCCCGACAGGCCAACCAGGTCCAGTACCTGCTTTACCCGGTTTTCCATCGCCCGCTGATCCCAATCTAACATGCGCAGGCCAAACCCCACGTTTTGCGCCACGTTTTTGTGGGGAAACAGGGCATACTCCTGAAACACCATGCCCAATTCCCGCTTATGCACCGGCTGGTTAGTAATGTCTTGATCGTTGAGGTGGATACGGCCGTTGTCCGGCACGGTCAGCCCGGCAATAATGCGCAGCAGCGTCGTTTTGCCACAGCCGCTCGGCCCCAGCAGCACGCCAACCTCACCAGACTGTAAAGTCAGGTCAATATGGTGCAGCACCTGCTTTTCACCATATGATTTTTCGATGTCGGTACATGTTAAAAGCATGGGCCTAACTTTACCTCAATCCATTTCTTAAAGAAACAGAAGGCAAGCTAACATTGTTCTGTTTCTTGACTTATAATCGCCTCGTGAGGCTGCTCACACCACTCAGATAAAATCGTATAATTGCAAACAAAAAAGGAAAGTTATGATTTCAGCCAGAGAAGCTCTTGAAAAACTCCAGCGAGGCAACCAGCGTTTTGTGCAGGGAGACCCCAACGATCGGCTGCTTAACAGCCAGCAGCGTCGCAGCGAATTAGTCAACCAGCAAAATCCGTTTGCCATCATTTTGGGTTGCTCCGATTCGCGCGTACCGGCCGAAATCATCTTTAACCAGGGGTTGGGCGACCTGTTTGTCATACGCGTGGCGGGCAATATTGTGGCCCCATCGCACATTGGCAGCATTGAGTATGCGGCGGAGCAGTTTGGCACGCGGCTGGTCGTGGTGCTGGGGCATTCAACGTGCGGTGCCGTGCTGGCAACACTGGATGAACTGGAACGGCCGTCTGAGCAACGCTCTCCCAACCTGCGCGCCATTGTAAATTACATACGGCCGTCGGTTGCCCAACTGCTGGAAACCGACCTGCGTCACGACAAAGCCACACTGGTGCACCACGCCGTCCGCGCCAACGTTCGCGCCTCGGTCAACCACCTGCGCCACGGCTCTCGCATCCTGGAAAACCTGATGCAAAATGATGGCCTGCTGGTGGTTGGCGCTGAATATTCGCTGGCAACGGGTGAAGTCGATTTTTTTGATGGCTTACCAGAGACTGAATAAAACGATCTTTGCGACTTTGCGTGGGGCTATTCTCAAGGGAGACGACACCAACTGTCGTTGACCACCATGAATTAAAATGGAACGCTGATTTACCTGATTCCCATGATCATCTTTATCAGGCTAATCAGGGAAATCTGCGTCCTATTTTCACAGGAAACTCATGACGTCAACAAATTCATGGCACATTGCCCAATGGCCGCCTTTAGCCTGGCTGGAAACGGGCCTTAAACTGGTGGCGTTGTGGATTGGGGTGGCAACGGCCGTTTCCGTTTTCACCACACTTCCCGCAGCGCACACTGTATGTGCTTACGCTGGTTTATGTGGTAGGTTATGGGCTAGTGCTGCTCCTGGAAGCGATGGGCAGCTTATCGTAACGCCAATTTGACTGGTTCCCAACAATAATATCCCAAATTCGCCAACGGCCGTTTGGCTGTTATAATTGCTTTTCTGTTTTCAAAAGCATAGCACGGAAAGAGGAGCAAGGTTGGTAGGCCCTACCGAGGCGGTTTACCAACCTTTCATGCGTATGAAACTATCAGTCATTATTTGTTGCTATAATGAAATTGCAACCATTCAAGACGTCATTGCCCGCACCCAGGCGGTCGATTTGGGCAATGGCTGGACGCGGGAAATCATCGTGGTAGATAACTGTTCCACCGATGGCACCCGCGAGCTGCTGCAAACCATTGACGATCCGGAAATCAAGGTGATTTACCACGAGCGCAACATGGGCAAAGGCATGTCCATTCGCACCGGCATCAACAACATCAGTGGCGACTACATGATTATTCAGGATGCGGACAAAGAGTATGATCCGGCTGAGCATCCCAAGTTTTGCCGCAAGGTAGAGGAAACGGGGGCAACGGCCGTTTACGGTTCCCGTATTCTGGGCGGCGATGTGAAGTACGAATATGCGCACGCTTACCTGGGCGTGCGCGTTTGGACCTTCGTCACCAACCTGCTCTTTGGCAGCAAGCTCACCGATGTGGGCACCGGGACAAAAATGGTCAAAGCCGACGTGGCCAAATCGCTCCACCTGACGCTCACCGGCTTCAACCTGGAGTTTGAGCTAACCAACAAGGTGCTGCTTAGCGGCCACGACATCGTTGAGGTGCCCATCAACTACGATCCGCGCACCTACGCCGAAGGCAAAAAAATTACCGTTGCCGATGGCTTCAAAATTATCATGACCATGCTGCGCGACCGTTTGAGACTTAGCCCTACGTTAATAAAAACCGTAGAAAACAAAGAGACCAGCAAGAAACTTGCAGAGAAATCTGCGAAATCTGCGTAATCTGCGGATAAAAAAATCCAAAAAAGTGTCGAATTAATAATGAAAATAGTAGTAACCGGCTCCATTGCCTACGATTATCTCATGTCGTTCCCCGGCAAGTTCACCGACTCGCTGGTGGCCAACCAACTGCACACCGTCAGCCTCAGCTTTTTGGTGGATTCGCTGAACCGGCAGCGCGGCGGCACTGCGCCCAACATCGCTTACACCCTGGCCCTTTTGGGTGGGCGGCCTCATGTGATGGCCACCGCCGGCCAAGATTTTGGCGACTACCGCGACTGGCTGGAAAGTCACGGCGTTAACACCTCTGCCATCTTGGAGATCGAAAACGATTTTTGCGCCTCCTTTTTTGTCAACACAGACCAGGAGCAAAATCAGATCGCCAGTTTTTACATTGGGGCAATGGCCCATGCAGCCCGTCTCAGCTTTGCCCAGCACGCCGCCGATGCCGACCTGGCCATCATCTCACCCAACGCACCGGATGCGATGAGCCAATACGCCACCGAATGTCGCCAATTGGGCATCCCCTTCATCTTTGACCCCAGCCAGCAGGCGGCCCGCTTTAGCGGTGAAGAACTGCTGCACGGGCTGGACGGCGCCCACATGCTCACCGTCAATGAATACGAACACCAGCTCATCCAGGAAAAGACAGGGTTAAAGGAAGACCAAATTTTGCAGCGCGTAAACAGCTTATTGGTCACCCTGGCCGGTGAGGGGGCGCGACTGGTCATCAATGGCGCAGAAATTCGCATTCCAGCCGTGCCCCCCAGCAGCATCACCGATCCGACGGGCGCGGGCGATGCTTTCCGTGCTGGTCTGATGCGCGGGATGCAGCTGGGCCTGCCCTGGGAAATTGCCGGGCGGATGGGTTCCCTGGCGGCCACTTATGTGCTAGAACAGATGGGGACACAAAACCATCATTATTCACCCCAAGAATTCGTGGCCCGTTTTCGCCAACATTTTGACGACGATGGGGCATTGGATATTTTATTGACAGCGTAATTAGAAAGAAACCTGACAGGTTTACTAAGAACGCATGAGTTTGTGCTTGCTGCGCGCTCCGATGAACTTATGCCTGCATGATTTTGCTGTAAACCTGTCAGGTTTGAATGAAGTAAGGAGATTGTTTTCAGATGGAATATGATATTAAAAATGCCGATCTAGCCCCTGGTGGGCGGCTGCGGATTGAGTGGGCATCCCAAGAGATGCCGGTGTTGAAAGGTGTTTATGACGATTTTGCCCGGGAACGGCCGTTCTCCGGCTTAAGAATCAGTGGCTGTATGCACGTTACAACTGAGACGGCCAATCTGGTAGTTGCCTTGCAGGCCGGTGGTGCCGACGTGATGCTGTGCGCCAGCAATCCGCTGAGCACCCAGGACGATGTAGCCGCTTCGCTCGTCTCCCACTACGAAATCCCCGTCTTTGCCATCAAAGGCGAAGACAACGCCACCTATCACAAGCACATCCAGGCCGTGCTGGACCACAAGCCCAACATCATCATGGATGACGGCTCCGACGTGACCAGCACCATCCACAGAGACCGCCGCGACGTAATGGACGGGGTTATCGGCGGCACGGAAGAAACCACCACCGGCATCATCCGCCTGCGGGCGATGGCCGCCGACGGCGCGTTGGAGTTCCCCATGATGGCCGTCAACGACGCCATGACCAAGCATCTGTTTGACAATCGTTACGGCACCGGCCAGTCCACCATGGACGGCATCATTCGGGCCACCAACTACCTCATCGCTGGTAAGGTGGTGGTGGTAGCGGGTTACGGTTGGTGCAGCCGGGGCATCGCCATGCGCGCCCGCGGGCTGGGCGGCAACGTCATCGTCACGGAAATCGATCCGCTAAAGGCACTGGAAGCCGTCATGGACGGTTTCCGCGTCATGCCAATGGTGGAAGCGGCCCCGATTGGCGACATTTTTGTCAGCGCCACGGGCAACATCAACGTGTTTGATCGCCATCACTTTGAGGTGATGAAAGACGGCGCGCTGCTGGCCAACTCTGGCCACTTCGATGTAGAAGTGAACAAGGGTGCGCTGCGCGAACTGGCCGTGAGCGAGCCTAAGCGGGTACGGCCGTTCGTAGACCAATACACCATGAAAGACGGCCGTACACTCAACTTGCTGGGCGAAGGCCGCCTCATCAACCTGGCCGCCGCCGAAGGCCATCCCGCCTCGGTGATGGATATGAGCTTTGCCGGGCAGGCCCTCAGCGCCAAATTCCTGGCCGACAACAAGGGCAAGCTGGAAAACAGGGTGTACTCCGTTCCCGAAGAAATCGATCAGCGCATCGCCAGCATCAAGCTGCAAGCAATGGGCATCAACATCGACACCCTTACCGCCCGGCAGGAGCAATATTTGAGCTCCTGGCAGGAAGGGACATGACGGCAAGCAAGTGAAAAGTGATAAGTAAAAAGTGATCAGGTGTTTAAGTGTTCAGGTACGAGCTAACTTGAACACCTGAACACCTAATCACCTGAATACTTGATCACTCCCTGCCTTCCTCTCGATGAAAAAGCTCCCCCCGCTTGACCTCCTGGCCCAAAACCGCATCGGGCTAGTCAAAACTGCCCGTATTTATTCCAACGTGGTTAGCCCGCCAGTGATGTTTGCCGTGGTGGGGCTGGCGTTTGGCCTGTATGCGCTGCCGGGCTGGGCGGGATTTTTGTGGGCGGCGGTTTACGGCTTGCTCGTTTCCCTGGCCCCGATTTTGGTGGTGTTGTTTTTGTTAAGAAGCGGCCGTATCGCCGAACTGCACATGAGCAATACCCGCGAGCGCAATATCCCCTATCTTTCCGCCATTTTGTTTGCCGCCATCGCCTACGGCCTCATTGCCGGGTTTGGCGGGCCGGAGCTGCTGCGCTGTCTGGCACTGTTCAACGTCATTGAGCTGACGGCATTGACGGTGATTAATCATTTCTGGCTGATTAGCCTGCACGCCACCGGGGCGATGGCGACGGCTGTACTGGTGGGGCTGGTTTTTGGCTGGACGGCCGCTCTTATTGTGGGCATTCCGCTGGTGGGTTCCGTTTGCTGGGTGCGCCTTTTCCTCAAGCGGCATTCTCCGTCGCAGGTTGTGGCCGGGCTGGCGTTGGGTGCGGCCGTGGTCCTCATCCTGGTGCCTTTTGGCTGCTTTGTCACCTAGCCAACCAAGATTGGACCAATTTTTCTCTAACAAAATAGCTGGTAAACGGTGCAAATTGGTCCAATCTCTTAAGTCCCCAATTTTAGTATAATATCCAGGTGAAAAATCATTCTGATGGCTCCCGATTTTTAGTAAAAACGCTGTCGTTGGTACAAAACGGCCGTTCCATCCTCACCGACGTCAATCTGAACGTTCAACCCGGCGAAATCGTTTGCCTGCTAGGTCCCAGCGGCAGCGGCAAAAGCAGCCTGCTGCGCTGCCTGAACCGGCTGACCGAGCCGCCGCCAAACACTATTTTCTACAATGATCAGGACATTCACACGCTCGACGTGCTCACGCTGCGCCGTCGGGTAGGCATGGTGTTTCAAAAACCGGCGCTGTTCCCCGGCACCGTGACTGAAAACATCCAATTTGGCCCAACTTTGCAGGAAAAAACGGCTTCATCGGCGGAAATTGAAGAATTATTGGCCCTGGCTGACCTGCCAGCGGAATATGCCAATCGCAGCGTGACCCAACTGTCCGGCGGAGAAGCGCAGCGGGTTTCCCTGGCCCGCGCTCTGGCTAACCGGCCGGATACGCTGCTGCTGGACGAACCGACCAGCGCCCTGGACCCCGCTTCTCAACGCCACATCGAACAGGCCATCTTGCGCCTGCGCGACACGCTGGGGCTGACGGTGCTGTGGGTGACGCACAACGTAGCCGAAGCCAAGGTGGTGGCTGACCGGATTTATTTGCTGCTGAACGGCCGTATCGCCGATGAAGGCACACCCGACCACGTCTTTAGACCCGGCAGCGAACATTTAGCGGCCACCTTCGCTGCCGGTGAACTGGAAAATTCGTGATGGACTCATTCGCCGACGCGTTTGCCCTGACTGAAATCAGCCGCGTTTTGGCGGCGCTGGCTCTGGTTTTGTTTGCCGCCATTATTTCTCGCTGGCAAGCGGTGAACCTGGAACGGCAGATGCTCATCGCCACTGCCCGTGCCTTTGTGCAGCTTATCGCCATCGGCTATGCCCTGGACCTCATATTCGCCGCCGATCATCCGGCAGCAATTTTGTTGATCATTGGCGTGATGGTGGGCATCGCCGGACATACTTCCGGCACGCGGGCCACAGGCGTACCCCAGGCCCGCCGCGTAGCTTTTAGCGCCATCAGCATTGGCGCGCTGCTCACGTTGGGCTTGTTGATCAGCCTGGGCATCTTCCGGTTTACGGCGCAGGAAACCATCCCCATTGCCGGGATGGTGATTGGCAATTCGATGAACGTATGCACCCTGGTGATGCGCCGCATTCAGGACGAAATTGAAGCGCGGCGGGCAGAAATTGAGGCGGCGCTGGCCCTGGGGGCTACCGGGCGGCAGGCGCTGGCCCCCTACCTGAAAATTGCCCTGCAAAGCGGCATGACCCCCATCATCGATACCACCAAAACCGTGGGGCTGATCCAGCTGCCCGGCGCAATGACCGGCATGATTTTAGCTGGTGCCTCGCCGTTGGAAGCGGTCCAGTTACAAATCATCGTCATGTACATGCTTATTGGTGCCGCCGCCTTCACCGGGCTGGCAGCCGCCTGGCTCACCCAGCGCCAATTCATCACGACAAACCATCAGCTACACCGTCCTGCCTGATTCTCCCGATTAAATGCAATCTTAACGCTGGCTGTGGAGCTATTGGCAGCCGGTAAAAACGCTGTATCCTCATCAGGAAGCACACCTGTGGTGGAGAAAACATTCATGGATTTTGATGACATTATTAAGGTTTTGGTTCCCAAATCAACCCGCAAGAAGCTGAAAAAGGAGCTCAAGAAAAAGGGGTTGGGCACCATTTTGATCGAATTGTTTAGGGCACTGTTTGGCGGTGAGAAAAGCCGGCCGGCAGCCAGAACTGTGACGAATCGTGGGGGAACGGCCGTACCCATCCCCAAATCATCTGGCAAACCCGGCCCCTTTGCCGACGAGCTGCGCCAGGCGCACACCTACCAGGCCAACATCGCCGCCATGGCGCAGAGCGCTACGCCCGACACGATGGAGCGCATTCGGTTGGAGCAGTTAAACGGCCGTGTAGCCGATTGGGTGCATATGATCGAGGAAATTGTGGCCCACGCCCAAAACCAACAGGAAGACCGCCTGCTGGCCGAGGAGCGCCAGCGGGTGCCGGCAGCCATCGAGCGGCTGGAAAAGCAGCTCGCCGCGGCTGACGATCCCGTCCTGCAGCAAAAGCTGGAGCGTACCCTGGCCAACCGCCGGCGGCAGATGGAACAGTTAGAGGTGGCGGCGCGCAACCGGCAGTTGGCCGCGCTAAAAGTGGAAAACACGCTGGCGCAGCTGGGCATCATCTACTCCCAGCTGCGCAGCGGCAGCTTCATGAGCCAGAGCAACAGCTACGAGCGCCTCTCGGCCGAAATCAACGAGGAAGTATTGGCCCTGGGCGATTACCTGGAAGCCCTGGATGAGTTGAGCAGTCCGGCCGCCTACACGGTAGATTAATAGTTAAGTTCGGTGAAAGAAGCTAACGCAGAGGCGCGGAGGCGCAGAGGAACTTGAGAAAGAATCTGCCTTAATCGGCGAAATCTGCGATTTTTTCAGCAGCGTCATGTTTGCTTCCATCTAAGTCTTCAGGACTCTTCACCCGCTCGCGGCGGCGCAGCATTTTGGTCACCAGGCCCTCGGCCACGCCCGGCTGGCTGTAGGGGCAAACTGCCAGGCAAATGCCGCAGCCCATGTTCTCGTTAAAATAAGGCACGCATTTGTCAAAATCCACGTACCATTTCAGCTCGCCGCGCACCCACTGCTTCTCGCCAAAAATGGCTCCCGGCGGGCACGCCCTGGTGCAAAGCTGGCACAGCTTACAGAAGTCGTCCACGGCGATGTCTACCGGCTCGTCCACCACCAGCGGCAGGTCCGTCAGCACGTATGCCAGGCGGAACATCGGGCCAAATTCGGCGTGGATGAGGGAGCCGTGTTTGCCCAACTGCCCCAGCCCGGCCCGCTGCGCCGCGTGCACCAGGTTGAGCGGCGTGCCCATCGGCGTGCCCAGGCCGCGGGCGGCGTGCCCTGTTGGCGCAGCCAATTGGCCAGCTTCTTGGCCCGAACGTTGCCCCCCAGGTAAACCTGCATCGCTTCCAGCAGGCTGTGGCGGAATTTGCGTTCCGTGCTTTTGTGGATTTGCGCGTACTGCATCTGGCTGGCCAGGAGGATGGCGTATTTTTCGGGGATGGTGTCGCGGTCAAAGATGAGGTCTTCCGTCACGCGCAAGATGCGCACGTCACTGACGCCCAGCTCCTGGGCTTTAGCCCGAATCCGGTCGGTCCACTGCTGCGGCGTGCCGGGCACCGGTTCAGCGGCAATGGGGGCCGGTGCGCGCCCATCGAGGATATTGCTTTTGATGAAGCACATAAAGGAGCGCACCTGCAAGGTGATACGGGCGTAAAAAGCTTCCTGCACCCAGCGCCAGGGGTGCCACCAATCCTGCCGGTGATAGACTGGGGTGGGCCGTCGCTTTTCCGTCTCGCCCAGCCCGTTAATCTGGTTACCGGAAATGGCCGGCTTCATCCGCCGGTGCCACCAGGATGGAACGTAGCCCCCCGCCGTTTCCTTACCCCATATGATTCCCATGATTTTTACCCTTCCACTGGCCAAGATTGGGCCGATTTTCTCTGGCAAAGGTTTCAACCCAAGAAAATTGGTCCCATTTCCTTTGCCAGACGCACACAAAACACACCGATATTTCTCAGCTCCCCCGGCGGCTTGATTGCTAACTTATTGTGATTGGTTTGCTAACGCTACTTAAGGGTTGATGGTTTTTGAAAATGGTTAGAGGTGTTTCAACTACAAGTCAATAAAGTTTACATCTTTTAATAGACCGCGCCACCTTGCCAGAAATTTCTCTGCTGCTTCCGCGTTTGCTCTGCTTTCTGATTCGGGCTTCAACATGATAAAAACTTCAGCTTCGTGAGAAACAGCTTACAGAAATTTACCACTTCTTCAAAAAATGCTTGTCATTAACTAAATGTTTGAGATAAAAGCCATTTAGTAAACATCCCTTCATTGTCGTCCCCGGCTACGATTTCACCATTTGGCATTGCTGCAACTTTAAGATGTCGTGTTGATAAACTTATTTTCTCATCCTTGATATCGAGGATTCCCATTCTTGATATAGATTTTATTACGCGATCTAGCTCATCTATGTTGGAATTTAATAGTTTAACTAGCTCTGGATCGTGAATATCTATCTCGCTTATCTCGCCCGAATTTTCATTATCGATTAGATGTAAGACAATGAGACTTTGCTCCTTATTGAGCACCATAGGTCTCCAGTTGAGTAGTGTTGGTAGTTTGGCAAGTTGCTCATCTGAAAATGGGATGAATTCATAGTGCCAACCTACTTGACCGTCTCGCTCTATTGCCTTTGCCAATACCAAAGGACGAATCACTTCTATTCCTAAATCATCATCATTTATATTTAACTGGAAACTGTGTCCTAGTCTTGTCCAAATAAGCTCAAGTAGAAGCAATAAAGGGTTAGCAGGATATGAAGCATACAATGGCCACATATTTTCACCACTGACAGGTATGTTAGTTGGATCAATGTCAAATAAGCCAAATAGATCGTAAAAGGCTTGTCGACTGTTAACGCGAATGCCATATGGCATACAATTCAATTTTATTAATGAAAAGTCCCCGCTAGTAATAAGATTTGGAAGGCTAACTGGACCATACCCATCGACGTCAATCTTTTCGTTTAAATAGCTAATAAAAGCCTCTCTGAGGCTATTTTCACTTGCGAAACCGTGATAACCAATAGCCATTCTAATCGGAATAAGACTTTCGCTATTCAAAGCCAGGCAAATGTGTTTTTTCCAGAAAGGCATCTGATCGAAATCTTCATAAGAAAATGGATCCTCTCCTACTAGACTGTAAAAGGCTTCTCGAAACAGTCTCACAGATGTGCCCTCGTCTTTCAGACCTTTGAGCGAAAGTTCTTTTGTGCTTAACAGATTGCGATATGCACTATCAAGCTCGTTTGAGTACAGGTTCTTTTTTACTTCAATTACTGCAATAACTTGAGCAATATGGTACTTTAATTCTTCCGTATAAGGAATCGGTGTGCCTTCTCCAGAAACTAACATGCAATCTATCTGACGAGAGAGTTCACCTCCATAACTTTCAATAAAACCAGACACCACCCTCAGATTTATGTCACTGGGTATTGCCTGTCGTAGAATTTCTTGAGTCAAACCCTCATACATGCGCCCAATAGTTGGTGCATGCTTCAGATTCTGATTATCTAGAATCTCAATTTCTCTCAATTGAAAGGCTTCAAGTAATTCAGCAACGGTTCTAATCATAGCGAAACTCATTCGTAGAATTTAACCATTGTCTCGTAAATTCGCCAGTTTTAAATTTACTTTCTCTAGGGAGGGTCGGATTTAACATAATATAATAAAAACTTGTCAAAACGGTTGCTCCCATTCAGACTGGAAAGTATCCACAAACCAAACTGAACAGGAGCAGTC
>PABI01000156.1 GCA_002699125.1 Anaerolineaceae bacterium
GTGCGGGTCGGAACTTACCCGACAAGGAATTTCGCTACCTTAGGACCGTTATAGTTACGGCCGCCGTTCACTGGGGCTTCGGTTCAAAGCTTTGCCTTACGGCTAACCTCTCCCCTTAACCTTCCAGCACTGGGCAGGCGTCAGCCCCTATACATCGTCTTTCGACTTAGCAGAGACCTGTGTTTTTGTTAAACAGTTGAAGAAGCCATTTCTCTGCGGCCTTCGTCAGCTTCGCTTAATTGCTAACCAACAAAGGCCCCCCTTCTCCCGAAGTTACGGGGGAATTTTGCCGAATTCCTTAACGAAGGTTCTCTCGATCCCCTTGGTATACTCTACCCACCTACCAGTGTCGGTTTGCGGTACGGTCACTTAAATATCAACGTTTAGAAGATTTTCTTGGCAGCTTGGCTCAATCACTTCTGGCTCTATTGGCCCGCCATCACGTTTCAGATTCAGGGTACGGATTTGCCTATACCCGTCTTTATCCTAGACGTTTAGCACCCCAATCCAATAAGGGGCTGACCTACCAAACTGCGTCCCTCCATCACTCCAAATAAGTGGTTCCGGAATATTAACCGGATATCCATCACCTACGCCTTTCGGCCTCGGCTAAGGACCGACTAACCCGACGCGGATTAACCTTCCGTCGGAAACCTTAGGTTTACGGGGAACATGTTTCTCACATGTTTTACGCTACTCATGCCAGCATTCTCACTTCTGTAAGCCGCAGATATCCTCTCGGTTACCCTTGTATCTCTTACAGAACGCTCTCCTACCATCAGCAGTTCAAAGAACTGCCAATCCGTGGCTTCGGTACTATGCTTTAGCCCCGTTACATTTTCCGCGCAAAAGCGTTTGACCAGTGAGCTATTACGCACTCTTTAAAGGGTGGCTGCTTCTAAGCCAACCTCCTGGCTGTCAAAACACTCTCACAACGTTTCCCACTTAGCATAGATTTGAGGACCTTAGCCGTCGGTCTGGGTTGTTTCCCTCTCGACTATGAAACTCATCTCACATAGTCCGACTGCCGCGCTATAGAATACAGGTATTCGGAGTTTGGTTGAGGTTGGTAAGCTTGCGCCCCCTTGCTCATCCAGTGCTCTACCCCCTGTACTAAACACGCGACGCTAGCCCTAAAGCTATTTCGGAGAGAACAAGCTATCTCCAAGTTCGTTTGGCATATCACCCCTACCCACACGTCATCCCCTAATTTTGCAACATTAGTGGGTTCGGCCCTCCACGAGAGATTAATCTCGCTTCAGCCTGCACATGGGTAGCTCACTTGGTTTCGTGTCTAATTCCAGCGACTCTATTGCCCTATTCAGACTCGCTTTCGCTGCGGCTCCGTCTGTTTCTGACTTAACCTTGCCACTGAAATTAACTCGCTGGCTCATTCTCCAAAAGGCACGCCGTCACACGTTGACGATGCAAGCATCGCCCATAGTGCTCCGACCGGTTGTAAGCACACGGTTTCAGGTTCTATTTCACTCCCCTTACCGGGGGTCTTTTCACCTTTCCTTCACAGTACTTGTTCACTATCGGTTGTCAAATGTATTTAGCCTTGGGAGGTGGGCCTCCCAGATTCCGACAGGGTTAGCGTGCCCCGCCGTACTCAGGAACATTGCGAAAGTTTATCTGGTTTCGTATACAGGACTGTCACCTTCTGTGGTCTAACTTTCCAGAAAAGTTTTACTGCCAGACAAATTTATCACTTTCATATGCAAGTCCTACAACCCCGCTGCCATAAAGACAACGGTTTGGGCTAATCCCCTTTCGCTCGCCACTACTCAGGGAATGATCTCTTTTCCTAGGGTTACTAAGATGTTTCAGTTCACCCCGTTCCCCCTGTTACCCTATGTGTTCAGATAACAGTACCAGGGCATCGACCCCTGGTGGGTTTCCCCATTCGGACATCCTCGGATATAGCGTCTGCACACGACTCCCCGAGGCTTATCGCAGTGTACCACGTCCTTCATCAGCATTTGACACCAAGGCATCCACCGTGCGCTCTTAGTAGCTTACACACATGATACGGAGAATTCGACTTTCTCACGTACATTGTTGCTTGATGCACAATTTGTAGAAATTTTGCGATTACTATTTAGTTATTAATGTGCTATAGCTTTCAAAAAGCTATCTAGCTACGCATTTAAGTAACTAGTCTTTAAAAACAACAATATTGTCGTTGTGGTCAAAAACTAACTACTTAAGCTTTATGTAGGCTATTAAAGAAAAAGTCCAGCATTTAGCCGGACTTCATTAAAGCAAGAAGGCGACTAAATATTTTACCAAAAATTCAACAGCTGCTTAATCAAATCGATTGAAACCCTTTGATCTTTTAACAGAAACATGGAGATGAGGAGGCTCGAACTCCTGACCTCCGCCGTGCAAAGGCGGCGCTCTCCCAACTGAGCTACATCCCCTAACAAGGTGGGCCTGGTTGGACTCGAACCAACGACCTCTCCCTTATCAGAGGAACGCTCTAACCAGCTGAGCTACAGGCCCTTAATTATTAATCTGCGCGGCTAATAATGTAAGCTGAACTTAACTGCAAATGTGTTAAACGACCTTAACAACTGAAGAGTGATAAAAACAATCGGTAAAGGTTGGGACATCTTAACTCAGTTAAGATGTTTGACCTGGAGTGTACGAAGTTTTTCAACTACGTAATAACTCCTTAAAAGGAGGTGATCCAGCCGCAGCTTCCGCTACAGCTACCTTGTTACGACTTCGTCCCAGTTACCGACCCCGCCTTAGGCGGCTGCCTCCGTAAGGTTAGCCCACCGACTTCAGGCGTTGCCAACTTCCATGACGTGACGGGCGGTGTGTACAAGACCCGGGAACGTATTCACCGCACTGTTGCTGACGCGCGGTTACTAGCAACTCCGACTTCATGCAGGCGAGTTGCAGCCTACAATCCGAACTGAGACCAGCTTTGGGGGATTGGCTCCGCCTCGCGGCTTGGCAACCCATTGTACTGGCCATTGTAGCGTGTGTGTAGCCCAGGACATAAAGGCCATGCTGACTTGACGTCATCCCCACCTTCCTCCGGCTTATCACCGGCAGTATCGTTAGACACATATAACTAACGACGAGGGTTGCGCTCGTTACAGGACTTAACCTAACACCTCACGGCACGAGCTGACGACAGCCATGCAGCACCTGTATAGCCTCCCCGAAGGGTCGTTTATCTTTCGACTCACTACCAGCTATATGTCAAGCCCTGGTAAGGTTCTTCGCGTAGCCTCGAATTAAACCACACGCTCCGCTGCTTGTGCGGGTCCCCGTCAATTCCTTTGAGTTTTAGCCTTGCGGCCGTAGTCCCCAGGCGGTCAACTTAATGCGTTAGCTACAGCACAGAAGGGGTCAATAACCTCCTACGCCTAGTTGACATCGTTTACGGCTAGGAATACCGGGGTTTCTAATCCCGTTCTCTCCCCTAGCTTTCGCATCTGAGCGTCAGGAATGGCCCAGTAAGCCGCCTTCGCCACTGGTGTTCCTCCCGATATCTACGCATTTCACCACTACACCGGGAATTCCACTTACCTCTACCATCCTCAAGTTTCCTAGTTTCGAACGGCCTCTCCTAGTTGAGCCAGGAGCTTTCACGTCCGACTTAAAAAACCGCCTGCATGCGCTTTACGCCCAGTAAATCCGGATAACGCTTGCCTCCTACGTTTTACCGCGGCTGCTGGCACGTAGTTAGCCGAGACTTATTCCTGGGGTACCGTCCTATCTCTTCCCCCAGAAAAGGAGTTTACAACCCGAAGGCCTTCATCCTCCACGCGGTGTTGCTGCCTCAGACTTTCGTCCATTGGGCAATATTCCTTGCTGCTGCTACCCGCAGGTATCTGGTCCGTGTCTCAGTACCAGTGTGGGGGGTCACGCTCTCACGCCCCCTACCCGTCTTTGCCTTGGTAAGCCATTACCTTACCAACAAGCTGATGGGCCGCAGGCCCCTCCCGGAGCGCCGGGGCTTTAGTCAATGCTTTCTAAGCGCATTAACATCTGGGGTATTAGCCACCGTTTCCAGTGGTTGTCCCCCTCTCCGGGGCAGGTCACCTACGTGTTACTCACCCGTCCGCCACTCTCACCTTCAGACGAATCCAAAGGATCCCGTTCGACTTGCATGCATTAGGCACACCGCTAGCGTTCATCCTGAGCCAGGATCAAACTCTCCATAAAGAGAATTTGCATCCGTGGTATTACCACGGAACTACTTTCATTTTTTGACTCGAGAACCCAAGCTTTACTGTCTTGTTTTCATCACTCTTCAATTGTCAAGGTGCCTCACAAGATTCTAGCTGACTTACAGAGAACAAAAAACGACTCTGAGCGAGCCGCTTCATTTTTGCTACTTCTCTACAATGCTCTTAAGCTGGAATTTATACTTGTGATGGATGTTTTGCTCTTGGCAACGACATCCTGCTGTTATCGACAGCGAGGTAGTTTACCACACTCATTTTTTGCTGTCAAGAACAATTTCTTTGAATTTTTTGTGTTCATGTGGCAGTTATTTCTGCTCTGCATCACATCAACGAGGCGGGATTATAACGAGCGGTAACACTGGTGTCAAGGCAATTTTGGGACGATTCCCAGAATGCGTTACTTGTGACCAACAATTTCAACAGGGACTTTGGCAATCCAAATGATTGCTATACCTTATTATAGTGAAGTAAATTTTTGTTCCCCGAAATTTCATGGCCTTTTCGCTATAGCTAGCCTCTTTCCTCAGGTTTCGACGATGCAAATGTTGAGTAGCGAGTTGTCGACTTGAAGTTAACCATGTAAGGCGATTATATGTTTTCGTAGATCCTCAACGGTTGCATACTGCTGGATGAGCGGGTGATCCTCAATGAGCTGTTCTAACAAAGATAGGGCCAAGCTAAATGTTTGGCTGCGATTTGCGCCAAAAACAGCATTTAACGTTCCATGGGCACGACCCAGTTCAATCACTTGCTGTGGCGAAACGCGAATTGATGTCCAGTTGGGTTCCTGTTCATCCGAGGTAGGTAATGGGAGATCCCAAAGCAGATAAAGGGATTCGAGATCTGTGATCCCTTCTGGCATTTCCCGGTTTCGGTCAGCCACGGCACGCCGAAGAGCTTCCAGGCGCGCCGAAAGAACAGAAATCGCCAGGTCTGAAATATCGGCCCGACTGATCTGGTCGGCCAAAAGTCCGGCCAACTGTTTCATTTGTTTTTTTTGGGATTTAGCCAGCGCTACATAGACATTTTGCCGACTGACATTACGAGACGGCCGTCCCCGTTTTGGTTTTTCCTTGAGCAGCGCAGCCAAAGTGCTGGCACGCTGTCTAGCCTCGTCGTCCGGTTTTTCTTTTTTTTTGCTCATGCAATCTGCTTATTCTGGAGCGCGACGATAATCATCATGCTCTTCCAGAAACTCTTTGACAAATTGTTCATCAATCTGCGTTAAATTGTCGTGGGTCAAGAATTCCAGGCACAAATGCAAACATAACAGGCAAATGCTCCGTGGATAGCCGCGCGTTTCGCGCCAAATGGGCAAAATGGCATCGTCTGTGAACAAAACACTTTGCTTAGAATCACGACCAGCCGCTAGCAAGCGATATTCAATGAGTGATTTTGTGTCGTCGGGCGTTAGCGGATCAAGCGATGATCGCGTGGCAACTCTATCGTTAAAATCTGGGGAGTCGCGCAGATTAATATCCAGTTCTGGTCTTCCCAACAGAATGAGTTGGTACGCTTTGCCGCCGCGAGGATCTCTAAAATTGAGCAAGCGACGCAGTTCAATAAACTGCTCAGGACTTAGCTCATGGGCTTCATCTACGATGATAAGCGGCAGTACACCCCTTTCGCTTTCTTCAACCAAAAAGGCTCGGAACTCATTGAGCTGGTCCTCAGTTGCGCGGCGGGTGCGTAAGCCAAACTCGGCCGCTATGCGGCGCAAAAGCAACAAGCCACTCTTTTTGGGTGCCTCGTCGATTTTAGCGGCCGTAAAGTCTGGCCGTCGATCATAACGGCTGTGGAACCAGGAAGCGAGGGTTGTTTTTCCCGTGCCAATTTCCCCAACGATGACTGAAGCCCCCTGGCCAGCTTCCACCATATAGCTCACTTTAGAAAGCGCGCGTCTGGTTTCTGTAGATAAGTACATAAATCGGGGGTCTGCTTCGATGGTGAACGGAGGAACAACAACACCCAACCTATCCCAATCCGGTGAATATTGGTTGAAATCAAGGTTAAAAGGAGTCGTTTCGTTCATCACAATATGGTATATAAGTCACAAATGGTTGTCAAGAGGGGAATAAATGATGTAGTTTGGGGCGACTTAGGCTTATAAAGTCCCACAATCGACAATCTATAGCATATAGATTAGTTGACATAGGTTATCAATTCTGATAGACTGGCCACAATTACGGATTATGTATATCAAACACGTGGACTGTCGCCAATAAGTGATTGAGCAAATTGTGAGCGAAGTCTATGTGATTTACTAGGCTATGGGAGAAAATCTATAGTTGGCTGTTTTCGCGCAGCAGGTACAGAGTCCGTGGGAATGTTCGTGAGCGATCTTGCTCTTGCGAACACATAAAAAAAGGCCAAGCGTCTAAACGCCTGGCCTTGATTTGTATAAGCAAGCTACCAGTTCAACCTGTTTTGGTGCCGCCAACACCTTTTAAGACAGTGCCCCTTAATTGGGGAGGGGGATTTTTTGTCCCCAGGTAGCTCACTAATGCTAGGTAGAAGCATAACATAGGGCTGCAACCCTGTCAATGGATCAGATGTGCTGATTCCATTTTGTCAGGTGTAGTTAAGGTTGCCTCTGCCTGCAAAGTAGAGCCGTTTGTGGGCAAGCCAGGCCACGCTATTTCAAGCGAGCTACAAGCCGCGCAGCAGCGGTTATTGCAGCTTCGGGCACAGCTTCAAGCCTCCCGTGTTGAAGCTGGGGGACAGCAAGTTTCTCTATTCAAAAGGGAGGCGCATGAAGAACGGCCGTTTCCCACCTCAACAACTATCAACCAACTTCCACCACACCTCGGCTGGGAAAGCAAAGCCATCACCCAGGCGGTGCGCCAGACACAAATAAAGCATGAAGTTGTTCATCCGCCCGCTCACCTCGAAACAACGGCCGTTTCTTCCCCCCTTCCCTCCCTATCCAAAACAATAAAAGTGTACCCGGACATTGCCATCGGGTTGCTGCGCGAAGAGCAGGTGGCCGCTGGACGCCTGTGGCTGCTGCTGCAAGCTGTGGATGAACAGGGACGGGGCTGGATTGACGAACAGGCAGCACGCCGCTGGTTTACGGACAAACGCGCACCGCTGCGCTTTTGCGGCGTACGCCAACTGCGCAATTTGCTGGCAAGAGGCGAGGGAATTTTTTGGGTGCGGGGGAACGGCCGTATCTGGCTGCGGTCCGTGGCAAAGGTGGCTTATTCATTAAAGGTACCTCGGCTGCGAATGCGGCCGGTGGCCGTGCCGGTGCGCGTGCTGCGGCAAAAGATTGGCACGGTGCGAGCCCATCTGTACGCCACATTTCACAGCAGCCGTTCGCAGCCTAATGATGCCAAAAAACCGATTGCCCGCGAAACCGTGGCGCAGTTGACGCAGGTGCAGCCACGCACGCAGCGTCGCTATGAGCGCAAGGCAAAGGTAAAACGACAGGCACAATATGCCATTGGGGGCCAGGCGACAATCGATAATTTGCAGGCGCGCGGTTGGGAACAGGGACAGGCCACATTTCAATTTAAGGATTTTACAGGCAAGCAAGGGCCACAGGGCAAAAGCTACGTGGCCTGGCAGCTGCCAAACAGCTACGTTGGGCCACACGCTCAACAGCCAAAAGGACGCCAAAAGCGAATCAATCGGACGTTGACAGACCTGTTTATGCAAGGGATAACGGGGAACGGTCAGCGCGCCAGGGTTACGCGGCGCTTTTTTGACAACGGCCGTTTGGCTGCCAAATCCTACCTGCGAAATCCGGAAAATGATCATTATTGGCGCGGGGTGGATAACGGCTGTTTCGGCGATGCTCAACACAAGCGTTACCAACTGTGGCAGGTGATGGAAAAGAGCCAAATGAAATGAATCGATATTTTTTTAAGGACAGGCGGAAAAAATGATCCGCCATTCTAGGGATTAAATGATATTATTAGCGAATGATAAACAAACCAGAGATACACGTTCTTGACCTCAATTTTCAGGGAATGCCAGAAGTAACGGCCGCATACCTCATCGTTGGTCCTGAAGGCCCAATTTTGATCGAAACTGGTCCTGGCTCCACACTTAACACGCTGCTCGAAAGAATTCGTGAGCATGGATTTCAGCCAGAGCAGATCAAACACGTGCTGGTCACCCACATTCACCTTGACCATGCCGGGGCAGCGGGCTGGTGGGCACAGCAGGGGGCCCAGATTTACGTGCACAGCTTTGGCGCTAAACATCTCATCGATCCCGAAAAACTGTTAGCCAGCGCAGGGCGCATTTACGGTGATAAGATGGAGTCGCTTTGGGGAGAAATGCTGCCCGCACCAGCCGATAAAGTAACCGAAGTTTTTGATAACGACGTTTTGGAAGTGGCGGGATTAAACGTTAAAGCACTAGAAACACCAGGGCATGCCCGGCATCATCATGTGTTTGTGCTGGGAAATGTGGCCTTTGCTGGCGATGCTGCAGCGGCGCAATTGCCTGGCTGGGACTTTCCTGATGTACCAGCACCACCGCCTGAATTTGAGTTGGAAGTGTGGGAAGCTACGCTGGACCGTTTGCTGGCACAAAAATTTGAACGCATTTATCCAACCCATTTTGGTCCGGTTGATGATGTGCAAGGGCATTTGCAGGCTGTAAAGAAGCTGGTGCGAGAAACGGCCGTCTTCATCAAATCAAAAATGGACGCCGGGTTGTCTCGTGATGAAATTGTGGTGGCGTATGAGAATTGGTTTGCCAAACGGGCCCGCGCCGCCGGACTGACGGACGCTGCCATTAACCAGTATGCCACGGCCAATCCACTTTACATGAGCGTGGATGGCATTATGCGGTATTGGCAGAAGCGGGAGCAGGTGTAAGGGGGACGTTGAGCGTTACACAAGTGAATTGATGTACGGCCGTATCCACCACCACTTCACCACCCACCACGGCCATCATCGTGCTGTGCAGCGCCAGCCCCTGACCAGAACCAGTCGTTTCGCTGTTGCCCAGGCCCACGCCGTCATCGGTAATGGTGATGGCTAACTGATCGGTGTACTGCATGGTAATTTTTAGGGTTAACGGCCGTTCCCCTTTACCCCCGCGACCATGTTTAGCTGCATTGCGCACTACCTCTCGCACAGCATAAAAAACGACCTCGGCCGTCAGCGTGGGCAGCGTTTTGGCCGCTGCTTCTGCCTCCGGTGAAATCTCCCAATGAACCGTATCAAACACGGTGGCAAAATCATTCTCCACAATGCGCTGGAAGGCGGTGATGAAGCCCAGTCGCGCAACTTCCGGCGCGGTGGTGGTGGGCATGTCGTGCAACAAGTCGGAAATTTGTTTGTGGGCTTCGGTCATGAGGGTGAGGGCCTGATTGGTTGTTTCCTTAGGAAACTTGCCGTTTCCCTTCCCAGTTTCTCCACTAAGCGCAATCAGTGCTGCCTGGATGTCTGGCAAGATGTCGTCGTGGAGCACACGGCGCGTTTTTTGGTCGATGATTTGCGATTGGGCCAGCCGCTGCCGCTGAATTTCCATCAGGCGGCGCGACATTTCGGCACTGGCGTGGGTGTCAATAAGTCGTTCGCTGATGACCCTGGCAATCTCAATCTCTTCCTGCGTGTACAATCCCTGATCACTTTTTTCTCCCAGCAGCAGCACGCCCGACAAGCCGCGCTCACTCCACAGCGGAATGGCCCAAATAGCCGCGCCAAATTCGTCGGCATCAAGGGAAAACATCTCATTTTCTGCGCCGGTAAAACGATTAGTGATGTTGGCCAGGGAAGGCAGCGGCTGAGCGGAAGATGGGTAGCTAATGGGTGGCCCTACCAGCGGGGCCATTGGGCCTAGTGCTGCCAGATAAGCCACGCGGGCATCCAGCACATCGGCACAAAGCGCGTAGAACGGAGTGATGAAATCAACTTCTTGCGGGTCGGATTGGGCGATGAGCTGCTCTAAGAGGCGGTTGCTGGCGACAAACGGCCGTAAATGAGCAATGTACCGTTCCCGTTCGGCAAAGGTGCGCCAGCTGACCATGGCAAAAAAGAAGGTCATGAGCATGGCGGTGAGGAGAAGACTGTATAACGGCCGTAGTTGGATTGCAATCGTACCGCCAATGACAATGCCGTACCCCGCAGCCAGCATCACGGCCTGCCGCCACTGGCGCTTGAGTCCGCCACGAGGCAGCGTTTTGCCTGTAAAAACCTCGTATGAAACCACGGCTCGCCCCAGCAGCACGATAACAACCGCCACAATACTGGAGATAAGCAAGTCTAAAATGGCAATCGTCAGTTTGGCCTCAATATAGATTTCTAAAAAGGTGCGCTGGCGGGAATCTTGCACGATCCAAAGCATGACACCAGTGACGAGCAGACTAACCACCAACATCGCCAGGGCGGCAGAGGCCAGCCAGGGTTGCGCACGACGGCGCGCGACCAGACCCATCATACGGCGCGAGGCGACGGGCTGCCGCAAAACAGTTAAAGAAAGACCAATGCACAGGATCACGTAAATAGAGTAGCCGACAGCCAGTAAAGGAATGCCACCAATGGAGTAGCGAATAAAAATCCGCAGCGGATCCAGGGTGCGCGATGGAATAGCCAGCAGTAAAACACCTGTCACTAAGGCAATCAATCCAAGAATAAGCGTTGCTGTTACCAGAGCCAGCCAGGTGTTTTGCCGTTTGTGCCAGGATGGCCGGGGCACGTTCCAAAAGCCCGCATACCAAAGCATGATGATGTACCAGGCATAGGGGAGCATAATGGCCGGCGCTAGGCCACCAGTCCACCAGAAGATCATGTTGCGCCAGGTAAGTTGGTTCAGTCCAAGCCCCACAAACGCCGTGTGGCTCACAAAGAAAACAGCCCCCAGCAGCAAGCCAATCGTGCCGATCCACACACCCCAGTCACGCCGGTCGGCGTTAAAGACAACCGTCAACCCCAGCCAGGTGAGCAGGATGGTGTTAAAAAGCGAAATGGCCATGATGGCCCAGTCGAGGAGGAGGATATCGCTCATTTCGGTAATCCGTTATCGGTGGTCGGTAATCGGTTTACTGTTTCACCGATTACTGATTACCGACTACCGGCTACTCCCACGGTGTCCATTCGCCGTGTTCGTTCAGGATGTGGGGCACACCATCTTCGTTCCACTGGATGAATTGGCCAGCGCTAAGGATGATGGCGACGCGGGTGCGGGCGACTTTTTCATCGGTGGTGGTGTCGTTGAGGCCCCAGGCGGTGTAAATTTGGCCGTTGATGCGACTGATGGTGCGCTTGTCACGAAAGCCCATGCGGCTGGCGATCTGTTCGTTGCTCATGCCCTGGGCCACCATGCGAGCCACGGCTTGCTCATTGGGCTCCAGGATGTCCATTGGCGCATTTTCGTCTTTGCGGCGCACTTCCTGCACGCGTGATTCAATGTCGGGGTCGATGAAGGAACGGCCGTTCACCGCATCCTCCAACAATGGCACAATCATATTGGGCAGCAGGTAGTTGGATTTCCGCACGTAAGCGTAGTGGCTGAGAATGCCGCTGCGACGAAAGGCGCGATAATATTCGTCGTCGTCCTGGATGGAGTAGAACACCACCGGAAGCCGGGGGAATTCGCGGCGGATGGCTACGGCCGTTTCAATCCCATTCATCACCCCCGCCAGCTGCACATCCATTAAAATAACCGCTGGGGCCTGGCTCAGGCAAAATTCCAACGCTTCTTCGCCGGTGGGACAGTCGTGCACCACCTCTACCGTGCTTAAATCTTCTAAACCAGCCTTCAGGGCCGGTCGCAGTTTTTCATTGTCTTCTACGATGAGTAATTTCAACATACGCCTAACATCCGTCATTTGGTCGATTTGGGTCAAGCACTTGAGTGCGCTGTACAGTGCAATTGAAGCGTCGTTGTTTGTTGAGGCTTTCGTTATGCTGTAACGATATTCAAAACATGGGAGCACTCAATGATGCTTAATCTAAAACAACGAGAACAAAAAAGCAATATGGGGCAACGGCCGTATCTCATCATTGCCCTCATTTTGTTCATCACAACTGCTTTATTTCCCTTTGGCTGGCTGGCCACGGTTTGGCCGGGCTTCAGCGCCGTGGCTGACTTCATTTTTGGCACGCAGCTTTCCCACATCATTGGTCATTTTGCCGTTTTTGTGCTGATGGGTGGTGGCGTTTTGCTGCTGTTCCCCAGCTTGCGGCGGCGATTTTGGCTTTATTTTAGCCTGATGCTGATGCTCGGTTTTATCCAGGAATTTCTGCAAATCGCCTCCTTCAAGCACATCATTCCGGCGTTTGATGAACTCCTGGATTTGACGATGGACATGCTGGGGGCAGTGGCAGTGTTCTATTTCTGGAATAGGCGGATTGAGACTGGAGATTAGAGATTGGAGATTGCATTTAATCTCTAATCTCCAATCTCTTCTTACAGGAGCAAGCATGGAAACCACACACGACGAACTTATTGCCAAACCTATAGAACCGCCAAATCTATTGGTGCTGCGCACGCCGGTGCGTTTGCTGCAAACGGCCGTCGTCCTTGGCATCATGGCAGATTGGCTGTTTTACGACAAACCCCTGGGCCTCTCGCTGCTGCTGTTTGTGCTGCTGATGATTGGCGGATTGTGCTGGAACGGCCGTCATGAAGCCATCACCCTCGCCAAACGCAACCTGTGGCTGCTGCTGCCCCTCTTCTTTTTTGCCGGCATGGCCACGCTGCGCACCAACAGCACCCTGACCACGCTGAACGTACTGGCTGTGCTCTGCTTGCTGGCCTACCTGGCCTTTTTCTACGCGGCGGGACGGGTGGAAAATATGAATTTGCTGGGCTATGCGCTGCTGCCGCTGCGCGTGTTTGGCCGTAGCCTGGCGCTGGCTGCCCCGGTGATTGGGCCTAGCGTGCAGGAGATAAAGGTGAATGGGAACGGCCGTCGCCACCTCTTCCCCATGCTGCGTGGATTGCTGCTGGCGCTGCCCGTGTTGCTCGTCTTCACGGTTTTGCTCAGTTCGGCCGACCTCATCTTTGCCGACTACGTCGATCAGCTGTTCTCACTGGACATTTTTAGCCATATGGCCGAATGGCTGTGGCGCGGCAGCCTCATTTTGCTGCTTTCCGTGCTGCTAGCAGGCGGCCTGGCTCTGGCGCTGACCCGTCATGCTGACGATGAGGAGCAAAGCGCACTGGAACGCGCCTTGAGCACACTGCCCAACCAATTTTCAATTGGCTTCATCGAGACGAGCACTATTTTAGTGCTGGTCAACATGTTGTTTGCCGCTTTTGTTGCGATTCAGTTCACTTACTTGTTTGGTGGTGTGGCTAACGTCACCGAGGCGGGCTATACCTTTGCCGATTACGCCCGGCGCGGCTTTTTTGAGCTGCTGACGGTGGCTATTTTAACGATGCTGCTGGTACTGGGGCTGAACTGGCTGGCGCGGCGCGAAAACAAGGGGCAAATTCGGCTGTTTAACGGGCTGGGCAGCGTGTTGGTAGGCCTGGTGCTGGTGATGCTGGTCTCGGCCTGGCGGCGCATGGCGCTGTACGAGGCGGCCTTCGGCTACACCGAACTGCGCCTGATTGTGTATGTTTGCATGGGGTGGCTGGCTCTCACGCTGGTCTGGTTTTTACTGACGCTGTGGCTGCATCCGGACCGCTTTGCCATTGGCGCGCTGCTGGCGGTGATGGGCTTTGTGGCCACGCTTAATCTCATCAACCCGGATGCCTTTATTGCCCGGCAAAACCTTGACCGCTACGAACAAACGGGCGACCTGGATGCCGCGTATCTGGCGAGCTTGTCCAATGATGCAGTGCCGGAGTTGGTGCGGGGTTTGGCCTTAACGGCTGGCGATGCGGAGACGCAGCTCACGCCCATCTGCGCCCGCTCCTGGTTGTCTGATGAGCTGGATTGTTACGCTACGCCGCATGAGATTTTGCTGACGGCGCTGAACGGCCGTTATCAAACCCTCATTTCTGATTCATCCTGGCAGCGCTGGACATCGTTTAACTTACCGCGCTGGCAGGCGTATGGGCTGTTGGGCTTTTTGGCTGACTGATTGAGTAAAAAGTGAAAAGTAAAAAGTGCCGCAAATCATAACTTTTTACTTTTCACCTATCACTTTTCACTACAAAATACTGGAGAAGATAAGTGGAGTTAACATCGAAACAGACAAAATGGGCAAATTTATCATTACGCGGCTCGCGCTGGTGGCTGGTTCTTATACTTTTGCTGTTGTTGCTGCTGGCAGGCGGATTGGTTTTTCGGCAGTTAACGGCCGTTCGCCTGGGCCAATCAACGGTGGGTCTGACGCCGCTGACGGAGCTGGGCAGCCAGAAATACCACGGCGTGGAAGGCGGTTTGTATCCGGGTGGCGGCAATGAACGGCCGTCGGCCCATAACGCGGCTGGCATTGAGATTGCGGAGTCGATACGGCCGTTGGCCAGCAACGGTTCCGTAAACGAGGAAAGCGGCAAAATCGGCTTTGTGGCCGTGGGCATGTCCAACACTTCAATGGAGTTTGAAACCTTCCAGGAGCAGGCGGATGGCATTCCACAACTCAACCCGGCTGTGGTGTTTGTGGATGGCGCGCAGCACGGCAAGGCCTCCCAATTTGTGGCCAACCCAGAAGATGAATACTGGACCGTTTTGGACGAACGGCTGGCCGCGGCTGGTTTAAGCGACGAGCAGGTGCAGGTGGTCTGGCTGAAGAACGCCCGCGCCCGGTCTAATCTGCCATTTCCGCTGGATGCTTTGCTGCTCAAAGCCGATTTACGCGAGATTGTGGAGCTGCTATATGAGCGCTTTCCCAACCTGAAAATAGTATATCTCTCCAGTCGTACCTACGGTGGCTACGCTACCATCGACCTCAACCCGGAGCCATATGCCTATCAATCCGCCTTTGCCGTCAAGTGGCTCATTGAGGACCAGCTTGCCGGCGACATTGGCCTGAATTACGACCCGGACGAGGGCACGGTTTACGCCCCGTGGCTCAGCTGGGGACCATATTTGTGGGCCGATGGCCTGGCCGATGAAGGCGAAGGGTTTGTTTGGGAGCAGTCGGATTTTGCTTTTGACGGCACGCACACGTCGCCGTCGGGGCAGGCGAAGGTGGCTGGCTTGCTCTACCACTTTTTGCGCACGGATGAAACGGCCGTTCCCTGGTTTCTCGCATCGGAGCCAACACAATGAACCAAACACCGACAAAACACACGTTATTGCTCCTGGCTGCCCTGCTGTTTACGTCCAGTTTAGCCGGGGCCATCTGGTTTGTGCGCTTTGTTTATACGGGCAACCTTGCCTTCATCTTTTTGCTGTGGAATCTGTTTTTGGCCTGGCTGCCGGTGCTGTTTGCTCTGCTGGCGCGCCGCCAGCGGGCCGGCCGTTTGGGGCGATGGATTTGGGGCGGGCTGTGGCTGCTCTTTTTCCCCAACGCGCCTTACCTGCTCACCGATTTGCTCCATTTGGGGCGAATTGGCCAGGTGCCAATCTGGTATGACCTGATCATGCTGCTGACGTTTGCCCTGGCTGGGCTCTTTTTGGGCTTTGCCTCGCTGTTTTGGCTGCATGATCTGGTGGCCAAAACGTGGAATCGTTGGGCGGGCTGGTTGTTTGTGCTGATTGTGTTGGGTTTGAGCAGCTTCGGCGTGTATATCGGCCGTTTTTTGCGCTGGAACAGTTGGGATTTACTACTGAAGCCCACCGTTTTGCTGCGCGATCTGGCCGAACATTTGCTGGTGCGCCACCAATTTTTGGAAACGGCTGTGGTGACCATGTTGTTAACGGCCGTTTTCATCGGATCCTATTTCATCATCTTTGCCCTGCCGCCGCAGTTGGCCCGTTTGGAACTGGAGAAGTGAAAAGTAAAAAGTGATAAGTGGATGTTACTTTTTACTTATCACTGGCCTCAAGGAGTAGATCATGAGCCAAACAATCCTTTCCGATGATCTGTACAAGCCTGATTTCCCGTCGCTGGGACTATTTTCTACCTGGTTTGGCGTGGTGTTGATTGGGTTAACGGCCGTGTTACAGGCAGGCCAATCAAGCCGGGACGGGTATTGGGCGCAGCCGCTGGTAGAGGGGCTGCAATTTGTGCTGCTGGCGCTCATTTTGGCCTCGCTGTTTTACCTGCCCTTCCGTGCCGAGCGGGGCGTTAAGTGGGCCGCCCTGCCCCTAGCGATCAACGTGGGTACGCTGATCATCGTGCAGCTGGTGCCCTTTGCCGACTTGTGGGAGACACTGCGCTTTCGCTGGCGCATCAGCCAGTATGAAGCCGTGGCGCAAATGGTGGAAAGTGGCGAACTGCTGCCGGGTGAAAACGGCATGATCAATTTGCCTGAGGCGTATCAATATTTGTCGGTGGACAGCGGCCGTATTTGGGTAGAAACCGAGGGGGAAACAACGGCCGTTTTCTTCTTCACTGAGAAAAACGCGCCGCGCAACTTTGCCGGGTATCTCTACCGCAGCGACAACAATCCACCGCAGCAAGGAGATTTCCTGGGAAGGTGGCGTTACGTGGCCCAAAAACAGGTCCACTGGTACTTCTGCATCTCTGAATAATCGTTTCGTTGCCCATATTTTAGCTAAGACCGAGGTTTACTCTAACGGCTTTGATTCTAATTAGTCCAATGCTGGAGCTTTCTAAGAGGAGTGGACTACATGGACAATAACACGCATAACTATATAGACCCTACATCACAAAAGGCAGATAATTTATTCTTCAATCATAGACCTTTCCGGCTTCGGCTTTTAGAGAAGATGACCGTCATTTTCTTTTTTGCTCTAGTTGGAGCAGCAACAGGGAGAGCGATTTTAGCGATTTTGTGGGTGTTACTCAACATTAGCGACAGTAGTTACATCGATAGTAGTGGAGTAGCTGAGGTGTTCTTTACTGTTCTAGCCTTGAGCATTGGTGCCATTATTGGGGCAATTATTGGTGCTTTTGCGGCAAAATTGGGGCGCTTCAACTTGTTTAACTCTCAAGGAAATGTTCTGGTATTTGGACTCCAATGGGGCATTGTTAGTGCCATGGTCAGCGTTGGAAGACCAATTTTTTTTTGGTTTGGGTATGCAGAATTATGGTGGATCATTCCAGGACTTGTTATTGGTGTTGCACAATGGATGATGCTCCCTTTGTGGTCGTCTCGAACACGCTTCTGGATTTTGGCTAGCTTGTTGATATGGCTTCTATTCATGTGGGTTGAGACTTTTCTCAGCTTCAGATTAAATGTTCTGGGCTTTGCGGCAGCTGTGGCTTTTGTCGGGCTTTTGGCAGGTAGTTTGCAATGGTATATCTTGAGACGAGTTCCCCGTGCCGAATGGTTAATACCAATCAGCGTGATGAGTGTACTTATCAGTGATCTAATGCTCCCCTTGCTAAGGTCTATATATTTTCTAGGGTACATAAACCTAAGTGGGATCTACTTTCCAACACGCATTCATTTTATTTATTGGGTTGTAATGGGAACTGCAATAGGCTGGGTATTGAAAAATGCTTACCAAACCCAACTTGAGCATACAGATTAATTCAATCAACAGTACTGTGAATCATTATTTCTCTATGGCCGAATAGTTTTTGTTTGATCTAAAGAATCCTGCGCTATAATCTCCCCTGCGCATTAGATAGGTATCTAACAAACTGGCGCGGTTTGGAGTAACAATGACGGCACAGGCTTTGCCTTATATCTCTTTTTTGGGCTTTTTGTTTGGCTCAACTCTCGTGGCTTCTCGCTTTAGCGTGGGGCAGTTTCAACCAACAACCTACATTGGCCTGCGCCTGACGATGGCCGGCCTGGGGCACGTAGCGTTTTATGCACTGGTGAGCCGCCGCTACCGCTGGCCCACCGACCGCCGGTTATGACTTCATGCGTCAATCTTGGGGGTGTTGGGCACGGCCGTTCCCATGACGTCCATCGTCACCGCCCTGCAATATCTCTCCAGCGGCCTGGCCGCCATTTTTATTACTACCAGTCCGGCCATTACCGTGCTGCTGGCCCACTTCTTTTTGCCGGATGAAGCACTGAACCGGCGCAAGGCGTTTGGCGTGGCCCTGGCGCTAGGCGGGACTATCGTGTTGGCCTCTAGTGGCGAAAGTGGCCTGGCCGACGTGGGCAAAGCCAATCCGCTGGGCTACGTTTTGATGCTGGTGGCAATGACAGCGGGTGGTGCTGCGGCCGTTTATATTCGCAAATATCTCAACGATTACAATTCATTTGACGTGGCCAGCGTTCGCATGTTTGTGGCAGCCGTGGTCGTCATGCCGCTGTCGGCGCTGACGATTGGGTTTGATTTGCATGCTGTGACGCCCGGCGGCTACGTCGCGCTGCTGTATGCGGCCCTAGTGGGCACTTTTGCCGGGCTGCTGCTGGCAGTTTACAACGTGAAGCGTTTTGGCGCCACGGCCGCCGCTATGACAGGCTACGTTGTGCCGATTTTTGCCGGTTTGGGCGGTGTTTTTCTGCTAGATGAAAAGATTACGGCCGTTATGCTCGTCGGCGTGGTGCTTATTGTCGGCGGCATCATGATCATCAATCGCAGCAAAAATTAACCCGTTTCTACGGTGACCCCTGGAGGAACAATCAAGATTACCGTGTTGGCTTCGTTGGAAACGGCCGTTATCAGCTTCATGCCCGCGGGCAGTTTGACGGACACGGTTTGCTTTGGCGCTGTTGTTTCAGATGTTTCTTTGTCTCCACCTGGTATGACAATGGGATCCGGCAAGATAATCGGAACTTCTTCCTCAGTTTCTGACGCAGCTTCTGCCTCCAGCGTGATGCCATCAATGAAAAAGTCTTTCTTGCGTGGCCATTTGCTTTTTACCCGGACCTCGATGATGGCTGTGCCGTTGTCTGGCACGGTAAACGTTACCTTGTGACGGTGCCATTTGCGGTTACCCATCTGGCCGCCATTGACCCACTGCCCCTGTCCATTGACCCACACGCCAGACTCAGCACCAAATGGGTCCGTTTCATCATAAAGCACTGCCAAAACCGGAACTTCCAGGGTGGCCTCGCTGCCCGGCTTTAGTCCGGTGACAACTTGTTTAAGCTCTACGCCAAACGGGCTGCCGGCGTGGAAAATTTTGTAGGTGGTGTCTCCGGCCAAAATGAGGGCATCTTTGGCGCCTAGTTGCTCGTTGGCTGGCAGCTGTTTGGCCAATTTGTGGACACATTCAGGCACACCACCCGCTTTGTCGTTGGCACCAAACAGTGGGTTACCCGGTTCTATCCAGCGCAAAATCCATCCATTGGGCTGCTGATTGATCAAATTGCCAACGGGTGGCATATCCATCCATCCCTCGGTAAACGTTCCGTTTTTTAGCATTGAGAAACTCCTTGTGTTAGTTGCTGCTTGATGATGTTGATTATACGGGGAGAAATTCGCGTTTTGCAAGCGGGGGTTGACAAAGTGTAGTTATTACACTATACTGCGGCGCATAAGTGTTTATAATACACTAACGGCTATGGATTTCACTGATCAACAAGGGGTGTTCTCATGTTTAAATTATTTGTTATCTTGACAATGAGTGTTGCCGGGGCCGCTTTTGCCTGGGGTGGATTATGGTTGTGGGGAACGGCCGTATTCCTCCTTACGTTACTTGGCATTTGGACCTACACAAAATTTGGCTTCATTCGCATTCCCGAGATGGAGGTTGGTGTGATTTTTGACAAGCGGCAGCAGGCATTTGCCCGCTTTGTGCCCAGTGGGCGGCATCCATTTAACCCACTGATGGAGCAGTTTTCGCACACCATTCCTACGGGATCTGGTTTGGCAAACGGCTGTTGCCAGGGTGTGCAAACCAACGGCGGCATTGCCCTGGACGTGGAGTGGAGCGTCAACTTTGACATTGATCCCTTCCAGATTAAAGCTTCATCCCGGCCAAAATTGGCTCGGAATTTGCCCAAAAAGGCCAACAGCATCGTCAGCAAACATCTGAACAACTGCCTGCGCCACGTCATTGGCGAGATGACCATTGACCAGCTGTGTGAACCGGGCGCCACGCGGCGGCTGGAGCGGGCGGTGCGGCAGCAGTTAACATCTCGTTTGGCTGAAGCCGGGTTCTCCTTTTCCCGCGTTATGGTTGGGGCCATCGATATGCCGCGGCACGTCAAGGCCGCGTTGGAAGCGGCTCAGGAGCGGGCGGTACAAACCGAAAATGAGGCACGCTCCCTGGCGCGTCTGCATGAGGTGGTAAGCCAATTCTCAGAAGCAGATATGCAGCGGCTGATGGAACTTGAGCGAATTCATACTTTAGGGCAAAATGGGGTGACCTTGGTGTATCCAACGGCCGTCAATCAGCCAACCAAAGCGGGACGGCCGTCTTACGCCAAGCTAAAGCGCAACGCAGCCACCATGCAGCCCGGAATCTCGTAAAATCAATTTCTATTTGAATTTGCAGTCGAGTAGCCGATCGAATAAATTATGAGTTACTCATAAAAAAAGATATTATGAAAATTGCAATTGGCTCAGATGAGAAAACGCATTTAACAAACCACGTCGTGTCTTTGGTGCAAGAGAGCGGGCACGAGGTCGTTCTGTTTGGCCCACTGCGTGATGAAGCGCAAGATTGGCCAAACGTGGCCCGCGAGGTGGCGGAAACGGTGGCCAATGGGGCGGCTGATGAAGGCATTCTTTTTTGCTGGACGGGAACGGGTGTGAGTCTGGCGGCAAACAAGGTGCCGGGGATTCGTGCTGCGTTGTGTGATGAGGCGGGCACCGCGCGCGGTGCCCGCCTCTGGAATAAGGCCAATGTGCTGTGTCTCTCTTTGCGGCGCTTGTCGGAGGTGAAGGCTAAGGAGATTTTGGAAACCTGGTTCAACACCGCCTACGTGCCTAACGAAGTTGATGATCGCTGTCTGCGCCAGGTTGAAGCGTTGGAAGCGGCATACCGGTCTAAAGAATAATTTGCTTGAAGATGTTGGTGGGGAAACGGCCGTTTTCCGCCAACTGCTGCCACGAAGCTTTCCCCCACAAAACCAGCGTCAACTGTTCAAATTCCCGCTTTTGCTCCCGAGCCAGGCTTATTTGATTGAGCAAACGCCAGAAATCGGCCGCCAACGGTGCGCGAAGCAGCTGATCTGCCTCGTCAAATGAGAGAAGTACAGGTTTCTCTACCTGCCCCAGAACATTTTCTCCCAAAAACTGCATAAAAACAGCGATTGGCTCGGCTTCGCCATATTCAGACCACCAGCTTGCCGTGGGCAGTGGCAGATTCAATTGGATTGCCAGTAAACGAATGCAGTTTTGTACCCAGGTGGTTAAATCATATTGATAGGCCAGGTCGGACAAATCAAAATAAGCAGCGACCTGGTTTAATTCTGCCAGCCGCAGGGCGGTGTCGGTTAGCAGCCGGTAGCGCAGCGGTGCATCTACCCCCTGAACATAGCTGCTTTGTCCGGCCAAAACGGCCGTAATCAAATTTGCTTTTGCTTCTATTAATCTATCTTTAAACGGCCCTGTTTGTGCCCGCGGCATTGGCTGCGGACGGCCGTTTGTTTCACTTTGTATACGCATCATTATTACTCTACCTTTACCGGATGGCTCCCTTCACCCCCGGTTGTTATGTCGTGGTTAAAATTTACCTGGTTTGTGTGGGAGATTTTGTATTGTTATTTACAGTTGGGATGCTTAATTCTTCAAATCGTCACAAAAATAAACGGATTGTTCACGCCTTTTCAGTGTCAGTTGGGGCTTAAAAGTAACGTTACCACGCTGGCCCCAAAGGTTTTTGCAGAAGAACTCTCACAAGTTTGATTGCTTTTAGGTCTTTTTGTGCCCTTGTGTACTGCGAACGAATGTTCTATAATTGTCCGCATTATGGAAGCCATTGTCAAGCTGCAAGATATTGCCGTTAATATGCATTTGGAGCCGGCGGAGGAAACAGATTTGCGCCCTGCACCGGAAGTTGCGCCTTGTGGCCAGGTGGTAACGCCACGCAATTCGCCAGAGGGCTCACCGGTTAAAAGGCGCAGCCATGCCGCAGCCAAGCAAGATGCATTGGGCATTAGCCATGCTGTGATGCCTGGTGGCAAGACGATGCCCATGCTTAAAACATTGCTCACGTCAGCCTGTGAGAGGGACTGTTATTACTGCCCCTTCCGCGCCGGGCGTAATTACCGGCGGCATAACTTCCAGCCGGAAGAGATGGCCAAGGCGTTTATGCAGCTGTACCGGGCGGGAATGGTCGAAGGATTGTTTCTCAGCTCCGGCATTATCAAAGGCAGCGTGGCAACGCAGGATCGTCTGCTGGAAACGGCCGAAATCCTGCGCCAAAAGTATCAGTTCAAAGGCTATTTACACCTGAAGGTGATGCCCGGTGCCGAAAAAGATCAGCTGCGCCACGCTATGACCCTGGCTAATCGGCTGTCGGTGAACCTGGAAGCACCCAACGACAAGCGGCTGGCGCTGCTGGCTCCCAAAAAGGTATTTTTGGAGGAGCTGGTACGGCCGTTACAACTCATCGAGCAAATTCGGCAGGAAGAACCGGCGCATTTGGGTTGGAACGGTCGTTGGCCCTCTACCGTTACCCAGTTTGTGGTAGGCGCTGTTGGCGAAACAGACGTAGAGATTTTGTCCACGACCGAATATTTGACCAAGCGTCTACACATCAAGCGCGCCTATTTTTCTGCTTTCAGCCCCATTCATGACACGCCGCTGGAGAACCAGCCGGCCGAAAACCCCATGCGCAAAGTGCGCCTCTACCAGACGTCGTTCCTCTTTCGTGATTATGATTTTGGTTTGGAGGAGATGCCGTTTGACCAACAAGGCAATTTGCCGCTAGACATTGATCCCAAACTGGCCTGGGCGCAGGCCAACTTGCAGCATGATCCAGTCGAGTTAAACAAAGCCGAGCGCCAGGAGCTGCTGCGCGTGCCCGGCATTGGCCCCAAACACAGTCACACCATTCTCAACGCCCGGCGCAGGGGCCGGTTGAGCGAGCTTAACCATTTGCAGCAGTTGGGCATTGCGACCAAGCGGCTGGCTCCCTACGTGCTGCTGGATGGCAAACGGCCGTCTTTCCAGCTCCCCCTCAAACTCTAATCTCCAATCTCCAATCTCCAGTCTCCCCCAAAACCGGGTACAATTGCCCCATGAATCCTGCCAAAACATTGCTTATCGTCATTTTTTTATTGCTGGTGGCTTGTGGTGGTGATGGGGATGATACGGCCGTTTCCCGCGAAACAACCGATAACACCGGCGCCCTCTTCTACATTTTGCAGGAGCCGCGCCGCCAGGCCTTAATGCGCTACGATTTTGCCAGCGGCAGCAGCCAGACGCTGTTTGAAGTGCCGGAAAACGCCTGGCTCAGCCACATGGCTGCTTCGCCCGACGGCAGCCAGATTGCCATGACCTATGCCCCTTCTCCTGGCGAAAACGAGATTCAGTTTGGCTACAGTAGCCTCTATTTACTCCTGGCCGATGGCCGCAGCGAGCCGCGCCTGCTCATTGAGCGCACTGCCGAACAGGAGGTCTTCTTCAATCCCACCTGGACACCGGACGGGCAGCAGCTTTACTATTCGCACGTGACGCCGTTGGACGAGGCGGCGTTTACCTTTCGTACGACTTTGGAGCGACTTGACCTGGCTTCGGGCGAGGTGACAGCGGTGGCCGAGAATGGCATCTGGCCGCGAGTTTCGCCCGACGGCCGTTCCCTGGCCTACGTAAGCATCGACCAGGATTCACTGCTGGCTGAGTTGATTGTGGCCGAGCCTGACGGCCGTAATCCTACCGTGCTGGTGACCCGCGACCGGTTCATGACGTTGGACGCTCCGCTCTTTTCGGCTGATGGCCAATGGCTTTACTTTTCAGCCGTGGCGGAGCAGACCAGTTCAACCACCTGGTGGGAGCGTTTGCTGGGGGTAGAAGTGGCCTCGGCCCACAATTTGCCTTCCCGCTGGTGGCGTTTGCCGATAACGGGGGGCGAACCGGAACCGATCACCACAGAAGCGCGGGTGGGACAATATGGGGTATTAGCGCCAGACGGCCGTTCCCTTGCTTTTAGCTCCCAATCCGGCATTTTTCTCATGCAGCCAGACGGCCGCGAAGTGCGCCAGCTCCTCGAACTGTCGGCGGCCGATTCACTGAGCTGGACGCCCTGATGCCGCCCACACGCTTTGTCGGCGAGCCGATTGCGGTGGAGTTTGACAAACCACCTCTTTTTGCCAAGCAGCCACCTTGCCCGGATCGCTTTGTCTGGCGCGACAACTCTTTTGCGATTGTGGCTAATTTGCAGGAGTGGCGTGATTACGGCCGTCGTGGGCGAATGGCCAACAATATGCGGCCAGAAAATCTAAAAAAAGCGGCAAAACGGGGTTCGTGGGGTGTGGGGCGGTATTATTTTCGGGTGCAGGTGGCCGACGGCCGTCTCTTCGAAATCTACTACGACCGGGCACCGAAAGGACAAGAGCAGCGGTTGGGGAGCTGGTTTTTGTACCGGGAGATTTTGCCCGATGAAAGCAGTAAAAAGTGAAAAGTAAAAAGTAAAAAGATACTCCACTCTTCACTTCTTACTTTTCACTGACGTCTCCCTCTCATTTCTTGCCAAACAAATTATCCAACAGGCCCGACGCTTGACTGGCTGTGTTGGGGTTCTCAACCAGGTTATCCAGTTGTCCAGCCAGAGGGGCTGGTAATTTCTCTTTGAGGAAATCCAAGACGGCTTCGGCCGCTTTTCTGGCCTGGTCTTCCGGCAATCCCGTTCTTTCTGACACCATTTTCACTAATTCGTCCATGTTTTTCTCCTTTGTATTGTGTTGCTATGCTTTTGACACGATTTTAACCAGATAGGTCACAATTTTTGTCCTATTCCCATTTTTTACTTTGCACTCTATCACTTTTCACTGCTTTGACGCATTTCTCGCCACGATTCAGCTCGATTTTTCACAGGAGTCGGTTGAGCCAGATCAGCCAAAACATCCAGGACGTACGGCTGTTGTCGCATGCCGACCAGCACGCAGCTCACGCCGGCGCTGCTGCGCAGGGCGCGTACGGCCGTTTGGCTCAATGTTTCTGCCTGCCAATCAGGATCGGCAGCAACGGCCGTTTCCTTGATGCGCGTGGTGCGTTTGGCTGCCTGCTCCTGATAATACGCGCTTAACGCCGCCAGAGCGATATTGGCCGCCTCCACATACCCATCGAGCCACAAAGCGACTTCAGCGGGCAAATTTGGGCGGTTGGAGAGGAATTCTACGGCCGTTTGCGAGCGCGGTAGAATAAAGCGTGCTTTCACGTCTTGCCAGTTCTGAAACGTGCCAAAACCACCCCAATTGCCTTCCAACATGCGCCCGACAGAGAGGTAATCAAGCAGCTGCTGATTGGTTTCGTGGTCCAGATTGAGAGTGGCCAGATATTGGCTGGCAAACTGAGTTTCCAGCTGCACGCAACTGTCAACCGCGGTTGACACCTCCTCCGGTGTGGCCGGGTAGCTGGGGGGCAGCACGTCAGCCAAACGGGTCAATGACTCCTGCACGATGGCGTTGAGCGGCCGGTTGACCAACACCGCCAAATGATGCACCTGGGCAAACTGTAACACGGTTTGACCATCTGGTTGGTTGGCTTCGGTGGCTGCGCCGGTTTCCAGCAGGTTCATGGGCAACTGCACCCAGCGGAAATGATGGTCGGCGCTAATCTCTTGGGCAATGTGCCAGATGCGGCTGAGATCAGTAAAGGTGTAGCTGCGGGCCGGTTCGGGAAAGGTATTGGAGCTGATGCCGTAGCTTTGGATACGGCCGTCGGCCACCGCCTGCTCTAAAAATTCAAACGCCAGCCGGATGCGCTGGTAGTAGGTGCGGCGCGCTTCGTCTAGCGGGATTGGACGGCGTTGGGCCCAGCTTAGATAATATTCCGGGTTGTGCAGCAGAAAGACATCCAGCGTTTCCAAATTCAGCCGCTCCAGGCTGCGGGTGAGCTGATCGTCCAGGAACTCGGGATGGATACAATGGTCCAGCCCTTCGGCATATTTCACTAGGTTGGGAAACGGCCGTCCCTCTTTTTTGCGCTGTTGGGCCAAAGCATAGTTAAATCCCTGCAAATAGCCGGCTTTCGAGACGATAACGACCTGCTCCCGCTGTAAGTTACCAGCATCAATCTGCTCTGCCAGGATGCGGCTAATCAGCCGCTCAGAGCCGCCATCCCCGTAATTACTGCTGGTGTCGATGAGATTGATGCCGCTTTGCAGCGCCTGCCGCAGCGCTTGCTCGTGGGTTTTCTCACCGGCCGCCACGCGGTAGCTGCCAAAGCCTGCCTGGCTAATTTGCCAGTTCAGTTCGTCTATCATGGTTGTACAGACGTCAGGATGCTGCTGGAAGTAAGATTGTGTGGCAACGGCCGTTGCTTTACCTGGAATGCCCATAAATATCTCTCGTTGATCCCTTTATTTCTCTCTGTTTTCTGCGTCCCCAATCGTAGAACGTAACGCCAGAATCGACAATGCATTTACATAAATGTTTCCCGTGAAACGTCAACCGCGGTTGACAGTTTTACCGTGGCCTGGAGTAGCGACGCACAATTTTTAGTCGATCCAGGGTAGACTTTTTGTCATGGTTGCTTGCCTCACCATAAACTACCCCGTATAGTATAAACGGTGATATATTGGCCGGACTTGGAGATTGAGTGATGGTAAACAAAGAAAAAGTTCTGGTAATAGATGACAGCCGGGAAATGTTGCTGGTGATGAAACATTTGCTGCTCAATAATGGCTACCAGCCCCTGCTGGCAGAAAACGGTCTGGCTGGGTTAGAAATGGTGGAAGAACATGATCCAGACCTGATTGTGCTGGATTTGAGTATGCCCGTTGTAGATGGCTGGCAGGTGTGTGAGCGAATTCGCGAGAAATCGGCCGTGCCTATCATCATTTTAACGGCCGCACACGTCACCGATGAAGATACAGTACGGGGTCTGGATCTGGGAGCCAATGATTACGTCACCAAGCCGTTTAACCAGCAGGTTATGCTGGCCCGCATTCGCTCAGCTTTGCGCTGGTCGCCCAAAGCGCCAGATGGCAAAGTGTATGAAGATGACACCCTCTCGATTGATGTGCGCAAGCGGGAAGTGATTAAAGACGGGGAGCTGCTCAAGCTAACCAAGAAGGAGTTTGCGCTGCTGACAGCCCTGGTAATGGACTCTCCGGCCGTGGTGGATCACGAGAGATTATTTGCTAAAGTGTGGGATAGTTCTTACACGTTTGACGTCAACTACGTGCGGATTTTTGTGGGGCATCTGCGTAAAAAGCTGGAAACGGATCCGTCAAATCCTGATTATATTCACAATGAACGCGGCGTAGGCTACCGTTTTGAGCGGCTTGATGAAGAAGCCGTTTCTGCCAATGGCCCTATGGTGATGGCCAAGGCGGATTCATAAAATAGCTGCCCGCTGTTTACTTTTCTTCCCCAATTGCTACAAGCAAGCTGTTCACGTGCTGCTGAATGATCTTCAGCCGGCTAACCACTTCTGCCTTTTCCCCGGGCGGCAAGCCTCGGGCGCGAATGCGCGATAGATGCTGCATGATGTAGCCCAGCCGGGTGATGTTGTCCACGCGCATGGTGCCGGGGGCCAGGTCTGGCAGCGTGTCTTCTTCGCGCATCAGAGTGGAGCGGTCTGCCGTCGTCAGTAGTTCTTCTTCGGGGAGTTCGTCTGGTAAAGATAGGGTGGGGTCGTACGGCCGTTCCTGAGCCTCCTCTATCTCCTGCAACTCTCGAATGGTTTGATAGACAGTCTTGTCTGGATTGTCTTTAAGATACCGGGCGACATCTTTCACCTCGGCCGGGGATAAATCGCCGGCCAGACGTGCCTTGTGCAATGCTCGCTGTTGCGACGGCTTCAATCCCTGGTAAATACGCGTGTCCCGCTCGCTCAACACCCCTTCGCGCACGTCATCCTTAATTTCATCAGGCAAATCCAACAGCTTGATGAGTTGGTGAATGCGCTGCCGCGAATAGCCTAGCCGCTTGCCCACTTTGGCCCAGGAAATCTTTTTGCTCCATGGCTCATCACTCGTTACGCCTTCTTCGCGAGCTGCATCCAGCTCGTTTTGCATTAAATCCCGCAGCCGCAGCAGGCCTGCCGCCCGATCCACATCGTTCAAATCCTCACGCTGGATGTTTTCTACCAGCTGGCGCACAAAGCGGGTCACATTGTCATAGTTGCGCCGCTGCACGACGGCCGGAATTGTTTCCAGGCCGGCCATCTGGGCGGCACGCCAGCGCCGTTCACCGTGCACAATCAGGTAGTTGTTAGGGGCAATTTCGGTCACTTCGATCGGCTGAATCACGCCATCCTGGCGAATGCTTTCGCTCAATTCCTCCAGACTTTCTTGGGGAAAGGTTTGGCGTGGTTGTGCGGGGTCTGGCTGAATGGCATCCACGCGCAGCGCCAGCAGCACCAGACCAGATGCCTGTTCCACATCGTCATTGGTGCTGAACAATTTTTCCAGGTCACCGGCATGCGGTTTACTCGGTTGAGAAAGGTTAATTTTGCCTCGTTTTTTTCGGCCCATCGTTATGCTCCCTTGGCAATCTGTTTGGCAACCTGACGGTACGCTTCAGCCCCCTGACCGCTGCTCTCGTAAGCGATGATGCTTTGCCCGGCGACGGCGCTTTCAGCAAAGCGGACGGAACGCTTAACAATGGGTTCAAAGATGCGGATGCCGTCGCCATACTGATTGTCGATAGCGGCGAGAATATCGCGGGTGAGGGTGGTGCGCGTGTCGGCCATGGTGAGCAAAATGCCTTCGATAATCAGATTGGGATTGAGCTTTTTGCGGCGCACGGTTTCGATACTGGAGAGGATCATGAGGGCACCACGGGCGGCTAAATATTCGGTTTGGATGGGAATGATGACGCTGGAAGCGGCCGTTAACGCATTCACCACCAGCAGCCCCAGCGACGGATTGCAGTCAATCAGGATGTAATCGTACTGCTTCTTGACCTCACTCAAAATTGTGGAAAGTACCCGCTCCCGGCTGAGCGTGTTGATGAGCGACAGCTCAATAAGGCTGAGTTCAGCCTGCGAGGGCAGCAGGTGAAATTTTTCGTCCGTTTCGTAAATGGAGCCAAGCACATCACTTTCATAGCCGTCAATTTCAGCTTTAAAGGCGTCGTAAATGGTAGGGCTGAGATTGTCGGGATCAAAGCCGGCATGTTGGGTGAGGTTGCACTGGGGGTCCAGATCTACTGCCAAAACGCGGTAGCCCAACTCACCTAGAGCGGCGGCCAGATTAATGGTGGTGGTGGTTTTGCCCACGCCGCCTTTTTGCATGGCAATGGCAATAATTTTGGTCATCGCTTCTCCTTAAAAAATTAACGCAGAGGCGCGGAGGCGCAGAGAAAAAAATAAGATATGCGTTCGTGCGTTAGTCGTTTTGATTTTTGCATTGTTTTGCCGGTAAACAATAACACGAAGGATCAGGTGCGTCAAAGAAGTGTCAACCGCGGTTGACATTAAGTTCTTGAGAATTTTCGGGTAGTTTTTGAGTATGCTTCGCTTGGTAAATTTGGCCGATTTTTTGTTTGTTTTTTTGATCAGGGTGTACAAACGGCAATAAATTGCGTAAAATATAACGCACCGTGTTATATTTAGTAACGCACTGTGTTAAGTTCAAGGTCATAGCGATTAGATGGGGGCAGCCAATTGGCTGATACGGCCGTCTAACAAGTCGAGTTTAAAAATGAGCCAATCACCTACGCCTTCCTACGCAGCGAATGACGATGTGTTTGACTATGTCGTTATTGGGTCCGGTTTTGGCGGCAGCGTTTCCGCCATGCGCCTGACCGAAAAAGGGTACCGCGTGCTCGTCCTGGAACGCGGCAAACGGTATCGTGCCGAAGATTTCCCCAAGAGTAACTGGAACGTTTTTAAATATTTGTGGCAGCCGGCGCTGCGCTGCTTTGGCATCATGGGCATTAACTTTTTAGATGACATGATGATTCTAAACGGCAGTGGGGTAGGGGGCGGCAGCCTGGTGTATGCCAGCACCCACATCGAGCCGGGCGAACGCTTTTACGAAGCGCCGGAATGGGCCGATATGGCTGACTGGCGCAGTGAGCTGGGTCCCCACTTTAAGACGGCCAACCGGATGCTGGGCGTGCGCGAAAACCCACTATTTTGGCCGGCAGATTATCGCTTGCAAGAAATTGCCAATGAGATGGGTCAGGGGCACACTTTCAAACCCACGCCCGTCGCTATTTTCTTTGGCGATCCGGGGGAAACGGTGCCGGATCCGTTTTTTGACGGCGAAGGACCAGACCGAGCGGGATGTGTGCACTGCGGCGGCTGCATGGTGGGCTGCCGCTACAATGCCAAGAATACACTGGACAAAAATTATCTTTACTTTGCCGAAAAGTGGGGCGCAGAGGTGTGGTCTGAGGCGAATGTGTTGGGGATACAGCCGTTATACGGCCCTCAACCCGGCGCGGCACGGTACGAAATTGAGTACGAAAAAGTCACCGACTGGATGTTCAAACGGAAGCAAACAGTGCAGGCGCGCAACGTCGTCATTTCGGCTGGGGTGCTGGGAACGGTCAATTTGCTGCTGAAATGCCGCGACGAGCACAAAACCTTGCCGCTGTTGTCGCAGCGGTTGGGCTGGATGGTGCGCAGCAACAGCGAGGCGCTCATGGGCGTAACGGCCCGCGAAGGCGAAGTGGATTATTCCAAGGGCGTGGCCATCACCTCCCACTTTTGGCTGGATGAGGTGACAAGCGTAGAGCCGGTGCGTTACTCGCGCGGCTCGTCGTTGATGCGCAATCTGGCGGTGCCGCTGGTGAGCTTGCAGGGGAGCGGCTGGCGGCGTTTTGGCCGCTTTTTAGTGGAGGGGGTGAAACGGCCGTACGACTTCCTCAAAGCCCGTTTTTTGCCCGACTGGGCCAGAGATTCCACCATTTTGCTCATTATGCAAACGGCCGAAAACCGGATGCGGCTCAAGCGGGGACGCAGCCTGTTTACCCTGTTCCGCCGCGGCCTGGTGAGCGAACGGGACGATAGCCTGCCGATTCCAGCTGTGATCGAGGCCGGACGCTCCGTGGTGACCCGTTTTGCCGAGAAAGTTAACGGTATTCCCCAATCGACGGTGAATGAGGTGCTGCTGGAAACGCCGTCTACGGCCCATATTTTGGGCGGCTGTGGCATTGCCGCCAATGAAGCACAGGGTGTGATTGATACCAAACATGAAGTGTTTAACTATCCCGGCCTGTTTGTGGCCGATGGCTCGGTGATTCCGGCCAATTTGGGCGTGAATCCCAGCCTGACCATCACGGCGATGACGGAGCGAGCGATGAGTTTGGTACCATCCGCCGATGAAGCTGAATTGATACGGCCGTTAACCGCCCCGGCCCATTTGCCACAAGCGCAGCAAGAAAACGGCCGTCGCCAGCGCATTTTTGCCTGGGCTGGACTGGCTGCCTTGGGCGGTATGCTACTATTTAGTTTGTGGCGAAAACGATAATCAGGCAGACCAGAGGTGACAGTCATTTCTGGTTTGATGGATGAACAATTAGCAGAGAGAAAGTCACTGTCACTTGACAACAGGTGGAAAAGAATAAAGGAGCATGACGCATGGGAACAACAGTTGAGGTAGTTAAGGGTCAACCGTTGAATGGGAAGTTAGAATTTTTACCGTTTGTCAATCCGGCTACGGGTGAGCAGTTTGGCTCTGTGCCTATGACAACGGCGGCCGAAGTGCAGAATGCCCGGCGCGAAATGGGCACCGCTGCCCAAACGTGGGCGGCCAAGCCCATTAAAGAGCGGGTGCGCATCGTGCGCAAGCTGCAAGCGCTGGTGATCGATGAGATGGATGAGATTACGGCCGTTATGAACCAGGACAATGGCAAAAGTCGTCAGGATGCCCTGTCTGAGCTGTTTATGAGCGTCGATCTCATGAACCAATATTGCAGCCGTGCACCACACTGGCTGCGCCGCCGCCGCATTTCGCCGGGACTGCAAATTTTCAAGCGGTGTTACATCGAGCAGCATCCGCATGGCGTGGTGGGCATCATTGGGCCGTGGAACTATCCGCTGGTGCTTATTTTGCCCCCGGTTGTGTCGGCGCTGCTGGCGGGCAACACCGTTTTGGTGAAGCCGTCAGAAGTAACGGCCGCTACCGGCGTGATGATCGAGCAGTTGTTCAAAAAAGTGCCGGAGCTGGCCCCCTTTGTGCGCTTTTTGCATGGAGACGGCCGTGTTGGCGCCGCCCTCGTCCAATCCAAACCCGATCTTATCTTTTTAACTGGTTCCACCAAAACCGGGCGGCTGGTGATGAAAGCCGCGGCCGAAAACATGACGCCCGTTGTGTGTGAACTGGGCGGCAAAGACCCGATGATTGTGCTGGAAGATGCGGATATTGAAGCGGCGGCACGATGGGGCGCCTGGGGCGCATTCTATAACACCGGGCAAACTTGCATGGCGGTTGAGCGCATCTACGTCGTCGAACCGGTCTACGATCGCTTTTTGGAAGCGTTTGTGGAAGAAACGCGTAAGTTGAAGCAAGGCTACAGCCCAGATATTGAAAATCCCAATGATCTGGGGCCGCTGACCTTCCAGCGGCAGGTAGACATCATCGAGGACCATGTGCAGGATGCGCTGGATAAGGGCGCGCACATCATCCACGGCGGTAAGCGAGATGGGATGTACATGGAGCCTACCGTCATGGTAAACGTGGACCACAGCATGAAAATCATGCGCGAGGAAACGTTTGGCCCGGTGGTTCCCATCATGATGGCCGATAATGAGGTACACGCCATTCAACTGGCCAATGACTCTAATTTAGGGTTGAGTGCTTCGGTGTGGAGCCGTGATTTGGCCCATGCCGAGCGGGTGGCGCACCAACTTTACGTTGGTTCGGTCAACATCAACGACACGATGACTCATTTTGCCATTCCGCGCCTGCCGTTTGGCGGGGTGAAGGAATCTGGCATTGGCCGCACGCACGGCAAGAAGGATTTGCTGCAATTTACACAGACGCGGGCGTTTGTCGTGGGCAATCCGCCGCTGCCGTTTGATATTGCCACCATTTTGCGCCAGCCAGGGAATTACAAGCTGGGATCAGGCATTATTCATCTGGCTTTTGGCACATCGCTTAAGCAGCGAATTGAGCCGGTGGTGGAATTATTGGAAGAGAAGGAAATGAAGCCAAAAGTGAAGAAGATGGGAACGGCCGTTGGTGTAACAGCCGTTCTCGGGGCAGCAATTCTGGCTTTTGTACTGCGTACCAGAAAATAATTGAATTTCCCCGGAAACTCTCTAAAGGTTGAAACCTTGAAATTAGTTTCCGGGGAAATATAGTTGCTTAGCTAGGACGTGCCGAAAGCGTCACGTTCACCGTTTGCGGCTGACCATCGCGCAAGATTTCCAATTCAATGGTTTGGCCCACTACCGTTTGCTGCACCAGATAGCCCAGTAAATCATCAAATGCTGTAATTTCTCGGCCATCCACGCCAATGATGACGTCTGGGTTATTGCCGCCACGTAGACCCGCGGCAGCTGCGGGTCCCCCGTTAATTACGTCACCAATGAGAATACCGCTTTGGTTAGCCGGTAGATTAAGCGCCGACGCTGCCTCAGCCGTCAATAGTCCGCCGGAGATGCCCAGCCACGGTGTCTCGACACGGCCGTTGGCAATAATCTGCGGCACAATGTTGTTCACGATGTTAGACGGCACCGCGTAGCCAATGCCGGAAGAGCCGCGCACGGGTGATTCGATGGCGGTGTTGACGCCAATCACCTCACCGCGTAGATTGAGCAGCGGCCCGCCGGAGTTACCGGGATTGATGGCCGCATCGGTCTGGATGATATCGGGGATTTGGAAAGATGTTCCGTCCGGGCCAACTGCACCGGGGAACAGTCGGTCCAGCGCGGAGATGATGCCAGTCGTCATGCTGCCTCCCTTGCCAAACGGGCTGCCAATAGCAACGACAATCTGGCCCACCTTTAAGGCATCTGAATCCGCCAAAGTCACTGGCGTGATGTCACTGATTTGGCTAGCATCCACTTGAATCACTGCCAGGTCAGACGAGGGATCAGTACCCACAACAGTGGCTGGCAGGCGACGGCCGTCGTCAAACACGACGACGATCTCGCTGCCACCGGCGACTACGTGGTTGTTGGTGACAATGTGCCCGCTGCTGTCGAACAAGAAGCCGGAGCCCTGGCCATTGCCCACAAGGATGTTAACAACGGCCGGATTCACCTGTTCGTAAATAGAAACATACGCCTGTTCCTGCACAAACAGATCGGCCATCGGATCGTTGGCGGCCGTTTCGGCTACAGAAGGAGCCGGTTCGGCGACTTCAAAAACGGTTTCCGGCGGGGCTTCTTCCAGAACGGCCGTTTCCGGCACGGCTTCTTCAGTAATGGTGTTAATGGTTTGGGTGATCGGATTGGTAACGGCCGTTTCCACTGCGCCACAGGCGGCCAGCATCAAAGCCAGCACCACAAACAGGGGCAGCCACAACCGCTTTAACTGATTTTGCTTATTCATTTTGCCTCCAAAATAGATAACGTTAATGTCTCAATGGGGAATAGTTTGGCAGGGAATTGCAAACAAAGTGTAAAGTGCGGCTGAGAGCGGCTTAATAAAAACGGCCGTTTCTGAATTGGAGATGAGAAAGGGAGATAAGAGAAAGTGAAAAGTAAGAAGTGAAAAGTGGAATGTGGCAGATGGCTTACACATTCATGATTTATTTTCCGGGGCGCGTGGCGAGCCAATCTTCTACGGCTTGCAAAAAGGGTGCTTCGCATTCTTGTTGGGGGATGTGGCCGCAATCAGGAATAACGACCAGCTCGGCATTGGGCAGTTCGTCTGCCAGCCGGATGCTTTCATCGGCCGGCACGATATTGTCCAGTTCCCCGGTAATAACCAGGGTGGGCATGGTGAGCCGGCTAAACTGGGCGAGCAGATCGATCTGGCTGGAAGCGGCCGTAAATTCCCACAGTGCTTTGTCCCAGTTGTTTACTTTGAGGGCGATAGCGGCCTGCTCTTTTTGTACGGCCGTTAAAAAGTCAGGCGGTTCCAGGGTGGCAAGAATGCGGGCAAAGAGCGGTCCAATCCGCTGCAGCTGCGGCGTTTGGGCCAGTGTCTGCACGAACGCGGGTGCTCCGTTGCCAGTATAGACGGCGGGTGAAGCCAAAATCAGGCCATCGACGCGCTCAGGATGTGCTGCAGCAATTTGCATCGCCAATGCACCACCGGCCGAATTGCCCACCAGGACGGCCGTCTCGATGTTCAGTTCGTCCATGAAGGTGATTGCCTGGGAAACGGCCGCTTCGCGTGAATATGGGTTTTGTTCCTGCCAATCGCCTGCCAGCGGCCGGGCGCTCAAACCAAAGGCGGGTCGATCATAGCTAACGGCCCGGCCGTGTTCGGCAAAATAAGGGAAGACCTCGTCCCAGGTGTACAGGTTAGAGGCAAAGCCGTGCAGCAGCAAAAAGGTTGGCTCGCCTGCGCCGCTGTCCCAATAATGAATCTCCAGGCCATCAGTGCCGGGAAAGGGGAGCGTGAGAAACTGGCTGGGTTCGCTGGCCAGCGTCCGCGCCGGGACCGTGTCTGTGAGCGGGGGAATTGGAATCAGAAATGGGCCGATCAGCAGAACCAGAAGCAAGAAAATGAAAATGTAAGCCGTAATTCGCAGAACTTTTTTCATACGCCATCCTTCATGGATAGAGTTTAGGTCAATTTCGGTGCGGGGCAACTGTTCCTCGGGTATACTACCGGGCATGAAACGAGCAGACGGCCGTTCCCCCAACCAATTACGTCCCATCACCTTTGTGCCCCATTTCACCAAAATGGCCGAAGGCTCCGTCCTGGCCAAATTTGGCGAGACGCACGTGTTGTGCAACGTTACCATCGAAGAGAGCCTGCCGCCGTGGCTGCGCAATCAGCCGGATCCGCACGGCTGGCTGACGGCCGAATATGCCATGCTGCCGCGCAGCACCCAACAGCGCACCCGGCGCGAGCAGCGCTGGCCCAAAGGCCGCACGCAGGAAATCTCGCGGCTTATTGGGCGCAGCCTGCGCATGGCGCTGGATTTGTCATTGCTGGCCGAACGCACCATCACGGTAGACTGCGACGTGCTGCAAGCGGATGGCGGCACGCGCACCACGGCAATTTGTGGCGGCTGGGTGGCTTTGCAGCTGGCGTTACGGCCGCTCATCGCCCAGGATATTTTGCCCGCCGCCGTGATCAAGCAGCAGATTGCCGCCATTAGCGTGGGGATTGTTGATGGCGTGCCGCTGCTTGATTTGCCGTACGTAGAAGACGTTGCCGCCGAGGTGGACATGAACGTGGTAATGGCGTCAAATGACGGGGCCGCCGGTTTGTTGGTGGAAGTGCAGGGGACGGGCGAAAAAGCACCGTTCAGCCGGGCCGAATTTGACCAGCTGCTGACGCTGGCTGAGCAAGGAATTCGGGAAATTACGGCCGTTCAGGAACAAATTGTGAGTAGCTCATAATTAATTCGGAATTTTTGATATTTCGTATAGTATTTGTGAAAAACGGCCGTTTTTGCCCCAAAATCGGCCTGAAATCGGGAAAACACCTTTGAAAACAGCCCCCCAACAACCCAAACCCAATTGGCTCAAAGCCATTTTGCAGATGAAATGTCCCAACTGTCGGCAAGGGAATGTTTTCCATACGCCTATGCGAATGCATGAAGATTGTCCCCAATGCGGCATCCACTTTGAGCGCGAGGACGGCTACTTTATGATGGCTGTGTTTGTGGGATACGTGATGAGTTTTTTCATTGCCGTACCGGCGGTGGTGATTTTGTATTTTACGATACGGCCGTCCATCTGGGGCTATCTCATCGGCGCAACTGTGGCGCTCTTGCTGGCTTCCCCCCTCATCTTCCACTACGCTCGCGTCGTCTGGATGTTCATCGATCAACTGCTGGACCCTCGCCCAGAGTCCAAAAGTTAGTTTGCCAGTAAGCGAGTTTGCCAGTTGGCAAGTGCTCAGGCGACCCAAGTCTCTCTACCTGCCACTTTTCACTTCTCACTTTTTACGCCATTGGCTTGATTGCGCCGAAGGCGGCAAACACACTGTTCTTGTGCAAAATCTCTGCCTGCACAAAGCCAACTTCGCGTAACAGATCAATTTGGAAGAGCAGGGGGCGGGGGGAATCCTCGGCAGCGATGTAGGCGAAGACGTGGTCGCGGTATGCTTCATCTTTGAGTTCGGTGAGGTAACGGCCGTATCGCTCAATCATCATTTGCTCAATGGGAACGGCCGTATGCGTCACCAGGTCAGAAATCCACAATGAGCCGCCCGGCTTCAACGCCCGGAAGAACTTTTGGAAAACGGTCGTCCACTCCGCCTCCTCCCGCAAATGGTGCAAAACAGCCGCCGCCATGATGATGTCAAACTGATTTTCCCCTAACTCAAGTTCACGGATATCGGATTGGTGGGTGTGGATACGGCCGTTTGTCACCGCCTGCACCCTCGCTTTGGCCCGCATGAGCATGGGCCGGCTCAGATCAATGAGCGTGACGTCTCGATTGGGCAGCTTTTCCAGCAGCTTCAAACTGTAATTTCCTGCGCCACAGCCCACGTCTAAAAGGTGACTTGCCTCTGGATTGGTTACAGACGCCGCGCTGGTCATGAGTTCCAACGCCAGCGGCGCATCCACTGTGGAAGATTGCCCCGTCTGCAAATTGGAAAAGCGCTCCACGTCGTTGTCAAATCGCCGGCGGATTTGCTCGACGGTTGATTTTTTCTTGAAAGTTGGATTGGTCATTGTTGCTTGCTCCTCAAAAAAGTAGGTCAAGTTTGCAAACTTGACCCACAACAATCGTAATTGAGGACAGCAAATTTGGCGAGAGGAAATTCCCAAGAAAAAGAGCCGGTGAGGGGGTGAAAAGGAAAATAGAGCTTTGCTCTTATCTCCTCGTCACCCTCCCACCAGCTCAGGAAGGCGGTAGTGGGTGCAATGCCGCAAAAAAACGAAGTTATGAACGGCCGTTCAGCAGCGCGCCAACTCCCAGCACAATTAATACCAGAGGCCAGAACACGCTCCAACTCAGATTCAGAAGGAAAACGGAGGCCACCATCGCCATCAGCGTGCCGCCGATCAATGCCCCGCGCGTGCTGTGGGTGATACGGCCGTCCGCCCGGTAACCCTGCCATGCCTCATTGAGCTTGCATAGTGCCGGAATCAAAATAAACAGCGCCCACCAGTTGTGAAGATGAAAGCCGGTGAGCTGGCTCAACAAAAAGATGGTGCCGATGCCGATAAGAATTAAGCCGCCGGTGGTGTTGCCGCTGTGTCTTTTAACGCGCCGGGATTGAGACTCGCCATTCAGGGCTTCTTTTTCTGCTTCTTTCAAACTATCAATTGTGTCAGACATTTATCGTTACCTCCGCTTTTACCTGAACAAATCACAGTATATTTAGCTGTTTGCCCGTGATTTGCTACAACACTGCACTATACGGAGGCAGTTGGTCAAAGTTTCAAAGTTGGATGGTGCCGGGGACGATGAAATCGGCCGTGTGGATAGTGGCGTGTTCTGCCAGAAGCTGGTGGATTTCTTGAAGATGTTCTTCAGTAAGCTGGTTTTGCTCGTCTTGCTTCAGGTTTTTGCGGGCCAGGCTGGACCCCTGCTGTGAATCTCGCGCAAACGCCTTCACGCCCAGGGCAAGGCGTTCTGGCGTCGTGGGCAAATCACAATATTCAAACAATGTGCGCACGATTTGTTCCGGTTCGGCAATCATATCCTCGTAGCGCACGGCGCACATGGGAATGCCCGCCTCGTACAGCTCCACGTATTTTTGCATACCAGACAGCCAGGCCAACATGCTGAACTCCACTTTGGAGAGGGTACCGCTGGTGGCCCGATCGGCATACTGGCTGATGAGGGGCACAAATTTGCTGCGCACCCGCAAATTGGCTGGGTCCATCGCTTCATTCTCTGCCTCTACGGTTTTGAAGGCGCGGGCAATGGAGCGGGCCCGGTCTTCGGCGTTGCGGTAGAGGAAGATATGTTTGGATTGGGGTGCGACGCGGTGCAGCAGATCGATCATCACCGTGGAGAAGCTGCGGAACTTAATGGCGTACATTTTGGGGGCGATCTGGTTGGTGGGTCGGCACTGCACCTGGATGACAGCATCCAGCAGTTGCGCCATTTCATCTTCGTTGCTGCCGTCTGGCTCGCGCCGCTTGACAATTTCGGTAAATGCTTCCGGTTCAGACAGGCTGAGCACAACCGGTAAATTGTTGAAGACGGTACTGAGCAGGGTAGAACCGCAGCGCCCCACCGAGTGGATCAGGATGAGCTGCTTGTCCGGCTGGCGCATCATGTTGGCCAGCTTGAGGAAGCTTTTGTAGCTCATGCTGTAGAGGCGGATGGCGTTGTCGTATTGAGCCTGATAGAGAAACGGCCGTTCCGACAAATCAACCTCAGGCGGCGTCTCTACAAAAATGGCTTCCCGGTTGAAATGGTTCAGCGCGTACAGGCTGATATTCGGGTCTCGGGCAATCGTTTTGAGTGAAACGGTGCCGCCGGGCGTCACGTCAAAATCGCGCAGGCTGACAAAGCTGGTGGGGTTGCGGCGTACCTTCTCGTTGATGTTGAGCACGCGGGCGTTGGTGATAAATTTGCGTAAGATTCTTTGCATTGGTTTTCACACAAAACCTGACAGCGTTTCAAGTGCTGTCAGGTTTGTATTTTCTGTAAGATGTCTTCAATTATTGCTTTTGAATCTAACAGTTGGGCTTAAAGGTTAGGCTGTCTATTGAGCCCAGCGCCGGTGTTCTACCAACATGCAGGCATCTTGCACCACGTCCAGCCCGGCGGTTTTCGCTTTTTGGGCAGCGGCTTCATGGGCGATGCCAAGCTGCATCCACACGGCCTTGGCCCCAATCTCAATTGCTTCATCAACAAACGGCGGCACGTTTTCGCTGCGCTGGAAGATCAACACCAGGTCTACCGGTTCGGTGATGTCGCTGAGGGTGGGAACGGCCGTTTCCCCCAGCCCTTCAGCTAAATTCGGATTCACGGGGATAATGCGATACCCTTGCTCCTTCAGATAAGCCGGCACGTAGTATCCAGCTTTGGTCGCCTTGGATGAAAAGCCAACAACGGCAATCGTTTTGGCCTGGGCCATAATTTTTTCCATAGTTTCTGTTTTCATTGCTTCCTCAATATTGTTTTCTTGGTTATTTTCTACCCCAACAGGGTGTGTCGTGGCATAATGGTGCCAGACAGCTCGATTCTGGCTTTATTTTAACGTAAGCCCACCCAATGTGACGATCTTTTACTGCTCAACCATGTGGAGACTGGCTGCATGAAAGCTGCTGTAGCCCCCGATTTAAGTGACTACACCTTCACTCCCGATCTTACCCAGGCTGGCACGCTGCCCGCTCGTTGGTACACGGACCCTGCCTTTTTAACCCTGGAAAACGAACACATTTTTGCCAAAACCTGGCAGCCAGTCGGCCGCGCCGAAATGGTGCTGCGCCCCGGTGATTTTTTTACCTGCGAACTGGCCGGGGAACCGCTGGTGATCACGCGGGATAAGGCTGGCATATTGCGCGGCTTTTACAATGTGTGCCGCCACCGGGCCGGGCCGGTGGCCAGCGGCAAGGGGAACCGCAAAAGTTTGCAGTGTCGCTATCATGGCTGGACGTATGGGTTAGACGGCCGTCTCCTCAACGCACCGGATCGCCAACTGGCGCAAAGAGGATATTTGCCTTCCTTCGGTACAAGTGGCCGAATGGGGGCCGTTCATCATGGCTTGCTTGGGCGAAAATGCGCCACCGTTGACGGCCGTCCTGGGCGATATTGAGCGCGAAGTGACCGCCAAAAATATCCCGATGGCCAACATGAGCCTGATTGAGCGGCGCGATTACACCATCAACTGCAACTGGAAGGTGTACATCGATAACTATTTGGAAGGCTACCACATTCCCATCGCGCACCCCGGCCTGTTTCGTGAGATTGATTACGACCAATACCGCGTGGAAACGTTCCCCACCTACTCTAGGCAGCACGCGCCCATGCGCCCGGCCAGCGATGTCGAAGCGCTGGATAGAGATCGCCGTTTTTTGCGTACCGAGGCCGAAGAAGAGGCGCTGTATTATTGGGTTTTTCCCAACTTCATGCTCAACTTTTACCCGGACAACCTGCAAATCAATATCATTTTGCCACTAGGGCATGACAGTACGCTGACCATTTTTGAGTGGTATTTTGAGCAGCCGGGCACCGGCGGCGGCTGGGAAAGTATGCAGAATTCTATTGCCTTCAGCGACCAGGTGCAGCAGGAAGACATTGAGATTTGCGAAACGGTGCAGAAAGGTTTACAGTCGAGGTCCTATGATGTCGGCCGTTTTTCTGTGCAGCGTGAAAACGGCGTCCATCATTTTCATTCGTTGCTGTATCACACCCTATCCCAATCAATCCCAAGGAGGTGAGGCCAGACCAGCATCTCAACAAACACATTCTTGTGAATATACGTGAACGGTGAACCGAAATCGGTAATCCGTGATCGGTAATCAGTTTACCGAAGACCCAAAACTATTTCCCTAACAATCAAATATTTTCTTGGAGGAGAAGCAAATGAAGAAGTTATATTCGATCTCTCTGGTTCTTGCGGCACTTAGTTTGTTGCTGGCTGCCTGTGGCGGGAGCGGAGCTGACGATCTGCTAAGTGATATTGAGGAACGCGGCACTATTCGCGTTTCCACCGATGCCAATTACGCACCCCAATCCTATCTGGATGAAAGCGGCAACTTTGTTGGTTTTGATATTGATGTGGCCACAGAGATTGCTGAACGGTTGGGCGTAGAAGTGGAATTTGTGACGCCTGACTGGGACGTCATCACTGCCGGAAACTGGGGTGGTCAGTGGGATATGAGCGTTGGCTCCATGACCGTCACGACAGATCGTCAGCAGGTGCTCGATTTTGCCGATCCTGCTTACTATTACACCCCGGCCCAGTTTGCTGCCGCCGACGGCTCTGGTATCGACTCGCTGGATGATATTGACGGGCAGGCAGTTTGTGTTGGCCTTTCTACCACGTATGAAACATGGCTTAGCGGCGACACCGAAGCCCTGGGTTTGCCGGAGAGCAGCTTTTATGCCGATCCGCCGGCTGACGTTTCTATTGTGCCCTTGCAAACAGACAACGACTGCTTCCAATCAATCCAGGCCGGGCGAGATGAGTTCAATGTCTTTTTGACCTCCAACACGGTTGTGCAGGCGGCCATTGATGGCGGTGTTGCTGTTTCTCGCGTGGGTTCGCCCGTTTTCTCTGAGAATCTGGCGGTAGCCTTCGACAAGAACAGCGAGCTGAGCAATGACACGTTGGTTGAACGTGTGAGCGAAGTCATCGCCGAGATGCATGAAGATGGTACGCTGTCGGAACTCTCCATGAAGTGGTTTAGCGAAGATTTATCGATGGATCCCACCCAATAATTTGTTTATGTGACGCCAACCTCCCGCAGGTTTCAGCCGTAAGAACGGCCGTTTAACAAGCCTGCGGGAGGTTTTGTAGCAACAGGAGAAGCGCCATGCGCACAACGGCCGATTTAACAGATGCCACTAATCAAGCCCGCATTATTCAGGAGCTGAGGCGGCAAAAGCAGCTGCGCTTTAGTTTAGGGGTCAACGCTTCCTACATTGTACTGATGGCAATTCTCATATTTGCCTTTAGTGGATGGGAATTCACCGTTTTTGGCATTGAGTTTTCTGTTATTTCACTGGATTGGGACTTTATTTGGGAGCGTGTTCCCTTCATCTTTGGTGGCGTGGGCCTCACTATTTTGCTCTCGATTTTGTCGATTGCCCTGGCGTCGGTATTGGCGCTTTTGGGGGCACTTGGGCGATTGTCAAAATCACCGCCAGCATATGCGCTGGCCACATTTTACATCTCGTTGATTCGCGGGACGCCACTCTTACTGCAAATTATTTTCTTTTTCCTGGCGCTGCCGCAGCTGGGCATTATCTTGACCGGTCTTGGGGCCGGGGTGCTGGCACTAGGGCTAAATTACGGTGCATATATGACGGAAATCATGCGGGCGGGCATTCAATCGGTGGGACCTGGCCAGCGGGAGGCAGCATTGGCCATCGGCATGACACAGCGGCAAATTATGCAGCGTATCGTGCTACCACAGGCGTTTCGGCTGGTGATTCCGCCAATTGGCAACCAGTTCATTGCCATGCTCAAGGATACATCGCTCATTTCAGTAACTGGGGCCGTGTGGGAGATTTTGTGGCGGGCGCAAAAGGTAGGGCGGGCCAATTTTCGCACTTTGGAAGCGTTGTTGATTGCGGCCGTTTTCTACTGGATCATCACCATCATTTTCTCAGCGGCTCAATCACGTCTGGAAACCTACATGGCACGCGGGGAGCGAACTTTATGAGCCACATCGTGCGCGTGACCAACCTGAACAAACATTTTGACCACGTTCACGTGCTCAAGGATATTTCATTTGATGTGGCCCCGGCGGAGGTGATTTGCATTATCGGGCGCAGCGGATCGGGTAAAAGCACTTTGCTGCGCTGCGTAAATTTTCTGGAGCAACCGGAGTTTGGCACAGTGGAAGTGGATGGTGTGCGAGTGGAAGTCGGGGGCAAGGGGCAAGCGTACCAGCAGCAAATCCATGCGGTACGACTAAAAACAGGGATGGTGTTCCAATCGTTTAACCTGTTTGCCCACATGACAGCGCTGGAAAACGTGATTGAGGGGCCGGTGACGGTGAAGGGGATGCCTAAAAAAACAGCCATCGAATTGGGAATGCACAATCTGGAGAAAGTGGGGCTGGCGGAAAAGCGGGACCAATATCCGTCGCGGCTCTCTGGCGGGCAGCAGCAGCGGGTGGCCATTGCCCGCGCCCTGGCGATGGAGCCAAAAGTGATGCTGTTCGACGAGCCGACCTCGGCGCTGGACCCGGAGCTGATTGGGGAGGTGCTGGCGGTAATGCAGCAGCTGGTGGAAGAAGGCATGACGATGCTGACGGTGACGCATGAGATGGGTTTTGCCCGCAAGTTTGCCCACCGCATTTTGTACATGCACGACGGCCGTTTCATCGAAGAAGGTCCGCCGGAAAAACTATTTAACGACCCCGACGACGAACGAACGCGGATGTTTTTGAGCCATTTGTTGACATAATCGATGAGGTGAACTTTGACGAAAAATTATGGCAGCCAGAGCATGGTTGCCCCTTTACAGACGGTGCTGGTGAAACGGCCGTCCACCGCCTTTGGTAACGCAGACCCACAGAAATGGCACTACACGGAACGGCCGTTTCTCCCTGAAGCCCAAAACGAACACGATGCCTTTGTCAATCTGCTGCGAGGGGCAGGGGTAGAGGTGGTTTACCACGATGTGGAGCTGCCAGACCACGCGGACGCCATTTTTGTGCACGATTCCTCAATTGTCACGGATGATGGGGCGATTATTTTGCAGATGGGGAAGAAGTTAAGGCAAGGAGAGGAGGAGGCACATGCGGCCGTTTACCAAAAACTCGGCATCCCCATCCATTACCAACTGCACGGCGAGGCGCGGGCCGAGGGCGGCGATTTGCTCTGGCTGGATGAAAAGACGCTGGCCGTGGGGCAGGGCTTCCGCACCAATGCTGCCGGACTGGCCCAGCTGCGTGAAGCGCTGCCCGACGATGTGGAAATCATCCCAGTGCCGCTGCCCTACTACGAAGGCGAAGCTGCCTGTTTGCATTTGATGTCTTTCATCAGCGTTGTCGATGTGGACGTGGCAGTAGTGTACCTGCCGCTGATGCCGGTGCCGTTTTACCAGCTGCTCAAAGCGCGCGGCCTCCGCCTGGTGGAGGTGCCGGACGAGGAATTTGTCACGATGGGACCAAACGTGTTGGCGCTGTCGCCGGGCAACTGCGTGATGCTGGGGAAAAATCCCATCACGCAGCAGCGGCTGGAAGCAGCGGGCTGCCGCGTACAAACCTATCGCGGCAACGAAATCTCGCTCAAAGCCGAAGGCGGGGCCACCTGCCTGACCCGGCCGATTTTGCGGGGTTAACCACAGAGGGCGCCGAGATTTTGGAGTGCTGTCAGGAATGTGGGTGGAAAAATGCTGGTAGATGAACGTTACTTTTTCTTGTCTTCCCAATCTTTTCCATAAAGATATTTGTATGTACCAACTCTAATTAACCCGATACCAAAAAGAAACGCTAAGATCATCAAGGACAAAAGGATATTTCGCCCTACGCCCTCTGAAATGCTAGTATAGCCTCCAAATAAACCGAACGAAACAACGACGAGTATTACGCCAACCCGCTTGGTTGAGAATCCTTTTTCAACAATCAAAGTATTCAATCGCCCAAGGAACAGACTCACTAAGAGCCAGCTAACAAGAATTGCTATGACGAAGTAGCCGATGATTGTTGGAGTCATAAGGTTGGTTGTAAATCTACCATAATTAATGTCTTGCGGTGGTGGAATCTAGCCAAGGCCTAAGGCAGAGTCACTTGCCTGACGCGGCCGATTTTAAGGATCTAGCCTAAGCGGACACAGAATCTATTTCAATCGCTGAAACCAACGCGGCGCGTTAACTGCCTGGCCGCCCTGCCACAGTTGGGCGGTGATTTGCATGTGGCCTAGGTGCAGCGCCGTGTGGTCAATGACGTGCAGCAATGCCCAGCGGGTGGGCACGACCCGGTCATGGGCCTGACGGACGCCGTCTAAATCTTCCTGGGTGAGGGTTTGCAGGATGGTGCGGGTTTGCTGGCGGACTGTTTGCAGGGTTTGGAGGAGTACGGCCGTATCCCCCACCACCGTCTCAAATTCGGCCGCGCGGTCTCGCGTGGTTGGTAAACCACCAATCACCTCGCCAATCCAGAAGTGCTCGGCCCCGGCCGTGTGTGTCGCCAAAACTGCTATTGAATTCATCGCGTGATCGTCGCTGCTTTCGTCTGGCCGCCAGTTCAACGCTTCGTGGGGCAAGGTTTGCAAAAGCGAGCTAATTTGCTCACGTAGGTCTTCAATTCGTTCTAAATAAGCTGCCGTTTCTTTTAACATCATTGCCTCCATTGTTGGTCAATTTTTAAAAATTGACCTACTGCATTGACAAAAATCTGCGCCAATCTGCGAAATCTGCGGATTTTTCTTGCATTGTCACCCAACTTTTTTCCCTGTCAAATATCCTGACAACTTGTCTTTCGACAATAAACTCACCTTAAAAACAGAATACGGCTAAACTTCTGTGCATGGCAGAAGTAGAAGTACAAAACGAACGGGTCGACGA
>PABI01000157.1 GCA_002699125.1 Anaerolineaceae bacterium
ATTCTTGGTTTGCTTTTTTCATACGTGAATTGTAGCCAATTTCTGGCTTGACAACTCACAAAATAGCTTAACTTGTAACTGATGGTGTTAGACAAAAAGTCTGGAAAAAGTGCGTCGCACCTAAACGTATAACGGCCGTTAACAAAATATCTATATTTCTCCGACGAACTTCTAACATCACGCATATATTTTTCTTACACTTTTGCCCAAAAATGAGCACTGTGAAATCAAAACTAACTAACACTTGAGAAGAAACAAGGAGTGCAAGAAAAATGACAAAAGTAGTTCGTTGGACCCCGATGAATCCCGTAAATTTGTTTAATGAGTTTGATCGTTTATTTGAACGGCCAACCACCCGCAGCACAAACGACTGGAGCATTGCTCTGGATGTGGCCGAAAATGACGACGCCTACATGGTCAAAGCCACTGTCCCGGGCATCAACCCGGACGACATCGAAATTGTATTGGAAGACGATGTTTTAAGCCTGAAGGGCGAAATCTTACGCGACGAAGAAGGTGAAGACGTAAAGTATCACGTTCGCGAACGGCGCTATGGTTCCTTCAGCCGCAGCATTCGCTTCCCAACAACTGTCAATGGCGATGCTGTAGAAGCCACTTACAACAATGGCATTCTCAGCCTCAACATTCCCAAAGCGGAAGCTGTAAAACCAAAGCGTATTACGATCAACGCTAGCTAATCAATAGATATCCACACATATCAAAAGGAGCGTCGCAAATGCGGCGCTCTTTTTTGTTCCTCAATAAAACAATCGAGTTAAGATGTCATTCCCGCGAAGGCAGGAATCCATATGCTGCCAAATCCAGTTCTGTCAGGCAATCAATTCAAAATGCTTAAGCAGGAGCGTTTCCCATTCCTTGATAAACTCCTTGTAAAACGCTTCACTGAATCCCGAAATAAACTGTTCACCAGAAGGAGATAACGCCATATATTTGTAGGTTACCTGCACTTTCGTTCTGCTCGCTTCCAGCTCTGTACAAACGACGGTAACCACGCCCACCTTTTCTTCTGGCTCGACCCGGTAATATTGCACAAAATGGACGTTAGGCTCGTATCTCTTAACAAGCCAGATTGCTTTTTGCGCCCCGTGATCGTGCGTCTCTGTGAGAAAAACATAATCCTCGAATAGCTCTGTCGTGCCCATCACATTTTGATAATCCCAACCGGGTACCCACAATTTTTCTCCTTCGGGGCTAAAAAGGGGGAACAGTTCAGCAACCGGTACAGGTACTTCAAAAAATTCTGTGCGGGTAATGGATTTCATAAGACCTCCCTAAATGAGGATTATTGGTCAGAAAGTTTGTTTTTAGCAAAGAGCAAATACGGTCCAAATTCATCTTCCATCTCTTTTTCCAGGCTCATTCCCAAACTACGGGCAACCTTTTGTGAAGCCTGGTTTGCCGGATATATCATGCAGATTAAACGAGACAGACCCAACTTGTTAAAGCCATACTGGGCAACTGCCTGCGCTGCTTCGCTGCCTAATCCCTGCCGCCAAAACGTTTTGTCGATCAAATAGGCTACTTCAACTTCCTCACGCCCCTCAATCGTCCAGGGTAGCAGCCCGCAGCGGCCGATAAATTGATTGGTTGGCTTGTAGATGGTGGCCCACAAGCCCAGTTGGGGGTGATTGGGATGGCCATTTAGAAACCATTCTAACTCTTCCCTGGTTTCTTCGTAGGTCAAGGTACCATCGGGAAAATAGCGGCGAATTTCCGGATCGCGGTAAAGCGCGAATAAGACCTCCAAATCTGTCATTTCCATGTGCCTAAGGATCAATCTTTCAGTTTCCAGAATTATCATGAGTTGCCTTTGCCAGTCTGCTGGCCAAGCTGCTTTTTGGGATGGGCAAAGTATAAACGAAAACGGCCGTTTCCCACCAAACTTCGCCAAAATCAGCAGGTAAAAAAAAGGCGTCACCTTAAAGGATGACGCCTTGCTTCGCAGTCTACAAATAAAAACGAAAGTTTATGTTAACCCTTTTCGTTTTGAATCGCTTCCGCTTCTCGCTTCAAGTCAGCGGCAAACTGCTCAAATGAATCATCGAACGGCGGAATAAACCGGGCAAACAAGGGAAAAAACAGCCCCCCGATCTTTTCCCGCATGGTGAAGATGACGGCATCCCCCTGCCCCCGGCTAAGCGTGTACTCGCGGCTTCCTTGATTGTCGCCCCATACCAGCCTGCGCTCCGGCTCCATCTCCTTTACCTTCAAATTGAAGGTTCGCTTTTCATCAAGGGTAGATTTGAGCTTGAGGCTGCCACCGGGCCGAATTTCACCCTCCAGCGAGACGACGGTGCTGTTCCACCGGGGGAAATCGGCCGCGTTGGTGAGCAGCGACCAGATGATAGTAGGGTCAGCGTGGATGGGGATTTGAACGGCCGTTTCCCGGCTAAACATCGTCTTTTTGGTCACGGCCTTACCGGCTGGTACTTGAGATAAATCTGTCATTTTTTAACTCCTTTTTCTTATTTAGACGCACCAGAGCCAAAAAATGATAGGATTTGCCCCAACCAACCTCCCGCAGGCTCAGCAAATAACAATCATCTGGTCAGGAACCTGCGGGAGGGTCCTCGCCTTCCAAATACGCTTCCATCACCTGCCGATTGTGCTCCAGATGATGTAATTGCAAAACGGCCGCATCAGATTCAAACGGGTCCAACTCCTGCAAAATTTTCAACCGTAAGTCAAACAACCTTTCTTTGCTTTCATTATCCGCATCTCGCACCATCTGGATTTTTATCAGCTCCTCCTGGGCATCCTGCTTGGGGTTGAAGATGCCGTTCAGTTCGGTGCATTGATAGCACACCCCCTGCTTGTTGATGAGCGAGCAGCGGGCCTCAAAAATGTCGATCATCTTGCCCCGGCCCACGCGCAGATAATATTTCACCATCGCCTCGGTCTGGTCCATAATCCGGGCGATCTCTTTGACCTTGAAGCCATACACTTCTTTCAACAGCAGCGTAATTTGCTGCTCCAGAGGCAGCGACTTGGCCACGCAGGTAAAACAAAAGGCAATGTGTTCCTTAATTTCAAAATGACCCTGCGGCGACGTTTGCCGGATTTGCATCGCCTCCTGAAAAAATTGTGGATTGCTCAGGGCCGCGTCTTTGCAAATATCCGTCACGTTTTCCGGCCACCGTTTACGGGCGCGCAGCAAATCTCGGGCCAGGTTGGCAGCAATGGCAAACACCCACGTCTTTAAGGAGGATTCTCCCCGAAAACCGTCAATCTTGGCCTGAGCTTTGAGGTAGGTATCCTGCACCAGGTCTTCGCTGTCCTGCACGCTGGCCGTCATGCGCAGCAGGAATGATTTCAGCTCGCCCTGAAAGGATGCAAATTCCGTTGTCAGATTGTCGGTTGTCATTGTCACATTTTGTCCTCGTATAAAGTAATTCCGTAAATAGAACGCAGATTTCCCTGTACGCGAAGCGGTCGCTCCGCGACATCTGACTGATAAAAATGATCAGGGGAATCAGGCAGATCAGCGTTCTATTTCGTTCATAGTGGTGAACTTGCGCTCATATCGTTTCTTTTACAGCAGCCCAAACATAAGCAGCAAGGTAAATGTCCAAACCGCCAAAACGATGGGGAGCAACACCAGACTGCCCATAGTGGTAAGTACCCCGGCAAACCAGAGCGGCAGTGAGCCGCTTTGGGCCAGCTTTTTAGCCAGCCAACCGGCCAGAAAACTGAGACCCAGCACAGAGGCGCAGCCGCTAACCACGTAAATGGCCACCAGCGCATTCGGCAGAGAGGGAAAGCCATTCAGGGCAACAAGCAAAAAGAAAGTTGTCACCACTGCTTCCATCGCAAATAAAACCAGGCCGATCAATGAAATAATCCACCACATGTTTCTGCACCTACATTCTTCCGTTCAGCGCATAATAGCTGGTAAATGTATTAATTTGTCCAAATAGGTTGACACATATACGCCTGGACCCACATACAACCTTGACGTTTCAACCGGATCGATAGCGAAAGAGGATGAATAGGGACCACTTAAGAATTCTTCTCCAAGGGTCTGCCAGGTTTGCCCTGCATCCAGACTCCTCGTCACACGACGATACTGGGATGTTAAGTAGACAATGTTGCTATCTTGCGGGTCAATATGTATTTCATCATAGCAGGGCTGTAGTGAGTTCAACTCAGACCAAGTCATACCACCGTCTATACTACGATAGGGTGTACAGTTTGACCGGTACATAATACTGGGATTACTGGAATCTATGGCCATTGAATCTGCAAAAACACCTGTGTTAATCCAGGTTAAGCCAGCGTCTTCACTTACAAATATTCCTTCATATTTAACAAGAGCATACATTTTGTTCGGAATCGTGGGATGAGACAAAATCTGCATTACTGTTCTATTTATTGGATTTGGCATGAGGAGAATCTTTGACCAGGTTTCGCCACGATCGTCAGAACGATAGATTTCAGGGCTTGTGTAAGCACCAGCGAACAGTAAAGTTGGAGTAATCGGATGAACATATAACTCAGAAAGGTATTCACCATCCGCAATATCATCATCGATCCGCTCCCAGTTGTCTCCGAAGTCCGCACTACGAAACATGATGCCCGCGGATACCCCAAGGTAAACATAGTTTGGACTCATTGGATCAACGGCAACGACATCTCCATTAAAGCCATCTAACTTAGCTGTCCAAGTAGCTCCGTAATCATGACTTAACACTATTCCAGGTGGTAAATCTGACGCAGCATAAATATTGGCAGAGTTTATGGGATCAATAGCAAAATCATTGGTTTGGAAGTTGCTCAATTCCTTCCAATAAACGATCACATTTGGATCGATTTGAGCTGTGCTGTTTGGCTCTTCGGCCTGAACATAAGTTTCATTTAAAAACAAAAACGTGAATGTCAAAATGCTGATAGGTATAGCAACCAAAAGCATAATAAAAATCAAGGATTTTGTTGATTTGGAATACGTGCTAGTTTGTTTGTTCATGAAAGCTCCCCTAATATGATGATTTATTTAAAACACGGCTCAGCTTCTATAAGCTCTATTTTCCCAGCGCAATTTTAGCCTACTCAGAAACATTCTACTACTTTTTATGGCTTAATAAACAAGGCCGTTGCCCCATCCCATGCCTATCAAATCACTTACGCACATGATGGCAATTTCATGATTTCTGGCGTGGCGGCACAGCCGTTGTACTGTCGAAGCGGTCAATTGTTTCGGCTGTAGACAAGATTTCGCCTCGGCTGCGGCTAAACTCAAACAGCTTCACGTTGCCCCCCGCAAAGGGCACGATTAGGTCATCCGTGCCTTTGATGATCATGATGGAAACGGGGAAGTTCCGTCGTTTGTTCTGCCATCGACACGGAAGGCTGGGCCGCTATGGGCGCCACAGCCGCACGCCTGTCAGACAGTGCCAGCGGCGCGGCAGCCGTTTCCCCAAAAGTTGCACTAACCAGGCAAATTAAGAGGTTATCGTCAGGCTGCACACCGGGTTACCATCCTGGTCCGTTTCTTGCTGGAAGCCCATGCGCTTCAGGTAATTGGCGTGAGCACTGTTGTGCGGCGTGCTCATCAGCTTGCGGATGCCATGCTGCTGGAAAAAACCAGATTGATGGTAAAGATAACTGCCAATCTTGAAGTCGCGATAATCGGGGATGACAAAATCTAAAAAGATGCGGAATTCGCCCTGTTCGTTGCGCTGGCCGATGAACAGCCCCGCCGGAACCATATCACGCAAAACAAAAATGATAAGCTGCTCATCGCTGGGGGCAAAGCGGTAGTCGGGGATAAATTTCTCAATCTCGGCCTTGTAAAAATTGAGGAAGTAATGCAGGTAAGCGGAGCTGCTGTTGACCTCCAGCAGCTTAAAATATTCCTTGCTGGTATAAATGCGGTAGAGAAAGTAGAGGTTGACCACAATAATGACGGCGTTAACGGCCGTAATCGGATAGGCACCAATCAGCAAGCCGTAAATCAAAAAGGCTACGGCCCCCGCCAGGTTGATGAGCCGCAGTTTGAGCACCGAGCTCATCATCAGCGAAATGGCCACCAGCACCGAAGCCAGGTAGCCTAACAGTTCAAGGTAAAGTTGCATGTCTAAACCTCTTGGTTTTTGAATCAACGCGTGTACACAAAAATTTTTTATGACACAACATGTCATCAATTAGGTGGATACTTCCTGTATATTCAGCAAGGAGAAGCAGAATGACAGCCACCATTTCATTACAAAAACTCAATCAGTTTATTGTACAGGCAAAAGCAGCCACCTATGTAGGCGATGGCCAAAACGCGGAGCCGAGCCGCAAAAGGGCGCACGATTTGGCCTTCCAAGACGGCGATTTTTCGTATCTGGACAGCTATTTTGGCGGCACGGACTTTATTGGTCAGGAGGTGGTTTATGAAAAGGATGAGCCGGTTTGGGCAATGAATTATTACGGCCGTATCCTTCAACCAGAAAAAATTACGGCCGTACAAGCCGGACAAATCATCAAACAAAGCCTATCAAAACTATACGAAGAAGAGCGCTTTTGGGGCGGATTCAGCCACACCGTTGGCGCGTTCAGCTACACAGACACAAGCCAGGGCGACCTTCCATCCTTCACCGGCAAAGAGTGGATCACCCGCAACGGGATGACAGTGTATGAGCTTGTTTATCATGGTGGGATGATTAAGGTTTGAGGAAACGGCCGTTGCCGACAAACCAAACAGGCGGACCGGCTAGCGCAATTTGCGCCGACGCCATTCCACGTATGGACTACTTTTCAACCCTTCAGGCCGTTCCTAAATATTTTGGGAATCTCTTTAACCAAATGAACATTCCCAGCAAATATCCGAATTTGGCCTTCAGGCCTATTTATTATGAAGAGACGACGTAGACGCAAAAATTCCTCAAGCGCTTCCTTGGCCACATTGATGCCAATCTTTTTCAGCAACTTCTTGCACTCATCAGGCTGACCAAGTTGAAAATCAACTCCCACCCAGCTCATTGGACCTTCAAAGTAAATAACTGTATCAAATCCCAAATATAATGATTCATCTAAGAAATCTTCTTTGTACAATCTGATAAGCAATTGAGAATGCCCAGGTAAATATCCCCACACGACGCAATTGTAAGAATGTGGCTCATCAACATCAATGATGTTTCCAAATGGATACTCGTTCATTTTCAGTAGCTCCCTACTGTGGCGCAGTCATCGGCAAACAAAAAACCAAACCTGGCTGCGGACGGCGTCCCGCCGATCCGCCTACCTAATCTTAAGGCACACGCGACTTGTAAAGCTCAACATCAATACGTTCGCGCAAAAATACTTTGATGAGAGACTGGTAGGGTATATCGTGTTTGTTCGCCAGGAGGCGCAGCTCATTGAGCATGGATTCTGACATGCGCAGCGAGATCGTTTTGGTAGATGGCTTCAACTTGGGAAACACGACTTTTTCCGCTTGACTCCAATCAAGATAATCAGCGGAATCGTGGGTTGCCCAAAATTCCTGTTCTTCTTCCTCACTTTCAAATTCAGGGATTGGCTTTGGCATAGATTTCACGCTCCTTGCGGCTCATATCGCGGGCAGAAATGACGCGGATTTTGTTTGTAGGAATGGTGAATGAAATAAAAAGCGTTCGTCCCGCATTTGTTTGGCCTAAAACATAATATCGTTTTTCTTGCTGTGAATGTTTCTTATCATCTGCAAGCAGCAAAGGCAGGTTAAAAAAAACTTCTTCACACTCTGTTGTGGAAACTCGATGTTTAATCCAGTTTTTAGCTAGATTACCATCGTCCCACTCAAAACCGTTGATGCTGTTTAAATCAATCACGATTTGTATATTATCATCATGCACAAACGCGTGTCAATCACCAATCCCTGCCCCGCTAAATCTCCGCATAGTAATCTCCAAAGCAGTCCAATAGAAAATCTTGCAGATCGCCCAGGTTTTCTAGCTGGGCCTTGATCGCCTCCAGATGGTAGCGGGTGCGCTGCTGCTGCTCGTAGCGGTAGAAGTTGGTCAGCTGGGTGGCGTCTAGCTGCTTCAAATAATCATAGAGGGCATCGTACACGGCCGTAATCCCCACAGACCTCGGCGAGAAAAGCTGAGCATAGCCCAACGCCAGCACGTACGCCTCGGCGGCGCGGTCCAGATGGTGCTGGGCGGCGCGGCTGGTGGGGTCTGCCTCGGCAAAATAGCTGTCGAAGGCGATACGGCCGTGCAAACTATGCAGCTTGCTCAAATGCTGAAAAAAGAAGTGGGGCTTGTCCTGCGTGCTGGGCGGCTGTTCCTCGGGACGCAGGCGCACGTCCGGCGGAAAAAGCGTATCGGCCGTTTCCAGCGTTTGAACCAGATTGTTCTCGTCACCGGCCACGTAATGAGTCCAGGCCAGATTGACCAGCGCATCCAGCTCAAACCGGATCAGCCCCAGCTGCTGCGCCCCCTTCACCCCACTTTCCAGGAAATATTTGGCCCGCCCCAGCCGCTGCTGCCAGATGTCAGGCACGGCCGTTTCCGCCGTGCGCATCAGCCAATCGCGGTACAAACAGCCGGTCTCGATGTTGATCTCAATCATGCGGATCGCTTCATGGCGAGCGTTGCTGGCCATAAAAATTTCCTGCGCCTGCCCGATGGCCTGTTCGGCCGTGCGATAAATCTCGTCCACATCCGTATCGCTCAACGTCTGGTCTTCCCGTGCCAGGCGGCGCAGTCCTTCAGCGATGTGCATCATGCTCAGGCCGGTGGCCCGCGAATCCCCAATTTCGGCGGCGATAGCAAAGGCAGTAGCGCTGGCCTGCAAGGCTTCGCGCGAGCGGTGCAGCTCGTTCATAATTTGCGCCAGCGTGTTATACGATCCGGCAATCGGCAGCAGTTCGCCCGAGCTAATCCGCAGTTGCAGCCCCTCGTTGCAGACGCGAATGGCTCGCTTTTTGCCCATCTCCACCAGCGTTTGCGCCAGATTATTCAGCGTAGAGGCCTGCTGATCGGTGGGCGGCAGTTGGCGCAAATATTTGAGGGCCGCACCGTATGCTTCCACGGCGTCGCGGTAATCGCCCAAAATGGTCAGCCCGTTGCCCAGTACAGTGTAGCAGTTGGCAATGGTGAAAATGAGGCGCGGATAGGCCGGATGCCCCACAAAGCCGTTTTCGGCGGGAAACACCTCGGTGTGGATGTCGGCCTGGGCCAACCGAGTAAGATCATTGACGATGGTTTGCAGGTGGGTTACCGCGTCGGGGATACCTTCGCCCAGGTAGATGCGGGCCAATTCGCGCCAGCAGTGACGCTGGCCGCGGGCAAAGGTATGCTGCCAGCTGTGCCGTTCGTGCTCGTTGCTGAGATGGGAAACGGCCGTATCCACCGCATCGGCAAATTCAATTGCCCGCTGATACTGTTTGGTCATCCAGAAGCGCAAAATCCAGGTGGCGGCGTCATCCTGCTGGGCAGCGCGGTGCAGCACCATCGCCGGATGTTCCCCCCGGTCGCTGGCCGCCGCGCGCGGCTCCATCGCCACAAAGGCAAAGGCAAACTTATCTTGCAGCAGCCGCCACACTTCCGACTGCACCACCGCGCCCGAAGCGACGTTCAGCGCCCGGTTCTGCTTGTTGGCCAGGCTGTAGTAGGTGTCGTTGAAATGGGTGTCGGGGTTAAGCAGCAAATTGTAATGCAGATATTCCAGGTCCAAATCTTGCAGGTCGCTCAAAAGCTGGTTGCGCCGCAGCTCCTCTTCGGCGGTGGGTTTGGGCATGTGGGTGTTGAGAATGGTAGACGGCCGTTCCTGGCGAATGCGGCTTAAATCGTGGCGAATATAAGCCGTGCGCTCCGCCTGCACCCGCTGCCGATTGCTGTTGGCCCAGTCGCGCAACCGCTGGTAAAGTTGCTGCCGCGCCGCCATTTCCGCCTGCCGGTTGGCCTCCGTGTTGTTCATATGCTCGGCATAGATGCGATACACCTCGTCTTGCAAGCCGGTACGCCCGCCGGACTTCTGCTTGATGAGCGACATCGACTGCATCGCCGCCAGCTCAGCTTCAATTTCGGCCAGGCGCAGCCGGTCCGGCCGCCAAGTTTCCGGCGTGTCGCCGGGCTTGCTGTCCAGCACATAATGGAGCTGTTCCGCCTTCAGCCCCCGCGTGGCCCGCACCAGCGCCTGCAAAATCTGGGAGCGCAGCCCCGGCTGGCTAAACAGCAGCCGCACAAACTCCCCCTCGATCTCCTGCCGCGCCGTCAACATTTCGTCTGACTCAATCCCCGCCTGACCCACGCGCTCGTAGGCTTGCAGCAGCGAATCTTGCAGCGGTTCGGGAATGGTGCGGCCTTCAATCAAAATGTCAGTATACAGCGAGAGTCGAATCGGCTGCCCGCCGGTGTAAAGGTGCAAAAGGCGCAACTGTTCCTCATCGTCGATGAGCACGTCGAGCGTGTCGGAGACGTCCTGGGCAAGGTTGTTTTGCGGCCGTTTCTGCCAATCGTCGCGCAAAGAGGCAAAAAAGCTACGGGTTTCGCCCTCGTTAAACGGTTCCAGATTGAGCACCGTAAGTTTCGTTGGCTTGCGCGCTTTTTCTACCGCCTCGTTCAGCATGGCAAAATAATGTTCGCCCTCTTCGTCCCGTCCGGCAATGAGGAGCGTGCTGTTGGGGAAACGGCCGTGTTCAATCTGGTCCACCAGCCACTGCTGTGTGCTAAAGGCAATCTCCTTCGGCTCCAACAGCTCCCGCTCCAGCAGCCAGCCGGAGCTGACGATAGCCAGCTGCTCCGTCGTGTCCAGTGGAACAACCAGCCGGTACATCCCGGCCGCTTTGTGGTAATCACGCCGGAAATCAATTTCGGCCGCTTCGGTGGCTTTTTCCACCAGCGAATAGGCCGCCCCGGCATCCATCAGCCGCCGCTGCCGCGCTCGCGCCATCTCGTGGCGGCTAAATTCCACCGCACCGTTCCATGTCTGGCTGCTGCCAATGGTTTCCAGGAAAAAATCGCGCGAGTGCAGGCGGATGTCGCTAAAGTCCAGCAGGTTGCAGGCGATCGCTTTGTGGCCAAACTGCTGCTGCCAATCGTCGGTGGGACGGCCGTAAAGCTGCCGTGTTTGTTCATGTCCCATGCGCCGCAGCGCTTCCTCGATCATGCGCGTTTTGCCCAGGCCGCCAGGACCGGCAATGAGCACAATATGGCAGTCGCTGCTCGTCTGGTAGATCGCCTCCCGAATCCGGCGCATCTCATTGTTGCGGCTGACTAATTCTCTTGGTTGGTTGGTGGCTGCCAACAATGCTTCTTCACGCATCGGCATCTCCTTCAAAAGAAATCCGCAGATTACGCAGATTGACGCAGATTTTTTTAACTTTTGCAGAGGCAAATCTGCGCTAATCTGCGTTAATCTGTGGATAACCATTTAACATTTTGGTTCGATGAGCTTTTGGCCCAGCGCGGCGCGTAAAAATTGGCGCAGGCCGTCGGTAATTTTGTAATTGGGACCGCCCACGTTGGTGATAAACCAATGGTGGCTGAGCAAATTGATCCAATCCCACGCCTGTGCCAATGAGATATTCATCAACTGCCCAATCATATCGGCCGACCAGGTATCACTGTCGTGGTGGGCCAGGCAGGCCAGCAGGTTAATCGTTTCTGGACCATTTTCCGGCAGCGCTTCCAGCTCAGATAATATCGTGGCCACCAAATCGGTCGGCAAAATTACACCATCACCGTGCAGGTGCTCGGCCAGCAGCATGTTCAATCCCGGATGATCCCAAGTGTAGTCGGCCAGGATGTATTCGCAGTGAGCCAGGTCCAGCTCCGGATTCAGCTTCTGCATCTGGCGCAGTCCCTGCTCGCGATTTTGCAGCGTGCCCAACTCTAGCCGCTGCTCGCGCCGCTTAAGCAAAAATGATTTGACAGGCTGGCTTGTTTTCAGGGTGATGATGAAGCGGATAGCGGCCTGGCGGGCCAGTGGTTCAATCGCCTGCCGCTCAAACTGCCGCCACGCCGCCTGCGACAGCAAATCACCGCCATCGATAAAAAAGAAAATGGGCTGGCCGGGCCAGCAGTGCTGGCAAATATCGTGAGCGATGCGCTCCAGCAGACTGCTAAATTCCTGACCCAAATCGAAACTGTACGCCTGTGGGCAATCCTGGTTTAGCTCGATGAGCAGCTGGCTGCCCCAGCTTTGCAGCACGTCAGGCGGCAAATCGTTCTGGTCGCTGCGCGGATCGATGATGGGCAGCTCAACCATGTAGGCAATCTGCCCCTCGGCCTTGAGCCGCTGGAAGCTGTTGTTGACAAACCACGTTTTGCCAATACCAGGCGGTCCGGTGATGGTGAGGAGCTGCTTCTCTCCCGCCATCCAGCCACGCAGGTATGCCTGCTCTGCCTCACGGCCAACAAACTGCTCGGGATTATAGATTTTGCGCTTGCGAATTAACTGCATGGTTGTGTCCTGCAAACTTCTAGACTTATCCCCTCTCTAGCCCTCCCTTGAAATGGGAGGGAACAAGCTCCCTCTCCCTTTGGGGAGAGGGCTGGGGTGAGGGTGAATTCGTATTTTATCCCTTATAAACTTCGCCCCATCTTGCCACCATCCGCTGCCAATCCTCCAGGGTAATGAGAAAAATGTCCGGCGCGTGGTTGGCGTGGCTGTCGATGAGGCGGCTGATAGTTTGCAGCAGAAAGCGGGGCGATTGGTTGGCCTCTTGCTGCAACAGCTTGTTGATTTCAGCAACGACAGGCTGCTCAATGATTGTGTTCAAATTACGAATCCAGCTGCCGGCGGTGCGGAAGCGTTGTTCGAGTAGTTTTTGGAAAGCGCGGGGCTGGTTCCAGTTGAGAACGGCCGTAAACAACTCCAACGTCATATTTTCTTCCACAAACAGATATTCAGCGTCTGGCTGAAACGATTGGGGGAAAAATAGCTTGGTGTAAATTGGGAGAGAGAGGTCGGTGAGGTCAGACAAAAAGCGGAGCAGTTCAGCGATATCCAGTTCGTTGGGTCGGGTGCCACCGGGCACGTCGATGAGCAGATAGAGACGCTCATAGTCACATTTTTCGGCAAGCTTTAGCCCTTGCTGGAACTGGGAACGGCCGTCCATTAAACTTACCTTCCCGCGCTTGCCCTGTGTTTCAGCCAGCACCACCTCAACAAACTGCTTGCGCCCCGCCGTCAGCGGCGTATAGCGGATGACCGGCCGGTCCCAGACGCGCCACCAGGTAGAAATGTCGGCCGTCTCGCTCTCGGCGCGCAGCAGTTCCCGCCTGACCGTACGGCGAAACTGGGGAATGTGCGCCTGCCAGAAACGGCTCAGTTCAGCAACCAGGGCAGGCTTCAGCATTTTGTGCAGGCTGTCAAACTGCTCAATCACCTGCACAAACAAATCAATCGCTAGCGCCTCAGTGAGCCGCTGCCAGAGAAACGCTTCATCCAGCTGCACCGGCTCCCCTTTGCCCAGTCCCAGTGACAGCACCAGGGTTTGCTCGGGCAGGGCACGGCATTCGGCTTCCAGCATGGTTTTTACGGCCGTTTTTCCCGTCCCCGCCTGCCCATACACACAGCTCGGCTGCGGCTGCTTCAGATGATCCAGCAATGGTTGACGCACCCGCGTTCCGGTCAACCGATAAGGGGGATCAACAAAGTAGGAAAAGAAAGGGGAATCTTCGGGATTGATTTGCAACTCTAATTCGGCCGTGGGCGCACAAAAGGGATCATGTTCCAGGCGCAGTGTGCCTAGCAAATAGCGGGCACGGCGAGACGTATATTCGTCCGCTTCGGGGGCAGCCTGTGATGATACTTCTGGATTTTTCTCGAAATCGCCACTCATGAAAAGTTCTCTGCCAGGCGCAGCTACAGATTGGCCACTTACTGCGCCTGCAACCAGTTTACCAGCCTGCTGGCTCATGAATCTGACAACTGTCTGACAGAGCCACCCAGCCGTAAACGGACCGGGCTAGTTATTGAAGCCCCTTCGAGGCTGCTTTTAGCCCTGACAGGGCTTCCAAATGCTAGCCGGGGGCTTCAGCCCTCGGCGGGTCTCGCCTCTACACGAAGTTCTCCAACCAATACCCCAAATCCCGCCGGTTGTGAATGTAGATGTTGGTTTTGGCGATGGGTTCGATGATTTTACGAATACGGCCGATCAGCGTGTTCAAATTGGCCTGTGTGCCGGCAATTTGCAGCAGCGCTTCTGGGGCGGGCTGGCCTTGCAGCTCAAACAGCGTGCGCAGCAGTTCAAATGGCTGCCGGTCCAGCGTCAGCAGCTGCGGGCCGCGCCAGACGGCCATCTGCTCCGGCACCAGCCGCAGAGGAACATGCCGCTGGTAGTAGGCCAGCGCCGCTGCCTTGGCATCGGTAAGGGAAGCAGGTTTGGCCTGGGCTGTGTACTGGGTAAGAATGGTTTCCGTCCAGTGCAGCCAACCGGCTACGGTGGGGGTGTTGTAAAGAGTATTGATTTCTTTTTGAGCGCGGTTAAGAACGGCCGTGCCCGCTAATTCCGCTAACGTTGAGATCTCCCCACCCGTTGCCGTCTGCAAATAGCGCCGCACCAGTTCAGTGATGTCCGTCTCTGACAAATAGACCGGAATGATGCGCAAATGCCCACCTACCCGATTTTCGATTTGGGCTTGCAGCACCACGCTTTTGGGCAATACCGCCCGCAGCATCACGCCGGGATTCTCCAGCAGGTCCAGGCGGAACAGCTCGCTCAAATCCTGCCCACTCAGGGAGGCTTCCTGCTCGTTCAGGTCGATGGTAATCATAACGCCGTCAAATCCCAGCGCCTGCACCAGCTCTGCGAGTTCATCGATCTGACCGCGGACGTCGGCGGTATGTTCATCGCTGGGGTAGATATCTTCCACGTCGTCTTTCTCGGGAATGGCGATGTTGGCGTCGGTAGTGCGATTGATCTGCCGCAGCAGTCGTACCAGTGCGCGCCGCCCCAAATGTTTCTGCACCAGCCAGATAAGGAATTCTTGCAGCAGTTCGTGGCATTGTTGGATGCGCGCCGGCTCCTGGTTGAGCAGCTTCACAATTTCGTTAGCCGTGGCGGCCATTAGCTGGCTGACGTGGTGGCGGTTGGGCAGCCAGGGGCGCTGTCCTTGAGGCCAGTTTTGTACTGGGTAAGGCACATGTAAGCGGGATTCGGCCATTTCATGCAGCAAAGCCTGTAAAGCCACCGATTTTCCCGAGCCGGCTTCACCTACCAGGATGGCCGAACCGGAGACGGCCGTAAAATCCCGAATCGCCTCGGTGCGTAAAAAACATGCTTGCCACCAACGGTCTACTTGAGCAGGAGTGAAGGCATTTGCAGGTAAAAAAGGCCACGGTTCATACTGCATCATCAGATTTCTACCCTGTCTGGACTGGAATGGCATTGTAACAGAAAGACGGACACGAGTCACCAGTTGTACCACAAACTGAATTATGTTAATATCTTGCCCAGTGTAAGATGCCATCTGTGAGAAAACAATGCAATGAGTGAATTGAATGCAGAACGCGCCAAAATGCTGGGAGGTCTGGTGGAAAAAGCCAGAGAACATTTTGGTCGCACCAAGAAAGAGTGTGCGGCCGTTCTCGGCCTAAAGCCAGCAGAGTATCGCGCCATTGAATCCGGCGAATATCCCATTTCCCTGCCCCAGCTTGAAGCCATTGCTCTTTATCTCAACATCCCCATGGGCTACTTTTGGGGCAGCGAGCCGCTCAAGGCGGAAGCCGAAATCGATTTTGCCAACCTCATTGCCCTGCGCCATCGGGTGATTGGCGTCTTGCTGAGCCAGCAGCGGCTGCGCAGTCGTGAATCCCTGGCCGACATGGCCGAAGCGTTAGACATGGAAGAGGATCTGCTCAAATCATACGAAATGGGCGAGGAACCCATTCCTTATTTACATCTGGAGCAAATCTGCCGCCATCTGGACGTTTCTGTGAGCTACTTCCTGGATGATTTGCATGGCCCATTAGGCCGGCACGAAGCCAGGCAAAAGCTGGAGCGGCAGTTCAACCGCATGTCGCCCGATATGCAGGCCTTTTTGATTAATCCGGTCAACGTAAGCTATCTAGACACCGCTAAAAAACTCAGCGAAATGGACGTCGAGCAGCTGCGGCAGGTGGCGGAAAGCTTGCTGGAAATCACCTACTAATTGCGCCAAAATGAGCCATTCCCTTTCTCCACAACAATTAAAAGAGGAAGGAATGCGCCTGTTTCAGCAGGGGAAGCACAAGGATGCCTTGGCGGCGTTTGAACAGGCGGCCGCTGCGTTTGCCGCACAGGAAGATGTGGGGAGTCAGGCAGAAATGCTGAACAACATGGGGGTTGTTTTGCGAGTACAGGGGGAGATGGATACGGCCGTAACCACCCTCAACAAAGCCGCTGAACTTTTTGCCCAAACTGGCGACAGCACACGCCGCGCCCAAACGCTGGGCAACCTGGGTGATCTCTACGCCCAGCAAAAAAAGCACACTGAAGCGGCTCGCCATTACAGCAATGCCGCAGCCCAATTTGCCAAAAGCAACGAAAAAGAAAATCAGGCCCAGGTGCTACGCGCCCTGAGCCTGATGGAACTCCGCCGGGGCCAATGGCTGGCCGCGATCATGCGGATGGAAGAGAGCTTGCAAGCCCGCCCCCGGCTCTCTTTACCTCAACGAATTTTCAAATGGCTGCTTCGCTTTGCCAACCGCCTGCTTGGCGGCCATTAATCCATAATCGGTGGTCGGTAATCGGTTTACGGATTACCGATAACGGATTACCGATAATTCTCTCCTTGAAAGCGCTGAATCAAATTAAAGCCCACAAACGGACCCAGCCAGCCGCAGGGCATCACCAGCAGCGCCAGCCAGCCAAACGGACCGCTTTGCAAAAATTGTTCGGGGGCCAGCAAGGCATTGCCAGGATTGAGTCCGGCGCTGGTTGCCAGAGAAACAAAAAGGGATTGGCTCACGAGCAGGACGATGAGGGTAACGGCCGTTACCACAATACGTTCACTCCAGGTTTGCAGCCGCCAGGCAGAAAAAGCAGCAACAATGATGAATGACCAGATAATCATATAAAGTGTCGGCATCGTGAACCTCCAAAATAAATTGTCAATCGGTTTCCCTAACTGTTTACAGCGTACTTGTTTCCGGAGTGAGTTTGCTCGATGGTTAGGAAACGGCCGTCTAACGGCTTCCTGACGCTGTACCCCTAAAACGCCCCCTTTCCGCAAAAAGTTCCATCCAAATAGAGCAATTTTCAAAATCAGGTGGGAACCAACCAACAATCTCGGTAAAATCCAGCTTGAATACTTACAGGTCTTCATCAATTCATGTGATAAATAGCGTATTAAGTCACAGCTTGTCATTCTCGCGAAGGCGGGAATCCATTAAGTTTAAACCCTATGGATGCCTGCTTTCGCAGGCATGACAGTTGATGCTTTAGAGGCCTGTCAAGGACACTATTTAACGAAGAACCAACGCGAAGATCCTGCACTGCATCGGCAAGCCAGGATTGCACGTGCTTTTGCGTGAATTCACAAGGAGAAAATTATGACTGTTGGCGAGATGGCCCCCGATTTTGAACTGATTTCCGATGAAGGCACCCCGGTAAAATTGTCCGATTTGCGCGGGCAAAAGGTGGTGCTCTTTTTCTATCCTAAGGCCGATACCCCCGGCTGCACCACACAGGCCTGCGGCTTCCGCGACAACTGGCCAACCATCGAGGCCGCCGGCGCGACGGTGTTGGGAATCAGCCCAGACACGCCGGAAGACCTGGCCAAATGGCGGGCCAAAATGGGCTTCCCCTACAACTTACTGGCCGACACCGAGCACGAAGTCTCCGAAACGTATGGCGTGTGGGGCGAAAAGAAAATGTACGGCAACACCTACATGGGCATCATCCGCAGCCACTTTGTCATTGATGAAAACGGCCGTTTTGCCGACGAACAAATCAAAATCAGCCCGAAAGACAGTGTGGATAAAGCGGTGAAGTTTTTGGAGGCATGATGTGCGATTTGTCTTCGCGCATCATCCTTTGTTTTATGGTTCCACATTCACGGTGATGGGCAAAATGAAACGGCCGTCTGCCACCATTTCTCCCGCCCCATTTTGCACCGGCAGGCGGTCAAACTGCCCGGTCACCGGCAGGCGGTCAAACTGCCCGGTCACTGGCTGGCTGTAAAAACCAACTGCCAGCCGGTAATTGCCCGGGGGCACGTCTGCCAGCGGCAGCGTAATTGTGTCGCTGACGACCTCGCCAGCCGTCCACTGGCTGGTGGGGTAACTGCCGTAGCGTGGCGGGCTGTCACTTTGGACCAGTGGCGAACCATCCAACTCTATCAGATGGACAAAGCGCGTGTAGTCGGTTCGGCCGTTTGCCAGCGCCTGCCATACCAGCATCAGGTTAAGAGCCTCATTAGTCTGGCTGAACTGATAGCCTTGCAGCTCAATTTCATCGCCGAAGACGGCCGTTTCCCGCACAATCCCCTCCGGCAGCACAAACACCGGCTCTGTTGGCTGGAACACCAGGCCCGATTCAGCCTCCACCAGTTCGCCTAAGCGCCGGGTAAGGACGGCCGTATTTGGTTTAGTCACATCATACAGTTGAGCGACGAGGGCAAACGGCCGTTCATGCGATTCCTCTGGTGGGGGCAGCGGGATTGTCAGCCAATCATGCACCCACTGCCCGGCAGGCCAGCCGCTGCTGGGCAAAAAGCCGTAGCCGGGCTGTATATCCACCACGCGCACAAAACGACCCTGGGCATCTGTCAGGCGCAGCGCCACATTGTAATTGTGGCTGAGCGGCTGCGGCGTAAACCAGGCCAGCTGCACCGTAAGCTGCCCGTCGCTGGTTTGCTGCACGTCAATGCCTCTCACGGTTAGCTGCTCGCTTTCTGGCAGGTCATTAGCCACAGGCAGCACGCGGATTGGCTGCAAAAAGAGGGCATTGCGGCTGCGACCTGCTGGGGTGAGGGGGTTGTTATCTGCCAACGTCAATCTGGGCACAAACAGGCCAGCAGGTGCATTTTCCGGCAAGGTTAGTTCAAACACGGTTGAAGTTATATTTCCCGGAACCGTCTGTTGGGCAATGGTGGGCGGCGACAACCCAGGTTCAACGGGCCAGTTGATCGCTGGGAAGAACAGTTCCAGCCTGACCTCCTGGGCAGGAGGGCTATCCCATTCAAGCTCTATGCGAAGCGTCTCACCTGCTTGAATTTCCGCAGGCACTGCAGCGGCTTGCAGCGTCACTCCACTCACAAAAGTCACGCCCTCCGATTCCGAATGCAGATAGCCCATCTGCACAAAATCCCAGGTGTGCAAATCGCGCGGTAGCATTGGCTCCGGCCAGAGCCGCACCACGATTGCCAACAACAGCAGTCCCACCACAGCGAACCCAGTTTTGCGATTCAGCCAACGCTTGCTCGGCTGGAACAGCCAAATGGTGAGTAATATAGCCAGCAGAGAGGCCACCTCAGCCGCCAGCCGCACCGGCGTGCGGCCTAGTCTAAGTTCGATCTCGTGCTCACCCGCTGGCACATCCAATTCAATAAGGCCACTGCCGGCGGACGGCCGTATCCCCACTGTCTCCCCATCTATTTCCGCCCGCCAGCCCGGCCAATGCAAAATGGGAAAGATGAGGGTGCTGGGAACGGCCGTTTCCACCGACCAACGCTGCCAATCCGCGCGTTCAGCCAGCAGCGCAGCAGAAACCAACTCGCCAGCCAGCGGGGTCACTGTCCAACGGTCGCCACGATTGAGCCATGAACTCGTATACGGCCGTGGCTGCACCGTCGGCGGCAAATATTCAAAGCTAATCGTTGTGCCGATGTTGCCGGTGAACCATTCGTATTGAGCCAGCGATTCAGCCGTAACGTCTGCATCGGTTAACGGTAAATGATCGGGGTTTAGTTGCCCCAGGCTGCTGGCCAGCAGCAGCACGATGAGAGGCAGTGTCCACCACTGCGGTCTCGGTATGACCAGGGCCAACGCCCCCACCGCCAGTGCTCCACCAAACGCCTGCACGGACAAAAAGCGCCAGGGAAACTGCGTAAAGGCCAGCAGCGGCAAATGCTCCCACAGCGGTGCCGACAAGGGCGTGAGCATGAAACTACTCACCACCATCGTGAGCCCAATGAAAATGGCCGGAATAATCATCTTTTGTCGCTGCTTGAACCAGAGCCAGAGCAAAGCCAGCAAACTGGTTAGGATAACGGCCGTTTGCACCAACCCCATACGAAACGCTTCCCGGTCCACTACGCTGTAATCCACAAAAAAGGTGGATTGCGTGAGGGGAAATTCGGCCGTTCCCAAAAAATGGTTGCTGTAATGAAAATAGCCGCTCGTCACCGTATCCAGCTGCGCCAGCGACTGCTCTGCCAGGGCCGGAACAAAAAACCAGGCGGCGAGGGCCAACGCCAAAATTAGAGCAGAAAGAAGATTGGAGATTGGAGACTTGTCCTGAGCAGAGTCGAAGGATTGGAGTTGGGTTTCGCTTCTCTGCGCCCTCCGCGCTCTCCGCGGTAAAAAAAGGAAACGCAGCAATAGATACAGCAGCAGAAAGGGCGAAAAAATGAGGGCCGAGATATTGTGGCTGAGAATGAGCGCCGCGTAGGCCAGGGCAAACAGCGCCATCTGCCGCCGTCCGCCGCCAAACAGGTCATCCGCCGCCAAAATCACCAGTGGATAGAAAGCCATGGCCCAGAATTCGGCCAAAGAATCGCCGCGCACGTAGACATTAACTAGGTGGAACGGGGCCACGGTGTAAGCCACAGCAGCCAGCAAACCGGCCCACCGGCTGCCAAACCAGCGCCGCGCCAGGGCAAATGTGCCCCAGGCCGCCACCACATACCCCAGCAGATGCGACAAGTGAATCGCTCTAACAAAGCTAAAGCCGAGCAGGCGGAAGAAAAATGTTATGTAAATTGAAAGCGGGGCGTAATAGTTGTAGAACGGATAGCCGTAGCCGTAGTTGGCATCTGGCATCCAGCGTACGGGGAAATGGCCATCGAGAACGGCCGTTTCCAACTGATGCAATCGCTGCAATAAAAATGGGCTGTCCCCACCACCGCGCGTGTTCAGCAGGCCGGGCTGGGCCAGCTCCGGCCAGGCTGCTGCCAGGGCAATAAATAAAATTGCCAGCAGGCCAGCCCAACTGCTGGCAAACCAACGCGCTTTCGACTTTTCATTCACAAAGTATTACTTTTCCGGTTCCGGCACCACGCGGCCGCCGCGGACGGTGCCGCCCAGCACCAGCCCTGCGCCAATCAAAACCAGATTTTTGATGATGTATTGGCCTTCCAACGTGAGACCATAGGGGAACTGCGTCCAGACAGCTTCCGGCAGCACCACCAGCGGCAATGCTGTGCCAGGCATTTGTAAGAAGAGCAGCAGCAGCGTCAGCCGCATGAATTTGCCCAGCATCAAACCCAGGCCAATCGCCATCTCCCACACGGCCAGCACCGGAATGAACCAATCTGGATTGACAAAATAGGTCGTGTTACGCACCAGTTCTTCTGCCGGACTTAAGCCGGGCACCAGTTTAAGCGCGCCAAACCAGAAAAAGACAATTCCCAAACCAATGCGCAGGATAACCAGGCCATACCTGGCCATCCAAGACGTGATTCGCCGGTCAATTTTGTCGAATTGTGCCTGAAATTTTTCGCCAAAAAGCGAGTTGTTCATTTTGCGGCAACCTCATAAGGTAAGACTGGCAGTCCTGAAACGGTAAGTTATGGTTGATGAAACCAAGGACTGCCAGCCCTGACTTGCTCAACTACGCGGTACGGCGCAGCACAGCAAATAGCAATCCGCCCAGCAAAATAACGGCTACTACAAGCAAAATCAAACCGCTATAAGAAGCCAGCCCGGATTCTTCTTCGGGTGTTTCAACTGTTTCCGGAACTTCATCGCCAACGGCCGTTGGCTCGACTGTAGCAGAACCGGCATCGGCTACGCTGTCTGGTTCAGAGGTGTCGCCTTCTACGCGCAGGCGACTGCCAAACTGGACTCCGGCCGTTTGCCCCTCAGCCACAGTAACGCTGGTGTTGGCGGCCGTGGTCATCTCTAACGGATTGGGCACAACCTGCTCGATCTGATAAGCACCTGGTTCCAACCCTTCAAAGCAAATGGGTTCATTGGTGCCGGTGGAGACAGCCTGGCCAATCACCTGTGACCCGCTGGCAACGCGGAAGGCAACGCTGCCCATGTACCCTTCATTGTTGTCAAACTGGCCGTTGCCATTGTCGTCGGCAAAGGCGTTGACACAAACGGTGGCCCCGGCAGGTGGTTCTGGGGTGTTGGTGGGGGCTTCGGTGGGAACGGCCGTTTCCGTGGGCACAGGCGTCTCGGTGGGGATTGGTGTATTGGTCGCCGGCGGCGGTGGTGGCGAGGTTGGCTGCGGCACGGGCGTGTTGGTCGGTGGTGGACCTACTTCAATCAGCTGCGCTGAATCAAACCAAACATCCAAATGCGCCCGGCATTGGTTAACACCTTCCAACCCATAATCGGCGGCGGTAAAGACGGTCACTTTGTCGCCCGTGGCGGTGACCTCTATTGAGGCCTGCTGCCATTGGTCGTGCGGCTGAATGAAGCCACTCCACTTAACGTCACCGTCATTCCACACGCCGCTGCCGTTGGGATCGATGCCCACCTGCACGTCCATGCGCAATCCACCTTCGGAAGGTGCCGGATAGTTGTCATTAGAGCCACGCCCTCTGGCCCAGACGGTAAACCGATAGGTGCTGCCCGGCGTCACGTTCACCGTTTGCAGCACGCCAGCCGCCCAGGTATCCCAGGAATTGCCCACATGCTGCGAGGCAGAGCCAGAATTAATTAACGGCGCACTCACCGTTTCTGCATTCCAATGTGGTTCTTTATGGTAGCCTTTGGTGCAGTCATCAAACTTGTCTGCGCCGCTGACGCGGAACCAGCGCCCCCAACTGTTGGCGGAACCATCGCTGTTATACGGCAGTTCAAAACCAGGATTCTGCAGCAGATTGGTCTGTGCTGCACTGTGCTGTGCCTGGCTGCCCATTATCACCAGCAGCAAAGCCAGCATGATGAGTTTGAAACTACTTTTGTTCATTACACACCTCTCCCTCAGACGCCTTCATCCAATGGCAGCCTGTGTTGTTTTTATTTTTTATGCTCGTTTTCGGCCGATTAAAACGGCCGTACCAATTAATAATATGCCGATAAGAATCCCTGCGCCAATAAAAAACGGCCGTCCTCTATCATTCTCATTTGCAGATGGCGTCACCAAAATCAACGCTTCCGGCGTCTCATTCCCTTCGTCACCACCGATGATGGCTGCCGGTTGTGTGGGGGGAACGGCCGTTGGCACCGGTGTCGATCCCATCAAACCGCCAAAGCCCAGCATCACCTGATCACCGGCATCTAAAATGACGGTGCGATTGCCGCTGTTGGTGAGTGTTTCGCCGCGCCCCACCGATCGGGTAATCTGGTAATCACCTGGAGCCAGATCTGTTAAGCAATAAGGTTCCGAGATGCCATCTGTGACGTAATTGGCCACAACTGATTCGGCCGTAAAAACAGTGAAAGCCACGCCCGCTTGCAGCGGTTCCGCCGGTTCACGCTCCCCGTTGCCATTTTCATCGGAGAAGGCGACCAGGCAAACGGCCGTTACCGGCCCAGGCTGTAACGTGTTGGTAGCCGTGGGCGGCTCGCGCGTGGCTGCCAGCGTCGGCGAAGCCTCTGGCGTGGGTGTGGCCGCCACAATGCCCACAATCAGCCGGTCGCCGGGCTGGATGAGCGCATCTTCGGTTAAATTGTTCAGGTCGAGCAGTTCTGTAAGCGAAATACCAGAACGAGCGGCAATGCCCCACAAGGAATCATTAGGCTGCACAACTGCGTAAATGATGCCCTCAGCATCAGGCGTAGCGGTGGGCAGCGCTTGCGCCTGCAAATTGGACAGCGTCTCAGGCCACAACAGCAAACCGCCGCTTAAAAAGCAGCTGAGCCAAACCAACCACACCCACCGCTGTTTTACCCCCATTTTCCGCTTCCTCAACAACGCTCTCCACACGATTATAAGACGTTCCGTCTACAGGGTGCCTGGCACCGCCAACAGCATTCTTATGGCGCCAACTGCCAGCCATCGCCCAAAACAGTGCCATTATCTCTGATGACGGGCAGCCGGTCTAGCGTAGCAGGATCATACAGCCCCACGCGAATGGTGTGAATGGCGGGATCGAATGGCTCCGGTAACGTTAAGTTTCGTTGCTCATGAACAACCTGCCCCTGCTGCCACCAATGGGGAAACCAATAAATGCCGCCCGGCGGCGCATCCGCCTGGGTCAGAAGACCTTCGTTATTTAGCAGGTGCAAAAAAGCAATCTGATTGGGCAAATCATCGGTCGTCTTTTGCCAGATGAGATCCACTTGCAGCGTTTGCGCATCAAGCAAGATGATGGCCCAGCTTTGCAGCAAAAACGCATTGTCAAAGTTTATCGGTTGCGCTGAGTCAAGCACAGCACCACTGACATAACGTACATACAGTGGATAAGGTTCCGGCTCCAGATCACCGCGCGCGAGACGGCCGTTCCGCACCACCACCATTTCTGCATCCGCCAGTAGACGGGGCACAAATTCCAGATCGCCAAAGGGCCAGGCGTAAAGGCTTATGGGCTGGCCCGGCGCGGCAGGTGGCAGGCCATTTTCGGGGCGGTAAAAGATCACATCGTCCAAATCAGCCAGAAAGGGAATGCTGGGCCATCCTTTTTGCGTGGTTTCATCCCAAAACCAGCGATCGAGGTAAACGGCCGTTCCCGCCATTTCTTTATTCAACTGTTCGGCCAATTCTGCCGCCGCCGCCTCAAACAGCAGGGCAGTATCCGGCTGCTGACTATAGTTTACATAATCCCGCACCGAAAGCAGCAAACTGCCAAGGATGAGCATCGCTACCAACCCACCACGCACGGCCTGAGGCAAACGCGGCCAGCGCCACAGCCAGGCCAATCCCAGCGCGGGCACAAAGATGGCGGCCGGCAAAATGCCCACGGCGCGCAAAAAATGGGGCGCATCTTCGGCCAAGATGGTGACGCCCAGCATGATCGTGGTCCACAGCAGCACGGCCGCTGCCGCCGGCCTGCGCCAGTGACGCAAACACCAAATCACCCCCAGCACAAACGGAACCGCCATGAGCCAATCAAACAACGGCCGTCCAACAGGATTGTGCCGCAAAATGGTGTCGCCACGCCAGAAAAACAACCCAAGCGACTGCCAGGTATGCCGCCACAGCGTGCCCCAAAAATCACCGTGGTTAATGGCCGGGTTCAAAATGGAAACCTGGTCGGTGCGGCCCAGCAGCAGATCGGGATTTTGCAGGTAGAAAATGGCGAGGGGAAGGAGGGTAACGGCCGTTCCCAACACAAACCAACCCACCCCACGCCGCAATCGTGCCCGCTGCCCCCGCCAAAGCAAAAATGCGCCCAGCACCAGGAGCAGCAGCGGCGTAAAACGTATTGCCAGGTAAGTGTAAAAGCCCAGGCCGTAAGCCGCGCCCGCCGCCAGCCACCAGCGCGGCTGGTTGCGCCGGTACGCCTCTGTGCCCAGCCAAAAGGCCAGCGCCAGCACGGCCGGCAGCAAAATAGTGCGCAGCCCCAAACGGCTTAGATGCACCGGCCACAGTGTAATGGCCCACAACCACGCTGCCAGCAGTCCCACACGCCAGCCAAACCAGCTTAGGCCTAACCTGTAAACCAGCAAGGTCGTCAGGCTGCCTGCCACAGCCGCCACCAGGCGCACCGCCAGCACCGTACGGCCGAATAGGGCCACACTTAGCGCCGTGAGCATAATGTAGAGTGGTTCGCGCCCATTGTTGGCGGTAAAAAAAACGGTCGGCTCCCCGTCCAGCACGTGCAGGGCGTCCAACCCGTTAAACGCCTCATCCCGGTAGAGGCCGGGGGGCCAGTTTGCCAGATTGTAGACGCGGAGGAAGACGGCCGTTGCCACGGCCAAGAGTAATAAAGCCCATCCAAATGTGGACGGGCTTCGGTGTTTTTTATAGGGGGTGTGCATAGGCGGCCTGTTTGTCAAAACGTGGCAAGTATAGCAAAATAGCCCCTTGCGTCAACCAGCACACCGGGGGCGAGAAACAAACTTTCCAAACTGGATTTGAGCAAATTGACACACAAGTATGATAAGGAAAAATCCGCAGATTTCACAGAATACACAGATTTTTCATCTGCGTAATCTGTGGATAAACGTATGAAAGTTTTGATGCTGTCGAAGGCGTGCCTGGTTGGGTCGTATCAGACCAAACTGGAAGCAATCGCCCGTCACGAAGATATTGATCTTACCGTGATTGTGCCACCCGTCTGGTATGATCCGGCCGGTCCGGTAACGTTAGAACGAGCCCACACCGAAGGGTACCGTTTGCTGGTCGATCCGATTCGCTTTAACGGCCAATTCCATACCTACTACTTCCCCAAGCTCAAGCAGCGGCTGACAGCCGTTCGTCCCGATGTGGTGCATATTGACGAGGAGCCGTACAACCTGGCCACCTGGCTGGCGCTGCGGCAGGCGCAAGCGGTTGGAGCCAAATCGCTCTTTTTTTCCTGGCAAAATTTACGCCGCGCCTATCCCTTTCCTTTTAATCTGCTGGAAAAACAGGTGCTGAACAAAATCGATTACGCCATCATGGGCAACCAGGCGGCGGCAGACGTTTGGCGGCAGAAAGGGTATCGTGGCCCGCTGCGCATCATCCCCCAATTTGGCGTGGACGCCACGCTGTTCCAGCCGCCGGAGCAGCGCGATCCGGGGCGCGGCTTTGTGATTGGTTCGGCTAACCGGCGGCTGGTACCGGAGAAGGGCGTCGATTTACTGCTGCGAGCAGCAGCCAAATTGCCCGGCGTATGGCGGCTGCACATTGCTGGAGATGGTCCAGAACGGCCGTCTCTAGAAAATCTCGCCCGCCAATTAGGCATCTGGGACCGGGTGCAGTTTGACGGCGTGGTCACTTCGGCGCAGATGCCTGGCTACTTGCAGCAGTTGGATGCGCTGGTGCTGGCGTCGCGTACCTTGCCCAATTGGAAGGAGCAGTTTGGCCGCGTGCTCATCGAAGCGATGGCTTGCGAAGTGGCCGTGGTGGGGGCTAACAGCGGCGAGATTCCCAACGTCATTGGTGAAGCCGGTCTCGTCTTCCCGGAAGGGGATGAGCAGGCGCTGCACCAGCATTTACACAACCTGATGCAGTCACCAACGCTGCGTGATGAAATGGGGCGAAACGGCCGTCAGCGCGTTCTGGACCATTACACCCAAAAGCACATTGCCGACGAAACGGCCGCTGTGTATCGTGAAATGCTCAATAGCTCTTCCTGACAAATCAAACCATTAACCAAAGCCTAACATTGAACCCAAATCATAAACAGTGCGGTAATAAATAAGGTATACTACCGATCATGAGTGACGCTGTACCTCAAGCAAATGAACCCCAAGAACAATCGGCCACGCCACCGCAAAAAAAGCGGCGGTCGGTGCGCATTGCCGGGCTGCTGCTGATTATTTTTTCGGTGCTGGTGGGTTGGTTTTTGCTCATTGCTTTTTTAGGTTGGCAAAGCGGCCAGCAGGCGCTGCAAGACAAGCAGGTGGCCCAGCTGGATCGGCAAATCACCCTGGCAGAAGATGATATTGCCCAGGGCAACTATCGGCTGGCGCTGACACGCCTGGAGTGGGTGCTAGAGCGGGATTCTGGGTCCGCCCAGGCAAAAACGCTGCAGGAACAGGCCCTGGCGGGCATGGGTGCCACACCAGAGCCGACGCCGGTAACGGCCGTTACCGTCACCCCCGCATCTACCAGGCTACCCACCGCCACGCCAGGTTCCATCGGCAGCCCCAGCGACGAGCTGCTGCGCATCCAACGCCTGGTGGCCACCAAATATTGGGAAGAAGCGCTGCCCGCGCTTATCGCCTTCCAGCAGCAGTTCCCCAGCTTTGAGCGGGAAGAAACGGACCAGCTGCTTTATGATGTGTACATGAATTACGGTCTGGACTTGATTAGCGGGGAAAAGGTAGAGCTGGGCATGTATTATCTAACACAGGCCAAACAGCTGGGAGATTTACCCCAATCAGCCCGCGATTACCAGACGTGGGCCGAGCTGTACACGCAGGGCATTTCGTTTTACGGGGTCAATTGGGACGCATCCGCTTACTACTTCCGGGATTTGTGTCTGGCGGCACCGTTTTACCAATCATCCTGCGATCATCTGATTACGGCACTGGTTTCTTTGGGCGATCAATATGCCTTTGCCCAGGATTGGTGCCCGGCGCAAAATTTGTACAATGAGGCCATCAGTTACCAAACAACGGCCGAATTAAACAACAAACGCACTGAAGCTCAGGAAAATTGTCTTTTGGCCACCCCCACGCCTTCGGAACCCATCACCGACACGGTGCCAATTACGGATACGGCTCCTTTTGAGGGGGACCCTTTTATCCTACCGACGGAGACGCCAGAGACTCCATAAATCATAGTATAATTTTATTCATGGCTGAAAAAGGTGAAGCGCTGAGCGACCGGGAACTAGAGGTTCTGCAATGTGTCATTGATGGCGCTGGCAACAAGGAAATCGCGGCAACCCTCGTTATTAGTGAAAACACGGTCAAGGTCCATCTGCGCAATATTTATACAAAGCTGGACGTCAGTTCACGTACGGAAGCGACAACGGTGGCCTTACAACAGGGCCTGGTAACGCTGGAAGGGATCACGACAGAAAACAATGATCCCGAACCGGAGCCAGAAGTAGAAGCCGAAACGGCCCGCACTGAGCCTGCCGAAGTGGCCGTTCCCCCCTCCCCCCAACCAGACATCACCGAACCAGAAACAGCAGCCCGTCCCGCCTTTTTCCCCCGGCGGATTGCTTTGGCCGGCTTACTGCTCATTTTGCTTGTGGCTATCGTCTTTTTGGCTTACCAGGCATTTGGCGGGGCCAACGCCCCCACCCCAACGCCGGAACCATTTGCCGAAACGGCCATCACCGACGATTGGCTGCAAAGTCGCCCACTGCCTGCCCCGCGCAGCAATATGGCGCTCGTTGGCAATGGACTTAATTTGTACCTGATCGGCGGTGAGACGGCAGCAGGTGTCACCAATGCGGTCTCTATTTTGCAAACCGCTGATCTGGTTTGGGAAGAAGGCGCGGCGAAGCCAACGGCCGTTACCAACATCACCGGCGCAGAGCTGTTTGGCGAGATTTACATCCCCGGCGGCGAGCTGGCCAATGGGCAGCCTACCAACGTGGTCGAAGTGTACAGTCCGGCCAACAACAGCTGGCGCGTAGCCACACCGCTGCCTGCGGCCGTTTCCGGCGGTCTGGTACTGTCAGACGGCAGCTTCATTTACCTGTTTGGCGGCTGGGACGGCCAAAATTACCTGGCCGACGTCTACCGTTTTGATCCGGCGGCCAACAGCTGGCAAATTTTGCCCGACATGCCCACAGCCCGTGCTTACGTTACCGGCGGGGTGGTGAAAGGGAAGTTGTACGTGGTAGGCGGCTATGATGGGGAACGGCCGTTAACTGAATGCGCCTACTTCGATCCCGCCACTCCCGGTGAAGACCCCACAGAAAGTGGTGGCAGCTGGCACAGCTGCGCCGACACCTTGCTGCCCCGCGCCGGAGCCAGCGCGGCCGGCGTTTTCAACAAACTGTATCTATTCGGTGGTGGGGCATTTAGCGAGGAGCCAATCACCTACAGTGAATCCTACAACCCAGATGCTGATCAATGGTCGGTGGTTAACACGCCACCACTAGATGAGCAGCCCAGTTGGAGCCACTTGGGCATTGCCAACATCGAGACAAATATTTACGCTGTGGGAGGCGTACGTGGCGCGCAGGCGACGGCAGAAACGTTTGTCTACCGTCCGCTGGCCTACCAAACCTTCATCCCCATCGCTCCAGTAGAGGGCGGCGGTCCTTAAATATTGCCACAGAGAACACAGAGCATTTAGAGATTAATAAACCTGGTTTCCTTCGCCCTGAATATGTCATGCTGAGGTCCTCCGAAGCATCCCTACAGGGATAGTCTTTCGCGGGCAATGTCCTGAGTTGATGGTCTTCAAAGGGATTCTTCCCTGCGGTCAGGCTTGTGCTGAGCTTGCCGAAGTAATGACAGTTTAGGGTTGGGCTTCTTCGTGACGGCTCATATCTTCGGTGAACGCGTCGGCAAAAAACCAGGTGATGATTTTGGCCTCGGCCCAGGGCATGAGCGCCTCAATGAGCTGTACGCCAATGGGGGTAGACATGGCCGCCTCGAAGCTCACCTTGGAGGTAAAGTACAGCTCGAACATGAGGTGAAAGCGGGATTCCCCACCTGGCTTGTGGGCGATGCGGCTTACTTCGCGCCGTACCAGCCCCGGCAGCTGTTCCGCCAGCGGCAAGTGAGTCTGGTTAAAGAACTGCTCCAGCATCTGCTCGTCATCAACGCGGCGGTAAATGGTGACAAATTTGTACATTGACCTCTCGAATTTCCCCGGAAACTTTCAGCGCGATTGTGGAACTTGTGTGCAGTTCCCGGGGAAACGTTAATTTAATGCCAAACGGCCGTTAACCGAGCCTTCAATTCCTGCCGCTGCTGCTGATATTCTTCTTCCTCTATTTCGCCAGCCTCATACGCTTCGTCCAGTTCGGCAATGGCTTGCAGCAGCGCTTTTTTGTCATCGCTGGTGGAGGGGGCTGGCTGGCGCGGTGGCGCCGCAGTGCGCGGCTGGCTGATCGTCACTGCATCAGTCGGCCCGACAAGTGCGGTGCGCCAGCGCTGCACCAGGAAAAAGCCGACAGCCAGCATGGCCACCAGGGCCACGCCACCAACAATCAGTTCCGTGGTCTGGTTGCGCACCGGCAGAGCATTTCCGGCTGCATCGGTAATCTGGGTGGGACGGCCGTCCAGCGTCAGGTTCAAAGCGTCGGCATTCGCCAGTTCCGTGTTTATGTAGCTAACAAAGGAGCCGCTGCCGGTGGACTGCGCCCCCTGCGAAACCCAACTCTCATCGGTGACATCTACACCGGCATTGGCCATGATGGCGCTGGCGCTGGTCACCGGGTAGGGCAGTGGATGGGCCAGCAGCAGACCATCATCGTAGGGCAGATCGTAGCTTACCAATAAATTCAGGCTGCCCGAACCTGGCCGCAGAGGCACAGTATCGGCCCAGCCGGTGTCGGTTTGGATGAACTCCGTGGCGGGAATGAAGCTGTCTAGCGAAGTACCAAAGCCACGCTGGAAACTAACATTTTCCGCGCCAGTGGGCAAGCCAACTTCCACAGTGCCTTCATCAAAATCGCCACTTTCCCCCACAAAAACGGCCGTTGCCAAATTGGTATAAACGTACAGTTCAGAAACCATCAGGCGGCCCTCGGCAAAGGTCAAAATCATGTGCAGCCGGTCAATGGCTATCACCGACGGGTCCGCCGTGGTATCAAAAACAAACAAGGGCATCTGCGCCACAGGCTCAGCATTGGTCACCTGCACCGCATTGCTGTTGAAGGTGAGATCGCCATAAGCAAAGTCGGCCAAAAAGACCCAATCAGATGGCACATTTTCTACCTGGAATTCAAAGCTGCCATCATCATTCACCGTTGTCGTCTCGGAATACATTTCTTCCAGCTGTACGGTGAAGGCCCGCAGCCGCACCTCGCCTTCGGTAATCGCTTCGTTGGTGGTGCCGTTGATAACGGACCCGTTAATGGTGGCCAGCTCAACCGGGGCAAACGCAGCCAGTGGATCGGTGTAGTTGTAATGGAGGGAACGGCCGTAATCGATCAAGGCCAGCTTTTCCTCATCGCTCAAGCCGCTCACATCCACGCCCAAAACATCTTCACTTTCCAACTCTGCCAGAATCATCTCGTTGCTGCGGCTAAACCAGTAGTCCAGTCCAGGCCAGCTTGCGGTGTCGGCTTCCAGCTCGGTGGCCAACGCTTCGCCAGCGGCAATGTCGGCCGGGCGAGTGCTATAACTGTAGGCCAGAGCAATCAAGTTCCAGATGTCGGCATCGTTGAGCGGGTCGCTGCTGGCCGCACCAAAGGGGGGCATGCCGGCGGTTAAATTGCCGTTGCTGATGGCGTCGAACATAGTGGGGGGAACGGCCGTCAGCTTGTAATTTGGATCAGAGAAAGCCGTTGGCTCCAAGCCTGCCTGGAGGGCTTGTGGTCCCTGTCCATCTCCCATCTCGCCATGGCAAACCACGCAGCGTTCATTGTAAATTGCCAGGCCGGCTTCGGCATCCGGCGGTGCGATGGGCAATGGCATATCTTGTGCTGTTGTGGGGGTTGTTGGCTTGAGGGATAAGCCGGTCAAGGCAAGGACAATGGCAGCTAAAACTGCCAGCAAACGCAGCTTTGCTGAACCAAATAATCTATTCTTTATCATGTTTTCTCACGCAGTTTTTGTAGATGTTTTCAGGGTCAGATTGTGGCCGCAGTGGGCGCAGAATCTGTCGCCGGGGTCGGTTGGTGTGCCACATTGCGGGCAAAAACGGGCATGCCCGTTGGCCGGAGCCGCAGCTGAAGCGGGTGCCGGGGCAGGCGGGGCAGCTTTTTGAGCTTGCTGCTGGCGCGTTCGGGCGATGGCAGCTTCAATTTCAATGTCTACATCGACAGCATCTTCTTCTGGTGCCGGCCCGGGCTTGGGTTCACCATCAAACGCATCGATTGCCTGGAGAACGGCCGTTGCCTGTTCCATCAACCGCGCCCGCTGTAACTCATGCAGCTCGGTAGGAAGCTTGCCCGTATCGTGGTCAAAGTCCAGCGCCTGGATTTGATCCAGCAGATGTTCTTTCTCTTCCAATAAAAGCTGCCGCTCTGTCAGGACAGCTTCACCCTCATGCGTGCGCAAAAAAGGGCGAGCCAAAAACAAGCCCAGCAAAACCAGCAGCGCCACGCCTAATAATATTGAACCAATAGCCATAATAGTCTTCTTTGATAGTATCTGGGGATTAGTGAAAAGTAAAAAGTGACAAGTTAAAAGTGGACTTTTTACTTATCACTAATCTCATCGAATCAGCCTCTCTCTGCTAACAGTCGGCCAATGACTTCATCCAACGTTCTGCCGCTGATCGGACCAATCTGTACATGGGCAATTTCGCCATTTTGATCAATGATGAACGTTTCCGGCACGCCGGTGATCTTGTAATCATTAGAGATACGGGTGCCCAAATCAGGGGCGTGGGGGAAGGAGACGTTGAACTCCTCCATATAGGCAATGGAGTTTGGCTCTACATCAGAGTAAGCCACGCCCACAACAACAACGCCTTGATCGGCATATTTTTGCCAGGCGGCTTCCAGCTCAGGTGTCTCGGCGCGGCATTCAATGCACCAGGAGGCCCAGAAGTTTACAACCAGAATTTGGCCTTGCATCTCATCGAAGGAAACGGCCGTTTTGCCATCCCATTCATATCCTTCAAAAAACTCCAGGTTGAAGGCAGGTGCCATTTCGCCTACTTCGGGGCGGGGCGCACTGCTTTGCACCAGTCCCCAACCCAGCACAGCCAGCAAGCCCAAAACCACAATCCACACAATGATGCTAAGCGGGCTGCGCGGCGATTTTTGCTGGGGCTGGTCCACCACATCTATGTTTGTAATATCACTCATGTTTTTTACCTGTTGCGTAATTCTTGTTCTAATCTCGCTTTATAATCATCTGGCGCAATGGATTGTTTGGATTGGGCGGCCGTTTCCATCTCATCCTCTTCAAATGCCTCACCTGCGCCAGCGGCTGAGGTCCGTAAATTGCGCATAAAGCGGGTAAAAAACACCCCGCCAAGCACCACAGCGACTACCGGCAGCAGCCACAAAATCAGGTTAAAGCCACTCTTCGGCGGATTGGCCAACACGCCATCGCCGTACTGCCGGGCAAAGTAAGCCTGCACCTCTTCTGGGCTGCTGCCCTCAGCCAGCTGCTGCCGGATGAGTTCGCGCCAATCGGCACATGCCTGCGTGGGGCAGACGTCTAGCGGCGTGCTTTCGCAAACAGGGCAGAACAAATCTTTGGCCACCGCGTTCACTTCATCATCAGTGACGGTTTCACCCTGGGCCAGGGCTGGCGTTACCAGCAGCAGCAGGCCCAGCAAGAACAAGACGGCCGTTCCCAGATGTTTTTTTCGTAAAAAGTTAAGCACAGTAATCCTCATACAGGCCTGTCCAGTTTTTTGGAACCTGACAGGTCTCCTCTCTTCTTAATCTGTGGGCACGACGGCCGTACGTGGCCGCTGTACCAAGGCGCGTTCTGCTGCCGGATCTGGCCAGGCGGCGATAAGCGTACCCAACACAAAAATAAAGCCACCGGCCCACACCCAGTTAATCAGCGGATTCAGGTAAATACGGAACGTGGCCTGATCGGCCGAGGTAGGCTCCCAGTTGACCATCAACACATAAAAATCTTCGGTGATCGTAGAACGGGCGCTGGGAATGGTCATGGGTTGATTGGTGCGCGTATACAGTTCTGTGCGGGGAGTGAGCTGGCCGACGTAACGGCCGTTATCATACACATCCACCGTCGCCTCTGTAATCAGCAAATCATCCGGACCGGGATAACGGGTTGCTCCCAGGAACTGCATTTCATAGCCACCAAGCTCGGCCGTCTCGCCTACCGCCAACCGAATTTGCGTCTGCTCCTGGAAAATCTCCACGCCAATGATGCCAAAGGCCATCACAATGACGCCCAGATGAATCCAGTAGCCACCATAACGCCGCCGGTTACGGGCCATCAAATTAGAAAAAGCGGCAAAAACGTTCTCGCCTCGCTTCATGCGCGCTCGTGTTCCTTTCCAGAACTCCAGCAGCGTCAAAATCATGGAGAAGGAAACCACCCAAAAGCCAAGCAAAGCTCCCCAGCCGCGAATGCCCAGGGCAAACAACGCGCCCACAATAACAAGGGCAGCCACAGCAGGCCAGCGCAAAGACATGCCAATTCGCTGGGCACTGGAGCGATACCACATGGTCAACGGGGCCACACCCATCAGCAGCACCAACAGCAAAAAGAGGGGGCCTAGCGCCTGCTCATACACAGGCGGCCCAACAAATCCTTTTTCTCCTGTGATGAGTTCGGAGAAGATCGGATAATTTGTGAAAAGAAAAACAACCAACAAGATGGCCAAAATCAGAAAATTGTTATAGAGAAAGGCTGCCTCGCGAGAGATAAGCGAGTTCAGCTTATTATCCGAGCGCAAATCTTCACGCCGATTCAACATCCAGTAGGCAGAAAAGACAAACATAACGGCAATGAAGCCAAAAAACAGCGGGCCAATGGCCGATTGGGCAAACGAGTGCACCGAGGAGATAACACCGCTGCGCACAATAAAGGTACCGTAAATCACCAAACAGTAGGTGAGCAAGATGAGGAACATGTTCCACATCTTGAACATGTGTCGTTTTTCCTGAATCATGACCGAATGGAGAAAAGCGGTCCCTGCCAGCCAGGGCATAAACGAGGCATTTTCCACCGGGTCCCAGGCCCAATAGCCACCCCAGCCCAGCACATCGTATGCCCAACGGCCGCCTAAAACCAGGCCTAAACTTAAGAAGAGCCAGGCCACCAACGTCCAGCGACGCGTAATTTTGATCCAGACATCATCCAGCTTGCCCGAGATGAGCGCCGACATAGCGAAGGCGTAAGGAACGGTAAAGCCAATAAAGCCCAAGTAAAGCATCGGCGGGTGAATAATCATGCCGGGATGGCGCAGCAGCGGGTTCAAACCGTTACCATCGGCGGGTACAGCCGCCAGGCGGGCAAAGGGATGTTCTACAAAAACAGAGATGGCAATAAAGAAAATCTGGGTGAAGCTGGCCACCATTATGGCGTATGGCATAAGTTCTTTGTGCTTGTGCCAGTTACGGGCCATGGAAGCGGCCGTAAATGCCGCCAGCAAAAAGTTCCAGAACAGCAGCGAACCAGCCTGTCCACCCCATAACGCCGTTACCTTTAGGTAAGTGGGCATTTCGCGGCTGCTCACCCGCCACACGTACTCCACAGAAAAATCGCTTGTCAGCAGGGAGTAAATCATAAGCAAGCAGGAGATGGTGATGAGGGGGAAGGTGGCGATGGTGGCGTTGCGGGCGCTTTCTATCCAGCGCGGTTGATCGGTGTGACGGCCGTAATAAGCTGCCACCGCTGCATAAACGGCCGCAACCAACGCTAAAATTAACGCAAGATAACCTAAATCGGGGATCATCTATCTCTTCCTAAATCTGAACAAGCTTACAGCCAGTCAGAAACTAACATGGTACAACCAACAGCATATCAATCAGTTGCAGTGAAGACAGCAGCTAACCGTTGGGATTCCTATCAACGTTGTCGGGGTGATCTGCCGGGTCCAATTCCTCGTAGCGGGTGGGGCATTTCAGCAGCAAGCCACCGGGATTGGCGATGAATTCGCCATTTTCATTGGCGCTGCCTTCCACCAGAGCTTGTGCTTCATGCTGCAACAAGTCTGGTTTGGGCTCGTTCAAAGCTACCACGTGCAGCCGCTGCTCCGGATTGTTGAGATCATCAACAATATCAAACTCCAGACGAGAATTGGTAGCATCAATTTGTACATACTCAATTGAATCACCAATTACAAAGCCGGCCACGCGCAAATCGCGCCCTACCAGCCGATCTTGTTCGGCGTAAAACTCATTAACTGTTTTATATAACTGAGTATTGCCGCTCATTGCGTTCACAACAAGATATACAATTGCGGCAACAAGCAATACGCCGCCAACGACAAATTTCAGCCGGTTGTTTTTTGCCGGAAAAAGTGCTTCTTCGCCTGTGTTTGTCCAGGTTGTATCTGCCATAACTCGACGCTCCTTTATTCTGAATCTACGATTTTTTGAACTACTTTCTTATCTTCTTAACCGAAGCTGTCTTAAAGTTCATCTGCAAAATCAGCTTCGTCAAAATCGTCAAACTGTTCATCCCAATCTGCTGGCTCTTCTTCATATTCCAGAATCTCCAGCGCCTGGTCCACATACTCTTCAGGCACAGCCACGTAACCAGTGCCTAATAAACCAACGGTTAAACCCAATGCCTGCCCCGCTCCCTCTTGCCATACACGTACCGGTACGCCTTCTGTTTTCAAGCGCCCCGCCACAATGGTGGCTGGTGTAATGCCCGGCATTTGGGCAACTACTTCCCATTTGACTTCCTGGTAGCCACCCGATTTACCGCTATTTTCGTTGGAAGGTAATGGCAGGGCTGCTGAGTTGCTATTACTGTCGGTCATGGTTTTTGTTGTCCAATATGCTAATGTTACATGTTGCATCTATGGTTAAATTACGTCTCATTATACTGACATCGGGTTTGATTGGACAGACAATTTAATATTTTTGTAAACCACCCTTAACTGTTTCACAGAATTAAGGGCCTGATCCAGGCAGTTTTGTGGCGCTAATAACAATTTTTAACAAATTTGTTGATTTGAATGTCTTTTTTAGCGCGCAGTTGTCAATTCGTATTCTAGTGTACTGGATGTAACGGCCGTTTTTGATAGTTGTATATCACTTATATAGAGTGATAGATGTCACGGGCAGGTAACGGATGCAATCATTTTCTATCAAAACGGCTGGATTGACCAGCGGGTAGAGAAGCAAAGTAATATTGACGTGTAGCCCAACAGCTAATTTGCTTCTCTTTAGCTGTTTCGCCACAAATCCTTTAATCAATAAAACTTGTTTGGCGAAACAGTAGCTTGTCTCTGGATGAGAATAGATGCCGGAAAAGTTTGCTCCATGTTAAAATGCAAGGGAAACCATTGTCAACCAACCGGGGCAAATAGGTGGTTGGATTTTTTGTTGATAACCTATAACATCAAACGAGGCCTGAGCCTGTCGAAGGCCGGCCTTCGACAGGCTCAGGCCTCGTCTTGTATCAACATTTCTTCCGGGTACACAGGCAAATAAGCGAGTAAATAAATGACCTCAATAATCGAAAATTTATTAGACGCTTTGGATAGTTCGCGGGAACGGCTGTTGGTAGCACTGGACAATTTGCCTGATGAGGCATTGCTGGCGCCCAACACGGTGGGCAGCTGGTCCGTGGCCGATTTGCTGGTGCAGCAAACGGCCTGGGAATCGGAGCTGGTGACGGGACTGATGCGCATCTCACAGGGCAAAAAGCCGGCCCGGCTGCTGGCGGCGCTGGAGAATGCTGAGGAATACGGCCGTCTCCGCTATGAAGAAAACAAGGGGCGCGATCTGGACCGTATCTTTGATGATCTGCCCCAGGTACGCATGCAGGTGGAAGAATGGCTGGAAGAGTTCTCGGAAAAGCAGCTCAGCCAAAAAGGGCACTTTGCCTGGCTCAAAAAGCGATCGTTGGCTGAGCTGATTGCCCAGCTCACCTATGAACACGAACTGCGCTACCTGCCCCAGGTGGAAGCGCTGGCTGCCAAATGGCAGCCACCTGCCGATGATATGACGCTCTCGCTAACGCCCAGGCAAAATGGGCAAAAAGAAGATGAAGGATAAACCAAATGACAACTTCACAAATTGACCCCAACGTTTACCAGGCGGCAAGAGAAACGGCCGTACTCACCGACCGCAGCGACCAAGGCACGATCATCATCAGCGGCGAAACGCGCTTTGACCTACTCAACCGCATGTCTACCCAAAAAGTGATGTCTATGAACAAAGGCGAAGGCACCGCCACGATTCTGACCACCGACATCGGCCGAATCATCGACCGACTGCTGCTTTACGCCACCAGCAGCACCATTTACGCCCTCACCAGCGAAAACAACAGTGACGCCATCGCCCGTTACTTGATGCGCTTTGTCTTCTTCCAGGATGATTTTCAGATGCAGGACATCAGCAAAGATACGGTGGTGTTTGGCGTGTACGGACCACAGGCGCGGCAAAAAGTGATCGAGACAGGGTTCACCGATGAGGAACTGCCGCTGCACCATTGGCGGCAAACTAAGTTTGGTGAGGTGACCGCCTATCTGCACCGTACTGATCCCATTCATGGGGATGGTTACTTCATTCTTGGCGAAGAAAAGGACCGGGAAGCGCTGTGGCAGCGGCTGCTGGACACCGGCCTGGCAGTGGCCGATGCTGCCGCCTTCGATTATCTGCGCATTAAGGCCGGGCTGCCCCGCTTTGGCCATGAACTGACGGGTGATTATATTCCGCTGGAAGCCAATTTGTGGGCCGACGTGTCGTTTAACAAGGGGTGTTACATCGGCCAGGAGATCATCGCCCGCATGGAAAGCCGGGGCAAGCTGGCCAAGCGGTTGGTGCAATTCACGGCTGACGCGCCACTGGAAACAGGCAGCAGCCTTCAGGCAAATGGCAAAAATGCGGGGACGGTGACATCTACGGCCGTTGGCCCCAATGGCGCAATTGGACTGGGCTATGTAAAAACGGCCGTTTTAGAAGCAGAAAAGGAATTGGTTGTGGGAGATACGGCCGTTCACCTCAAACAGTAACCCCAAACCTCCCGCTGGTTCCCAACAAGACGAAGGCCATTTACGAAACCAGCGGGAGGTTGAAGAGACTCAAACAGTAAACGCCAATGTTGTGCCCGTGGCCAGAATCAGCAAAAAGCCGGGCAGCAGCGCCCGCCGCAAAGCAGTCGATCCGCTGCTGAGCACAATGCCCCCTTTGACCACCGTGTTAGACATGGTCGCCAGCACAATGGCCCGCGCCGCCGTGGACAGTTCCAGATTGCCGCTGCTGCTCAACTCGGCCATCGACAATGTGATCGCATCCACATCGGCCAGGCCAGATAAAATGCTGGAAAGATAAACCCCCGTCTCGCCAAAATAAAACTGCGCTGCCCGAGCCACCAGCAAAATGAGGCCGTAGAGCAGGCCAAACGTAATCGCCGGACCTAGCTCAAACGGATTGGAGACGGTAACACCGCCTGCCTCGCTGCTGCGTGGAGCAAAGTAAAGATAAGCGCCATAAGCCAATCCGGCCAGACCCGCTGCTGAAACTGGCAGCCAAACCACGCCCAGCAAGGGCAAATTTGTCACCGCCACTTCCACCAAAACCCGGCCAAACATAATCGTCCAGGCAATGAGAATGGCCAGGGCAAACGGTTTGGCCAGCTCGCTTTCTTTTTGGCTGCGTTGGGAGAAGCTGAGGGTAACGGCCGTACTCGAAGCCAATCCACCCAGCAAACCCGTCAGCCCAATCCCCTGCCTTGACCCGACCAGCTTGATGAGTATATACCCCAAAAAGCTGATGCCGGAAATGAGCACCACCATCCACCAGATTTTGTATGGATTCAGCACGTCAAACGGGGGCGGGCCAAACGACTGGTTGGGTAGCACAGGCAGAATGATGGCCGTGATGATGGCAAACTTGAGCGTAGCCACGATATCTTCGCGGGTGAGGCGTTCAGCAAAGCCGTGCAGCTCCAGCTTAAAGGAGAGCAGCGCGGTGGTGACCACACCCAGGGCAACGGCCAGAGCTATCTGGTCCCAAAAGCAGAGCGCCCCGGCTAGCAGCACAATCATTGCTGCTACTTCGGTGGTCATGCCCACGTTGCCACGTGCGCCGGTGATGACATAGGCAGCCGTAATCAGCGCCCCTAGCGGCAGAATGATGCCAATGAATGCCCAGGGCAAGCCTAACTGGTCGGCAACAAAAGCGGCCGTGCAGCCCGCCAGACTGAGCAAAGAAAAAGTGCGCACTCCGGCAAACATTTCACGCCGCCGATCAGCTACATCATCGGCTACAGCTTCGCGCTGTAAACCCACCAGAATGCCAATAAAAAGTGCAACGCCAAAACGATAAAAAAGTGTGTGAACCATGACAAATTTTAAATTCGGCCAAATTCCCTGGCCAACTGTGCCACTGAAAGGTAAATAAAGGTCGGCTTCCCCTGGGGATCGGTAAACGGATCGGCGCATTTTTCCAGGTTGTGGATGAGCTGCTGCATTTGCGCCTGGGTTAGCGACTGGCCGGGACGCAGCGAGATGGTCTGGCAAACGGCCGTAACCAATCCCGCCTCTTCCACCACACCCTTACTTTGCTCCAATTCCGTTACCATGGCTACTAGAAGCCTGGCCGGATCGCAGCTGGCCGCAATTTTGGGCACGGCCCGGACCATGAAGGTGTTGGGGCCAAACGCCTCTACCTGCAAGCCAACCCGCTCCACCGCCTCACGAAACTGCTCCAGCAGTTTGGCCTGGCTGGGGGAGAGGGTAACGGCCGTTCCCGTCGAAAGCGTCTGCACCGTCACCTTGTCCTCGGCCCACTCAGCTTGCAGCTGTTCGTGCAGCACCCGCTGGTGCGCGGCCTGCTGGTCGATGAGGAACAGCCCTTCCGGCCCCTCGGTGATGATGTACGATGCCCCTACCTGCCCCACCACGCGCATGATCGGCAACTGCGAATCGCTCTCTGCCTCCAGCGGAAGCGACGACGCTTCTCCGTTGTCGTCCGGCGCTTCCACGTCATCCAGCCAGCTCAACGCCAAATCGGCCTGCTCGCCGCTGCCGGAAATAAACGCATCCGGGTTGAGCGAGCCCATCCAGCCGGGCGAGCTGCCCGGCTCGTTGCTACCCAGTGCCCAGGCGGACATTTGCCGCGTGGGGGCGTCGGCCACCAGGGTCTGGCGCACGGCTCGCTGCACCGTGCCAAACGGCGCTTTGCCCTGACGGAAGCGCACCTCGGTTTTGGTGGGATGCACATTGACGTCCACGTCTTCCGGCGGCAGCTGCATAAAAATGAGCCCCAGAGGATACCGCCCCGAGGGCAGCAGGGTGTGGTACGCCTGGATAACGGCGTAGGTAAGCTGCGTGTCTTTGACCCAACGGCCGTTCACAAACAGCGTAATTTGCCCCCGGTTGGCAAAATGCACGCCCGGCGGCCCAACAAACCCAGTCACTTCAATGTGGGAACGGGAACTGGAGATTGGAGATTGGAGATTAGACTCTTCACCTTCAGTCTCTACTCGCCAGTCTCTAATCTCTAAGAGCTGTCTAGCTATCTCCGGCCCATAAATCGCCACCAGCACATCGCGCACCTGGCCGCTGCCGCTGCTTTGGAAGGTGATACGGCCGTTGTGCGTCAACCGGAAGCGAATGTGCGGATAAGCCAGGGCGTACCGGGTAACAAATTCGTCGATGAGGCGTTTTTCAGTTGCGGCCGTTTTGAGGAATTTCAAGCGGGCGGGCACGTTGTAAAAAAGATTCTCCACGGCGATGACGGTGCCCTGCGGCGCGCCCACTGTCTCTCGATTTTCGACCACGCCGCCGGCCAGCACCAGCCGGGTTCCGGCCGACTCGCCTTCGGCGCGGGAGACAATCGTCACCTGGCTGACGGCCGAAATCGCCGCCAGCGCCTCGCCGCGAAAGCCCAGGGTGCGGATGGCGTTTAAATCATCGATCGATTGCAGCTTGGAAGTGGCGTGGCGCATGAAGGCAGTTTCCACATCCTCGGCAGCGATCCCCTGACCATTGTCGGCAATCTGGATGCTCTCGCGCCCGCCCTGGCGCACGTCGATGTTGATAGTGGTGGCCCCGGCATCTATCGCGTTTTCTACCAATTCTTTGACGACGGAAGACGGCCGTTCCACCACTTCCCCAGCGGCAATTTGGGAGGCTAGCTGGTCAGACAAGAGATGAATCTTCATGGGGCCAATTGTACCACAGCGGCACGGCGAACTTGGAAAAAGAAATAGGACACAGATTTGCCTGATTTACCTGATCAAATCATTTTTATCAGGGTAATCAGGGAAATCAGCGTACCCATATTTTTAAGATTCCGAAAGTTTGGCTTTGAGTTGCTCGATGGCGGCACGGGTGGAGGCAAAGGCAATTTCGGGCAGATCGTCCGGGGCAAAGAAGGCAGCGGCATCGGCATCGTCGCCGGCCTGGATGGTGCCGCCCAGCAGCCGCGCCTTGTACATGATGAAGATTGACGCGCCGCCCTGCCCCGGTGGATTTTGGTAGACGCCAATCAAATCTTCGATGGCAACGTGCAGGTTGGTTTCTTCGAGCGCTTCGCGCACGGCCGTTTTCTCCGGGTCCTCGCCATGATCCAAAAAACCAGCGGGGATGCTCCATTTGCCAATTGCCGGGTGCATGGTGCGGCGCACCAGCAAAATTTTACCTTCATGCACCACAAATACGCCCACGCCCACTTTGGGATCAGTAAAATGAATAAAGCCGCAGCTGGGGCAAACCCGGCGCGGCTTGTCATCTACAGGCCGCGTTTCCATCAGCGTGGCGCAGCGGCTGCAAAATTTCACGGCTTCAGGGGCAGAGGGGATGGTCATTTTGGTTACGGTAGGGTCAGTAGGGTCAAGGCATGCCTTGACCCTACATTATCATCGTTGCCTACGGGCATAGAGAGTGAGGCCGGCCAGCAGGAGCAGCAGCCCGCCCAGCCCAATTTGCAGCATCAGCAGCGGATCAAACAGCGGTTCGCCCTCTAGTTCTTGAACTTGTTCTTCAGGCAAAACGGCCGTTGTCTCGGCAGTGGTCGTATCGTCTTCCGTCTCTGATACATCAGCTACGGCGTCGTTGGCGGCTTCACCACCTGCTACCTGGTCCATATCCCGCTCGGGCAGCGGCGTGGGTGGCGTGACGCGGGGCAAAGTAGACACTGTCGGCGTTGGTGAAATGGTGGCCGTGGGCTGGACGACTGGCTCGACCGCTGTTACGCCATCTTCGGCCGTATCCTCTTGAAGAGATTCCACCGGGCTGGGAACGACGGTGGCCTCCGGCGCAGGCGGGGCCGCCTCTTCTTCGGCTGCCACTTCTTCCTCGACCATTTCCTCGGCTGCTTCTTCGGTATCTTCATCCGATGTGGCTATTTCTGCCTCGGCAAATTCGTCCATAGCCTCTTCTTCAACAGCAGGTGCTTCCGCATCATCCGCAGTTTCTTCGGCCTCAAAAGCCAGCGTTTCGGTTTCTGTCACCACGCGGGTAACTTCTACTGATTCCATCTGGGCCACATCGGCAGCAGGCTCAGAGGTAGCTGGTTCAGCACCGCCCAAATTGGTAAAGATGCCCGCCGCAAAAGCAAAGATCAGGAAGAAAGCCGTCATGGCCGTGGCGGCGCGGAGAACAGGATAGGCTTGTACCCAGGGCTGTCGGGCGGGACGGCCGTATTTAGCCGGGTCCAAAATAAAGTTACGCGGCACTTCCCGCTGCGGCAGTTGGCGCAGGTTTTGTTTAATCAGCAGCAGTTGTTCCACTTCCTGGCGCAGCGCATCGTCTTGAGCCATATCCTGCTCAAACTGCTGCCGGGCGCGACCAGTCAGCGCCTCATCCAGGTAGGCTGCTACGGCCTCCTGCCGTTTTTCTTCGGCTGATTTCGTTAGGTTCCGCAAAAAATCGAACATGTTTTACACTAAAGCGAGTTTGCCAGTGTGCCAGTTTGCGAGTTATATGCACTCGCTTACTCGCCACTCGCCTACTTGCAAACTAAATTTTCAATATGGTTACTCACCCTGTAAACGATAATTAGCCGGTAAAAGTTCCTTAAAGCCCTGTAAACAGTCGCGCAGCTTAGACCTGGCCCGGCTGACGCGAGATTTCACCGTGCCCAGCGACACGTCAGTGATGTCGGCAATGGCATTGTAATCATACCCTTCGACGTCGCAGAGAACGGCCGTAATCCGTTGGTCATCTGGCAAGCTTTGCAGGCATTCCTCGATGGCCTCAATCAGCTCCATCTGCTGCTGCCGCTTCTCCGGCCCAATGGCTGGATCGCGCAAAAAGGCAAATGATTCCTGGTTATCGTCTGTGATTCTTTCTAAAGAAGATTGGGGGCGGCGTTTACGACGGCGCAGCTCGTCGTAGCAGCCATTGGTAGTAATACGCAGCAGCCACGCCTTGAAGTCGCCGCCGCGAAATTTGTTTAGCGCTTGGTAAGCAGAAATGAACGCCTCTTGCGCTGCATCTTCCGCCGACTGGGGATCGCCCATAATGCGGTAGGCAACGTTGTACACTACCTGCTGGTAGTGCAACACAAGCGAGTTATACGCTTGAACGTCTCCTTTTTGGGCCTGCTCTATGAGGGCAACTTCATCCATATTGACAGATAAAAAACCATGAACTATACTCCCGCACGTCCTGAAATTTGGCCGAAGTGGCGGAACTGGCAGACGCGCACGACTCAAACTCGTGTTCCTTCGGGAGTGTGGGTTCGATTCCCACCTTCGGCATTGATCACCAAGTTAAACTTGATGATTATCCAACAAAGCTGTTGGATTATAAGCCCCGCTAAGGGGCTGGGCAAATACAAAGGGTTGCTCGGTAGCGGGTAGCTCTTTTTTTATGTCAATCGGAAACGGCCGTATGAAACGCTTACCCACCCCAATCTTTGTTTTGCTTGGCCTGGCCATCGGCGTGGGTCTGGGGCTGGCCATTGGCTGGGTATTCTGGCCCACCGAATTCACCGACGCCAATCCCACCGTGCTGGAAGACAGATATCGTCGTGACTATGTACTGCTCATTGCCGACGGCTACGCTTTGGACAACAATCTGGCGGCGGCCCAGCAGCGCATTGAAGAGTTAGGGGAAGACGGGCCACAATACGTTCTCCAGGTGCTGATTGAGATGATTTTGCGGCAGGATGATGAGGGGGCTATCCGGCGGTTGACACGGCTGGCCAGCGACATCGGCCAGTACACCCCTGCCATGGATCCGTACCTGCCCAGCACGCCGGAGGCGGCACCATGACGCCACCACCGCGCCGTCGACAACGGCCGCTTCCATTTTGGCGTCGTCTCAGCTCCACCGGCTGGCTGCTGCTCAGTCTGGTCATTGGTCTGGTGGGCGGTTTGTATTATGCCTGGGTTGTTGATCCGGTTATCTTCACCGATGCCAGCCCGGCCCGGTTTAGCGAGCAATACCGGGAAGAGTACATCATTTTGGTGAGCCAAAGCTACGCGGTGAATGAAAATTGGCCCCTGGCCCAGCAGCGGCTGGCTGCTTTGGACGATCCAGAGATTGCCCAGACGGTAAACAGTTTGCTGGAAACGGCCGTACGCCAAAATCGTCCGGCTCCTCTGCTGGAACAACTTGCCGTGGTCGCCCGTCAGCTGGGTGCCGAAGGGCAAGCTGTTGCCCTGTTTGCCCCTACGCTGCCGGCACCTGATCTCCAGCCCACGCCGACGCCCGCCTTTGTGACCACGCCAACCAATACACCGCCACCGGCTGCCACGCCGACGGATACGGCCGTTCCCACCCCGACCGGAACCGCTACCCGACCAGCTACCGCGACCCCCCAGCCCAACTACCGCCTCACCGAACAAACCCGCCTCTGCGATGAGGAAGAAGCGATCAATCGCATTGAAGTGATTGTGCTGGATGCCTTTTTGAACGATCTGCCTGGGGTTGAGATTGAAGTAAGCTGGCAAAATGGCAGCGACCGCTTTTTTACGGGATTTAAGCCAGAAAACGGCCGTGGCTATGCCGATTTTGAAATGTCGCCCGACGTTTCCTACACCGTCCGCCTGCGAGATGGCAGTCCAGAAGTCAGCGGCCTACGCATAGAGGAATGTGCCAGCGGCTTCAACGGCGGCTGGCAGCTCACCTTCCAAAACCTGCGCGACGGCAGCCCCACCCCTGCCGAAGAAGGTGAATGACGTCCCACATGACTGTAGTCTAGCGGGGATAAAGCAACTTTAAGCTGTTTCCATTACCTTGATTTGAGATCTGAGTTTTTGGATAGCGTCGTGCAGCGCTTGCTCCGTGATTTCAATTTGGGACGTGTTGATGAGCGAGGGATCATACTGCTCGGATTTGAAGTTGGTAATCAACAGACCGGCGGCAAAAAGCACTTGTATGGTATCATCGCTGATCTGGCTAACCTCAAGTTCTTTCTTTTTGGCAATAGCCAGCAGATTGGCGCGAATCTCGGCATTTTCTTTCTCGACAAGCCAGCGGTCTAGAAATTCAATTAAGAGAAATGCCAGCAGCGGGCCAATCGTGCCGAAAAAGAGTATTTCTGCCCAAAGATGGTAGGTAAATCCTAACGAATCGTGAATCCAGCGAGATGGGCCAAACTCATACGCAACCACCAGCAAGACCATACCCAGTGGAATCAGCCACCTTAATAACCCTAATTTACGATGGAGGTTTGACCTTGCAGCAAGTTTGTACATAGCCTGTTTAACGTGAAATAGTCTTGGGTTTACGAGTAATATGAAGATGGTACGGTGGAGCGCCACAACGAACCAGTAGCTAAATGTCTGGAAATGAGATGATTAATGTCATGGAAAAGCGAGCGCGCTGCGGCCGTATTTGTATCGAACTAACGAAGCAATGTGTGGCGGCTACTCGATGATGGGGTCGTCGTAGTAGAAGGGGACGACCTGGAACCAGGTGTTGCCCACTTGTAACGGTACCGGATTCCCGGCGTCATCAACGAAGGTGAACATATCGCTGCGGTTTTGGCGCAGCCAGGTGACGTCGTACTTTTGGCCGTCGCGAATGAGCATGGCGTAGCCCCGGCCCCAAATCTGGATTTCGGTGGTATACAGGTCGCAGCCACCGTCCTCACGCGGATAGACACAAATAGAGCGGTCGAACTGGTGCGGCGCATACAGGATAATCACGTTGGCAGCGCTCACCTGTTCATCATTGTTGCCATCGACAAAGGTTTCATCATCGACGGTTCGGTAGTAACGGCCGTTCCCCTCATCATACTCCCACACAATTTTGGACCAGGTTGAATAGTGCAGTTCCACGTAGCTAGCTGGCTCGCCATCAGGCGGCGGGGTGGTGTCAAAGGCCATTGTGGTGGTAAAGCGCGGTGCCCGGTTGTCATGGCCCCAGTCGACGGCCTCCCACAATTCGGCCGTATCGGCGTACAGCGTGTGCTCAAAGGGAATCGAGGGATCATCTTCTTTGCGGTAAAAGCCAACGGCCGTCTCCCGATAAATACGGTCACCAATGTCGCTCTGGGCAATAGCATCCAGGATAAGCGGATGGGAGCCGGACATGAAAATGGCGGCATCGTACATGGCCGGCAGCTCCTTGTCGATAAGGCGGGCGCTGCGAATGGGGCCCACATCGTTTGGGGTTTGGCCGTAAAAAATGGCAGTGAAACGGGTGATGTTGGTTTCGGTAACGTGCTCAAAGACGATGTCCGCCTGGCCAATGCCGTGCTGTGGCCGGGTGTAGCTGGCCGGATTGTTGGAAATCTTGATGGCAATCGGTCGTCTCTCCAGCACGGAAGGATCTGCCATTAACTCACCGGTCAGCGGATTGCGGTCGGTGCCAAAATCTGCGGCGCTGTAGATGGCTACCGGTTCTGGCGTTGCCGTTGGGGTAGGCATGGGAGTTGACGTTGGCTCGTTGTTCTCTACGGCTGGTGGGGGCAAGGTGACGGTCGGTGCAGTAGTTGGAGGCAGGGTGGCAGTGGTGGCAGGTACGGCCGTTCCCACCGCAGCAATCGCAGTCGGCGAGGTTGTTTCTGAAGCAGTTACCGTAGCTGGAGTTTCGTCTCCCCCACAGGCCACCAAGAAGATGGCCAGAATGATCAGAAGGATGAGCTGAAATGTGTATTGGAATGTCTTAACCATGCGGTTATTTTATTCATTGTTGGGGGTTGAAGCCAGAGGAAAAACGGTAGGAATGCCCATTCTGAAGGCCCATTCCTACCTTTGTACTAAAGCGGGGGGCTGTAACGTTCCGTGTAAGCGAGTCTCGATAAATTGATGTAAGTGCAGCACTTAACACGCTGCACTTACATCACAGCTTACACATTCGCATCAATTTTAGGGAAAGCAAGATGAACGTTTTTCGGAAAATCACAATACTAATTATCGGGTTGCTCACATTGAGCTTAACGATACCAGCGTGGAGTGCGTCAAACCTGGTCGTTTCAGAAGGCGAGGAAGCATACGAAGAAGCGCTCATCGGCCTGCGCTTGCGCTCCTTCAATAATACAGGTGGTTCTGAACTATTTCTGGGTGTTCCAGATCTTGCACTGGGAACCAACCGGAATGAAGCCAATATTCAGTGGGCAGAAACAAACGGCGTTTCCTTCTCCTTGAACAGACTCACGGACAGCCTGAACGTCACCATCGTCAACGGTAACGGCACCTATTCGCTGGATTATCCTAATGTTTCTTCTCAGTTGGCCGCGTTGGGCAAAACGTACACAGTCGATGATCTGAACATCATGCAAATAACGCTGGTGGATCGAGATGAGGGCGAGGTTCTTCTGCAAAACGCCATGATTGATGGTCAGACGCTTGGGGATTTCTCTGGTGATAATTGGAATCACTGGATGGTCTCGGGGTACGACTTTAGCCAGGGATTTGAGCTGACGGGCACGCTGCTGCTTACAGGTAGCTTCAGCAACAGCCAGGAAATGAGCAAGATTGAGTTTCGCGTGGGCCACCAGTTCGTGCCGGACACGACACCGCCGACGACAACTATTGACAATGCTGACTCAACAACTGAAGTTATCGGACCGCAACTGGGCACGGCCGTTTTCGAATTTTCCGGCACCGATGAAACCACTGCCAACGAGAACCTCCGCTATGAATGCCGCTTGAACGACGGCGACTGGACTCCCTGCACCTCGCCGGTCACCTACACCGATCTGGCCCCCGGCAGCTATACCTTCACCGCGCGGGCCATCGACGAAGCCGGTAACGCAGACGCAAATCCACCGTCGCAGCAATGGACGATTTCAGTTAGCTACATCGTTTATATCCCCGTTGTCATCAAATAAACTGAATGTGACTTCCCCATAAAAACGGCCGCTTCCCCCGGAAACGGCCGTTCACTTCTCACTTTTGCTAAATCTTATTAAGTCGTACCTTTAACTTGTCTTTCGATAATAAATGAGACCAAAAACGAAAATTGAGCCGCTTTGGGCGATTTTGA
>PABI01000158.1 GCA_002699125.1 Anaerolineaceae bacterium
CCGCCGCAGCCGCCGTTGAAACATCCGGAGCCGGTGCCGGAGCCGCCGCAGCCGCCGTTGAAACATCCGGAGCCGGTGCCGGAGCCGCCGCAGCCGCAGGCACGGGAACTGAAGGATCAAGAACACCTTTGTAATTCTTTGCTAATTTTTCGATAGCGATACGATCAGCCGCGGAGATAGGTGGATGTGAAACCAAAGAAGGCGGCACAAAGACTTCGTCTTTCGCGACTGTTTCCTTTGATGACTTCTGCGTAGTCCTCTTCCTCTTCTTCTGCATCGGCGGAACCACGGTGGTAGTGGTAGTAGTTGTAGTCGTAGTAGTCACAATAGATCCAGCAGAAGCCGTGTATGCTTCGGGAGGTCGTGACATCATCTGGTTAATCATATCCGCATACGACGCGTCTTCATCCTCCTTGATACAATCGTACTTGTTGTACACAACCCACACATTAGCCTTGCGAAACTTCCAAACAAGCTTCTGCAGCATACGTGAACGAAAGACAGTCAAGGATTGAGCTCCCCAATCTTCTTTCAGCGATCTTTCCCACATCATTTCGCCATCTTCATTGCCGTCATATTCAGCCTTCACATGCCTTTCATCGTCGGGATTGACCACGGTCTCAGGCTGCAAAGTCTCCGCATTGATACAAGTGATCATGCTTAATCTTTTTTTCGGTAAAAAATTTTTCCACAAAAAACTTTCAATCGACAGCATGCCTGCTACTGCTCCCGGCGGCCTCTCTATCGGCAAATCGATCGGCAAATCGATCGGCAAATCGATCGGCAATCGTGCACCTGCACACCCTCGTTTGTCCTCCGGCAAAAGTGTGGGTAAAACTATCGGAGGCGGCAAGCAACCGTCTCTTGCTGCATTGAAGCCAAAGAAACCTCATCGATTCAAACCAGGCACTGTTGCTCTCCGCGAGATCCGCAATTATCAGCGCAGGACTGATTTGCAGATCAGAAAGGCTCCGTTTCGTCGTCTCGTTCGAGAAATCGCGAATGAACTGGTGGACATGAGCGGTTTTCCTAACGGAGCACGTCTGCAGGATATTGCCATGGTCGCCTTACAGGAGTCGACTGAAGCTTACATGGTGAAGCTCTTTGAAGACACGAACCTCAATTGCATCCATCGTAAATGCATCACAGTCATGCCCAAGGACATTCAGCTCGCACGACGCGTGCGAGGTGAACGCACTTAATAAACGCACTTAATAGTGCCGCTCTAGACATTGAAGAACCCGCCTTGTGTGTGCTGCGAATCCCGAGCTAGTGCTCCAGAGTCGTGTGCCGCCTTGTGTCTGCTGCGAATCCCGAGCTAGTGCTCCAGAGTCGTGTGCCGAGAGATAGAAGAGAGTGTCTAGACTTAAACATTACACTTACTGACTTACATACACTGTATATACACTGTATGTATCTGCGCGTCTCTCCGTAAGCAACGCGTTCGTATCACGACTTACACGCCTCACATCATAATGCACAGCCGTCAATTTCAGGAGCACAGGATGGCTTCCTATCAGGTAACACACGGCTTCTTGGCAGGCTTCTTGGCGGGCTTCTTCACAGGCTTCTTGTCAGACTTCCTGGCAGGCTTGTCTTTTGGAATTATGCACTTGCGGGCGGCGCTGTTGCTGTTCTTGCGAATGGTCGGGTTAATCACCTTACGAGATTCTGGAGTGGATGCACGAGCTGCCGATACAGCAGCCGATACAGCATCATCCAATATGGACTGCAAAACGTGATCTGGTGTGCAAACTTCCTGCGAACGCTGGGCATTCGGCCGGCGCGCTGCGCGAATCAACGCGCAGCCATCCTTAAGCACCGCCCCACCGCAACCGTTCTCATACATCATCCTGAAGAGCTCGTTCTTTGACTTTCGGCAAACGTCCGACACGTTGAACTCATTTGAGTGTTTGACAACGAGATCTCCGAGTTGCTGAACGGTGAGCGGGTCAAGATGGTGCGATTCGCATTCGCAACCCTCTCCGTCGCAAATACCTGGCACACAGCCACAGACGCAGATATACGGCGGCATCGGAATCGAATTGAAATTTTTTGAAAAGATTCTCTGATTCCCTCTTGATTAATTTAATCAAGCATGAGAACACATTCTCACACATTTTTGAAAAAAAAGCAATCGATGAGCAGCTGCCAGCGCAAATGGAAGGAGTACCAACAGCTACAGATGGCCAACGCGGACTCGATGGACAATATCTCAGAGCTGCGGAGCATATTGTCAAACGAGGAGAAGCTACAACAATGCATGGTTGAGTTGGGATCTGTCACACGTGCGGTTGCATGTAAACACGTCAACCAAGTGATAGACGACAATGAGAAGCAGATCGAAGAGTGCGACGAGAAGATGCACACTATTGCAAACGCTCTCAAGCGCAAAGGTTTTGATGTGGATGCATACTCGCTTTCTCTTGCTGTGACTGACGCTGAAAAGCACGACAACAGCGACTGGAGGAAAGATGCAGATGATGAACTAGAGCGCAAGCGTCCATGCAAGATCACAGAGAACAACATCACTCGCATCGTGCCCATAGGTGCAAGTGGTTATTGGCGCGATTGCGATAACGACGAAGACGCAGAAATCGATGTACTGGACGACAGCGTATCTCCAATGCAGAATGATGTCACAGAGGCTAAGCTCAGCATCTTCTCTCACGCCAGCGACATGGCTGACAAAGATGAACCTGACGCAGTCATCGAATCCGCTGCTATCGTTATCAAAGGCTTTCGTTTGCCAAGCAACATTGCCCACTTACTCAAACCTCATCAAAAGGATGCTGTGCAGCGCATTCTCAAAACCGTTGGAGATGAGGCGTCGGGTTATTTGCTTGCACATTCCATGGGTCTTGGCAAAACTCTAACTACTATCGCCGTCCTCGAAGCCTTCTTTATCAAGAATTCTAAACTTCGCGTGGTTGTCGCATGCCCAAAGAGTTGCATTTTTACAACTTGGTGCGACGAGATAGATCGATGGGATGAAGCACTAGACGATCAATTGTCCTTCAACTACACCGCTGCTAACGATGAAACCTCGTTGAAGAAGATCATTCCTAAGTGGAGCAAGAGAGGCGGCATTATTATCATGGGGCACGATCGCTTTCGGTTGTGTCAGACAGGCGAGACAATGTTCGAATTCGATTTCTTGGTATTCGATGAAGGACACATCCTCAAGAACCCAGATACGCTCATGTATCAAGCTGTGGACAACCTTCAAGTGTCGCGTAAGCTCTTACTCACAGGTTCGCCATTGCAGAATCATTTGACGGAGTATGGGTCCATGATCAAATTGATCAACCCGCATGTCTTTGATGATGCGGTATTCAAGAAGGAGTTCGCCGATGTCATTGATCGCGGCATGCTAGCCGACGCATCAGATTCGGACACGTCGAAGGCACGAACGCAAATTGAAGTATTGACACGTATGACAGAAAACATTGTGCATCGGAGGTCGTCAACGCTGCTACAGATGGCGTTGCCTCAGATGCACGAGTTTAAGCTGACATACAAAGCTCCGTTGCCTAAATCGTCTGGAATCTTTGCTTTGACACAAGATACGATGACATGCGCAATCGACAAGAAAGTTGCATTGGCATGCTCTTTGATCCGTCAGATCCAGCGTGACACCGATGATAAAATCCTTGTCTTCTCGTGGCGAAAGGATGTATTGGAAGCTCTTTCCGCTAAGATACCAGGATTGGTGATGGATGGCAAATGCTCGACATCGCAACGACAGGAGATGATTGACTCGTTTCAGTCTGGAGAAGCCAATGTCTTCTACATGACTACAAAAGTTGGCAGCGTCGGATTGAACCTCTACATGGCCAACAGAGTGCTCATTCTTGATCCGGCATGGAATCCGACGAATGACAAGCAAGCCTGCTTTCGCGCGTATCGATACGGACAGACAAAGCAAGTGTTCATCTATCGGTTTATCGTGTTCAACTCGATTGAGGAGAAGATATATCGGTTAGCAGTGCACAAGAACCTGGCAGCATGCCGCATTGTCGACGAAAGGGATGTGGAGCGTCACTTCATACACGATCAGCTCAAGAATCTGGACAACTTTGAGGAACACCACCTCAACCATGCAGCTCTCAACGCGATAGATCCGATTTTGTGCAACATTCTACCTAAACTGGTCAGCTGCTCGTCGCATGATGTTCTATTTGCAGATGCAGAAGAGGAGGAATTGTCAAACGCAGAGAAAGCCGACGCAGACAACCAATGCCATCTCATGAACTCTCTGCAACCCTTGCGAACTATCACGGACACGAATGAGGTGTCACACACGATACAATCATCAGCTATCCGCTTTGATGATGACAGTCTTGTTCCGCCATTTGCTATGTCCTATTCGACGATTGGAGCTCGGGAGCGTGCCAAACTCTGCTCCGAACATGGTGCAGAAGCATCATGCATTCGCACATTCCATCCGATCAGGCCCTTATCTGACGAGATTGAGTCGCATGATCTGGTGTTTATGTCGGACGACATCACTGGAACGGCAAACAAGTTGAAAGGATGTCAAAACAAAGACTGGTTGCTCAACTTTACCCGGCGCGGTTCGTTCCGCGTGAGATCGCGTGCCAGGATTGGCAATGTTGTGAGCGACTGGTCTGAGTGGTCGGCAGAGATTGTCGTGTAAGTAGGGGTAGCTTGATTGCAAGAGCCGGGTTTGAAGCCAGAGGTTACAATCTACTTTTTACTTTCCCGCCTCAAATTTTCCCGCTTTGAAATGGAGTGCAGCATTTGTGGAGACGAGGCAAGCACCTCCTGCGCTTCGTGTATCAATCGCTTCTGCAATCGGTGCGCGATTCACTGTGATGAGTGCAATCTCCCGTACTGTCTGACATGCTCAGATGAATGTGATAGCTGCGGCACGCATCTGTGTGGTAATTGTACGTTAACGTTGGACATATGCAGCTGCTGCAAGCGTGAGTTCGAGGGCGCGAACAACTGTGCGAATTGCGTGGCCAAATCGTGGCTAAAGCTGCAGATTGGACCAAGATGCAACGAATGCCAGCAGTTTTGCAACAGCGATTCATGCAACGTCAAAACTATCATTGATGCACAAACGGAATGTCCTATCTGTCTCGATTCGGTCAGTGCAAACGATCGGGTTTTTCAATACTGCGGGATTCACATGGTTTGCAAGGACTGTGACACCGATCTACATCACAACAAGGGGTGCCCGATCTGTCGCAAGGGCAGGTCGCTTTAACGCTTCCTTTTGAGTTTGCGTTTGCCCGCTTTGTTTCCTGTGTCGTCTGCTTCGTCTGCTTTGTCGTCTGCTTTGTCGTCTGCTTTGTCGTCTGCTTTGTCTGCTTTATCGTCTGCTTGAAACTCTTTCTTGAGGTCGTCTAGAATCAGACCGATATTGTTGTTCGGAGATCCCCAAAACGGATGTGGAACCGCATCTTCCTTGAGATTAGCCGGCGCTTGCATAAGTCTTGCTTTTGCAGCGTCATCCTGATTGAGTGCTTGCTTCATGAGATCAGACATGACTTCTAGCTTCACCTGGTCCCAGCGATTCACATCCAAATCAACTTTGCTGCCCATAGTATTGGCAGTGTTTAAGTCAACATCAGCATAGGCGAGAAAGCGTGTCTTCCAGGGATCGTCAGCAGGTGCGTTCTTCACATACTTTTCTTTAGAAGCTTGGAATGCTTGCATGACGAGCATGGCGCGACCAAATACTTTCACCGTGAGACAGAGTGGCGAAAGCTTGAGCAACGACGTGCTTGAGGGGTTTGTCTCATCAAAAGCTGAATCCAGAATCGAGTCGAAGATTTCGTCGTCTTGTGTCGGTAAATACGCATCGAGAGCCAAAAGAAGTGGATGCGATGCATCTTGTTCGCGTAGCGCATCCATTTCTCTAAGCACAACTTCATACGCAGATTCCATTTTCCCAAACAAAAATTTTTTCCAAAAAATGCTGACTGTTGGCGATAAATGCCGCGTGTTTTGCAAGACCCAATGGGTCCCAGCGAAAGTTCTGCGCGTCAACAAGAAGACTGCGAAGATATACTACATCAGGTCCGGTCCCAAATTCGCTATCGATGTACCGTTCGACAAAATTTGGAAGGGCTGGAAGAAGCCGGCGATCCGCAAAGACTCGTTTGGTGGTGGCAAGGCAGACTGTGTGCTCTCTACAAAGCGCATCGGCAGACATCGCAAGCTCGTCGAGGTCGTGCCTACTATCTTTGATCCAACGCAAGTGATGGGCAACTTTGGACGTATGTTGAATGATGCCAATATTCGCTCCAACAGCGTCTGTATCTTTAACGACAATACCAATCAATGGGAGTTTGCAGGTCTGCACCCAACTACACGGCAGCCTGCGGGTGGAGGCAACGCAATAGCTCGTCCTTGGGAGTACCTTGGCGACGCCATCGGCATCCCGACGGGTCCTTATGCTTCTCTCACCGAGATGAAATATGTGCAGTTTCCTGGAGAAGATTCGCGTAGTCTTCGGTCGGCTAAAGAGATTATCGACGAGGCATTCAAGCGCGTGGTACGCAAGCAGCTCGCCAATCCCGACAAGGATATTTTCTACTACTCTGCGGATGAGAATGATGGCAAGCGTCTCGGATTGGGAATTTTTGCTAATGCGGTGGGAGACGATGTGGTCGAGTACCACACTAAGAAGCTACAAGACCTACCTTATGCTATTCAGAAGGCTCGCGTGACTGGTGTTGCGCCTTAGTCTGAATCTGAAGAAGAGCTGCTGAAGAACTCATCCACCTTGTCTGCTGTGAGAGGTTTCTTGAGAAGTGTGTCCTGTTTGAGAGAGGAGAGATTGCATAAGAGAGACTTCTCAAAAGAGTTTGGAGAAAGAACTGCACTGTGCTTCTTTGCAGGCTCATAGTCACCATCGTCAGAGTCAGAGGAATCGTCGTCGTGAGAATCGTCGTCGTAAGCACCAAACATTCGCTGCAGTGTTCCGTGAGTCCATAGCTTAATGCGTTTGGTGCGTGCCTCATGTTCGATTCGGCATTCTTCGGTGGTTGTGATCCAGTTCACACCATTCACGCGACATAAATGACGCCACCACATCATCTGATTAAATTGCAATGTGAAATCGTCGCCCTCCTTTTCTTCTTTCGTGACGCTCTTCCTCGCGCGTGTGTTTGTCGCGGCGCGTGTGTTGGCATGCGTAAAATAATTGTCAACTTCGTCGTCCCTGAGCAAAGCTTCTATCTGCCTCCAGGAGTCAACATCGCCGTTCATTTTTTGGGGGAAAAATTTTATGAGCGATTTTGAGGCGCTGCTGCAGCTCCATGTTGACAAGCAGGCTCTGTCGAGGAAGCGCAAAACGGTGACTGGCGTACGATGCGAGAAGAACTGCACGAACCGCATGCTTTGTCCCAATTCGCACGGCGACGATTTGGAGCATTGTCTGTGTGAAGCATGGTGGTGTCCTAAATCGCACCCCAATCGTTCCAAAACGTTCGACGGAATTTTTATGTTCGACGAGGGATTGTTGCATGAGACGACAAAGCCTCCCAAGGGCTATATGTGCAAACGCTGCAAGTCTACTGAGCACTATCTCAACAAGTGTCCGCAAAACGTGTGCACCTACTGTCAGGACATTGGACACATAGCGACGAATTGTCCACATAATCTGGAGCGTTGGCAAAACCTGGAGAAGAAGGTGAAAGCGAGAAGAATGGTGTGAGTAGGCGGCGGGCAGTAAACGGGAGTAGCGGTTAAGTCTGGGACAAAATCTATAACCTCACACTGACACACTCTGGCACATCAAATAGGTGTCATCAAATTCATTGAGAGTCTTAGTGTCCTTTGATTCGTCCCATATGAAGCCCAAACTCATCCAGTAAGCACAGGCATCTTCGGTTGCTATGACACAGAACGCTCGTTGATCGGCAAGGATGCGACAAAACTCGCATAATTTCTTACCAAGTCCTTGACTTCTGGCTTCCGGGACAGTGTAAAGGTACTCAATAATGCAAGTATCTGCATCGTAGAGCAAACGCATACAAGAAGCGCATTCGTATTCCATTGTGGTGACTACCATGTAGTAATTCTGCAAATGACGTCTCCGGCATCTTTTCCAATCCTTGGTCGGGTTTATGTCCTTTAGATCCGAGTCTTGTATGCACTCGAATACAGTTGCCATCAGACGAAGAGATGTTCCGTGTGTGATAAGGATGCCTTTGTGTACATCAAGAGTTTGCTCACCTCTTTCGGCAAAAACCATTTTTCCGGGAAAAATATGTTGGCGATGATTGCTAAATGTCTGCCATCTATGAAGAGGCACGATTCAACCCTTTCGGCACCCCGTGTTCAACCACCACCGTCACCACATCGTCCACCGTCACCTCGTCCACCACCTCCATCACCGATATATCGTGAGTATGTCGTCGTTGAGGATGGTTTTGTTCGAGAAATGTTCCGTGTCAACGAGTACGATACCGATGACACGGATACATCAAGCGATGCATCTGTTATGTAGCGCGAAGGGACCCTGGTCACAGTCGAGCGTATTTTTATATAGACTCAATGACAGGTACGGCATTTTTCGCTCAATTTTTTCGAAAAGACACAGGTGGAGGACGCCGAGGGTTTCACTACCATGCGTACAATCGACATTCATGTATGTGTGTCGGGCATTGGAGAAAACTACAAGGAGGTCTGCAAGTTTTATATTACCAAAGAAGAAGCGGAGCAGTTGTACAAATCACGAGATCAACAACATCAGACCCCAATCATACAGGATCTTTTCCGGCGTTTAGCAGATGAGCTACATCCGCGTATTAAGCACGCGCCATGCGTCGGCAAGTTTCCGCATAAATGTCTCTCTCAAGCATATGGATCCGTGAGCATATTATGGATCGCGCAGACTGGAGAGGTATTTAATGTGGAAGTCCCTTTTTGCAGACAATGCAAATCAAAGGTGGTTCGTCGATCTGCATCTTATACAAACGAATACAGATATGCGCTATTCTCTCCGCTACATTTGTCCTAAGTGTGCTCAGGTCTATGCTCAGTTTAGTTCTTAGAGTTGTATTCGGTCGCAACAAGCACAGTGTCACGTAAATCATCACACTCCTTGTTCTCAAGAGGTTGTGTATCAACCACCGGTCCCCAGTTGTAGCGTCCATACCCATTCTTCTTTTCAATCTTCTTGCCCTTGCCTGGAGATCGCATGTTCTTGGACAACGGAAGAGCTTTATCCTTTCCTGTATTAGAAGACTTCTCCATTCACAATTTTTTTCGAAAAAAAATGGTCACCACAAGATCTGGTCAACAGACGACTGTACCACAGCCACATAAAAATGTAAGGCAACATAGGAAGCGTCAATTCCTGCAAAGCTCGGCTTTGAGAGAAGGAGCAGATGGATTCCATAGATGTTTATTTTGTCTATCACGTTTGGAATTGAAGTCAAGTGCAGATTGGTTGCAATGTCCTTCATGTCGTGATGTTAGCCACACACAGTGTCTTCTACGCTACTGCGCAAAAACTGACACTGACATTCCGCGCTGCCCATACTGCCGTACCGAAAAAATCCCGATCACTGAAAGTGGAGCCATTGACATCTTAGAGCTTGATCGTCGTTGGCAAGTCCAAGACAACCTTGTGCCCGACTCCGAATCCGAGTCATCCGACGACGACTCGAATTCATTTGCTTCAGAGCTTAGTCATGAGCGATAGGTAGAATGTGTTGGTGTTCGTCTGAAAGAAGAGATCCGAAGAGCTCGTGTTTATCTCAGCCACGTTCACTTCGGCATTCTGTAGGATCGCCCGCGCCGACTCGATCGTGAGAGACGACATCAGAGGCTGCGGGGCGATGCGGTACACAAGCGTGCTGCTATAGACCTCGACGACCTCGATGAAGTAGATATCCATTGTCATCACGTCACGTGTGGTGGTTGCATAGTAGCACGCCTGTTCGAAGGTCGTCGGCTGGATTGTGATCTGCTCCGGCATATGCAAGGTGCGCACTTTGGTCCCCGCGTACGCAAGCGTCTTGGACCGCACCTTCAGCGGCGGCGGCGACGACCTCGTCGACGAACGCTGCGGGGTAAGGAACATTTTTCGTTTGATTACTCTCGCGGGAAAAATTTGGCGGCAAAGTAGGTTGTAAAGAAGAGGTTCCAAGCAGCCTTTTTCAATCTTGTGTACTCTCTACTTCACACACGACACGCCACAAGAATGGGCTTTTGCTGTTTTCTTGCCACCGCAAACGCGGCAGTTGAATGTGATCGTTAGTTTGGCTTCCACACAAACAGAAGAAGAAGAAGCTGAGGAGTTGCATGCGGAGGAGTTGCACGCAAGACGAAGAAGCGAATATGAAGCTGCCGCTTCATTGTCGTCTGGCACCTCGTTCTTAGGAAGCATTAGATCCACAAGACGATTGAACCTGGCATCTGGTACAGAATCGCGCATAGACTTGATAGACTCATCGTTACAAAGCGGACAGCATTTACGAGATGTCAGCGCGCGAGTAAGACAGAGTTTGCAGAAAGTATGCATACAGCGCGTAGTCACAGGTTCTGTCATTGTCTCCATACATATTGAACACGTGACCATCTCTTGAACAGCATTCACGATATTGTCAGTGTTGAGGATAGGTTTCTCCTCGGGCACTGAGAGCACAATGTAAGACATGAATTCCATATTGTGCCACTGAACATCGCCGTCGACATAGCCAATCTTCGTTCTGCGCGACTTCATATTGTTTTTGATAACACGTCCAGTAAAGTATGTGCCGTAATTATCCCACCAGATATTCACCATAGTGCCTATTTTCAGATCGACATAGGGTATGATCGGTATCTTAGGACGACGCTTTGTCTTCTGAATCGCGATGGAACATAACCCAGTGTGCCTGGCTGGCTTATTGCATCCTTGGATACCGCACAGCATAATTTTTTCGATCCAGAAAAAATTTTGAATGGGGTCGGGACTACAACTTCTTTGCGATGTAGCGCTTCGCAATGAAGTCGATACGGTCCCGGTATTCGACCCAAAGCGCAAACGTAACATATTTATGAATCTAAGCAGATATCCCTGCCAAGAACGCAAAGGCGGTAAAATCCGGAAAATCTACCACCTCAACAAGAAGACTTCAGTCAAAGTCTATGTGCTGACTTGTAAACAAATCAGCGCCGTAAACCCTGATGTGAATCTTTGTCGCGAATGCTACCGACAATCACATCATAAGTGTAGGGCGGGGATACATGTGCATGTGTTGAGAGAATAGAATGAAGTATAAAAACGCGGTATAAAAACGCAGTATGAACTTATTCCTCATCCTCTTCTTCGTCCTCTTCTTCATCGTCCCCTCCCTCCGCATCAGAATCTGCGTCATCCTCCGCGTCAGAATCGCCGTCCTCCTCCGCATCAGGATCATTTTCATCATCGTCAGGTTCATCATCGTCAGGTTCATCATCGTCAGGTTCATCATCGTCAGGTTCATCATCGTCAGGTTCTTCCTCTCTGTCGGCTTCTTCACCTTCGTTCTCGTCTTCCTCGTCTTCTTCCTCGTCATCACTGTCAACATCGAAATCGTTCACATCTTCTTCGTCAGAATCATCCCAAGCAGCAGTAGACGTATTTGTATCCTTCAAGAGGTCTTGACAGCCATTAAGTATGTCAAAGATCTGCTTCTTTCCGGGTGTCTTCGACTCCTGATCAAACATCGGCAACTCGCCTTTGATAATCTTGCGCAAACTCCGCTCGGCATAAGCAAGTTGGCGGTAAAGGCTGTATGTCCTCTCTGTATCGTCCGACGCGGGACGTTTACGTTTTGCAACTCTGCCGCCACAAGATACGAAATCTGCTTCTGACAAGCGATGCTCATCTGAATTAACAATCTTGCGTGCAGTGCGCAGGCATATCACCGCTCGCGCGAGCGCCAATGCCGGCACCTCAGCGTACATTCCCTTAGAGTTCATCGGTTTCGATAAATTTTTTTTTCAAAAAATGCAGACGCATCCAACCTACCCGCCGCGCAGCACCTTTGTCCATAAGCCATGGGAGATGGAAGACGACACATACGATCCAGTGCATCACATTGATCCATCTGTTATCGCCAACACCCCACCAAAAGGACAAGGATGGGCAGACCAACGTGACGCATTTCGCCATCCACTATTTCGGTATGAGAGATTGAACTGGCATTGTGGCACAGAAAGCCTTCTCGTTGATTCTGTCAGATTCGATGATGAAGGACGCCCTTTGAATCCTGCAGGTCGCACAGGAATTGCAGATCGTGGCTTGTTGGGTCTTTACGGACCCAATTTCTGCGCAGATCCAATCGTACGTCGCCCTCACCCTCACTGGTGGCATCCTTACTTCTTGTTCAAGTCGCAAATAGCATGCTGCTTGCGACTCGACAATGGAAAGTGGGCCTTACCAGGCGGAGTTTGCGATCAGGACGATGATGGAGCCTATCAAGCGGCATCCATTACATGTGCTCGTGAATTCAAAGAAGAAGTCATGGGTGTCAATCATGACATGGAGAAGCAGGTTGACGAAATGTTTTCTCTTCTTCATGGTCAGCCAATGTACGGAAAGGTAGTCTACAAAGGCAAAGTGGACGACGAGCGCGATACAGATAATGCATGGATGGTCACGCAAGCCTACCTCTTTGAGAAGAACGATGTGACAGCCAATCTCAAGCTCCGAACTGGCGATCCGACCGAAGTGGCTGGTGCAAGGTGGCTCACATATCCATGCTACCTCACTCACGCGAATCACATCCACTTGGTTGAAACCGCTTACGCGCTATACCCGTACAAGGTATCGAAGCAGCGGCTGGCAAAATTCATATTGCTTTGGTCATGCATCACACTTGCATTTACGCCTACTCTTTGGCCGGTCGTCGTGCACGCCACGACTGACGCTCACGATAACCCGCAGTGCATGTATCTGAATGCGACGGAATTTCGCTGAACTGCGGGTGTTGTACAGACGGAGGCTTGATAGTGACACGTGCAACCCATCCAACTCGGTAGTGATCAGTAGATGAACGATCGTTGCTATAATGTCGGGTGCACGATGTAGAAGGAATAAATGTATCTGCTATGGCGGAATCGTCACACTTCTCGTCGGACACCTTCTTAGAGCGACGTTTGCCTTTGCTTTCAGTAGGCTGCAGCTTTTCTAAGTCGAGAACACGAATGGATGAACGCGTTGTCTCTGGCATCTTCAATGTCATACCATTCTCCCACGATATGTCTGGCGTAGTGAAACGAACACTTCGAGGACAATTCACATCGCATCGCATGCGGATGTTCTTGCCATTTTTCTTCGGCATCTTTTTTTTCAAAAAATTGCATTCGATGTCGAAAGCTGTGATCGCCAAAGCACTTGATGAATGGAACAACCTCGAACATGTTTGCAACTATCTCGTAAGAGTGCATAATATCACAATTGACGCTAAAGGCAAGCGCAAGCGTCCCTCAAAACAACAACTCAAAGAACGAATCTACCAAATGGAAAACATGAGTACAGTGCTGTGTGACTTACAACGGATGAAACAACTCACTATGTCGCGCGGAGTCAAGCGGCGCACGCTGGGACAAAACCGTGCGATGCAATCGGTGCTGAAGATGCAGGAGCGCACGCTTTCGAAGGATGAAGACGGCGAGGAAGACGGCGATGAAGACGGCGATGAAGACGGCGATGAAGACGACAATGTCATGGAAAGGCTGAAAGCAGAGCTTGCTCTACGCGGTAAGACGTATAACGGTACCTCGTACCCTCTCCTTGTAAAACGCCTGCTCAACTCTTTGCGTGACGAGGCGAATGAATAGAGAACTGTCACTAAACTATCCTCTCTCTACTCAAAACTGTCTCGGAATATGATGCGCATACAGTTTCTGCGGAGTCGGACGGACAATATTCATAGGAGCCGCAGAATCATCCGGAATCACCGAAGTAGGCGATTTCGACGGGTTGTGCGAAAGATTGTCGGCTTTCTTCTTTGTCTCATGGTACGCCGGCATTCCAAATAGAATAGTTTCGACCGTCTTCTTGTAATTCATGCGAATAAACACGATGTAATCATCATCCTCTGCACGAACTACGATGGCATCGTTTTGCAGCTTCACCCAACACGCAGCTCTGATCGAATTGTCGAAGATGTACTCCTCAGACGTATCCAAGTAAGGAATAAGCCGCATAATGCACGACGATGGTCCGAACACTTCTAACACATAGCTTGCGTCCGACCAATCTTTAGCTAGTTGCATTGTCATCGTCGCAAGATGTAGGGCACGATCCGCTAGGTTCCTTGCATACATGATGCGAAAAGATGCGAAAAGATGTGCACCAATTCGATCGAAATTTTTTCTGAAAAAAAGATGGGCCGTAAGATGAGTCCCGTTAAGATTGCACTCCTTAGGAGCTGCGACGAAGAAGGTGTGAAGTGGAAGAAGACTGATTCTGTCGTCACCCTTATCGACCGCCTCTCCAAACACGAGAATGCACCAAAACAGCTTGATTCTCCAGTAAAAAAGAACAAGAAACCAAGTGCGATCAAAACGTTGCACTCCTCCTTGTCTAACCCTCTGGCGGCATCCTACCAAGCACAGACTTTTGTGGAAGACAACTTTAATGGCGATATCAGCCAAGCTGGTCCGGAATGGAGAACAGGTGCAAAAGGTAAGGTGAAACTCATGATTCCGGAATGGCGCAACACGAAAGGAGGTAAGCGAGTGCGTTGGGTATTGTTCAAGTGATCTTTTACAAGTGAGTTCTCAAACAAACACACATAAATCAAACAGACACACATAAATAAGTACCAGACAACACCAGACAATCTATCCTGTGCCCGCTCATATTGTACAGCATCCACGTGTAAATCACTACTTGTTAAGCGTCAGCATCGTATAGGCCACATCCATCTCGTTGCCGCTCTTCTCATTCTTCTCCTCACCCTTATTGCGGTTCTCGATCGCGAAGACGGCGACATTCCGCGCGAGCTTGCCAATCTTCAGAACGTTGGAAATCTGCGCCTCTGCAATACGCTGAATCTCATCGAATGACAATTCGTCGTCCACCTCGCCTTTCGACCGCATCGGGTTGGGTGACGAGAAGGTAGATCGTAACGCTTTGATGCATACCTGCTCTTCAATAAGGTGCACGCGCATGCGCATCATCTCACGCTCCGAAGGAATCTCCATATATTTTTGAAAGAATCTTGAGATGAGATCTCGTAACTAATTTTTGCATTAACCTGGACTGATATAGTAATTCGATCTACAAGCGTTGAATCTTACCACACATGTTCGCAAAATGTCCGTATCGTTCACACTTGAAGCACTTAATACACGGACACACCGTTACAAGGTGTTCGCCACCGCAATTGTTGCAAACAATACGTCCACGTTTTGCAGCACGGCGACGGTCAGGGTGAGGCTTCGGACATGAAATATCGACACAACTGCAGAATTGTCTGCTTAAGTCTGCACCATCGCCATGATAGAAGGTGCACTGCATTCGGTCGCGACATCTCGAACCATACTTGCATCTGCGAGCCGGTGCCATATTGCGAAATAAATCGTGCGTTGATACCTCTGCATGTGATACCTCTGCACGGTTTCCATCTGTGTTGCTTCTATCATCGAGTAGGTGTTCATCAGAAGACAGTATCGCAGACAATATGTCGTCGTCGTTTGACATTTTTTTCTCGAAAAAAAAATCTTACTCCTCTCGCACCAACGCTTCGCGATCTGCAGACAATGGAACACCAATCGCAACCGATTGTTGCACACCAGTCTGTCACCAACTCTATAGGCGATAGTGAGACGGTAAGGGCCAACGCAATTGCTAGCCATTTGTCTAAGTGTCTCTTGATTTTTGCCATTTTTTCCCAAAAAAAATGGACTCGCTGATGTGGTGGACAAAGGTTGTGACTGCCCATCAAGTTGCAAAGAATGACCTGAAGCGTTCGGAGCGGTTCCAAACAGCGTATACAGTCTCGTCGACGATTATTAACAGCACAGACGCATCAAAGCAGATACGGTTTAAAGATGTAAACTCTCTCATTGATACGTACAATGCCATGGTCGACAATCCGGTGGAGATCAGCAAGGACATCATCAAGGACGAGACCTTCTGTACCCTATGGCTCAAGATGCACAACAACCTCCTAGACAAGTTCTACATCAAGTACGGAGAGGCAGCTTTTCACAACATTCAGGGGGGTACTTCGTCGGATGCAAATACTGCCGACCCATTTTCTGACTGGTCTGAATGCAAGGTCGTGCTGGCCATTGACCCGAAGATCCAGGAATACCACGCAAAGCGCCCGAAACACCGCCGTCCCTCTATGCAGAAAGTCACCAATGAGATAGTTGACCAGGTGCTTACTCAGACGCAGGCGGCAGAGATTCAGTAGATCAGAGATTCAGTAGATATAACGACTGTGTGTGAGTGTGTGAGTGTGAGTGTGATGTGAGCGTGTGAGAAAGTGAGATTTGGGAGGAAGAAAGCAGCCGGTTGCGAGGGGTGTGTGTGAGTGTGTGAGTATGTAGTATGCGTGTGAGAAAGTGAGATTTGGGAGGAAGAAAGCAGCCGGTTGCGA
>PABI01000159.1 GCA_002699125.1 Anaerolineaceae bacterium
TATGATAATATTTCAATATTAATATGTTATTTTGAAAAAATCTGCTATACTGTTCATACACAAATCAAGGGAAGGATTCCATTATGGACATTGTAAAGCAAATAGCAGCCATTAACTTTGATGAAAAGAAAGTAACGCCCGAGTCTGCATTAGAGGAATATCTTTCCAGCTTAGCAAAAAGCAGTAGACGTTCGAGATTATTTGCCATGAAGACTGTGGCAAAGTTTTTCGCCAGTCGCGGGGTTGACGTTTCAGCCGAGCAGCTTTCAACTAACTTTGAGATATGGGTTCATTTAGACAGTGCATTTATACTCACGCTTTATGAATGGATGATGGAAAAAGGATATTCCGTCAATAGCGCCCAAATCGTAAAATCGTTTGTTTTCGCCCAGTTTAAGCTCTTGCAACAATGCGAAATGATTACCCGTGACAAGCTGGGGAGCATCTACATTTTGACAAAAACAGGACGCCTTTCAGATGGGAAGAAGCCGAAATGGTATGGTAGAAATGGTGTTTTAAGTGATGAACAGGCTTACCAGCTGAAGAACAACCATGACACAAACACCGTTTGTGGACGGCGAGATAAATTGCTTATGCACATCTTACTAGATCATGGCTTGCGAAGAAGCGAAGTTGTAGGCCTGGAAATTGGCAATATTGACATGGCAAAAGGTATCATGACATTTTACAGGTCGAAAACCGATACATGGACAACAGTGAACCTGACTGACGACACTTTGGCCGCACTCAAAGAACATTTGGTGAGAGACGGAATACGACGAGGAACTCTCATTCAGTCCGTAAACAGAGGTGATAATATCGAAGGGCCAATTAAAAGTGGGGTAGCAATTAATAACATCGTTAAGCGAATGGTCCGAGAGGTACTAAAAGACCAGATAGAGATTTCGGCACACGATTGTCGTCACTACTGGGCAACCAAACGTGCTGAAGAAGGTGCTACGGCCTTGCAGCTTATGAGAGAAGGGGGCTGGACCAGTTTAAATTCGGTTATGGTTTATATCCACGATAAAGTGTCAAAATAAGACGATTCCCCTCAGCCTGATAGCATATCCCGTTTTCGATAAGGAATATGCAGTAGCGCTGCGGCTTTGTGCTTCGCCTGCTGGCCGCGGCGATCGTAGCGGCTGGTGGTGGTGGGGCTGGCGTGGCCGGCCATCTTTTGTACGGTGACAATGTCGGCACCGGCATCAAGCAGATCGCCCACGAAGGTGCGGCGAAAATCGTGGGGAGAGAGGTTTTTTACACCCGCTTCTTTAGCTCGTTTGCGCAACATGTTGTAGATCGCCTGGTCGGTGAGACGGTCGTTTCGGTTGCGATTCCCCAATCCCCAAAACAATGGGCCTCCTTCTGCCCCCCGAATAGCCAGCCAGTCAGCCAGCGCCAGCGCCGCGTTGCCGACGGGCACGGCTCGCTGCTTGTTCCCTTTGCCTCGAACATGCAGTTCGTTCTCTTCCTTTATATAGTGGGTGAAATCAAGTGCGACTAATTCCGCCCGGCGCAGGCCGCAGCCATAGAGTAAAGAGATAATGGCGGCATCGCGAATCCCCAATGGAGTGGGGGGGCAGACGTACAGCAGGCCAACCAGCTCGCCGGCGGCCAGGGAACGGCCGCTGGGCAAGGTTTCTCCGCGCACGCTCTCCACGCTGGCCGCTTTTTGGTATTCCTCAGCGGTCATCAAGCCTAATTTCCACGCTGCCTTCAAAACACCACGCAAAGCCGACAGTATGCGGTTGGCTGTAGTATGGGCGTATTGATCCGCCAGCGCGCTGCGCATCACCTGCGTGTGCTGGAAGCGCAGTTGGTGCCAGGGTACATCCCAACACCTTGCTTCGTCGCCTATCCCGAGTCGGGCAATGGTGTCCAGCGCAGCGGCCATCGTGCGCCGCGAACTGGGGCTGAGACCGGCCAGATAAACAGCAACCGGATGCTCCTGCAGCTCCGTGGCGGATATTGAAGCCTCGATTGCATTGCTGTTCTCATTTTGCTCTGCTGGCAGTAATTGAGACATTTTTTCACCTTCTAGTTTTGAAAAGACTTATTCTCATAACTAGAAGTGCCGCAATTATTTCGGCTTTTGTTTGCCCAAATGGTGCCTTGATGAAATTAACGGATTTTAACCATGGTGTCACAAAGATATGAGAATGATTATTGATAGAGCATATTTTTCATAATTCGACAAGTAATTATTTGTCTTGTAGTATCTACTCTTAGGAATCTCACTGCCATCAACCTCTGAGAATAAAATATGAGAATGCGTATATTTTTTTTAACCTCTATCATTATGCTTTTTGCTCTTGCCACCTCGGTAAAATCGCCAGTTTTAGGTTCAACATCCCAAAGCCCACAATCACATAAGCATTTGGGCGATGATTTGATAGCACCATTTTCACAAGCAAAGGTTGAAACTTCTGTCGCTTTAGAGAGTGCAAATCTTGATCTTATTGGTCAGATTAGCGGCTACAGTGAGTTTGTGACCGTACAGGGAAATTATGCTTATGTCGGTGAGGGAACAGGCCTTACTGTTCTAAATATCTCTAACCCTACTAGTCCTTATGTTGAGAAAAGACTTGTTTTTTCTTTAACCTCCCGAGTCAACAATATAGTCTTCAGTGGCTCCACCGCTCTTGTGGCTGATGGGTCGGGACTGCGCATGATAGACATAAGTGATCCGACACAACCTGCTGAAATTGGCTTCCTTGACACAACGGGCAGCGCCCTTGATATAGCAATTAGTGGCAACACTGCCTTTGTGGCAGCTTCTGAAGACGGACTGCGAATGGTGGATGTTAGCGACCCGACTCAACCTGCCGAAATCGGGTTCCTTGACACACTGAGCTACCCTTCACGCATTGTCGTCAACGGTACCATCGCCTTTGTGATGGATGATGAGGGGATACAGGTATTGGACATCAGCGACCCAACTCAACCGACTGAAATAGGCCTGTATAACATAGGTGGAAATAGCAGCAAGGTTGCTGTCAGCGGATCCACCCTCTTTATTGCTCAAAGCAGTGAATTGAGAATAGTGGATATCAGCAACCCAACTCAACCTACCGAAATCGGCTTCCTTGACTCTGACATATCATGGATTCGGGGCCTAGCCATCAATGACTCCACTGCATTTTTGACTGGTTCAGAGGGGCTGTTAGTGATAGACATTAGCGACCCGACTCAACCTACTGAAATCGGCTTCCTTGACCCTGACATCGGGGTTGCTTGGGAAGTAGCCGTCAGTGGCAACACCGCCTTTGTAGCCGCTTGGGACGAACTGCACATCATAGATATCAGCGACCCAACTCAACCTACCGAAATTGGCGCTTATACCACCCCGGGAGACGCCTTTGACGTAGCCATCAGCGGTAACACTGCCTTTGTAACCGATGGGTTCAGTATGAAAATAATAGACATTAGCGATCCGACTCAACCTACTGAAATTAGCTCCATTGAAACTGAAAATGCCGGTTATTATATAGCCATTAGCGGCTCGACCGCCTTTGTAACTAGTTTTGATGGAGGATTGCACCTATTAGACATTAGCAATCTGGCTGAACCTACTGAAATCGGCTCCATAAACTTACCAGCAGGCAATAATACGGTGGCCGTCAGCGGCTCCACAGTCTTTGTAACTAACCGTGATTATGGATTGCATATAGTAGACATTAGCGATCCGACTCAACCTACCGAAATCGGCTTTTTTAATACAACAGAGTATACCTATGATGTGGCTGTCAGTGGCTCTAACGCTTTTGTGGGTACTTATGCTGGAGTGCATGTTATCGACATCAGCGACCCGACTCAACCTACTGAAATCGGCTTCTTTGACACAACGGGACACGCTACGGATATCGCCATCAGAGGCTCCACAGCCCTTGTGGCTAACTGGAGTATCGGATTGGTCATACTTGACATCAGCGACCCGACTCAACCAACTGAAATCGGCTCCTTTGCCATAGAAAACGTGTCAAGCCCTCAAAGTATAGCCTTCAGCGGCTCTATGGCCATTGTGTCTCATTATTCTTTTGATCCGCTGCAATACCAACTGCTAACATTGGACATTAGCGACCCGACCCAGCCTGTTGTAACTGGCTCTTACCGAACATTAGATCCTGTCCATGTAGTTATTAGTGACTCTACCATCTTTGCGTCAGGTGGTGGTGGTTTATTCATTCTAAACTATACGAGCTGCCCCCCTAATGATACTGACTGCGATGGCCTTTTAGATGAATGGGAAACACAAGGTTATGATTATGATGGTGATGACATTATAGATGTCAATCTCCCAGCAATGGGGGCAGACCCTCTCCACAAAGATATTTTCGTTGAAATCGATTATATGGTAGGCGTCACACACACACACAAACCAGATCCACAAGCAATACAAATGATTGTTAACTCATTTGATACTGCTCCCGTTGATAATCCTGATGGAACTACAGGTATTCATCTCCATGTGGATTATGGCGCTGACTCGCCACTAACTTGGGGTAATCAGGAAACCTGGGGAGCTTTGAGTAAAAGCCAAGAATTACCACATTTGACTTACATATCCTCTTGTCCTGGAGGGACCACAAATTTTTCCTGGGAAACGGGCTTCGACAATATGAAAAACACCATTTTCGATAGTCAAAAAGCTTTTACTGACGCCCGGAGTGCAGTATTTCACTACAATATTTGGGCACACTACTTATGCGACGGAGCAGGCACCACAAGTGGTATTTCCCGCAATTTCCACGAACCCGCATTCGGTATTGGCGCTAGTGATTTTATTGTTAGTTTGGGCGGATGGAAGGATGGAAACGGTGATCAAGATGATCAAGCTGGCACATTTATGCACGAATTGGGTCATAACCTTGGCCTACGACATGGCGGCGCAGATGATGTAAATTGGAAACCCAATTACCTAAGCATTATGAATTATTCTTTTCAAACCAACGGGTTGTTTTTTAATTTCTCAGGAGGACACTTCGATTATTCGCGATTCAACTTATTCCCCTTAGATGAGAACAATTTAGATGAAAGTGCAGGTATAGGATTATCCTTCCTAAACACGTTTCCTCTTTATGGGACATACCGCTTCTGTGGTTTAGATGATATGAGACTTGATGTGTTATACACTGCCTCTATAGACTGGAACTGCGACAATGATACAACGGATAATCAAGCATCTTACAATATTAATCAGGGGAAATACTATAGTAACAATTCAGACCTAACCATTCTAACAAGTCAAAACGACTGGGATAATCTAGTTTTTGATGGCGGTGCGATAGGAAGTCCAGGGGCTCTACTCGCGCCAGAGAGTGAAGTTATCGATATTGATGCGACACAAGCCGCAGAAATACCACCTTATCCGATCTATAACTTTACATTCTTGCCTTTGGTAGTCAGATAAATTGACTACTCATCCAACAATCTTATGTAGTAATCTTGGCTACCATATATTGTGTAGTAGCCATTTTTGCTTACCTCAGCAAACACAGCAACGGCCTTGCCCATTAAATTGGAGTTGTCCTGGGAAAAATCAATTTCACTTTCCCCACGGACAATCACTTCTTCAGGTGATCGAACCCCTCCTATCTGCCCCAATACATGCTTGCTTCCGTCTACTGTAATCGAGCAGAAACCATCAGCCCGGCAACCATTGTTTATATTCGTGATTTTTCCTGTAAACGTTTTTGTAAAAGCAGGAATCTCAGATTCTGAAGTTTGTAAGTTTTTGTAACTAACAAGAAGCAGACCAAAGACCCCAGCAATTAATAAAGGAGTAAAAAATATAAGCTTTCTCACTGTTCAAGTGTATCAAGCAAACAACACATTTATAACTACCAAAACTTAATGCCGCACAAGAAATGTGGGGCGACGTGACCTAGAATTATACCCGACCCTGTGTTGCTAACTCCCAATAAAACTTACCGAGTGGTGTCAACTTACATGCCTTGGAGTTAACAGCGGCATAATAAAGGTGTTTTTCACCGACAGGTACTAAGAGCCGTGCATCTCTTAATTTTTGTAAATGTGTAAAGGTACGCTCATTCTTCTCGTTTTTTGGCTCCATGTCTGGCTCATAAGAAGGATTTAGAGACAATTTAGAGTCCGGCGTTTTGAAGTAATTTGGCAACAATCGAATAATGGCAACATCTACATGCGGCTCGCATCGACGTAAAGGCGTAAATTTGGAAAGATGGGCCTTGAATACCGGTCGTTGATCCCATGCGCTTAAAGCCATATCAACGTAAGCATATATTGAGCCTACAGTCACTCGGCCCAAAATATCCGCAGCTCCCCCACAAAGCGCATCACCTACTAGGGTGGTAAACACGCCAGCCCCATCAACCTCCATAGCTGATTCAGACGAACGACTTGCTGCAAGGACTGATATTCCTTGACGAAGTAGAGTGTGATCAGTTCCCGTTTCCGCTAAATTCCCAAACTCACCACTATGGCAGCAATCGGGGTTTTGGGAGCAAAAGGACGAAAACCTACGCTAAGGAATAATTCAATACAGGGCTAGCAACTTCTTAGCCCAATCCTGCGTCTCTAGCACGAATAACGGCTTGCACGCGATCAACCACCTGTAACTTGCTGAAAATATTAGAAACGTGATTACGAACTGTTTTGACAGAAATGATTAATTTGTCTGCGATTTCCTGATTGCTCAATCCTTTGGCAAGTAATCGTAATACTTCAATCTCTCTATCAGTTAAGTCAGGAAAGGCAGTTGCAGCCAGAGAGTTAGAGGGTTTAAAAAAGGTCATCAGCCGAGCAGCAATTGCCGGGCCGAATAATGCTTCTCCCCTAGCAACCGCACGAATGGCCCGCAGCATCTCATCCTGATCAGCACCTTTGAGTACATAGCCTCGTGCACCAGCTCGCATGGCAGCAAACAGTGACTCATCATCCTCAAACATGGTTACCATAATAACGCCGATGTGGGGGCTGGTTTGCACGATTTGGCGGGTGGCTTCAATACCATTCAAATCGGGCATTTGTATGTCCATCAAGATGACATCGGGCTGGTGTTTTTCCGCCTGTTGGATCGCTTCTGCACCGGTTGTGGCTTCGCCGATAACGGTCGTATCCGCCACAGAGCCAAACAATGCTTTCAAGCCATCACGAAACAGGGTGTGATCATCAGCTACGAGAATGGAGATTGGTTCCGTCATATTTTCACATCCCGCATCAGGTTGGTAGGGGCAGAACGGCCGTTACCAGCGTCTGACCCTCATTTGAAATAACCTTAAACGTACCACCTAACTCCTCAGCTCGTTCTCGCATTGATAAAAACCCGACGCCAGTTGGCAATGCCGTGGGTAGACCGATCCCGTCATCCATGATGGTGAGCGTCAACTGCTCATTAACAGTGAGGTGAACCTGACACGTTTGGGCCTGGGCGTGGCGCATCACATTGGTAATGGCCTCGGTCAGGATGCGGTAGGCGGCCACTTCTAAGGCGGCAGGCAAGTTGGGCAGCTCTTCCGCTGCCTGGATGGTGATCTGCATATGGCCGTTATCATTTTGGGCCACAAACTCCTGCAAAGCGGACAGTAAGCCAAGTTGGTCTAAACTAGGTGGCCGTAACCCTTCAACGACCTGCCGAATCTCCTTGATCGCGTTTTGCGACTCTGTTTTGATCTCAGTTAGCAGCTTCCCAGCCTTATCTGGATCGCTTCTTAACACATTTTGCGCAGCACCTGCTTTGATGGTGATGGCTGCCAGTTGTGGGCCGAGACCATCATGTAAATCGCGGCGTAAACGGCGGCGTTCTTCCTCGCGGGTGATGACCATCCGCTCACGAGATCGTTGCAGTTGGTCGGTAAGTTGGCCGGCATAAACGGCCGTGCCCGCCTGTCGAGCCACATTTCGCAGCAATTTTTCTTCCTCAACTGTGAAAACATTACCAACCTCGTGGGGGGCAATTAGCAATTGCCCAATTGTTTGAGACTGATAAACCAAAGGAAATGAGTGGAGGGTTGTGAACTGTTTTTCGCTTGTTGCTGCCAAAATACCATTTTCGTTATTGACAATGGCGACATATGGCAGTTTAAGGGTCTGGGCAATTGTTTGTACCAGTACCGACAATATTTGGTTGGGTACAGCCGTTTCTTCTAACATCCTGCTCAATTTTGCTATCACAGCAAAGGGATCGTCTCGCTGTCCGTAAACAAGCTGATTCACGAGGCGCTGCAAGCGCTGACGTAAAGGGTTGAATAAGACGGCAACCAGACCTATTGTCAGCACAGCGAATAACTCATTACCATCTCGTCCAAAAAACGCACCCAGCAGGCCAACCACAACAATGTAAAGCAAAATAATAAGGGCCGTTAAGCTCCCATAAACGAGTGTGCGATTTAGTAAAACGTCCATCTGCCACAATCGAAAGCGCAGAGCAGAAATGCCGATCGTGATCGGGATCAAGGTTACCCCAAACAAAAACAGATGAAGCGAGAGGAAGTGCAGCAAAGGATCATCACCGACAAATAAGCCGATTATCGACTGTATGAAAGGTAAGGCGATAAATAAACCTAATGCAAATAATACCAAACGGGTTTGTTGTTTTTCCACCACTGTTGCTTTTCGCCATTTGAGTACCTGGCTGAACAGACCGATAAGTGCAAACACAAAAATGCTGAAAACAAAAAGAACCCAGGCCGTTTCTTCTGAAATGTTGAGATTAGTTTCTAATCGGCTAAAGAACAGAATGGCAGCACCTGTTACAGCAAGTCCCAAAACACCTATCCACTTCGGTAAGAAACGGCCGTCTGGAAACAAATAAAACAACAAGAAAAAGCAAATAGTGAATAACGAAGGGGCGAGCCATGCAACAGCAGGGATAAGTTCAAGCAGGTCAGCGGGAAAACGCCAGCGATCTATATCGGATTGGAAGGCGAACAGGTAAGACATCATCAGCAACGTTGCCGAGACATACGACACCATCCATTCCCTTGGTTTGCGCCATACAATATATACGGCCGTTCCCCAAAACACAGCCACCGCCGTCAAACGCAGCGCCAAAAGGTAGGTAACAAACGCATCATAGGTGGCAAAGAGATTGGCAGCGACAGGCCGCGCTTGCTGCACTTGCCATTCATAATATTTCACATCAATGACAGCATGAGGCAGACTGGCAGCGAACAACCCTGCCACGAGAAGCAGCACAATGACCCATCCGATCCAGATAAGCCAAATGAAACGGCCGTTGCCATCTGGTGCGCAACTTATAAAATTGCCCATTGGTTTCGTTTCAGCAGACATCGGTTTCATCTCCACATTATAAACGGAATATCCTTATATCGTTTCTTATTACGTTGCCATAAAAAGATGATTTCGAGAGAGAGCAAGGGCCACAATCGACAGCATCAGAGGCAAAAACAAAACAGGCAGTGTCCAGGGCATCATCAAAAGCATCAAACACAAGACCAACGGCACAGAACAAAGCCCAAGCCAAGCCCAGCGCTCTCCTTGTCGAAAGCCACCCACAGCCGCGGCAATCACTAACAAACCATAGGCAAATATCCACATCCCTTGCGCCCGAAAGTTGAACTTGATGTACTCAATAATCTCCGGGTCTGTCGTCAACCACGCCCAGCCCATATCCGGGTCGTCGGGATCGAGTGCCGGAATAAAAAAGGCGTTATACCAGGCAAAAACCAAAATGAGCAAACCCAGTAGAAGAAAAATGACCCAACTCCATTGTTTAATCATGAATTAACTCCGGTGCCATCTAGCTTAAGCGCCTGATTGTCCTCATGTCACGGGATGTCCATCCTGACTTGAGCAGAAAATTGTTTCGTAAAGTTAAGATTAATCCCCATCACTAGCGCCAAGATCGTCGAAGCGAGGAAAATAGAATCCAGCCCAAAGAAAGCAACCAGATCCAAAGGTAAAGCCAATAACAAAATGAGTGCGCTCCAACGCGGCCAAAGTCGGGAACGCCAAAGCGAGATACCCAAAACCGTGAGACTTAAATCCAATGCTAAACTGCTCAAACTAAAAAGTGAAAAAGCCGCACTGCGCATGTTTGCTTCGGCGTAAGGTAGATCTGTATATAGCCAAAACTCGGCCGCAACGCCAACCACCATGAGCAATGAGCTGATGAATGCGACGACTGCTGCCCAACGGCCATATCCCTTTGGCAGCCAGAGAACCATCCCCAACCACCCTGCCGTCATCAACAACAATGCACCAGCCATACGGCGATTCAACACCTCATATGTTTGGTACACAGCAGTTCCGGGGCTGCCCCAACCTGTTTTCTCGAAAGCGATGATCAGGAAAACGGCCGTTATTCCCCCCACCAGCGCCAACAGGCCCAACACACGAATCAAACGATTTTTATCATTCATCAGTGATTACCTCTTGAACTTTCTATGGACACAACGCTTGCTGACTATCGTGACAGAATTCAACTCGTCCACCAACCATTGTCAACCACACCTCAATTTGCGGAATGGCTTCGAGATCAACTTCTAACGGATTGTCGGAGAGGATGAGCAGGTCAGCGTACTTGCCGGGTGTCAACATGCCCACCTCTTCGTCTCGTGCCAATGCGTAGGCGGCGTTAATAGTCATCATCTTCAATGCTTCAGTGGCGGTAAGGGTGTGTTGGTCCTGCCACGCTTGCCCTTCACAAAGCTGCCCATCTTTGCCAATCTCGTTGCGGGTGATCAGGCTGTACAGATCGTCCAACGGCCGTATCCGGCCAAAAAAGGGATCATCTCCGTGCCAGGCAATGGGCAAGCCTGGATTGGCATCAAACAAGGCGCGGTAGGGCCATTCCCAGGATTGGTATTCTGGGGGGGGTGGCGGACCGAACGGTTCACACAAAGGGTAAGGGCCAAACAAGACAGGAATGATGCCAATTTCCCCATAGCGCGGCATCAGATCAGGCCGGATGACGCTGTTGTGTTCGATGCGATGGCGCAAACTGTTTGGCTCACCATCCAGGGCAGTGGCGATGGCATTTTGCGCCTGTTCAATGGCGCGATCCCCTATGGCGTGAATAGCGGCTTGATGACCGCTGTTGTGTATGGTCGTTACCAGTTCATTCAGTTCCTCCTGCGTAAAAAAGAGATCACCCAGTCCTTCACCGGGAACCAGCTCATAACTCAAGGCAGGTGCGCCACAGGTACCGCCATCGGTGAACAGCTTGACACCGCCAATGCGTAGCATCTCGCCCGGATTGCGGCTGGGCGGATATTGCTGCCACCAATCGTCAAATGGTTTGCCACAATTATCGGTTGCCACCAAATAGAGACTGGTGCGAATACGTAACTGTCCGTCTGCTTCAAATTGCTGCATCTCTTCCAGAAAATCCTCGGTCACGTACATGTTCCCCAGGGTGGTGATGCCATTCTCCAAAGCGATTTGCTGAACTTCAGGCAAGCTCATGTCGAAATATTGCTCGGCGTCGTTGAAGAGATGGGTGTGAGGATCGACAAAGCCGGGCATGAGGGTACGGCCGTTTAAGTCTACCACCACACTGTCCGCACGCTGCTGGGCCAGAATGTCATCATTGCTGCCAACGGCCGCTATCTTCTCTCCCGTAATCGCCACCGCCTGCGCCTGCGGCAGGGCCACATCCATCGTCAACACAATGCCATTATGAAAAATGATGTGCTGTGCAGGGTTAACGGTGGGAATAGGATCGGAAACGACCGTTTGACACCCCGCCAATCCCAACCAGATGAATAGCCCAATCAGGTGAAATAGGTATCGGGTCATTTTGTCTCCTTCTTTTGGGTATTCACAGTGGTCAGTATTCACTCTGTACTGATCACTGCTTTTTTGACTTGTTATTCACTGCACCGCAACGGCCGTTTCCTTACGCGCCAGCCACACCATGCCTGCGCCAGTGAGAACTGCGGTTAACAACGCCACTACCCCTAACGATAACCACTCACGACCTTCTCCACTCAGAGGCAAACCGACGGCAAAACCAATGAAGAAAGCAGCGATACAAATGGGTACCCACAACTGTGCCTGTGCCACATGGGGCTTCAATAGTTGCCCCTGCACCACGCCAATCGGCAGCCCCAACGACAGCGCCATCATCACCCCAGCCGCCACTTCGGGGATATTATCCATATCAAAAAAGCTAAACATCACTGTGAAGCCAATCGCCATACCGACTGCGCCAGCCAGCGCCGTATGCCCTAACCAACGCCCAAAGAGGATGCCGTGTGAGCGCAGCACGATGGCTTGCCCTAACCCCACGCCCACACCAATCAAAGCACCAAAGATAGCCCCAACCACCAGCGCCATCGCTAAATCCCCCCACGCTTGCTGCACTACTTCGCCCACCGACCACATGGAAATAAACGCTCCCATCGTCGCCAGAATCATGGTAACTGTAACGGCCGATATCCACTGCACCAAAAATCGTTTCCTATTCAAATTCGACATGTTGACCTCCAAAATAGTTTTAAGATGTGTCGAATCTTATTAAGTCGTACCCGTCACTATCTTAAAAAGTCGTAACACCCTTTGCGAGTCCCAATCAAAGGGAAGGGCAAGTTGAAATACCGGCAAATGGATAAAAGCAAAATCGTCTCCCA
>PABI01000160.1 GCA_002699125.1 Anaerolineaceae bacterium
GAACAGAACGCGGATGTGTGTGTGAACGCGGAGAGGAGAGAACAGAACGCGGATGTGTGTGTGAACGCGGATGTGTGTGTGCCGAAAGAGAGAACAGGATGCGGAGAGACAGAATGCGGATGTGTGTGTACGAAAATTGGTAGGATAACAGAGCTTAAACGACTACAGTCATCACACCCTCTAATTTGGACACGCTGTCGCGAGTAATCTCCAAAGTTTGCATGTTCTCGTACACGGTGGAATAGACTGATGCCGGTATATTCTTGTCGTTGTTGATGCCCAAAGCGACCGCAGAAGCGGCACACTGCGGCATGAACTTGACGATCAAGATACTAGCATTGAACTTGAGTCTGCCGTAGCTCGTATACTCCATGATATGCTTCAACTGGCAGTTCTGGTTAGCAATGACGACATACTTGCCAGCACGAAGCGCTTCATAGGCATCGGTTTGACATTTCGCGTGTGCTCGCGTCAGTAGTTCTCTGTTGAATGCGTACTTACCATTCTGCAGGAAGAAGGCGTCGGCAGAGCACACTGCCAGATTCTTCACTCGCATCTCCAACTCACGGATGAACTTGTCACGTCCCCACTCGCCCATACCCACTGGAATAATGAGACGAACTTTGCTGCGCTCAGTAAACCAATGGCGTACGACATCGCTGACGCATTCCTGCACGCTTATGTTATTGCGCAGCGCTACAGGCGCAACCTCTGCGCGAGGTGTGCGAACCACACTGTTCATGATCTTGTCGAGAGACATATTTTTTGGTGAAAAACTTTTTTCCAAAAAAAAAACTATCGATCAATGTCGTCTCAGGCGAGCATTCCTTTCTCTGGTAAAGGCATCGGCCACAAAGGCAAAGGAGCAGGCAAAGGTGGCAAGTTTGGCAAAGCCAAACGCCACTTCCTTGCTAAGAAAGAAACGATCATGGGCATTACCAAGCCAGCAATCCGTCGTCTCTGCCGACGTGGTGGTATTAAGCGTATCAGTGGTCTCTTCTACGAGGAAATTCGTGCCATTGTGAGACAATATCTCGAGAATGTCTTGCGCGAGGGTATCTGCTATACCTCTCACGCTCGCCGCAAGACAATCATCGCCGCCGATATTGTGTATGCACTCAAACGTCAAGGTCAAACCCTCTACGGTTTTGATCCCGGCGCCACCAAAGGCTGGGGCAAGTCAAAGGGATCTAAAAAGGGCTAACCGAGTGATTCGTATCAAGCTCACTGTTAGAGGTTTGTGTGAGAGCGAATTTAATACAGTGAAATGAAACCACCTTTTTTCGACAAAAAAAATTGAACGATATGAATCGTTTGCAGGCAATGCATAAGCTTCTGCTGACAAACCACTCCCATGCTAACGAAATACAAGTCATGGATACACTCAATCACGAGATCGGGCATCTAAGAACTGTCTACTTCATGTACCATCTCTATCTAATGAACGACTTACAGATCATGACAACATCAGCAGAGTCACCACCTATCGAAGCTCAGAAAGAAGAAGAAGAACTTGCAAGTTACATAGAACAGATGCATGCACAGATACTGCAACCGCATGCACAGATACTGCAACCGCATGCACAGATACTGCAACCGCATGCACAGATACATGCGCAAAACGACTTCGAAGTGTATCCCAACCCTTTTGAGTTCGTGGACTTTGTGGACGGTTTCAATAAGATGGAACTTGATATCTCTTCCTCATCTTCTACCGCGTCCACTCCCTCTGCTACTCGTTTTAAGTGCGATATGTGTTCTAAATCATTCGCATCTACAGATGGCGCACGCAAGCACTACAAGAAAATACATGGAAATGTCAATCATGGCCCGCGAAACTACTGCGTGCCTATTCAGTGAGGAGTTCATATGTAGCCAAGCGATGCGAGAGTTGCGATAGTTCGAGCTGCAGCTTACGAATGCGGGCCTCGCAACGCTTGCAGTGTTCCACTAGTTTCTGATGATCAAATTTGATGTTGTCGATGAACAATTGATCACAAACCACATTGTGTGTATCCGAACGTACCTTGAACCCATTCGCTATCAAAGCAAGTATATCATCATTAGATGGCACTTCGAAGCAGATGCTCATCGCTGTTGCATGAATGCCATTCTCGTCTAGAAAGGGTTTGATCTCTGGTGAGAGATCGGACACTAAAGTCGGAACACGAATCCACATTTTTTTGAAAAAAATATCGAATGCTATCGAGGAACTCCAAGCGCAAGCACGCGGCATATGCTCGGTCTATGGCACGCGCATACGAAGAGTTCTGTACCGCACAAGAAGCGCTCATGGAAGATTACCTGGATGCGCTCTACCAACGCTATCCGTTCAGACACAGCCAAGATAGCCGTGAGTCTCTTGCCAACGTGGTGATGAAGCAGCTACGCTATGTTCTGTACAAACTCAAGGACACCAAGCACATCATTTGGGCGCAAATGGAAGACAACAAGATCGATTGGCTCGCAGAGCCTTACTTTCGAGGTCAACAACTCCGCTTATCGCAACTGACTGCAGAATACGACTACTACCACAGATACCCAACGTACTCTCCGTCTTCCGCGTGTCACGAGATGTTCTGGGTCAATGTGCAAGAGCCAGCGGCGTATGAGGATACAGACGCACACGAACAAAGGGAGGATTGGAGAAGCCCGCTGGATGAGACGGAAACCAAGAGAGCTCGCACAGCGGAGTAGGTAGGGTAAACTTGACTTGAAACGGCAGATTTAGAACCAGATCGACTCACCCAAACTTAATCAAAAATTTCGTCAAAAATTTTCCCAAAAAATTTATGGACGGTCTCAACAAAGAAGACCTCCACCATCAACCTTGTACGCCACCTACGACGCGCCCAAGTTCGCCAAAGATGTATGATACTCCCCAGAAGCCCGCAGAACTTGCTGCGTACGACGATTCGCCACCTCGCCCGCTGAACTGTATGGGAAATGATGATGCACGTGCCAAGGAAGATACAAACAAGTCTTCCCCGCAAAAGGGCTCTTCTCGGTGCTTCTTCAGCTGCATCAACAGCGATGGCGGTCTTAAACTGCTTGCAGAAGCAGCCGACTACACGAAACTCGACACCCTCGTGAAAGCGGCAGAACCTTACACCATATCAACGTTCGCCAATCAGTGCGAGGCTATGAAGTTCTGTCTGCGTATCCCAACCGACGATTCTTGTCGGATTGGCGTACGCAAACGCAAGCGCGAGACGACGGGCAGCACTCTATTTGATGTCTACAGCACGCTGCCACACACAAACTTCCGCAAAGAGGACTTTCCAGACCTTCATATTGTGAAAGCGTATGCTCCGTCTATCGTGTCCAAATACGCCTCGAAGAACCCGTTCCTGCTCGTCGACCTTGAAACGCCGGGCATCGAGCATGTGGTGCATCCTAAGGGAACGATACGGGAGTCGTACAAGCTTCCAGATCAGAAGAAGCTTCGACTCTACCATCACACATGCACTTACCTCAACGATCCTACGCCATGCATCAACTGCCAGCATCCAGAGTATCATGCACGCTGTCTTGCTGGCGAGGAGTTCTATGCCATTCTGGACAAATAGTGATGTGTGTGTGGCTCCATGTGTGCGAGCGCCGGACATTTCGAGAATGAGGAATGGTGAGGCGCGTTTTGAATTTTGCGACATGAGTTGGTGCGCGTGGTGATAGTGCGTGTGGTGATAGTGCGTGTGGTGATGGTGCGTGTAGGCAGGGTGAGTAGGGTAGGGGTAAAAAGCATTAGATCCAAACACATTTCATCAAATCACATTTCATCACATCGTCGCTGCCAGCACACGTTCCGATTCTCGCACCATCCCTCCGCTTCTTTCCCACGCTTCGCAACTGCGTCACGGATCCCAGCTGCATTCTTACGCATCCATCAGAATGCGGGCGCGATCCTTCATCTTCTTCACAAAGTTGTCCCATGGCATCCAGTAGGGAGACTTGTTAGCACGTTGCATGAGCACCTTCTTCTCGCCGTCGTAGAAGCAAGTGCACTTGCCAAACGCCTTTGCGCCGAGCGCATCGAATGCCGCACGAGCACTCGGACGCACATCGCCCTGCTTGGTGTACTTGAACTGCACAATGTTCTTGACCATAAAACGTCCATACTCTTTCTTGGTCTTCTTCTTGTTGTTCTCCTCGCGAGTCTCCGCGCGCTTCTTCGCCATCTTCTGCTTCTTGAAGAGCTCGCGGCCCTTAGCGGAAGTCGCCTTGTACTTGCGGCCCGTCTTCGGATCGGTGCGCTTGTAGTCACGGGACGGCATTGCTTCCTTGGTTCCTTGAGCTTGCTTTTTTCCCAAAAAATTGAGCTTGCTTTTTCCCCTTGGATTGTGAAAAAAGTAAGTCTGGTCTCGTATCCCTTCTTGAATGCGGCCTCGAACGCCGCGGTTGCCGCTGACCGAGACCGGCCAGATGACCGGTCACTGCTTCGTTGCCAGCATGCTGGCTGCGTATCACGCAGTCGATTTTGCCCGATCACAGGTCTCGACCGACGACATTCACGACGTTCGGCGGCGTGCCGGCGTAAAGCCGCGCGGTGACCTAGCGGGCAATGACCAACAGCTGGTTGCCAATACGCTAGGTGTGGGTTACATTTGGTGTCGTGATGACAAGAAGATCGCATCTATCTACACATGCAACAACGCACCTCGCACGTCTTTGTCATATGCACTTGTGGCATTCTCGGATCGTCGCCACCACTGCGTTGCGGTGGCCACACGCGGAGGCCAGAAGTGCGGCCTTCTAACATACGAGGATGCCGTGTCGTTTCTCACCCGCTATCACATCGCCATACCCACTGCAACGACGGAGATAGTGCTGTCTGATTGATAGTCGCGCGGCGACGCGTCGGCGTTTACTAGTCAGCAGTAGTCAGATGCTTCTCTAAATTCTCCTCCAAATACTCGATAAGCTCCTGGTGAAAGAATGCCATGATCGTTTGCACTGCACCCTTTAGAGTAAGGTGCACTCCACCAAGAATGAACATCTTACCGTAGTGAAGAATCCATCCCTGCAGATTCGATTGCACGGGACACTTGAAGCTGGCTTCCACATAGCGTTGTAACATAGCAAATCGGGCCGTCGTAGCTGGATTGCGCACATATACACAAATGTAAGGCTCATCACTCTCACAATTGAGCAGCATGCGCTCGATCAATGTAGCGTGAGTCACATCCGCACCGAGATCGTCGGACATGTCCAAAGTGCCTCTCGCATCTATTGCCGCCACAAACTCCTTTGCTGTAAATGGCGACACCTCATCGGCTTTCGCATATGTAACATTTCCCACTGTAATGTCTGACACGACCTTCTTGATCTGGACGTTGAGCGCTTGCTCTGTCCTGCGCCGCTCTATCTCTGCGATTTGCTTTTCGATGGATGCATTCTGCGCAGCCTCTGCTTCCTTGCCTCCAAGTCTGCTTCGAGCAGTACGACTCGTCGTCTTGCGTCCACGCCCCATTTTTTGAGTGAAAAAGTTTTTCGGGAAAAAATGAGTCAGAGCTTCCTTGACGCGGCGAGTGAGCGCTACGAATACACTTTCTCTTGGGTCTCAATTCTCAGTGACATGACCAACGAGCTTGTTCTCGATGAAAACGAGCGAGATGAGGCGCCCGACGACGCATACAGCCTGAAGAACAGCAAGCACATCTGCCCCACACACGTCATCACGTTCTTAAAGTCGGAGGGAGCAAGGAAGTATGTGGGATGCGCGGGATGGCTCATACCGTGCGACAAACCAGATCGTACGGGCATCCTCCTCGAGACACACGACAAACCCATCAGCGTGAAGACCAAATATGTGGAGGAGCTCAAGGTCCAAGATCTTCAGATCGCAGACGATTGCTCGATCTGCCTTCAGCCGACGCGAAACTTTGAGGTCTACCCAATCGCGTGCAAACACACGGTCTGTGTGCCGTGCTTCAACGCCATGCACGAGCATAATGCAAAGCGCTTCGAAGCATTCGAGAAGTCTACTTTAAAGAGAGGAGTTTTGATCATCGACGGAAACGACGAGTCGCTACTGAACTACGCCGACAAGTGCCCGGTGTGCAAGTCTATCATCGGCTCTCCCATGACACAGTCGTGGGGTGAGCACTGGTCGATGCCGGCCGAGATTCTCATCATGGGAGCGCTTGGCAAGATCCTCGAACGCTACTTCTTTCACACCAAGAAAGGTGACCCGTCCATGTCCGACGAGGCGGTCTTCTTCGATCAGTGCGAGAAGATCTTTCAAACAAACATAACCAGATTTAAGTGCAAGTTCACAACGCGCCAGGCATACATCCAAGCACTGGACAAAGAACGCGAGATCTATGTGAACGATCCGCCGTACGAGCCCTTCTTCAAGAACCTTCTTAAGTTCCTCTATTTGTCTACAATGAACTCGGACGGTCTCTTTATTGAGGATGAGATGTGCAAGGCAAACAAGGCGTACGCACACACGCTGGGGTATTAGGAGAGTTCATACGCACCCTGACACATCTTATGCCACCGTGTCAGCAGCCTGTTTGTCATACAGACCCATGCTTGAGTTGTATCCCGTGAGTTGACACGATTAGTAACAAATGCGGCCGGACTTTGGAATTGGAAATGATTTAGTAGACGAAATGCAAGGTTATCAAGCACTTCCGTATGGAAATCTTGAATGACAGCGTGATAATTGTCGGGCACACCAATTCCGTCGTGCGCGCTAACATCTTGAACCATTGTGCAGAGAATGCCGTATTGGCAGTAGATAGCACGCATGACACGTTGAGCATTGTCACATGTAGCGACAGTTTGGTATGTCTCACCTCTTGTGACCGGTGCATCGACATCACGATACCGTCTTAGAACAGGAGGTAAACTATGACCACCAAGTATGGCGTCGTATGTCTCCTCCATGGCATCATCGTCAGCAGTAAGCTCGAAGTGCATATCTTTTTTTCTGGAAAAATTGATGCAAGCCACCATCGATTGGCCATACAAAGAAGGCATTCTCGCCACCACGAAGATCTGCTGCGTTCATGTACGCACACCCTCTACGCGCACTTTCATTGACCAGACTGCGCGTATCACACTCGTCTACGATACCGGTCCTTACAACGGTACTTATACACCGGTGGTTCAGCCAAGACACACACCGGTTCTGGAAGGATCTGACTGCTTTGACGGCGTCACGATAAGCGATGATGGGACCGCGACTTTCCGCGTGAAGATCAATGCGCTCTCGTCGCAACACTCAAAAGCATCGTTCATGTTTCAGGTGACGGTCAACGACAAGATATGCACCACCGAGTCCTTCATAACATTGAGCAAGCCGATACGGACGGAGAAGCGCACGACGAAGCGCAAACGCTCATCAGAGAGCGATGATGAGGCAAGCACGACCAGTGCAGCTACTGCAACCGGTGCGACTGGTACATCGACTGATACACTAAGTGAGGATGACTACGACTTTTCAGAGTTAGGAGCTTTTCTGGACCATATGATGCCTTCTGAGAACATGTCCATCTCGGACATTCGCAGGACGCTCCACGACATACACGTGCAGTTCGTCAACATGAGTCACAAAATGCAGATGATCGTGAAAAGCCTGCAGAATCTGAGAGAGTAGGTAGCATCATTGTGTGAAATTGTTTGGTCCCAAACCCCTGGCCTGCACTTAAGCTTACTTCCTTTATAAGCTGCCGACCCACACTACCGACCTGATAGACCTTCACTCATTTTTACTCCTTATTCTGTCTAGCTTTTTGAATATCCAGAAGCTTCTTAAGGTCAGCTTTCGCTTCGTTACGGTGCTCGATGGCACTCTCAATGGTTCGAATCCACGAATACTTCTCGAATATTTCGTCCCATTGGGCGACTTGCTTACGAGCTTTCTTTATCTGTCTCTGAAGGGACAGTCTCTTAAGAGACGGTGTCCTTGTGAAATAAGCTTCTGATGTGTCATTATCAAAGCACTCAATAGCCTCTTGTATGTCGTCCATGGGACGAGCCCGACCTGCTAGCTTAAGTGTTGATCTGCAGCTTGGGCAACGACATAGGTGCTTATATTGACTGATCCTTTCCACACTCGCCAGCGCCATCGCCGCCGCCATCGCACTTTCCCCTGCTTCAATTGAAGAGAATTGTCTAACTCTGTAATCGTTCCAGCATCGTTCGTGAACGGTTGTCTTACATTTGCTACATGTAAGAAGAGCGTCATCGCCATTATTCGTTGGCAGCTCACATGCCTCTATACAGAAAGCACAGGTGTTAGCCAGCTCGTTACGAAGTCTCGCTGTTCCTAACATTTTTTGAAAAATATGCCGTCTTCCAAGAAGAGCGAGGGCATCCACTTCAACAAGGACAACAAGACTCTCGGCATTTCTTGGGGCTCTTGAATAGAGAATGGGGTGGAGATTCATTAGAAGCACGCACGTGTTGAGAGCAGTTTATTCACGTTTACGTTTACAGTCTATAACTTCCCCTCTATCTCCTTCTACATACAGTGGATTGCCCTTTGTTGGATGACCCCACTTCAGAATACGCGTACGCGGTTCGTTAGGATCAAAATAGACATAGTATCGGCGCTTCCTCTCCTTTGACCACTTGGAAGACCATTTCTCCGGTAAGTCGCACTCTAGACACAACTGACCATCGTAACCCATCGAGCTCGTATACTTGTGCATGTGCTTGGCAAGCGCGTATCCTTCGCAATCGTCGCAGATTGCAATGTCGCCGGAATGGAGCTTGCGTAGCAGCTCAGCGAGTAATATGTCCTCGTTATCAGGCATTTTTTTTGAAAAAAATGTTGAACAATACCTCGGATACATCTACGCAGCACACGCAACAGATTGCGAAACCAGAAGAGCAGCGCCAACCCAATCCCTCTGTTGCTACCCTCTGTGAAAGAATTTTAGCAGACATCGATGACGACAAGCTGTTTCATGATGAACAGAAGCATACAGGCTAATGTCGAAGCTCCCTGTAAGAGACTGCATACTGTTTAGATACGCGAATTAGACTGTTTACATACGCTAAAGCTCCCTGTAAGAGACAATCGTCGCAGATTGCAATGTCACCGGAATGGAGCTTGCGTAGCAGCTCAGCAAGTAATATGTCCTCGTTATCAGCCATCTTTTTTTCCCAAAAAAATGAGTGCGAACAACAACGAAGAAGTCAGGACCGGACGTCCCTCGGGTTGCTATCTAGCCGCCTGGCAACAAGAAGAGTTCATCTCATCGCTCATATTACCAACCGAAGTGAGAACATTTGGCGACGCTTGCTATTATGCTCAACTTAAACATCATGGCAAGAAAGAAGATCAAACTGCCAGACGTCAGAAAATAGAGAAAGTGGTTGCGGCTGAACAAGAAGAGCAGCGCCAAGCCTCTAAGAAAAGAAAGAAGAAGGCTCATACGCCGGTCGTGAACGAAGATGAAACCGACGAAGAAGAAGAATAGAAGGACGGCTAAAAACGGTGCGCATGACTAGGACAAGAACGACCGCAGCACGCGCACAAGCACGCGCACAAGCACGCGCACAAGCACGCGCACAAGCACGCGCACAAGCACGCGCACAAGCACGCGCACAA
>PABI01000161.1 GCA_002699125.1 Anaerolineaceae bacterium
CCCGCCCACCCTGCTGCGGCGCTTGCGCCGCAGGCAGGACATGCGTCCTGCTGGCTGAACCCACCCCCCACCCCTAGTTTTGGCCGTTGGCCACAAAGGCAGGTCAAAGAAAGTATGAAAAAGAACCTTCATCTTAGTCGAATCATGTCAGAGGAATACAGGCAAGTCTTCAATCGTAGGTTCCAGATTTGAACCGTACAGCCGTCATACACATGGCCATCCTGGAAAAAGCGTGTGTTGGATAAGAGAGAGATAAGAATTGTACGTTTTAGAAATATTACGTCCGGGGGTTTTGGAGCTGTCTAAATTGGGTGTAGTACATAGGGATGTATGGTTGGCCCCTTACGTACGATTTTTTGCCAGAATCTTCATTTTGTGGCATATTTTTGCCCCGAAGATGAAAACAAGACAGCAATCAAACAAACCCATCTCATTAACAAAGAAGTACGGATCAACCGCCATTGGCCGGCGATTTTGGCTTATCACCGCCATTACCCTGGCGGCAGCCACGGCTATTTTCCTTTGTTTGGTTGGTCCCGTTGCCGAGCCAGATTTCTGGGCTGCCAAAAATCTGGTAAACCTTGGCGCAAACCTCATCCTTTTTACCCTTGTTGTCAGCACCACCATCTCCCCCATAGGCTACATCTGGCACATCTTTCTCAGCAGTGTCGAAGCCGCAGTGGCAGTGACTGAAGAAAGCGTTGCCCCACAACTTCCACCGCAGCTTTTCTCTCCCTGGCTCTCAGCCATCTTTTCACCCCATAGCTTGTTAGGTCTTATGGCCAGCGTAAAAAATACGGCGCAGTCGGTTGAACAAACCGTCTGTAAACGCCAACCCCTTTTGCGCAGCGCCAATAAAGCACCCTTTGGCCTGTTCTTGCAGGCCGTCCCCCTGCTCGCTCCCTAGTATCTCTTCTGTCATTTACACAATTGAAACAAGACACGTAAACGGCCGTTTACGAAACGGTTTGTGTGTCTCTTTTCCTCTCTGGTAGGTTTTCGTTGTAAGTCAGTGCAGGTCCACTATGTTGGGTTGGAGTTAAGCATTGCCTGGCTCTGCTTAAGCCGGAATCCAACGCCAGTAGATAAGGGGCCGGGTTTATGAACATGGATCCAGTTCCAACAAGTCCGGTTCTCGCTTGAGCCGCGGCTCATCCCCCTGATTTCACCAGAGAGAGTGTTAATCAATTTGCTGCCCCGGCAGCAACCAACTGACAGGAGATCAAGATGTTAAACGTTCACTCCCGGTATGGAAATACCCGGAAGAAAACATTGTCCCTCACCCACGAGGGACACGACCAAATTAAAAAGTATGCCAAGGCCCACGGCCTGAGCTTCAGCGCCTCTATCGAAACCCTGGCCCTCATTGGCATGAAAGCCGACCTGACTCAGCTGCTGGTCCCGCTGCTCAACGATATTGTGGCCAAGGGATTGGCGCGCAATTTCAACCGGTTGGCCAAGCTGAGCATCCAGGCGGCGGCCGAATCAACGATGGCCCACGACCTGGCCGCCATGCTTCTTTTGCAGCTTATCCGCCAGGAAGCGGAACAGCACCCGCAAGACTTTGAAGAACGGCTGGCTGTTAGCCACGATCCGACCGACCATCACGACTTCCGTATTCGCGAGGTATATAACCATTTTCGCCATCTGGCCCGCAAGCGGCAGAAGCGGCTGATGAGCCAGCCGCTCAAGCAGCTCCTGGCAGATTATGCCCAACCGGTGCCGACAGCCGTGGAAAATGAGCCGGAGCAACCGGTCGAAAAGGGGGTGGGCAATGAGTGACCTCAACAATATCCTCCGCCTCAAATCCCATGAGAATCGGACAAAAACGGGCAAAGTCTCAACCACCGTGACGCGTAAGATTGCCAACTATCTGGCCCTTGGCCGGGGGCGTCCTGCCCAACAGCAGCAGCGCCAACCGCGCGGTGTCTGGCTGGATCAGGACAATAAAACGCGCAGTCACGAAGAGGTAATTGCCTGGGTGCAAAGCGAAGGCAAAACGCAGCGATTCACTCACCAGCTCATCCTTTCCGTGAAGGATGAATGGCTTACCCCGGAAGCATATAACCGGGCGCTGTCTGCCGGCGGCGCTTTCTTTGACGAGTGGCACCTCATGGCCCACACCGACACTGCCTACTCTCATGCCCACGTCATTGCCTTCGGCGACGACGTGATTCGCTTTAAATCTGAGGCGTTTCGCTCGTGGTGGCTGACGGTGCGGCAGGCGCTGGAAGCGGAATGACAGACTACTCTGGCCCAGCGGACGGCCGTTCAGGAGCAGGCATTGGCCCGGCAGCCGCAGTCAGAAATAGCGGCAATGCCAGGCGAGGCACTCGATCTGGCTCAAGAAGAACAGCAAGCCCAACAGGCAGCTGAAGCCGCCTGGGAAATGGAGTGGTAACAATGAATGAAGAAATAAATTTTTTCAACTACTGGGGGGATTTGTGGCGCGATGCCTCAGAAAAAACCAGACGGCGGCTCCGCAATGCCCTGATTGTGTACGTTGTGTTCTTAATTCTGGGCACCTACCTGGCCGCCACCCAGATAGCCGCCGTGGCGCAGATGTCGGGGCTGGGCAAAACGATGGGTGCCGTGGCGGTTGGTCCGTTTGGCGTGGTCTGGCAGGTTCTGACCTGGCTGGGATTGATCGTTGAAGACGCCCGAGACCCCGGTCTGGCCTGGCTGCTGCCGGCATTTTTTCATGTAGCTCCCTGGGCTGGCATCATTGCGATTGGCCTCCAGCCGGTCAACCCCAAAATGTTGCAGGAGCGGACCGTCAAAAAACACGAAGCCAGTCAGGGACACCTGTCGCCTGAGGCGGTCATCGCGGCCATCCCCAGTAAGACCGGCATTCCCTTTACCACGCTGCTCAACCGCGAGAAGAAGCCGGTCAGCGTGGGCCTGGATTACGCCACTGGCCAGGGGCACGTCCTGGTGGTCGCTGCCACGAGGTCGGGCAAGGGGCTTCATTTAACCGAGGTGCTCAAACGTTGGCCTGGCGCGGCTGTCGTGGTTGACCCGAAGGGAGAACAGTACCATCGCACCGCTGAACTGCGCCGCCGTCACGTCGGCCCTGTCTACCACTTGCCGGGTCATCAGGTCCGGCTGGTCCATTATTACGATTTTCGCAATCCGGATGACATCAAGGAGTTACATGCCCAGATGCTGCGGCCCGATGAAGACAGCCAGCGCATCTTTGCCGATAAATCTCTGTCTCTCTTTCGGGCAGTCGGCCACTTTACCGCCGCCAGAGGCCAGGATGCGCTGCGTGTCCTGCTGGATGCGGCCGAAGACGATTTCCAACAGGTGCTGCTGGGGCTGGACAGTGTGCCGGCGGCCAGACCGTTTGTGCGCCAGTTTACCAATGGCCAGCCGCCGGATAAGGTCACCAACAATGATCGGTTTGTTTCTTCAGCCTATGGCACCTTTACTACCCGGCTCTTTGGTTACCAGAAGCATATCGATACCATCTGCCCCCATAAACCGAAACACACCTTGCCGCGCGAATGGGTTGAGCAAAAATCGACGCTCTACCTCACCTACAGCTTAAATGATCTGGAAGGTGTCGGCGGTGTGGTGTCAGCCATCCTGGCCGGCCTGATGCGCGATCATATGAAGCACGGTAAGAAGCAGCGGCTGCTGGTGGTGATTGATGAAACGGCCGCCGTGCGGCTGCGCCATTTGGATACCTATCTGGCGACGGTGGGCGGTTATGGCATCACGATGCTGCTTTATGCCCAATCCCTCTCCCAGCTGGAAGGTATCTACGGCCACGCTGGGGCCAACGCCATTCTGTCTAACTGTGCTCACCAGCTGTGGTATCCGCCGAATGATCATCAGACTGCCGCCCACATCTCGGCTATCTTTGGCACGAGGCTGGAACCCAACCGCTCCTTTTCAACGGTCAGCCGGACAATTTCGCAAAAGGACGGTCGGCTGCAGACGGTGCCTCAGCATAGTGTGAATGAGTCTTTGCATGAAATGCCTACCTTTTCGCCAACGGAAGTCATGGCAATGTCGAAGGATAAGGTGTTTGTTTTCACCGAGCATGGCCAGCAAATTCGCTTTGTGGGTCAGAGGCTGGATACACGCGCCACGTTTAGCCAGCTGCCGCCACCGCCCATTCCACCCAATGTGCCAAAGTCACCGCGACTCTACACGCAATGGATTCTGAGTAAGGAAGAATCTGCTGGGAGGGAATCCGGTGAAAACGGCACCGCTGGGGCAGAAACTGTGCCAGCCGAAATTGCCACTGGCGGAGAGCAGAAGAAGAGTACGTCCGCGCCTGAAGCCAGTGAATTGGCTAAAAACCGTATTGGGACAGATGCAACGGAAGAGGCAGCCGCCGACAGTTCAGGGGATGGAAGTTTGCCTAAGGAAAGTTGCGCTGCCAAACAGGTGGCACACGCGCATCCGCCAGAGGATGATGGCAAGGTGGAAATAAATGGAGCCGACGGTGACGACCTGAAGGCTGGTGATGGCGCACCACCCGCTTCCAGCAAAAAGCAGGGTACCTGGCGCGATAAGCTGGATGAAACATCGCTGTTGTAATGAGATGAATGAGCAAAACTTACCGAAAAAAAAGATTTCTTACCGATTTAACGGGACAACCAAAATAAAAGGAGATTTTAGAATCTATGAATCACATTCTGGACAATTTACATGCTGATATATTCTGGGGTAACGAGGTAAATGTTCCCTTCGTTCTAGAACGCATAATAGAAAAGGTGGCCTGGATGTTGGATACCACCCGCCTGCTGGCTGAAGCGGCCTGCACTGCTGCGGCACTCGCCTTTTACATGTACGAGGCCACATATGTAAATTTGCCCTATTACCTTAGCTGCCTTCCATTCTTGGTCTATCTGGGACAAGGAATATTTCTCGTTTCAAGAAGCGAGCGCCGGTTAGAGGAGGGGGCCGAACGCAAGAGAGTATGGTGGCGGCTGGTTATCGCCGTTTTGGGCTGGCCAATACATTACGGCATGGTTGACTCTCATCAATGTATTCTTGGGCTTGATAAATGGCACGCGCCTGAAAAGGTGACCATCGATTGGCTGAAAGAGAAACTGGTTTCTTCGCTGTTGGTGGGGATTGGTATATGGTTTTTTGGATATGTTATTACAGCAACAATTGTGGCTGTAGTAGCCCAGCATCTGGGTCTGTCCTAGCCGTTTGCAGGCATTAGTTTACCAGGCTGGCCGCAGGCGGTATAAGCCACCTGCGGCCGGCTTATGCGGAGGAAAAGCTATATGCGCTCACAACTTTTTGGCTTTATTGTCAAAACCCATTTAACCTACGAATTGATACTCGACTGCCCGTTGAACCAGGCGGCAACGACCATGATTGAGTTTCTCAGGGAGTTGGATGCTGTTATAGGCACCAACCCCGATACATCTTCCCGGCTCATTCATTATCTCAGTGATCCGTTGACCATTGGCTTTGAAGCCTTTCTCAACGAATGGGATGAGGAGATCGTGCAGACGGTCCGGGCGGTTATGGCCGATCATGCCCTGGCGCCAGAATTTCTGCGGATGAAGCGCCTGGAGGATGCCCTATCCTGGCTCTGGCCCAAACTTCGCGAAACAACGGTGCTGGGCAACTTTGTCTTTGCCACCACGATAGATAATCTGCTGCTGCTGACCGTCTCCTTTGGCTGGAATGATGGCGCTTTACCGGAGGATTTGGCCACCGTAGAGAGCTTTATGCCCCTCTACGTGCGCAAGGTGGAGCAGCTTGGGTATACGTGTAAGCTGCTTTCGCCGCTGGCCCAAACGAAGGAAGTCAAGCCTAAAAGGAAGTATGGCCCTCGGGGAGATACGCTGTTGAGCCTGCACAATTTGGTTGCCTACCGCCGCGGCCATATAACTCCCAAACGTGTCGGGATTAGCTTGAAACAAGCCTGTATGGATAACAAGCTGGCCATGGCTACGGTGAAGAAGTATGCCCCCATCCTTTGTGAGCGTTGGTATGACCAACGTTATGAAGGAGATGTACATTGAGGAGCGATGATCTTGGAAAAAAGATGATAGAGTGAACCATTTAGTAAACCATTCGGTGAACTAATTACATTATGCACCCTCACTGTGACATTTTCGTTTACACTGCCCCGCGATGGACGCCCCATCACGGGGCAGTTTTATTTTTTCAGACAAGGGATGCGTTTATCGATTACGTCCATCAAAGAAACGTATCCGCCAGGGATTGCCCGTTTACCAAAATCCAAAGGTAAAACGGGCAAACCCAAAGGAGTAAACGATGAGTCGAGATGAACGGTATGTGGTGCGCTGTACGGCCGCTGAGAAGAATCTGCTGGCTGAGGTTGCCTTTGCCATGCAGCGGACGCTGAGCGATGCGGTGCGCATTCTGGTTTTTGAGAAAGCGCGTGATTTGGAAATTCTAATCCCTTTGGCAGAAGCCGAACGCTCACGCGAGTCTGTCCACTCTCTTCGGGCACGGTCTAAACCCAAGATTGGTTGGGAAGGATTTTCACTGGAGTAGGGGCCTATATGACTATCGAATGGTTATCGCTTTCGGCTGAAACGGTGGGCAGAACCATCGCCTATCACCCAAACCTCAACCAGGTAACAGGCAGCGTCCTGGCCTCCCTGTTGTTGCGACAAATAGTCTACCGCTGGGAAAACAATGCCCGGCAGCCTTTCTACAAGTTTAGCGCGCCCTGCCAGCATCCGGCCTACCGGACCGGTGACAGCTGGCAGGAGGAACTGGGCTTTAGTCGGACCGAGTTTGAAACGGCCCGTCGCCGGCTGGGCGGCAAAATTCGGCAGGGTGCGGCAAAGGCAAAGATACGTTTGGAGAATCTGATTCTGTATTGGACGGATAGGGAACGGCTAACCTGGTATGAATTAAACGAGCCGCTTTTGCAGGCCAAACTGCAAGAGCTATCTATTGCCGAAATCCCGCATTCGCCGGGTAATGCCGAAAACCTGCAATACCCGGAATTGCCGGAAAGCTGCATTCCCTACTCTACAAAGAAGAGCCAGAAAAAGAAAACAGAGAGAGACAACGCCCGCCAGCCATCCTTCTTTTCTAATGGGGAAAAGCAACAAGAGGTTGCCGCTGTCGCGGCCCGTCATCCGGCAATTCAGGCGTGGCGGCAGGCTTTAGAGCGCTATCCGCGCAAGCAGTGCTGGCCGCTCATCGTCGAACGATTGGGCGAGCAGCCGGATTCAGAGCTTTTAGCCCAGGTAACGGCCGAATGGCTGGCCTCTGGTTACAAGCCAAACAACGTCAGCGGCATTTTGGACTGGTATGAGCGCGGACGATCCCCTGAGAGACGCACAAAAGGACAGGGGCAACCATTGCCCAGCACAATGGCGGCATCGATTGGACTGGTGCCAACACCGCCAACAATTGGTGGCCGGTTTTAAGTGGCCACAGCTGTGGCTCAATTTGAACAAGGACCGTGTACGAGTAATGGCGACAAGGAGTGTTTATGAAACGAATGAAGTTAAGTGCTGAGGCAACGCTGACCAGAGAGCTGGTGTATGAGGCGACCGGTCTCACCTCTTTGAATCTGTCTCATCTGGCATCAGCTGTCAGATTGGAAATGGCCAATGGCAATATCCAGGCCGATGGCAAGCAATGGATTGAATACAACGAACAGCAGCTGCTGCAGCAAGCAATCGATCTGGCCAAGCAGTGGTTGTCCTCCTGGCAAAACAAACCGGGACAATCGTTTGTGATCACCTCTGGGGCTGTGGGGGAGAAGGCAATGCAGGTTCAGGAAGGTGAGCAGTGGCAACCGATTGGTGCCCATCATTTTTCCGGTTTCGGCAATGGCAAAACCACGATTGCCGAAGCGCTGTTTTACGGCTGTGGGGTCATGACGATTAATGAGGTGGAGCAGGCCCAGGAATTGTGTATCTATCCCGCTGGAAAGCTGCGCTCTGCCAGGGAATGGATGTTGATGCAGTCGGAAACAGACTTTAGCCTGGACAAGTTCCTGTTTTCAGAACAGCTAGGCAAACCTCGGGTGATTTTGATAGATGATGTTGGCCGGGAAGGTTCAATTCCGTTTGTTCGGTCAACAGAACAGGCGTCTGAAATCCAGACCCGCTATTACGACCTGATTAATTACTGTTACCGGCAAAAGTTGAGCGTGATTATGACTTCCAACTACCGGCTGAATGAGCTGGCTACGTTTTTAGGCGGGGCCACCTGGTCCCGGTTGCTGGAAATGGTGCCCGATGGATTCATGATCGATATCACGGGCGTGCGCGATTACCGACCGATTGCCGGTGGGAGGGTAACAGCACCAATGGATTTATAAATCATAAAGAGTTACTACCGTCTCTTACTGGCTGACTTGAGCAATTGCTTCTGGATGATCTAAGAGGATTATCCAGCGTGCGTAGTCATACTGTTGCCAGCTTAGGGAAATTCAAGGTTCGACAGGAGCCGTCTTTCTTGAATGCGCTAGCGTTTTTTATTGAACGAAAACTTGATAAAGGAGCAAGAATGGAAAAAGAGATAATTTTTCGCAAAAAACAACCATCTTCAGGCCGCATGGCAGCGGCGCTTGATTTACTGATCGATTTTCTGCTGGAAGAATATGGAAAGGAATCGACTTTGCTACCAACCAACAGTAAAAGAAAGAGAAAAGTCCAACCAATGTTTGGCAGTAAAAGCAATCATAAATTGCATTAATTTTCGTGATTATGAGTTCCCACCAGTGTGATCTGGTGGGGGCTCAAGCAGGCCATCGAGGTCTTCACGCTTTATCCGACGACCACCCCCAGATTTCAAAACATAATATTTGAGCACTCCATCCTCCATATACC
>PABI01000162.1 GCA_002699125.1 Anaerolineaceae bacterium
ATCTGAAATGCCGTGGGCCGAAATTGGATCTTTGGTGAAGCCAGCATCACCAACCAGCGCCCAGCCAGGGCCACCGGGTACGCGTAGAAAGCCGGGCAATCCCAGCGTGCGGTAAAACGGGCTCATCCGTTCGGCCGTTTTCAGTTGGGCCATCATGTTCGGTGAAGCCGCGGCCGCCAGCCGGTAAAACTCATCATCGTCGATGAGGCTGCCATTGTTTGGACGGGCGGTGAATACGGCCGTTAACCCATCATTGGTCGGGATAAATCCGGCAGCTACACCGGGCACAAAATAAGCATCGTAACTGCCGGAACTGATGCCGGCAAAATAGCCATAGGCGTAGGTGCTGACGGCTGGGTGCGTCTCGTAGGCAGGGGCGTTCACCGCGGCTGCTACCCGGGAGCGCATCCCATCGGCGCCCACGACAAAGCGAGCCCGCAGTTCTGTCTGGGTCCCGTTGGCGTTGGCTTGTATGCCGGTAACACGGCCGTTTTCAGCAAAAATCAGGTCCAGCAAGCGATACCCCTGCCGGAATTCTGCGCCGGCTTCAATCGCCGCTGCCAACAGCTCTACGTCTAGAATGTGGCGCCGGGGCGCATAAAGCGCCTCAACGCCAAACGCTTCGCGGAAATCAAAGCTGATTTCCTGCTGGCCAAAACCCAGCACAATGCGCCGGATCGGCGGCGTATCATGATCAAGGATACGCTGTAGAAGGCCCCAGCGCTGGAGCTGCAAAACCCCACTGCGCATAATGGCGTGGGTAGAAAAAGTATCCTTACTGGGATGGCTGCGGTCGATAATCAACACCCGGTAACCCAGGCGGGCCAGCAGCAGCGCCGTGGCAGACCCGGCCACGCGTCCGCCAACCACAATGACATCATAGTCATAATTCATGGAAGAACCTCCAATTTGTCGCTTTTGGTCTGGAGAAAGAAAAAGGTGCCGGGCCTTTTCAACCCGGCACAGCTTGGGAACTAAGCGGTTACGCTAACTGAAACGGGGACACCATTGGTCAGCACATCGTAAACGGCCGAACGAGAGATGGACTGCTGCACCACTTCTTGCAGCTTTTCCGCGGGAGCGTCACCTTCAATTTGTAGGTTAACGCGGATGGCCTGGTAGCCGTTGCGCACGTTCTCATCCATACCGAAGATGCCCAGCAGGTCGATGTCACCCTCCACCCGCGACTCAACGCGAGTGAGGTTGATGCCGCGTGCCGACGCAATATTGCCAATGCCGGCGGTGATGCAGGCAGCGATGGCGTGCAGCAAGAACTCAACCGGCGTGGGGCCGTTGTCTTGTCCGACCAACACAGTAGGATGATCGGCATCGTAGGTGAAGATGGCCTTGTGCGTGTGCTCCTGACCGGCCCCGAAGAAGCCATTCAAAGTGCTGCGGCTGCGTGTGCCCGATACCCATTCGTTGGCAGCCCGGAACTGGAACTTGGCCGCCTCCGGCTGCGCCTTCACAACGTCCAGGGTGGCAAAGAGGGTTGATACGTTGACGCCGTTTACCATTTTTGTTTCGCTCATGATTAAAAATCTCCTTTGAACTTGGTTAATTGATTTTCGAGCTCCAATCGAACTCGCCAGCAGAATATCATCCCATCGTTCCGTCAACGTCCCTTAAAGCGTCCCCTAATAAATTGAATTGCAAGCATTTTGAGGGACGGTTTGTGGATCATTTTAGGGACGGCCGTTCCTTATATTCATGGTAGTTCACAACTTATTGCCTGAGTCACCCACTTAAGATTGGCCAGGTCACCTCACGAACGGCAGGTCAATCAGTCGGCACAAGACAGCAGACATTCACGGTGAAATAAATCACAATGTCACTCAGGCCACACAAACAGGAGAAACAATAGATGATGGCTCACAAGTTGAGTAAACAGACAGGCGCAGAAACGTTGGCGCCTAACGGCCGTATCCCGACCCACGCCATTGTAATCGGCAGCAGCATCGCCGGTCTGGCCGCTGCCCAAACAACAGCAAACTATATGGACCAGGTGACAATCATCGACAGAGATGAGTCAGCCTGTAAGCAAGATTTTCGCAGCGGTGTGCCCCAGGCGCGCCACGCCCACACGCTTATGCCCCACGGCCAGGAAATCCTGGAGCAGCTTTTTCCAGGATTAATAGCAGAGTTGATAAGCAATGGTGCCGTACCGGTAAATATTGAAAAGGAAGTTGCTTTTTTCCACGCTGGCAGCTGGCGGTCACCAAAGCAGAAGGACAGAAAACTTTCACTATCCTGCAGCCGGCCAATGCTGGAAAACGCCATCTATCGGCGAGTCAGCCGCCTGCCAAATGTGACCATCATGCGCGGCTACCGGGCCGAAGGGCTGGTAACTGATGCATCGGGGCAGCAGGTGGCTGGCGTGCGGCTGCGCTTTGGGCGCGGGGCGAGAGCCAGGGAGTTGGTGAAGGAGGCAAATCTAGTAATCGATGCCAGTGGACGGCAGTCCCAGGCACCCAATTGGCTGGCTTCCCTGAGGTTTATGCCGCCAGAAGAATGGCGTATCAACGCCCACGTCGGCTACGCCACCCGCATTTACCAGCAGCCGGCCAACTTTGCCGCCAGCTGGAAGCGGCTTTATGTGCGGCCCACGCCCCCGGATGATACGCGCGGTGCAATTATTCTGCCGGAGGAAGACGGCCGTTGGGTAGTAACCCTCGTTGGCATTGCCGGCGACTATCCGCCGACTAATGAAGCAGGCTTTCTGGCGTTTGCCCGCAGCCTGCCCACGCCACAGATTTACGACGCTATCAAAGATGCTCACCCTTTGTCCGACCCGTTTGGCTTTCGGCGAACCGAAAACCGAATGCGCCGCTACGACAAGCTGCCGCGTTATCTGGAAGGGTTTCTGGTGATTGGCGATGCCGTTTGCGCCCTGAACCCTGTCTACGCGCAAGGCATGACGGCCGCCATCACTGGCAGCCACGTTTTGGCAGCAGTCCTTAACCGTTACCGAAACCACCTGGCGGCTGGCAATGTAGCCGGCCTGGCAGCCTCTTTCCAAACAGCTCTGCGTGAAGGTCTGGATGATCTTTGGTCCCAGTCCACCAGCAAAGATTGGCATTGGCCGATGACAGAAGTCACTGACAACGCCGAGGCACTGCCGGTTTTTATTTAATCTATCTTCTGAAATATAAGGAACCTACCTGGAGAAAAATGATGAACATCATAAGTCGTGAAGCTTTGAAAAAGAAATTGGATTGCGGTGATGACCTGAAGCTGGTTATGGCTCTGGATCGGCGCGCCTATGAAAAGATGCACATCCCCGGCTCGCTGCACTTTGCCAACATCATGGAGACTGTGAAAAGCCTGCATCCTGAAGATGAAGTGGTGGTCTACTGCTCAAATCCCAAATGCCCGGTTAGCATCCACGCCTACTACGCGCTAGTTCGTTACGGTTTCCGGCACGTTTCCCGCTTCGCCGGTGGCCTGGATGAATGGCTAGAAGCTGGTTATCCGCTGGAAGGCTCGATGATCCAACAGACAGAGACAGTCAACAATATGGAATGATTTTGGGACGGTTGAAGGGACGTTTTGGAAACGGCCGTTTCCTATGATAGTCCCAATTCAGTTAACCACGGCGAAAAATTTTCGCCCAAAAATATAAAAAGGATTGTAATCATGTTTACGCAATACGAACTAGAAATTTATGCCAAGGATTACCAGAAGAAGCGCATGGAAGAGCGCGAAGCAGAAATAAAATATCTGCTGAGCCAGCCGCAACCCCGGCAGCGCTCCCGCATGAAGTTTCGCCTGCCAAAATTCATTTTGAAATGGTTTGAGCAGGAAGTTGGATGTGCCGAGCCTTTGCAAGAGTGCCCAGAACTCGCATGAGGCGCACGAATTTAACAACAAAAGGTCTTTATCTCGGGAGCGGATAATCAATTTATCCGCTTCCATTCTTTTTACGTAAACCACAGAAAGTTCTCAAAAACAATGGGCTGTGTGAAGTTTACGCAGGTGATAGTCATGAAAAATATTAATAAGCAACTGTTCTTTCTTTTTTGGGGGAATTTTACGATTGTGCTGGCCGGCATGGGCTTGTTCCCCATCTTGCCACTTTACGCTGCCCAATTTGGGGCAACACGAACGCAAACGGGACTGTATTTAACCATCATGTACATTGCCATTACGCTGGGTTCTTTTGTGCCGGGCTGGCTGGCGGGCAAGGTGCCACCACGCGGGCTGTTTATGGCTGCCGGTATCGCAGGCATTCCCAGCCTGGTGCTGATGGGACAGGTTCAGACATTGTGGCAGCTGGTGGGACTAACGGCCGTTCTCTGGTTTTGCGGCGGGGTTGGCCTGGCGCTCATCGCCGTGTTCACCGGCATAGCGGCCAACAAACAGCAGCGCGGCAAATCATTTGGCCTGCTTTCCCTCACTGCACCGCTGGGTGCCCTGGTGGGCGGGGCGATGGTTGCCTGGCTGCTAAGCTGGCAGGATTATGCCACGCTGTTTTGGGTGTATGGGATGACCTGGCTGGCGCTGCCGCTAATTGGCCTGCTAGCATTACCCAAACAGCAAAATGACACCAAGAGCCCAACAAAGGGGGAACGGCCGCAGCCAAAAACCGTGCCGCTGGGACAAACATTTTACCTGCTGACATTCATCTCCCTGGTGGCGGCAACGGCAATGAACGTGGGCCGCTTTGGCACCACCGTTTCCATGCAGATTCTGTCATTTTCGGCCGAGTCCGTGGCCAGCACCGCCACCGTCAGCGGGCTGGTGGCGATTCCCGTCACGTTTTACATTGGCGCCCTGTCTGACCGGCTGGGCCGGAAGCAGATTTTGGCGGCAGGATATGGTTTGTCGGCGGTTGGGGTGCTGCTGTTGATTACGGCCGTTCACCTCTGGCAGTTCTGGCTGGCGGCTACGCTGATTCTAATTTCCCGCAGCGTTAGCGATGCCGTGTCGTCAGCGTTGGCCACCGACTTGCTGGAACCGGCCGCGCTGGGCCAGGGCTTGCCCCTGCTCAACGGGCTGACGCGGGCCGGCGGCATTATCAGCTTTGTAGGGGCTGGGGTGGCGATGGATTACCTGGGGGTGATGCGTCTTTACTGGCTAACGGCCGCACTGGCATTGGCCGCCGCATTTCAGCTCATTTTGCTGCAACGCAGGCAGCACCAACGACTGCTCTCCAGTCTGACAGCCACAATCTTGCACCGTAAACCGGCAATTAGCCGCGAACCGTGCTAACGCCTTACTTTTGACAGGGACCATCTGTGCCAAAGGCAACGTTTAGCAGGCAACCTGGGACAGATGTGCCGCCCCGTGGAATCGCTAAAATGAAATTTATTCTGAAGGAACGGCCACTCCACCAAAAGTAACCGGAAGCGGCCGTTTTCTATTTTTTGTTTTGTATTGGATATGTTGGAGGCAACATCATGAAAATTAATCGTTTATCTATTTTGAGCCTGCTCATTTTGCTGGCCGGCTTGTTTTTAATTGGCTGCTCGCCTGGCGGTGGGGAACCGGCTATAGCCACGGTAACGCCGCTCAATACGCCGGTGGCCGTGGTGAATACGCCCACTGTGGAAAGCGACCCTGTACAGGAAACCGTCACCCCTGAAGAAACGGCCGTACCGCAAGAAACAACCACTCCGGCAGAAACGGCCACAGCCCCGGCTCAGCCCACGGCCACAACGGCGGCGCCGACCCAGCCGGTGATCATCGTGCCTACTGACGTAGAGCGCGTGATGGCGCTGACCAACTTGAACGTGCGCAGCGGACCAGGGCTAGGTTTTGCCGTGGTTGATTGGTTGACGGGCGGTGAAACGGCCGTGGTCACCGGCGTCTCTGAAGATGGCGGCTGGTGGCGCATTCTGTGCCCGGTAGCGATGCCCGGCATTAGTTGTTACGTCTCGGCCGCCGGTGAATACACTCAGCCGATGATGCCCGATGGCGCACAGCCAGAACGCATTCAGTTTGCCCCCGGAGCCACCTCGGCCACCGTTGAGGTGCAGATTCCAGCCCATGCCCAAACCTGGTTTGTCCTGTGGGCCGCCGCCGAACAGACGATGTCGATCAACGTAGCAGCCGAAAACAACAGCGTGCTGTTCCACCTGCAAGGCAAAGAAGATGGCGTCGATTACAAGCACATGCTGGACGGCAATTCGTTCTGGCAGGGCAAGCTGCCGGTGTCCCAAGATTATATCCTGACGCTGGACAACGGCAGTTCGGCCACCAGCGTGATTATTGACATTTCCATTGTGAATAATCCACCAACGGACACGCCCGGCGGACCGCTGCATCCAATTGTGGATGGGGCAACCGGCTTTCTGTTGGGTGGCTGGTACAACAACGCCTGGGTCAGCGCGGCTGATTACATGGCGCTGATTTCTGATGCGGAACGGCCGTACGTCTTTTACGGCCTCAGCGGTGAAACCGGTGTGATTACCGGCCAGCCACCCACGATTGGCGGCATTTGCAACCAGCCGACCGTGGCCCTGGCCTCATTGATGCCGGGCAGCATTGGCCTGGTGGGGCGCTGGAACGCCACGCCGCGCCTGCCACAGGATGTGCCGGTAAACACGGACGTGTACCGGCAGGTGCTGGCCGAAGCGCTGCAAGGCGCGGGCCTGGCCGAGCCGGAAATAACCATTGATCGCATTCTGCGCTTTGATCTGGAAGGTGACGGCGTGGAAGAAGTATTGATCGTGGCCAACCATCTAACGGCCGGCATCGGCCAACCGCCTGCCGCAGCTGGAGATTATGCCGTGGTGCTGCTGCGCAAGATTATTGGCAGCGATGTGGTGACCGTGCCACTTTATCTGGACATCTACCAGGAAGGTGGTGACCTGATCTTCCCGCTGCGTTATGAAGCGTTAGCCGTGGCTGATTTGAATGGTGACGGCCGTTTGGAAATTGTCATTGCCGCCGATCGGTACGAAGGTCGCCAGGTGGCAGTGATTGAGAGTTATGGTGCCACGTCGCAGGTGATGCTGCAAGCTGGTTGCAACCAGTAGTGGGCCAGTAAAGAACTAGAAAAACGGCCGTTTCCTGAAGGCTGAGGAAACGGCCGTTTTTGTTTATCAAGGCCTTGGCAGAAAAGGATTGGCAGTCCTCACGACGAGCTAATCGCTCGACGTGACCGCACGGCCAGAGTCCAGGTGCCGTTTGGTACGATTAGTAAACAGTCCCACAAGACGCATGCCCAACCAGATAATGAGCGCCAGCACAAAAACCAGCAGGTACTCAATAACCGGAATGCGCACGATCTCATTCACGTTTTCCCAGCCCCGTCCACTGTAAACAATGAGTACCCCAGCAATATAGGCGGCAATGAAACCCCAGCGCCAATATTTGTTCAGCCCCAGGCCATACATCTGCGTCACCACAAAAATACCGGCGAAGCCAAAGAAAAACATCGGCCACATGGTGTTGGTTTGCAGCGCTACCAGCGTGCCGTGCACCAGCACAGATATTTCCAGTACCAGCGTCCACCACTTATTCAAATGAGCGCGGGTAAACATGAGGCTGCCCTGCACCATCAAGAAAAAAGTGTAGATGAAGCCCAGCAAATGCCCCATCGTTGCTTCCATGGGATGGTACCAGAAGGTGTAGATGACGGCCCAGGCAAAAATGTAGCCGTGATATTTGCGGGCGATGCGGGCGGTTTCTTTGAGAAATCCGACCTTCTTGCCAAAGAAGAGGCCGCGCCGCTGGTTTTCCATCAGCAAAATCATGACCAGCATGAGCACCACAGAACCTTGTGAACTCCAAATAGAGACATCTTGCGCCAGGCCGTCATAAAAGAAAATTGTTTGCAGCAGATGCAGCACAATGAAGACGGCGTTGACGGCTAAAGCGATGATGTTGAAGCGGTGCAGGCCATTGGTGTATTTGGTTTTGGCTTTTTGCGCGGTGTAAATGAGACCCCAGATAGCAACCTGATGCAGCAAATAGCCACCCCAGGCGGTGGCTCGGCTCCAAAACGTGGGTTCAGGCAGCTTCCAGTAATACCAAGAAGCCCCTTGGTCCGGCAGAAAATCGACCGCTGGGATAGCCCCGCGCAGCAGCCAGATGAGGCCGGTAAATAAAAAGCTAAAAATGACACCAGCCCATAATGCTTTTGAGCTGGTCAGCGTATTGTTTTGCGTTGATTGACTATGTGCCGCCACGAATGTGCTCCTTACAAATGAACAAATTTAAAGAATTGTTACGATATTGTCCATATATTACATTAGTGTCCATATTTTGTAAAGAGTTAATTGGCGATTTGCAACGGCCGTTCCCCAGCCAAGAAACAAAACAGGGCCTTCATCAACGTGTCTGCAAAACTTCGTTTGAACCCCTAGCTTGTCATTCCTGCGAAGGCAGGAATCCAGTGCCCATCCATCTCTGGATATGGCTTTTGGCGTCCAACAGAGACAGTGTGAGGAAAGCAAATCAACTGAATTTTGAAGAGGGAGTTATGCGCCGAGGGGGGTTCCGGGCTGCTGGAACAAATCTTGCGGCGCGGAAGCGGGCACAAGGAGGCGCAGTGCTCCCGGCTTGAGGGTACATGTGATTGGGGTGTAGCCACCCAGTTCACCATCTGTCTGGCAGGGCATGGTGGGGGTCATGTTTACAGTGATGGAACGGCCGTGTACCATCTCCATTCCCGGAAACACTCGCCGCCCCGCTTTCAGCAACGCGCCATACTGAAACAGCTTGAGAATTTGTCGGCCCCGGAACAGCCACACCTCAAACAAGCCATCATCCAGCTTGGCCTGTGGGCTAATGGTCAGGCCGCCACCGGCATACAAACGACAGTTACTCACCAAGGCTAACAAATAATGATCGTTGTAGGTGTGGCCGTCTATCTCAATGCTGGCCTGCACGGCAGGGTAGCGAATGGTAAGGGCAATGCCTTGCAGCATGTATCCCAGGCGGCCCAGCTTTTTGGACCATTTGGGCCGCGGCTCAATGTGCTCTACCAGGTAGCCATCGGCCCCTGCCCCGGACCAGAGCAGCCAGTGACGGCCGTTTCCCTCACTGTTAATGGTGTAGCCCAGGTCCATTTGGTGGATACGGCCGTTGAGCAATAAATCGGCCGCTTGCAGCAGTTGGTGTTTGCCACGGAACAATGGCAGCGGCATGTTGAGTTCGCGGGCAAATGAGTTAGCTGTGCCCACCGGCAGCGGAGCCATTGCCGTTTCGGTTTCAGCCAGGCCATTGGCCACTTCCCCCAGCGTGCCATCGCCACCAGCAGCAATAACAACACGGCAGCCTGCCGCCGCCGCTTGTTGGGCTAATTCTGTTGCATGTCCAGGGGCTTGGGTTGGCTGGATGGTCACATGCCAGCCGCGTGCCTGCCAGAGGTCAGCCACTAAGGCCATCGGCGCTGCTAAATTGGCGGGCCCAGCTAGTGGATTGTAAATCAGGGTCGCTTGCGCCGGTTTCTTCACACTTTAACCAATAGTAAAATAATTTTTCCGCCAAAACGTTGGGCGGCGTATCTGTCGTATCCAAAATCAGGTGCTCACCCACCACGGGTTCTTGCGCTTCCACCATCCATTTATACACAGACCAATCGGCATCTGACAAATCGGTTTTGCGGCGCTGGCCGCTGTTACGCTTAAATAGTCGCTCACGAATGGTGTCCTGTGCCGCCTGAACATAGCACACCGCCACCGGCGCACCGGCACGCTGGCCGATTTTCATCAAGTGCTCGCGGCGGGCCGCTAAATAGTTGGAGGCATCAAAGATGACGCGCTGCCCATCATGTAAACGGGATTCAATAATGGAATAGCACACCTCATACACCAACATCATTTCGGCGGCAGTGTAGGTGGGCTGGTTGCGCAAATGGAGGCGAATATTGTCCGTGCTTACCACCACAAAAGGCATGAACTGAGCCAGACCCTCAACCACAGATGATTTGCCGGTGCCGGGCAGGCCAACCATCATTAGCAAGCTGCCACCAGTCCGCACAAAAGGTGCTTGCGGCAGCAAATCATCTATGTCGCTAACGATACTATGTAAATACATTTGGATATGTGTACTCTGCTCTGAACTACATTTACATCAACTTCAACACATTATCATCTTCACAAATAATTATGCCACACTATATTTATATTGCTCGCTGATCGTTACGATATTTATTACATCGTCTCTGGGCACTACTCGCCGCTAGGTCTCGGCACACGATACGCGCGTTCGGCCTGAATGCCAGGTTCTTTCAGCGTCGCATAAATGCGATCTACATATGGCTCACCGTCTACAAACAAATCATTAATTTCGGTTGCGTCTAAAAAACGGTCCCAGGTGGTGTGCAAAAAGGTGATTCGCCGCCAGCGCAGGCTCACAATGGGTTGTTGCAGTTTTTGCAGTGGACCCAGCTGAACTTTGTAATACATTTCCTGGGCGCGCGGATGATCTGGCTGGTCGGGGAACAGTGCCAGGCGGGTGGTGAGTTCGTGCCCCAGCTGCGGCGCATAATAATGAATGGCCCATTTTTCTGCTCCGAAGCGCCGACCAAAATAGAAGGCAAAATATTCAGCATGTAATCCTTTGGGGGCATGTTTTTGGGGAATGCGATACCAACCCGCCTGTTGAATCAGTTCAAAATCGGCGGGCTGTGGTACATAAGCTACCAAAACGCGATCTTCGGGATACATGCGTTTGCTCCATTGAATGATATGATGCGTAAGTTTAGTGGAGTTTACGGCCGTTTGTCAAAGCAATTATCTGTTTGCTATGGCGTGAAGAGTTTCTGATAAACGGCCGTTTGCCGTGGAGTCGCTTGTCAGTTCAAGGTATAATGGACTGAGTTTTGCGATTGATCAACACGAAGAAAGTCAAACATTTATGCCTGAACTACCCGAAGTTGAAACCGTTGTACGTGCCCTCCGCCAACCGCTCATTGGCCGCACGATAACGGGTGTGCGCAATGACTGGCCACGCCATATTGGCACCCCCACCCTAGATGAGCTACGCGCTCGCATTCATGGCTGCCAGGTAAAAGCAATTAATCGCCGCGCCAAATATCTGGTCTTTTCGCTCACTCAGGGCGAAACGCTGATTATTCATTTAAAAATGTCGGGGCATTTGGCCGTTGTGGCTGTAACGACCCCGTCCAACAAATATGTACATACAGTGTTTGAATTAGACAATGGCCAGGAGCTGCGCTTTCGGGACACGCGCAAGTTTGGCCGCGTCTATCTGGTGCAAGATCCGGAGCAAATTTTGGGCAAGCTGGGGCCGGAACCGCTGGAGGCTGATTTTACGCCCGAGGTATTGCAAGAACGATTGAACGGCCGTACCCGAGCCCTCAAACCTTTGCTGCTGGACCAACAGTTAATTGCCGGTGTCGGCAATATCTACGCGGATGAGGCGCTTTTCTATGCGAAGTTGCACCCTACCCGACCGGCCAATACGCTTAGCAAAAATGAAATTGAGGCATTGCACAACGCCATCCAAAAAGTACTCCGTCTGGGTATTGAGCGGGAAGGCGCCAGCATTGAACTGTACGTGAAGCCGGATGGCAGCAAAGGGGATATGCAAAACGCCGTCGCCGTATTCCGGCGCACGGGCGATCCTTGCTATGATTGCGGGCGACCCGTTGAACGCATTGTATTGGGTGGACGCAGCACCCATTTCTGTTCAAACTGCCAAAAATAGAAAGAGGAAATTATGCAGAACGAAATTGAAATTATGCGAGTTCTACGTGTACCACCAATGGGCAAACTGGTGATTAGCTTTAATAACCAGCGGTATGCCTCCATTGATGAAATCTCGGAGGCCAATGTGCGCCAGCTTTTTAAGACAGCAATTGGCGAATTGATCACTTTTGCCGGTGGCTACCAAAAATTAGTTGACGCAGGTGTGGCCCCACCCGTGGCAGCACTACAAGCAGCCAGCGCTGCTGCGGGTGAAGTTGATGAAGCTGAGGCGTTTGTGAATAAGTTGGAGCGGGAAAAAGAAGAGCTGAAGTCTGCCGGACCAAAACCGAGTCCCTCCTTGCTGACCAATTTGCGGCGGCGTCCGGCTACCAATGAGGCCAGCGCCAACAAGATGCTAAGCCTGGTAGAACAGGTTGACGCCATTTTGCAGCGTCACTTGCTGGCCGATCCGGAATTGGCCGAACGCAAAATTCATCTGGTGCAGGATGCCAATGGCGGGCTGATTATTGATGTGGATGGCAAGCGGTACGAACGGCCGCGTGACATTGAAAATCCGCAAATTCAAATGATGATTAAGCGGGCGCTTAAAGAGTGGGAGACAACGTAACGGCCGCTTATGGGCTTAAAGTAGCCGTTCGGTTCCGAAATCGCTTGTTAATTCCGAACGGCTACTTAGATTTGGGTAATGCTGGGTTGGGAACGGCCGTCTACCCCATCCGGTTTTGGCAGCAGCCCATCAAACTTTTCTACCAGCGCCTGCTGCTCTGCTTTGGGCAAAAAGGCGGAATTGGCCGCCGTTAAAATACTCTGACGCAGCGCCGGATAACCAATGCGCAGCTTTTGCAGGGCGATCTCATACTCATCGGTTAACGTGCAGTCGCTGATGCTGGGATCGTCTGTGTTAATGGTGGCCAACAGCCCCAAATCCAGCATGTCTACCAGGGGATGGTGATTCATCTGGTGCACAACTCCCGTTTGCAAATTGCTTGTCAGGCAAACCTCAAAAGCAATATGACGCTCGCGTACCAGCTGCAAAATTTGCGAATTCTCCAGCGTGCGCACCCCATGCCCGATGCGATCGGCAAACAGATCCAGAATCGCTTCTTTGACCCCAAAGGCGCTGGCCCATTCCCCGGCATGAACCGTAATCCCCAACCCCACTTGCTTGGCTTCTTTAAACAATGGCGTAAACGGCCGTGAAGGAAACTTCACTTCATCCCCGGCCAAATCCAAGCCGACGATGCCCTTACCGAATCGTTCAAAGGCAATCTCGGCTACCTGCCGCGCCTGGGGCACCGGATCATGGCGCACCAGCGTCACAATAAGACCCACCTGGATGTCGAAATCAGCTTCGGCTTTGGCGACGGATTCAATGACCCAATCAGTCGCTTCACTCAGGGGATAGCCGCGAACCCGAGTTAATGCCTGGGGGCTAAAGCGCAGTTCCAAATATTTCACGTTGTCTGCGGCGGCATCGGCCACGGCTTCATAAACCAGGCGGCGAATCATTCTTGGCGAACGGTAGAAGTGGCGCAGCACCTCAAATTTGCCTAGGAAGGCTTCATGGTTGGCGGGATCATCGGTTACTTGGACATACGGCCGTAATGCTTCCAAATCCACCGTGGGCACATCCAGGCGGTACTCACGCGCAATCTCCAATAATGTTTCTAAACGGAGGGAACCTTCCAGGTGCCGGTGCAAATCAATCTTTGGCAGCGTCTTTAAATCTGCCGCAAAATTTTCTTTATTATTAGCCAAAGCAATATCTCTTTATTACGCGATTTTCAATAATACGCTGTCTACTCAAAGGATGATACACCTACTAAACAATACAATTATAGTTCTGGCACGGCAGATGCAATATCCTGCTTTACAATCGGTAAGGTAAATAAAAAGGCGCTGCCTTTATTTAATTCACTTTCCACCCAAATTCTGCCCTCATGAGCATCGATAATGCGCTTTACAATAGCCAACCCAATGCCCGTGCCACCAAATCGTCGGCGGGAAGAGCCATCAATCTGGTAGAAACGCTCAAAAATCCGCTGATGCTTCTCTGCCGGCATACCAATTCCTTCATCTACCACAGAAACCAAAACTTCCTCTTCTTTTTCAACCATAGACAAACGAATAGTGCCGCCATCCGGGCTAAATTTAAAGGCGTTGCCAATTAAGTTATCAAGCACCTGATTCATGCGTCCTTTATCGATCCGGACAAATCCTTTTTGCCCTGGTGGAATTGAACAAGCAATAGATAGTCCTTTTTTGTCGGCAACAAGACGATGGCTGGTAACGGCCGTTTGCAATAAATCAGCCATCGACATCACCTCAAGCTGTAAATTCCCCGAATCAATCCGCTGCAATGTAATAATATCTTCAATAATGCGGGTAATGTCATCAGTCTTGTCGGAGACAATTTGTAAATATTCCTGCTGTTCGGCCGTCAGCAACCCTTTGTCACCATCCATGAGCAAATCCACATACCCTTTGACAAAGGTTAAAGGCGTGCGCAGCTCATGTGACACATTTTGGACAAGCTCATCCTTCAAACGGTCACTTTCTTTAAGCTCTTCATAAGCAATAGCTAATTCAGCCGCCCGTTCTTCCAGCTCTTCAAACAGGCGAGCGTTGGCGATCGCCACACTTACCTGGGCAGCGGCGATGGTCATTAACTGGGTGTCAGACTCTGTAAAAGCGTTGGGACGGTCACTGTCAATGGTTAGCGTGCCCACCGGTTTATCGCGCACAATTAAGGGCACAACCAGCAGACTGCGCACTACTTCATCAAAAAAGAGGAAATCTGATTCCGTATAAGAGTCGCGAATGTAAACCAGCTCCGCATTTTGAACCACCACACCAGAAATACTTTCACTGAGCTGCATCCGGGCGTTCATAAACTCCGGATTAATGCCAACGGCCGCTTTTACAATCAATCCATCTCCATCATCCGTTAACATGGTGATGGTGCTGGCACGGGCATTTAACAACCCTTGCAAAATTTGCACCGTGGTTTGCAGCACAGATTGCAGCTTCAGGTTGCCGGTTACCTGCTTGGCCATATCCACCAGGGCAGACATATCGCGCAGGCGGCGCTGCGACTCGGCAAAGGAGCTGGCGTTGCGAATGGCGACGGCCGCCTGTTCCGCCAAAAGGTTCAGCAGCAGTAGTTCGTCTTCACTAAAGGTGTGCGGATATAAATACGTGGCGGTAAAAGCCCCAATTATTTTTTCGCCATACTTCAGGGGGAAACCGGCAATGGCGCAGATGCCCCAATTATTGGCCGGCTCACTCTGATAAAAGGGATGGGTGGACGCATCATTAATAACAATGGGGCGGCCTTCTTGTACAACGGTGGAGGTCAAGCCCTCGCCCGGGGGGCGCAACTTGGCGACGGCTGCGGTGCGACGGCCGTCTCGCCACAAAGCGGATCCCTTGGAAAATGTCTGGCTCTCGGAATCATACAAAAAAATGTGCAGATTGGTCGCGGGAATCAACTTGAGTGCCGATTCTGTAATCGTGTCCAAAACCACATTGAGCTGTAAAGGCTCATTTAAGCGCAGCACAATGTCGTGGAACGTGGAAAGTTCCTCAATACGACGCTGTGCCTGTCCAAATAAATGTGCGTGTTCAATAGCCACTGCTGCCTGCCCTGCCAGGTTTTGGGCTAAACGGAATTGTCCTTGTTTATAGCTGCGTGGTTCGGTTACATCTCCGAGCGCCAACAAACCCAGTACTTTATTACGTCGCACCAACGGTACCAAAATTGCCGACTGTAAACCAGCTGCCTGCAAAAGATCCATCTCATCCTGGCTGCCCGGCTTATCGGCTCGCAAATTTTCAATTTGGTGCGTTTCAAAAACGTGCTGAACAACTTTGTAAGAAGCTAAATTCTCGATGCTGCTCAAGCCGACCAACGCTTCATCATTCTCTTCTTGCAGATGATTGACCTGCGCCTGGTTTTTATAAGCAGCCGGATAAAGCTTCTGAAATTCTTGATCCCAAACAAAAATGGTACAGCTATCAACCTGCAGCGCCCGCACCATTTCTGAAACAACCGTCTGCAACACAAAATCCTGATCCAGATTGGCGGTCATGGTGGCGCTGGCCTGGTAAAGCGTACTCAATTCAGCCAACTGCTGCTCAGTTTGCTGGAAAAGCATGGCATTTTGAATGGCAACAGAAGCATGGGCAGCCAGAGTTGATGCCAACCATTCTACCCGCTGATCAAAGGCTGAGGCAATCTGGCTGTCAAAAATGAGGATGCCCAGCAGTACACCACCGGCCGCAAGCGGCACACCCATCCAGGAACGCGTGTTTTCTGTGTAGGGTACTGGCTGCCAACGATCATCGACGCGAACGTCATCAATACGAATAAGTTTTTCTTGCCTAATGATGGTTTGTACCAGCGGATGCGCCCGCCAAATGGCTTCGGCCTCTTTGGCTGAAGGCACAACTGGCCGATCATAAAAATCCCGGCTGGAGACAAGCTTGAGTTCACCGTCGGTGAGAAGGAAGGCAAAGGCGTTGTGGTAGGAAACAACATTGCCCAGAGCCAACAGCAAATGGCTCACCACAGAATCTGCCTGCAATGAGGTGCTGATGACGGCAATGGCCTGCCGCAGGGCAACGGCCGTTTGGTAATCATGCGCCCCCCGGTCAACCAGCTCCCGCGTTTGGGTAAACAGTCGGGCATTTTTAATGATAACGGTGACATGGGCGGCAACGGCCGTTAACGTTTGGAAATCGGCCGCATCAAATGCATCTGGCTCATCACTTTGAATAGAAATAGCACCCAGCACCTCGCCATGCAGCCGCATGGGCACACAAATGATCGAGTGCGGCGTCCCATCCCCACTAATCCCCGGCACAGGTTTCATCTCTGACGGCCAGTTGTCCGTAGCAAAAGGCACCTTGTTTCTGATAACCCAGGCCACCAAACTATCCTTGTTGTCTACAGGAAGCGGCTGCCAGGTAATGCGCTGGCGATTTTCTAAAACGCAGGGAAACTCAATAACGTCTTCGCTGTTATCAACCAGGGCAATGTAGCAGGTAGGGGGTGTAAAAATGTGCAGCAGTTGGTCATGAATCTCCTGCAGGGTTTGCTGCAGGGGCTTCAGCACCCGCACGGATTCGGTCACATGGTAAATCGTTTCCAGCTGGTGAGCACGCTGCCACGCCTGCTCCAGAAGCTGCTGATGACTCAGCGCAACGCCAAGATACCCTGCAACCAGTGAGAAAAAGGCGGTTTTCAGCTTTAAATCTTCAACTGAGGTGCCCGCCACTTGCAAAATGGCGCGAATCTCATTAACGGCCGTTTTCACCGGCAAAATCAACTGCACATCAGCAGATAGCAATACGGTCTCTGGCACGTCAGCCAGGTTGCTATCCTCATTAATTGGCAGCCAACCGGATTTTTCGCCGAACAGGGTGTGTAGGCTCAACTGCCTGCTGCCAGGATCGCGCAAAATCAATCGAGCGCGACAAGCGGGGACCGTCTTGGTAAAAGCTGTGGCAATTTGGTTGGTAATTTGGTCAAACGGCCGTTGTTCAACAATGGCCAGACTAATTTGCTCCAATAATTTTTGCTGGTCAGCCGAAAGGGGAAGCTGCTGCTGCACAAAAGGACAGGCCGCCAGCAATGCGGCCGTCAGTTCGACCAGTTCAGTCTCAGCCGGCATAGGCACAAGCTGGAGCGCATAGCCTGTTCGTCCAATTGGCCAGATGCCTTCCTTTTTTACGGCCGTTGGCACGATGATGGTCGTCTCAACGGCAAGGTATTCGTTTAAGAAGGGGGAAAGGAGAGATTGTACAGCATCCCAGGAAGCGGCATTCTGTAAGTTTTGTTGCAGGGCATTGAGGGCTTTTAGCTGATCGTTACGATGGAGCATAGGCCAATCAGTTTTCAGATTCTATAAATCCAGGTGTCATGAGTTTTTGGGCAAGCAGCCTCTATACATATTCAAATTAGAATCTATCCGAAAAAGCCACAAAGGAAAAAGAGAAAATAGAGAGCTTGAGACCAATCTCAAAAACCTCCGTGAACTCTGTGGCCAATATTCGGATAGATACTTAGCTTAACCTAGTAAAGGCTGCCTGCCTCAACATGTAACCATGTTTTAGAAAAGTCGTCAATTATCCGTGGTGAAAGAGACGTAAAAAGTTGTTTGCTGCCCTAGTATTCCACGCATCTCTGAACTTTCGTCTAACGACGACGGCGACGCTTTTTACCGGATGAAGATCGTGCCGGACGGCCGTTTGCCCCAGATGATTGGGCCGCCATATCTTGTCGCAGGTGGCAATGTTTGTACTTCTTGCCACTGCCACAGGGGCACGGATCATTACGCCCCACTTTGGGCATATCCCGACGCAGCTCCACGCCGCGCCCTTTTTCTCGCTTCACAACCTGGTAACCAGCCTCACGTGCCTGCGTTTGGTAAGCAATCTCAGCTTCCTGCTGCTGGATAAACGCCCGATGCTGTTCCACCTGGAAGAAGAACCGATCGACAATGTTTTGCTCGATGTTGTTGCGCATGTCTTGAAACATTTGCGCCGAGCGAATCTTGTACTGCACTTTGGGATCGCGCTGGCCTACGGCTTCCAGGCCAATTTCACGGCGCAGATCGTCTGCGGCCGTTAGATAATCGCGCCACTCTCGATCAATCGAATTTAGCAGCAGCAGCCGCTGGAAATTACGGTACTCTTCTTCACCAATCTGATCGCGCCATTTTTCTTGCTGCTTGCTCACATATGCTTTTAGCGCAACTTCCAGCTGGTCACCATCAAGGGCAGACAGCGTATCGAGCAGAAGTTGGCGCAACGCGGCATTGGCTTCACTGGCAAAGCGAGTTTGCCGGTAATCGGCCGATTTCAAGGACAGCCCGTCCAATGAAAACTGCGAAAATGCCTGGTTCAGTGCTTCCTCAGCTTCTTCCCAGATAGCATCCCGCTCTTCCGTAGGCATCTCTACATGATCAGCCACAAACTCATTGTAAAAAGTTTGCACGCGCTCCACGTATTCGCGCCGGATATTCTCTTTTGCCTGCACCTGCCCTGACTTACGGGAAGCCAAGGAGCCCAGGTTAGGGATAGGCGGAAGCAACGGCAGGAAACGCCCCATTGCCCGCAGAAGTTGATAAATATTGGCCCCGTTTTCTTCATTTTCATAGACCAAAATCATCAACCGGTCAATCAATTTATCGCTGGAAAGCTCGGCCAGTTCTGCCCTGTCTATCTCCACGATATCGGGCAAAAGGCCACGCAAGCGGGCGACTACCGCATTAAGATTGATTGCGTCTGTAGCTTCGGTGGTGAATTCGGCTACGATCCGTTCAATTTCACCGCGAACAAACTGCACATAGTTTTCTACGTAGTTATCAACCAGTTGGGCAATAGCATTGGCAAAGGCGTCATCAATTCTATCATCGTAATCGACCCCTTCCCCCATCAAAATAGCCCGGCGCTCACCATAAATGGCCATGCGCTGACGATTCATCACGTCATCATATTCCACAATATTTTTGCGGATGTCGAAATTATACCCCTCCACCCGCTCCTGGGCGCTTTCGATCATGCGGTCCAGCACGCCAAACTCCAGCGGCATATCTTCGGGAATGTTGGCCAGCAACCCTTTAGACATCCAGCTTTTGAGCCGTTCACCACCAAAGCGGCGCATCAGATCATCTTCCAAGGAGAGGAAAAAGCGGGAAGAGCCAGGGTCGCCCTGGCGGGCAGCACGACCACGTAACTGGTTATCAATACGACGGGATTCGTGGCGTTCCGAGCCAACCACATGCAAGCCGCCAAGCTGCCACACTTCCTGTCGCTCTTGTTCTGTATCTTTGCGCAAATTAGCAATCTTGTCTATCCACTGCTTGGAGATGCCGGGCACCGTTTGCACAACTTTTGTTGCTTCATCACGATTATTGTTCAGAACGGCACGAATAAGCGCAGCACGAGCATTGTAATGTTGCTCAAAGAGAATTTCTGCCAGGAACTGTGCCAGCAAACCATTATCACCCTGAGAGCGCTGGTAACCCACATAAAGATCGCGGAGGCGGAGCGCTTCTTCTACCAGAGCCACATCTTTATCCCGCTCTTCAAGATAATCACGGGCTTCACCTAAACGGCCGCCGGTAATCAGGCGCATCACCTGACGAATTTCGTTGTATTCCAGCTGGTACTCCTCACCCAAGATGCGAGTCAGATAGCCAATGACTTGCAGTTCTTCAATTTCTTCCAGGGCAGCGTCCAGCTTTTCTTTTTCGGAAATGATCCAGGGAACCAGATCATCATCCAGCTTGCTGTTGTTTTTGGTGTAATCCTGGGCGCCAGCTTCCCCCTCTTCCAAATATTTGTGGATGAGTTGGGTTAGAAGCGGCCGTTTAAACATCTCACGTTCCAACAGTTCAGCCGCCATGCCTTCCGGATTGCCGCCCAGCAAAATATCGGTACCACGGCCAGCCATGTTGGTGGAAATGGTCACAGCCCTCTTGCGTCCCGCCTGGGCCACTACCAGCGCCTCCGATTGGTGAATCTTGGCGTTCAGCACTGTATGGGGGATCTTGGCTTGCGTGAGCATTCGATCAATCGTCTCGGAATGTTCCACAGAAGTTGTCCCCACCAAAACTGGCCGTCCCATTTCAACCGTGCGCTTTACTTCACGCACAATTGCTTTGTCTTTGGCTTCTTCGGTACCATAAATCTGGTCGGGATGATCCAGTCGCTTATAAAAACGTGGCTGCTGTGTTGCCGGATCGACGTAGACAATTTGCTCCGAATTGTCGACCTTCTCCTTCTTTTCTTCCAGATCAATCACGTTGTTGTTGACAATGTATTCCACATTGGTGGGCAGTGGCGTAACGCCCAGCTCGTAAATCTTGTCAAACTCTTCGGCATCGGTAAGCGCCGTACCGGTCATCCCGGCCAGCTTATCAAAGAGGCGGAAGTAGTTTTGCAGCGTGATCGTCGCCACGGTTACCGTTTCGCGCTTGATTTGTACGCCTTCTTTAGCTTCAATGGCTTCGTGCAAACCTTCAGAGTAGCGGCGTCCGGCCATCAAACGGCCGGTAAAATCATCCACGATGATCACTTCGCCGTTTTGCACCACGTACTGCACATCCCGCTTGTAGAGATATTGGGCTTTGAGCGCGTTGTCTAAATAGTAAGTAAGATGGAAAAATCGCGGATCGTACAGGCTGTCGCCTGCATCCGGGTCAAGGTCCGGAATTCGCTGCTCCACCTCGGCAATGCCCATATCTGTGAGGCTGATGGAGCGGCTTTTTTCGTCTAAATCGTAATGGCCGTTGGGTTCGGCGTCTTCATCCTCTTCGGTGTTGGGCTTGAGACGGCGCACATACTCGGCAAACCGACTGTATTCCTTGCCGGACTGGTCTGCCGGACCAGAAATAATCAGCGGCGTCCGCGCTTCGTCGATGAGTACATTGTCTACCTCATCAATGATGGCAAAAACGAGGTCGCGCTGCACCAGCTTTTCTCGGCTGGTAGCCATGTTGTCCCGCAAATAATCAAAGCCAAACTCGCTGCTGATACCGTAGGTAATATCGGTCAGGTAGGCTTGCTTACGCGTGGTAGGCCGCCAGTGCACCAGGCGTTCATCTTCCAGGTCTGCCCCCGGATTGACGTAGTCGGGATCGTAGAGGGCAGAAAACTTTTGTGGCCCGATACAGCCTACGGTCAGGCCCAAAATATTGAAGATTTTACCCATCCAGCCACCGTCACGGCGGGCCAGATATTCATTCACGGTAACCAGGTGGACACCGCGCCCCGTAAGTGCATTGAGAAACAGGGGTAAGGTTCCCACCAGGGTTTTACCTTCACCGGTACGCATCTCCACTACTTCACCACGGTGGAGCAAAACGCCACCCATAATTTGCACATCATAATGGCGTAAACCGGTGGTGCGCACTGAGGCTTCCCGCACCAGGGCAAACGCTTCAGGCAGTATATCTTCCAAGGATTCACCGGCAGCGTAACGGTCTTTGAATTCGGCCGTTTTGGCCCGCAGCTCCTCAGGAGAGAGCTGCTGCATTTGCGGTTCCAGTGCTGCCACCTCATCCACAATAGGTTTTAGTTCATCAATAATTTTCTGGTTGGGATCGCCAACAATTTTAGCTACAAGTTTTTTAAACATAGGCCTTCTTCTCTACAGAATAATTACAAGCAAAAGAGGGTTAGTGTAACAGGGATGCCTTAATTTTTTGTTAGAAGGTGTTCCCCTATTCATTAAACAGTTCACCCACGCTGCGCCCCTCATGCGAACGGATAATTACCTCGCCTAACAACTCACACACCGACAGGATTGTCATGTTGGGCAGCATCTTCTCTGGCGGGATCGGAATTGTATCGGTGGTGACAATTTCGGTAACAGGCAAGCTGCGCAGCCGTTCCGTGGCTGGATCAGACAAAACAGGATGGGTAAACGCTATGTACACATCCTTGGCACCCTGCGCTTTTACCAACTGCACAGCTTCCTGAATAGATCCGGCCGTATCCACCAGATCATCTACAATAATAACATCCTTATCGGCCACAGTTCCAATAAGGGACAATGCCTCACGGTCCATTCTGTTACCAATGCGCCGCTTTTCTACAAAGGCCAGCGGCAAATTTAGCTCTGCGGCAAAGTTACGGCCGCGTTTGGCAAATCCCAAATCTGGCGTCACCACCACGGCTTCCAAATCTTTTTGCAAAAAATAATCCACCTGAATATGAAAGGCGGTTAAAGAATCACCGGGAATTTTGTAAAATCCTTGAATTTGCTGGGCGTGTAAATCAATGGTCATCCAGCGATCTGCCCCGGCCACTTCAATGAGGTCAGCCAGCAAGCGCGACGAAATCGGCACACGCGGCTGATCTTTTTTGTCACTTTGCGAATACGCCATGTAAGGCACCACCACCGTGATCCGCGCCGCCGAATCCCGCTTAAGGCAGTCGATGGCGATCAACGTTTCCATGATGTTGCGATGAACCGGCCGAGCGTGACTCTGGATCAGGTAAACATCCTGCCCGCGCACGCTGCCATGAAGCCGGACAAACAAATTTTCATTGGGAAATTCAACAATGTCCCAGCCGCTTACGGGAATGTTGATATAGTCTGCAATCCGTCGGGCCAGTTCAGGACATCCCGAACCAGCGAACAATTTAATATCTCCGTATGCCATCATAATTCAATACTTTTATGCGTTACGCTCGCTTTCTGTTTCCGATAAAAGTTGGTTAACGGCCGTATACGGATCAACCTCACGCTGAGCAACGGCCGTTAACAAAGAATCGCGTGTCTCAGAAGGTACAGAGGCCTGAAATTGGGACATAAAGCGCAGTTGCAGCAGCATCTCCACCTCGCGCCAGCTGCGCTCCTTTTCCCGTTTAAGCCACTCACCGCTTTCGCGCAGGTAGGCCATATGCTTGCCCAACATGTCGGCCAGCGCGTCCATACCTTGGCCCTCAGTTGCCACCGTTTCCAATACAGGAATGTCCCAACCGGGTTGTGGGCTGCCGTTGGCACTGGATGGCGCTGCTGAAAGACGGCCGTGCTGCCGTGTGCCACCCACCGGTCCCAGGTGCAGCATCATCTTCAGGGCACGCACTGCCCGGTCTGCCCCCGGTCTATCCGCCTTGTTCACAACCAAAATATCGGCAATCTCCAAAATGCCCGCCTTGATTGATTGAATCTCGTCCCCCATGCCGGGCGCTTCAATCACAATCGTCGTTTGAGCAGCGTTGGCAATGTCTACCTCTGCCTGCCCGGCACCAACCGTTTCTACCAATACATAATCAAACCCGGCGGCATCCAAAATTTTGATCACAGACGCGGTGGCCCGCGCCAACCCACCCAGGCTGCCCCGCGACGCCATGCTGCGAATAAACACTCCAGGATCGCCAGATAAATCGCGCATCCGCACCCGGTCGCCCAGCAAAGCACCACCAGTGAACGGACTGCTGGGGTCAACCGCAATGATGCCCACGCGGGCCTCTTGCTGGCGCAAGGTTTGCACCAGCGCATTGACCACCGTGCTTTTGCCGGCCCCAGGCGCACCCGTAATGCCAATAATGTGCGCCTGGCCCGTGTATGGATATAGTGCCTGAATCGCTTGCTCAGCGGCTGCCGGGCTGTTTTCCACACGGGTAATTAAACGAGCAATAGCCCGAATCTGGCCCTGGCGCACTTGCTCTAGCAATTCGTTCACGCCACATCCTCAGCCGGTCTGCTGCCAAACGCCTTCCAGATAAAGGCAACAATCTCATCCATACCGGCACCGGGACCAAAAATGCCAGAAACACCGAGCGCTGTCAGGGTTTTGACGTCCTCATTGGGAATGATGCCTCCCAAAAACACCGGCACATCCTGCATCTGGTTTTCTTCCAAAAGTTCCATAATGCGCTTAACCAGCGGCATATGTGCACCGGACAAAATGCTCAGGCCAATGGCGTCGGCATCTTCATGCAGGGCAGCTTCTACAACCATTTCCGGGGTCTGGCGCAAACCAGTGTAAATGACTTCCATGCCGGCGTCGCGCAGGGCACGCGCCACTACTTTGGCCCCCCGATCGTGACCATCGAGGCCTGGTTTGGCGATTAAGATACGCGGTTTCATTTGTTCCATAACTGTGCTTACTCCAAAGCCGTGTGGGTTTTTGTGGGTCGTCAATAAAAAAATCCACATTTGATTATACCGGCTGAAAAGGTGTTTTGCGAGAGCAGCCACAGCGTAGCAGTAACAGACTTCCTGCCTGTGCGAGAATGACCTTCCACGGCCGTTTTAAGCCACGTGAATTGCCCTCTGGAAAGCGACAAATAGGGAAACGGCCGTTTTTACATAATCTGCTCTTGCGAATAGAGGGGGTTCTGGTCTATACTGTGTCGAGACGTTATGTCATCTCAAGGAGGATTTTTATGAACCTATCATCAATCAAAAGTAAACAATGGTTCCTCGTCATTTTCCTCTTCGCAATGTTGTTCCTGACGAGCCAGGTTTTTGCTAAACAAAATACGGCCCAAACCGCGACGGCCACAATCGTAACCGGGCAGCTCAATGTCCGCTCTGGACCCGGCGTGGAATACAACGTGGTTACCACCGTCAGCCAGGGCAACGTGGTGGCCTTGCTAGGGCGCGATGTCAACGGCACCTGGGCTTACATTCAAACGGCAACGGCCGTCGTTGGCTGGGTTAATGCCGGCAGTGAATACATCAATCCCAGCGTTCCCATTAGCAGCCTGCCCATTGTGACTCTGACCACGGCCACGCCAACCGCAACCGCAACCGGCGCGCCCACCAGCACACCAACACCGACGGCAACGGCCGTTCCGGTTACCGGCGCCTATGCCACCATTGCCACCGGAGCACTCAACGTGCGCAGCGGTCCCAGCCTGGCCTTCAGTCCGGTCACGGCGGTGTATCAGGGCAATGTTGTTAGCCTGATTGGGCGCAACGCCAATGGCACCTGGGCAAAAATCCGGCTGAGCAACGGCACCGAAGGCTGGGTCAATGCCGCCAGCACCTACATCACACCCAATGTCGCCATCAGCAGCCTGCCGGTTGTGACACCAGCCGATGCCCCCGCCAGTTCAGCCACGGCGCTGGTAGCCACCGGAGCACTGAACGTGCGCTCTGGCCCTGGCGTTACCTACAGCGTCGTGACCGTGGCTTCACAAGGGCAAACGGTGCAAATGTTGGGACGCAACGCCAACAGCAGCTGGGTGAAAATTCGACTTTCCAATGGGACTGAAGGATGGGTAAATGCTTACAGTGATTATATTACGCCAAGCGTGGCCGTAAATACCCTGCCGTTCGCAGACAGTCCAGCACAGCCAGAACCGCCTGTGCCAGTGGCCCCCGGCGCAGTTTTGAATCTGCGTTCCGGACCAGGGTTTAATTATCCGGTTACCGGCTCTGTCTATCAGGGATTGCAGGTGAGTGCTATCGGCCGTAATGCGGCCAACACCTGGCTGAAGGTGCGGTTAAGCGACGGGCAAGAAGGCTGGCTCGGCGCACAATACGTGCAGCTCTCTATCCCCATCGGTAATCTGCCTGTGTTGGATGGCACAACCACGCCAACCACCACGGTAACGCCAACGCCACCAGCCACAACTTATTGGGCAAACGTGAACACCGGTGCCGCCAACGTGCGCTCCGGGCCGGGCATTGGCTATGGTATTGTCACCGTCGTCACGCAGGGCCAGTACGTCTCGCTGCTGGCGCGGAACAACATCAGCTCCTGGGCCAAAGTGCAGTTAACCAACGGTACCGTGGGCTGGATTAATGCCTCCTTGTTAAATGCCAACGTGGCCATTAACACATTGCCCGTAGAAAATGTACAAACGATCACAAATTCTGGTGTGGTGAATACGTCGGCACTCAATGTGCGCACCGGACCCGGGATCAATTATGGCGTAACGGCCGTTGTCTACCAGGGCCAGGGTGTGGCGCTGATTGGTCGTAATGCCGACAGCAGCTGGGTCAAAGTTCGCCTGACCAACGGCACCGTCGGCTGGATCAATTCAGCTTACATCCAAACAACCACCACACTCAACAGTCTGCCCATCACCAATTAAGCACACAATTTAAAAAAGACCCTGGAGCCAGTTCCAGGGTCTTTTTGTTTCCAATTTACATTTATCCAGGTGCAACGCATTTGCACCTTTGGGACTGTATCATGACGCTTTTTGAAGGCGTAATCATCTGGCTGCTGGCGATTAACATCGTCACCGTGGTGACTTATCGCTACGATAAAAACATGGCTGGCAGCAGCCGCAAGCGCGTGCCGGAAAGACGGTTGCTGCTGCTGGCGCTCATTGGTGGCTCCCCGGCGGCTTACATCGCCATGTATTTGATGAGCCCACGACACAAAACGCGCAAACTACGTTTTTTGCTGCCGTTTTGGGGCATTGTGCTTGGGCAGATGGCGTTCATCTGGTTTTATTGGCAGTTTTGGCAACGGCCGTAAAACTCCACCAGATGCCCCTCCACCATAAAGTTAAACCGCTCCGCCAGCAGCTGGCCCATCTCCTGCAAGCCACACTCTTCAAACTCAATCACCGCGTCACAGCCTGAACAAATCAGGTGGTGATGGTGTCCCCGATCAAGCAAAATGTAGTGCGCCGCCCCCGTGCCCTGGTAAACAGGGCGAATCAGCCCCAGTTCACTCAACAGCTCCAGCGTGCGGTACACTGTCATGCGGCCCACCGTTTGGTCGATTTCATGAACCACTTCCAGTAGGCCATCGGCGGTGATGTGACCACCACAGGTCAGCAGCGCTTCCACAATCGTTTGGCGCGAGCTGGTGAGCCGGTATCCTTTTTGCTTCAGTGCCGTCTGGATGTCTTCTAGTCGCGTATCTAAACTGTTTGTATTCATTGGTTAAGATTCTTTACCGCAGAAGCGCGGAGAGCGCCGAGTCTTTTCAACCTGCTCTCTCAAATCTCTTTGTTCTCTGTGGCAAAATTAATTTCGTCGCCAGACGAGCCCGCGCTGTGGAGCAAAGAGGAAAGCCAGGGCAAAAATGAGGGTAGCCACCAGCACCACTGCCGGACCTGAGGCGATGTCCAAATAATAAGATGTGTACAAGCCCGCCGCGCCGGAAAAAGCCCCAATGGCAGCGGCAATAAACATCATGGGCGTGAGGCGGCGCGTGAGCAGCGAAGCGGCTGCCGCCGGCGTAACCAGCATAGCTACCATAAGTGCAATCCCTACCACCTGCAAAGAAACCACAATGGTGACAGCAATCAAAATGAGCAGCAAATAGCGCAAAAAGGTGGCGGGCAGGCGCAGTGTTGTGGCCAAGACGGGATCAAAGGAGATGACCATAAACTCTTTATAGAAAAAGAAGACAATGAGCAGAACGATGAAGCCGAGAACGGCCGTTACCCACAAATCTCCGCTCGTCACCCCCAGCAAATTGCCAAACAAAAAGTGCGCCAGGTCCACCGTGTAGTTGCCCGTGGCCGACAACATAGCCACGCCCAGGGCAAACGCTCCGGCAAAAATAACCCCAATCGCCGTGTCCTCTTTCACCACGCCACGGCTGCTGAGGGCACCAATGCCGACGGCCGTAAACACCCCCATGATCAACGCCCCCAGCGCCAGCGGCCAGCCCAGTAAAAACGCTACCACCACGCCGGGCAAAATCGTGTGCGCCAGGGCATCGCCAAAAAACGCCATGCCGCGCAGCACCACGTAGGTGCCCAGCACGGAACAAACAATGCCCACCAAAACGGCCGCAATCAGGCCGCGAACGATGAAGGAAAATTGGAGAGGGTCGAGGAGGAGGTTCATCTTTTTACAGTGAAAAGTAAAAAGTGGGTCTTCATCTTTTTACTTGTCACTTTTCACTTAGCGCTTCATATTCATCATGCCCACAGCAGTCATCCACCAAAATACCCTGTTCGGCGTCGGGCAGGAGGTGAACGTGACCACCATACGCTTGCAATAAATTTTCTGAGGTGAGCACGGCCGTTGGCTCAGCAAAGGCCACGATGTGCCGGTTAAGCAGCATGATTTTGTCAAAACGATCAGCGGCTAACTGCAAATCGTGGGTAGCCACCAGGACCGTCACCCCATCGGGACGCAGGCTGTCTAAAATATTGAAGATGGTCTGCTGGCTGGGCACGTCCAGGCCGTTGAGCGGCTCATCCAGCAGCAGCAGCTCTGCCTCCTGCGCCAGGGCGCGGGCAATAAAGATGCGCTGCTGCTGCCCGCCAGACAGTTCGCCTATCTGCTTTTTCGCCAGATGGGTCGCCTTCACCCGAGCCAGGCTTTGCCGCACAACTTCCCAATCGGCACGACGCGGCCAGCGGAAAAGGCCAATCTGCCCCACCCGCCCCATCATCACCACGTCTTCCACCGTGACGGGAAAGGACCAATCGATCTGGTTGCGCTGCGGCACGTAGCCAATACAGATGTGGCCATCTGGCCCCTGGCCGAAGATGTGAACCTGCCCCTGGCTGGGCCTCACGGTGCCCACGACAAGCTTAAACAGGGTGCTCTTACCCGCCCCGTTGGGACCAACCACGGCGATGCGCTCACCCTGCTGGGCGGTGAAGGTGATGTTTTGTAAGGCGTATAAACGGCCGTTGCCACCCGCCACCGAAACCTCCTGCGCTCCGGCAGCATACGCCACGGACACATCATCCATCTGCAAAGAAGGTGTTTGTGGATCATGAGCGACGCCGCGCCCGGCTATTGCATTCATCAAATGGGTCATATTGATATTTTATATCACCGTCACGCAAATGGCAATTTACAGAAATAGAACGCAGATTATCCTGATTTTCCTGATTATCATTTTTGATCAGGCATATCAAGAAAATCAACCTGCCAAATTAAACAAGACGGCAGCACAATATGCTAAAATACAGCAGTTAACCAGTCTAGTAAGAGGGAGCACATGAAAAACAAAATTGCCTACGCGAAAATTCTGTTAGGATTGCTGCTGGGAACGGCCGTACTCACCGCCTGTATTCCCCTAGATGACACGACCCCCGAAGCGCCATTGGTTGAGGTGGTGACTGTTTCAGTGGAACGGCCAACAGTCACCGCCCCGCCAACGCCGCTTACAGAAACCTCAACACCGCCTGCTTCCCCAACCCCATCATCAACAGCTGTGGCCAGCTACACGCCACGACCGACGATAACTCCCAGGCCAACCGCAACCCCATTCCCCAATTTGGTTTGGAGCGATGAATTTACGGCCGTAGCCACCTTTGCCAGTAATGAAGTCGCCTGGTCACCAGTCAAAGATGAGCTGCTATTCAACAGTTGCGATTTTCGTCTAGATTCAGCAGAAAATCCTCCCAGTGTTATTTTTTACGCAAGCGCCCCCCGATTTAACTCCATCGATATTACGCCATCCGGCTATGAGTGTGGCTACCTTACAACGATCTCATGGAACCCAATCGGCTCACGTATTGTTCTCGTCGGGGGAAACTCAGAAGAACCATACATACTCTTTCAACATTGGGTTATGAATTCCATTGACTTTTTCGGCAGAAAACTGAACGTCAATTTAGCCAATCCTCTTGGCTGGATGGACAACGATACGTTTGCCTTTGGAGATAGGTGCGGTACGGGTTGCTCTTATGTGCATATTATTGACATGTACACAGAGCAGACCCTTGCCAGCGGATCACTGGGCGGAACTTTTGAGGAGCTTACAACTAATTACATCGGTGCAACATTTGGCATAGGCACAAATCATCTCACTGCAGCATTTATGTCACTTGAAAAGCAAGAAGATTATGTTCCAGGTTATGAGTCAGGACCGCATGTTAGCTATCTACAACTTGGCGAAATCAACGAGGATCCATATCAAAATAGTTACAACTCCAGTTTTCATGATTGGCTGCCTCAAACAAACAAGATGCTTGTGATGGTTGGCGAAAGAGGCGTACTGCCGGATTGGGAAGAATTTTATTACCAGTCACCAACATCTGATCTTCAGCTTTGGGATGTGGAAACCGATGAATTGACGCTGCTTGTGCCCGATGGACTCTACGGCCGTTTCTCCCCCGACGGTCATTATTTAGCCAGCATCATTCCCGGTGAGTCTGGACCCACGATGCAGCTGCGCCAGACTCCCTTTGACCAGGTTTTACTAGAAGCGCCAACACTCGCGGTCGGCCATCAATGGTCTCGTTTTTTGCCTTTCTTCTCGTTTTCACCAAACAATCAATATTTGGCGTTTTTCACCACGGCAGAATCTCTGCCACCTACAGGCAGCTTCAAACCATCCGCCCAATCCCCAGATGAAACTTACCTGGCCGTTCTCGATCTGACACGTAACACCATTGTCTGGTCGCAGCCAGTGGCCATTGGCGATTTATTCTGGTCGCCAGACGACACCCATTTGCTTTACCGGGCGAATGACGGCAATTTGACGCTGCTAAACGTGGCAAACGGCCGTACCCACCCCCTATTACTTATACTTCTCATAGTACGCAGTGGTCGCTGAAAACAAGCATCTGTTTTTGACTGCTTCTATCAGCGGCGGCTTGGATAGAGGACCCCCCACCCTCCTGCACCAGGAGTGCCTGGGGTGGACTGTTCTAAATCTGATACGACACAGCAAATGTTGCAAGAAGCTTTGTGATTTTCGGTGCCTTCAGCTGCACTAATGGGTTACACTGAAACGCAGAACAAATCTGCTCTCAGGTCAAACCCGTTGGCAACTGGCTTGGATTTAGAGAACCCCCCGCCCTCCTGCACCAAGAGTGCCCAGGGTGGACCGTCCCCCAAGTCTACCGGGAGAACTGTCAAAAGCTTGCCGCACCTCGAGTGCTTTAATAGGAACGCAGAAACCCGCGTCCTGCCATGGGTGATTCCAAATTTTGGAGGTGTCAAATGGAAGAACTTTTGATTGGCATCGATTGGAGCCAGGCACATTACGACGTTGCCATTCTGGCAATCAATGGTGCTATTCTCACCGAATTTCGCATCAACAACACGGCCCCCGACTTGAAACAATTGAAGGAGAAAATCGCTAAGTTTGCCGTGCCGCCAGAGTGCTGTCTGGTGGGCATTGAAACGCATCACAACATCCTCTTCGATTTTCTCCTATCCTGCCAATATCAAGTGTATGTAATCGCGCCTAACGTTGTCAACAGCAGCCGGGGCCGATTCAGTGCCAGCGGCGCTCATACTGACCGCACCGATGCCCGGTTGATAGCGGACTTGTTACGAACAGACCGGCAACGATTTGCGCCCTGGCGCTTGGATAGCCCTCTGCTCAACCAGATTAAACTCAGGCTCAATCATATCGACAATCTGACCAAGACGACGATTCAACATGCCAATCGCCTTGAGGCCATTTTGCTGCGTGTTTATCCCCAACCTTTGCAAACCTTTAGTAAGCTGGCCATACCGATAGCCATGCACTTTCTTCTAGCTTACCCGACAGCGGCCGCACTGAAGGAGCTCAGCAAGGACGAATTTAGAAAATTTTGCCGAGATCACCACTGTCATCCAGCTGCCTGGATTCGGAATTGGTATGCAGCGCTGCAACAACCGACGCCAGAAGCTGACCCACTTCTAGCCGAAGCATATTCCGGAGAAATCGCTTTTCTAGCTGGCCTGCTCTTATCCCTCATTGAAGAAAAGAAGCGAGCCGCAGATGAGGCACATGCCCTTTTTCTTCAACATCCAGACCAGGCCATTTTTGCTTCCCTGCCGGGTGCAGGCTTGTTGCTTCGGCCCAAGCTGTTAGCCTTGTTTGGGGAAGACCGTCAGCGTTTTCCATCGCCACAAGCAGTTCGTCAGTTGGCAGGTACTTGTCCAGTGACCAAACAGAGTGGTAAGAAAAAACAAATTCTTTTCCGCAAAGCATGTAACCGGGATTATCGCGACACCATGCAGCAATTTGCGATGGTTTCGGTACAGCAGGCTGACTGGGCGGCGGCGTATTACAAGGCTGCCAAAGCGCGTGGCCATTACAAGAACAGCGCTTTTCGTTGCCTGGCTAACCGCTGGGTAGGGGTTATTTGGAAAATGTGGCAAACCAACCAGCCTTATAACGAGGCGTATCATATGCAACAAATTCGTAAACATCGACCGTCAACCGATTAATTCTTGTCCCAAGAATTTTCAGCTCCTGAGAGTTTATTTGTTCTGTTGCTAATACTGCCAGCTGACTTGCGGCGAGAATATTTCTTCCTGATGAGGGGCAAAGGGAATGCCATTGCTCTGGTGACCGCAGCTATTTTCCCACCCGGCCCGCCCTTCGTCGCGGACAGGCCGCAACGAAAGGCTTCGCCTTTCACCTCGCCCACCCCCCGACCCTGGCGCTTTCAGCAGTTGTGGAATCGCAACTGTTATTGTTGGCTGCCTGTTTGGCGGAAACGGCCGTAGATTGAGGATTGACAAAGCTTGTCCACCCTGGATGGCGGCCAACTGGTAACAACACCACAATGGTCTTATGACGGCCGTTACTTGAGCGTATCGGTGTGCCGAGCAGGCTGTGTGCTGGAAACGGCCGTGCTTACCCTCAATGCAACGAACGAGTAAAAGTAATAATTACACATCCAAACCGAGTTATCCTTGGGTCACAGGCAAACTATGCCCCTGTTATATATCCAGACACATAGCAATCCGCGCCTTGTTTCCGTAAGATGGGAAGCGTAAGAACAAATTACGCATTATTCAATTTTCAAACTCGCCAAGGAGGCAAACATGTTAGTTAATTTAATTTTATGGATCATTTTAGGTGCGGCAGCTGGATGGATTGCCAGCATGATTATGAAACGGGACGCACAAATGGGCGCGCTGGAAAATATTATTGTCGGTATTGTTGGTGCGCTGTTGGGTGGGTTCTTGTTTAACCTGCTTGGCCTGCCAGGCGATACTGGCTTTAACTTCTGGACACTGCTGGTAGCCATTCTTGGCTCCGTTGTCCTTCTCTTTCTGATCGGTGTTTTCCGTCGGGCATTCTAAACCAGCATCATATTAATGTCTGAATACCCCTGTACTTGACTGTACAGGGGTATTTTTATGTATTAGGAGATTGACACACATCAATGGCAGAGAGCATCACTCTAGAAAATATCATTCACACCGAAGCGCTCACCAAAAAATTCAACGGCACGCCGGTTGTGAACGAGCTCAGCATGACTGTACCCAAAGGCGTTATTTTTGGGTTTATAGGGCCAAGCGGCTGTGGCAAAACCACCAGCGTGCGGCTTATGCTGGGCATCTATACGCCAGATGGTGGAGAAGCAACGGTGATGCAACATTCACCCCAGGAATTTGGACGGCAGGAACGGGCCAAAATTGGGTACATGCCTCAGCAATTTGTACTGTATCCGGAACTTACCGTATGGGAAAATCTGAACTTTTCCGCCTCGCTGTACGGCGTGCCCATCAGACGAAAAGAACGATTGCAAGAGCTGCTGGACCTGGTGGAACTTACGGGGCACGAAAGCAAGAAGGTAAGCGATCTGTCTGGCGGCATGAAACGCCGCCTGAGCCTAGCCGCGTCTATCGTGCATAATCCGGAGCTGATTTTTTTAGATGAACCTACCGCCGGCATCGATCCCGTTTTGCGCCGCAAATTTTGGGATTATTTTCAACAATTAAAAGCAGATGGGCACACCCTGTTTATTACAACCCAGTATGTGTCTGAAGCAGCTTATTGTGATTATGTGGGCATTATGGCCAACGGCCGTTTACTCATGGTAGAAACGCCGGAAGGGCTGCGTCGCCGGGCTTTAGGCGGCGACATTATCCATTTGCACACCACATCCATCGTTTCAGAAACCGATTTTCACGCTTTGCAAAAACAACCTTTTGTTTTGGACAACAAGGTAAACCGCCTGCGCGGCAACGGCATCGAAATTGTGGTTGATGATGCCAGCGTAGCCCTGCCGTTGCTGCTGGATTGGTGCCACAGCCAGGAGATTGGCGTGGAATCTGCCAGTGAGCATGTACCGGTGTTTGACGATGTTTTTGTAGAGCTGATTCGGCAGGAAACGGCCGTCCCGGAGACAGTGAATGATTAAAGAATATTTCCAATTTTTGTGGCAAGCAATTATTCGTATTTTTGCTTTTGTGAGCAAAGAAATTCGGGCCATTTTGCACCAACCACGGCTCATCTTTTCCCTGATTCTTGGACCGTTTCTTATTTTGCTCATCTTTGGCATTGGCTATCGCGATATTCCCCGCACCCTCAACACCCTGTTTGTGGTGCCAGAAGAAAGCCAGATTCAGGGCATGGTTGAAGAATTTGCCACCTCATTGGGTGATCGCATCAACTTTGTGGGCATCGTCAGCGATCCGGCCGATGCTGACTTTCAGCTGCGCGAGCGCGAAGTAGACTTGGTGGTTGTCACCCCACTCGATCCCATGACGGATTGGCAAAATGACGAACAGGCAACATTTTCCCTGTACCATTCAGAGGTTGACCCGTTTGAAGAGGTGTATATTCGGGTTATCGGGCAGCGCTACACTGAAGAAATCAATCAGCAAGTGTTGATGACCGCCCTCAGCCAAAGCCAGGAAGAGGCAAACACGTGGCATGAAGATGTCGCTGAAGCCAAAACACATGCCGGCGCTGTGAGAGAAGCTCTGGCCGCCGGTAACGCGACCGCGGCTCAAAACTCAGCCGAAGCGCTGCAAGAAGAACTCAGTTTGCTTTCGATGGCGCTTGGCTCGGGCGTTTCTGTGGTTTCAAGCCTGGAAGAGGCAAACGGCCAAACGCAAACCGCCTCGCAGCTGTTGGCAGAAATAGAAACCTTACAAAGTCAAATAGATGAAGTGCTCACCTTCACCGAAGATGACAACATGCTAAGCCAGGGCGAGGCAACGGCCGTAGAAATTGAAACCTCTTTGGCAGAAGTTGACGAGCTGCTGCAAACGTATCAAGAAATGGATACCAATGTGTTGGTTGCCCCTTTTCGCAGCGAGGCGCTGAGCATTACAAACGCACAAATTGAGCCAATGCATTTTTATGTGCCTGCCGTTATTGCCCTCTTGTTGCAGCATCTGGCCATCACGCTGGCTGGGCTCAGCATTGTTCGCGAGAAAATGGGGGGCGCGATGGAACTGTTCCGCGCCGCGCCCGTGACGGCTTTTGAAACTTTGTCTGGCAAATATACCAGCTACTTATTTATAATTGGCGTGCTGGCAGCAGTGCTCACTGCCTTGGTGGTGCTGGTTTTACGCGTACCATTGCTTGGCTCCTGGGTCTTTTATGTCCTGGTATTGTTGGCCTTGCTGTTGGCATCGCTGGGCATTGGCTTCCACATCTCGCTTGCGGCGCGCAGCCACAGCCAGGCAATTCAATATGGCATGTTGACGCTGTTGGCGGCCATCTTCTTCAGCGGCTTCTTTTTGCCACTGTACCGGCTGATACCGCCGGTGCGCGTTGTGTCCTGGCTGCTGCCGGCCACCTACGGCACCGTTTTGCTGCAAGATGTAATGCTGCGTGGTGAGATTCCACAATTATTACTGCTGCTGGCCCTGTTTGGCTTTGCAATTATTTTGTGGCTGCTTGCCTGGTTCAGGCTGGCGCGCCAGATGGCAAGAGGCTAAAGAATAAACTTTATGCAGCGTGTTGACATTCCAAAAATTCCGGCCCGACAGCTGGTCTGGTGGACCCTGGGGGTAACGGCCGTTGTTCTTAGCGGCTGGCTGCTCATCCGGTTCCAGGAAATGGTGCTGCTGCTGCTGACGGCCGTTATTTTGAGTACGGCCGTTCGCCCCGGCGTGGCCCGGCTAGAAAAACAAGGCATCGCCAAACCGGTTGGCATTGTCATCATCTTTGCGCTGGTTGGGTTCTTGCTGGGACTGCTCATCTGGGCCACCGTGCCGGTGCTGGTAGAGCAAACCAGTGCCTTAAGCCAAAGTATGGCGGAAGGATACCAGCTGCTGCGCCAATGGCTGCAAGAATCACCCAATATTTTGCTCAGCCGCTTCCTCGACATATTGCCCAGCGATTTACAAGGACTTATGCCCGGCGGGGAAACCGCCCTGACAGAAGGCGAGATGAACATTGTGGCCGACAATGGCCAGGGGGAGCAGCTGCTCATCGGGCTGGCCCAGGCCGTTGCCGTCGTCATGCTCACTTTTTACTGGACCCTGGAGAGTGAGTTTGTCAAAAACGCTATCTTTTTGTTGATTCCCCTGCCCAAACGGGAAGGTGTGCGCCAGGTTGTAGCCGAAATAGAAACGAAAGTTGGCGGCTACTTGCTAGGCCAGGGACTGCTTTGCCTGATTGTTGGGCTGGTGGCATTTGTCGCTTATTTACTCATCGGGCTGCCCCACGCGCTGCTGCTGGCCGTTTTTGCCGGGCTGCTGGAGGCAGTTCCCCTGGTTGGCCCATTTCTGGGCGCGGTGCCCGCCGTCATCATTGGGCTGTCTGTCTCCCCGACCACAGCGCTTTGGGTGGTGGTGGCTTCCGTCATCATCCAGCAGTTAGAAAACAGCTATCTGGTACCCCGGGTGATGAACAGCGTGATTGGCATACGGCCGCTTGTCTCCCTACTCTCTTTATTGGCCTTTGGTTCGCTTTATGGCGTACTCGGGGCCTTGATTGCTTTGCCGCTGGCGGGGGTTATCCAACTGCTGCTAGACCGTTTCCTCTTAGCCCGGGAAAGCCTGGTACAGGAAGAGGCAGGGCGCGACCAGCTCAGCCTGCTGCGGTATGAAACCAATCAGCTGGTACAGGACATTCGCAACCAGATTCGCCACAAAGAGAGTGAACCGTCGGCCATGGCCGATGCCCTGGAAGACGAAGTAGAGGCGCTGGCGCTGGACCTGGAAGGGTTTCTGGCAGCACAAGGGAAAACGGCCGAATGAAGCGCCTGATGCTGTATACGGCCGTTGTCCTGGCTACCCTGCTCGTTTTGTACATTTTGTGGCAATTCCGGCTGGTGCTGCTGCTGTTTGTGTTGTCCTTGTTTGTGGCGGCGGCGATACGGCCGTTGGTGGGCCGCCTCACCACCTGGGGAATGCCCAAAGCAGGTGCCCAAATTGTGCTGTACGTCGTCGGCGTGGGTGCTGTCCTGCTCATCTTACTGCTGGTGGGGGATCGCCTGCTCATGGAGCTGAATATTTTGGCCAACCGGGCGGTGATTGAATATGAGTCCATTTCTCGCCGCTGGGCAGAGGGAGCGGCCTGGCAGCAATCGGCCGTTTCATACCTTTCTTCGCTTCCCTTTGCTACCGTAGAAGAAGCTGAACTGGAAGAGATGCTGCCGACCTTCGTGTTTGTCACCCAAGGAGTCGCTACGGCACTGGGTGGATTGCTGCTGCTGCTGGCGCTCAGCGTTTATTGGAGCGCTGACCAATACCGCTTTGAACGCTTGTGGCTCTCGCTGCTGTCGCCCAAGCGGCGAGCCTATGCCAGAAATGGCTGGCGCGAAATAGAGCGGACGGTAGGCAGCTACCTGCGCAGCCAGGCGGTGCAAAGCGTACTGGCGGCATTTTTCCTGGGTTTGGGTGCCTGGGCCGCGCACATGGACTTCCCTGTTTTACTGGCGCTGCTGGGCGCTCTGGCCACGCTGGTACCCCTGTTTGGCGGCCTGGTGATTGCCCTTTTGGCCTTTGGCCTGGGTTCTCTGGAAGGGCTCAGCCTGGGTCTAGGTGCAGCGACGTACACGCTTATCCTCTTTTTAGCGCTGGAATTTTTTGTAGAGCCGCGCCTTTGGCCGCGTAAACGGCGCAGCTTTTTGTTTACCATTTTGCTCATCATTCCTTTGCTGGAGGCGTTTGGATTGTGGGGACTGCTGGTAGCGCCCCCATTGGCGGCGGCGCTGGAGGTGCTCATTGGCCAGGCATATCAATTTTATTTGCAGCGGGAAGGAACGGCCGTCCAGTTAGACGACATCGAAACCCGCTACCAAGAAATGCTCATCAAGGCCAACCAGACAGAAGAATACGGCGATCTGACACCGGAACTGCAAAACCTGACCAAACGATTGGCTGCGCTCCTGGCTGACTCGCGCCAAATTAAGCTCAATTGAGTTAAGCGCTCGTTCGACTGACCCGAAAGTATTGTTCTAAACAAGTACCGCTTGCTATACACAAGATAATTGTTTAGAAAGTTTGATTCAGGTCAGTAAACAGGCAACTATATCCTTTTCATACCCTCAAATTGTGCCCTAATCTATCCAACTTTTCTGGCCCCGAGGCTAAACTATCCCTACGAAATATGTTAAATCAAATTAGATTAAAGGAGATGGATCATGCTCAGTAACCTGTCACGTTATTGGTGGCTGCTTGCCTTACGTGGGGTAGCTGCCGTCATTTTTGGTATTCTCGCTTTTGTCTGGCCTCAGCTAACGCTTGGGGTGCTGGTGATTCTGTTTGGTGCCTATGTTTTTGTAGATGGCGTGGCAAATTTAATCACGGGCATCAGCGACCGCAACGTTAACGAGCGGTGGGGGCTAATGCTGCTGGAAGGGATTGTGGGCATTACTGCCGGTGTATTAACTTTTGTGTATCCGGGCATTACGGCCGTTGCCCTTCTCTACATCATTGCCTTTTGGGCTGTATTAACCGGTGTGCTGGAAGTTGCAGCGGCCGTTCGCCTGCGTGAAGAAATTGAAGGCGAATGGGCGCTTGGCTTGAGCGGCATCGTTTCCGTTCTGTTGGGTCTAGCGCTTATCATCTTCCCCGGTGCCGGCGCGCTGGCCGTCATCTGGATGATTGGTGCTTATGCCATTCTGTTTGGCGCCTTGATGATCTATCTTGGCTTCAAACTGCGCGGCAGCGACACGCCAGAATTGAAACACGCCTAAGATTAAGACAAAATCAATTTAAGACAAGCAAGGAGCGTTGGTGATGTCCAACGCTCCTTATTTATTTTCTATTGTGAATAGATGAGGGCGCTGTACGGGGCAATGGCGATGACGGCTTCCCGTGAACCGTCCGCTGCGGTTACATTTCCGCTAACCTGGCCCTCAAAAGAGGCGTCATATGCTGCAAAATGGCTGTCGAAGCGCAGCTGCCATTCACCAGCGGCAGGAAAGTTAAGCCGAAAATCGTGCAGTGTGTTGTTGGCAAAGTTCAAGATAACCACCACGCTGTCACCAGGTCCACCCTGCTCAGCCCAACGATGGTAAGCCAGCAGATTATTGTTGTGATCCACATGATAGGTGTCGATAAACTGGCCGGTCAACCCTTTGCTAAATCCCTGACTATTGCGGCGCAGATGAATGAGTTCGGTATAAAGCTGAACCAGCCCTTGCAGTTCATCAGCACGATGCCAATCCAGCGGATCTTTATCGTCAAACCATTTGTCTTCCAGAAATTCTTGCCCTTGGAAAATCATGGGGATGCCGGGAGCTGTAAACACGCAGGCCGCACCCAACGTGGAGCGCTTTTTAGCATACCAGCTCAGGCTGTGGCCCGGCCAAATTTCTTCGGGCACGCGTGCTTTGCCGTTGGCCACTTCATCATGGGATTCGGTGTAGATGACGCGCTTGAAGGCGTCGCCGTTGTATTGATATTTGAGGGCCGCACAAACGGCATTGAGGTCACGAAATGCATCATCGCCGGTGATGAGCGCCGTGCGAATGGGATGAACGAAGTTGCTGTCCCACTGGCTGCTAAATCCGGCACCGCCGGCACTGGTGCTTTTCACCAACCATTCATTGCCGCGTAAATCTTCGGCGATGCTTATTTTATGGGGCGCGTGCGCCTGGATTTCCTCGTTGATCCACTGCATGAGGCTCCACCCTTCTGGCAGATCGCCAGCGGGATTTTGGTCATGACCGCTCACGTTGCGAATGTAAGCGGTGGCATCCCAACGCAGGCCATCAACGTGATACTCATCCAGCCACATGAGAACGTTGTCCCGTAAATATTGGCGGACTTGGGGACGGCCGTAATCCGGCCGTGTATCTCCCCAGGGCGTGTCAGCGCGCTCATCGTTGTAAAAATAAATGCCGCCGCCGTCATTTTGGTACCAACCATCAAAGCGCCACAAATCCAGATCACCGGGTCCCAGATGGTTAAAAACCACATCCAAAATCACGGCGATGCCCTGTTCATGGGCGGCTTTAACAAACGCTTTAAACGCCTGTGGCCCACCGTAATCCGTTTCGATGGCAAAGGGAAGTGACGCATTGTAGCCCCAGGAAAAACCGCCGGGGAATTCCATGGGCGGCATGATCTCTACAGCATTAATGCCCAACTGGTGCAGGTACGGCAGCTTTTCTCTGGCAGATTGAAACGTACCGGGGTCGCCACCGGGATCATCATTGAAGGTGCCGATGTGCATTTCGTAAATGATGAGCTCATTCCAGGGAGCAATTTGGAATTTGTCGCTCTCGCCCCAGTCAAATTGAGCGTTGGCAATGACGCTGTTGCCCACGGAGCCTGTCACCTGCCTGGCATAAGGGTCCATCCGGTGCAGCGTCTGATTGCCATTGGTGATGAGGTATTTGTATTCATCGCCTGCCTTGGCCTGGGGTACATTCACGGCCCAGTAGCCATCTTGTTCCGGTTGGAGGGAAACGGCCGTTTCATCCCAATCGTTAAAACTGCCGACTACATGCACCTCATCGGCAAACGGTGCCCACACACGAAACGTCACCCCATTTTTGTGCACAACCGCCCCCATGCCCGGCTGGAGCGCTGCCTTAGCTTTTGTCGATTTCTTTTGTTTGGCCATCAATTGGTTGCCTCATCAACCGTTTGGTTATTGGTTAATTTGCGCTTTTAGCGCCATGTCGCGCGGCATGTAATCATCCACAACTTCCGGCGGCGCTAAACGGATAAATGCGGACAGGCTAATCACCAGCAGTCCAAAATCGTCCATTTGGCCCAGAACGGGTATGATGTCGGGGACGAGATCAAACGGCGAGAGCAAATAAATACCTACCAGGAAAGGAATGGCTTTGGTGTAGAGGGGAACACGGCCGTCTTTCATTAAATGACCCACGAGTTTGATTTCCACCCACAACCGCCGCCAATATTCTGGATCGACCATTTTTGGGAACAATCTCATAGAATGTACCATAACTTTTTACTCCTCTAAAACAAACCGCGGAGAACGCAGAGGAAGAGAGAAAAATAATCTGCGTAATCTGCGTAATCTGCGGATTTTCATTCATGGTGCTGTATCTTGTTTATTCTTTTTCGGCTGAATCTAGCTCTAAAAGCTGCCGCCAATCCAGGCTAAAGATCGGCTTTTGGGCATCAATGCGAATGTGGAAGCCTGCTTTTTTGGCTTCGATTGCCTGTTCATATACCTGGACCAACCGTTTGGCCTGTTTTTCGCTGTCAAACTCGTTGGCTTTGTGGGCGGCGGCTTCGGCCAGCTTGTGGCACAGCGCTTCATCTTCCAGCAGCCGCAGCAGGGCGCTGCTGAGTGCTGCGCTATCGTTGGTGGTGAGCAAACCTTGCTCGCCATCCGTGACGGCATCGGACGTACCGGTGGCGTCCACAGCCACAATAGGCAGTCCGGCCGCCATCGCTTCCAACGTTACCAGCCCTTGCGTTTCCGTAACGGAGGCAAAGCCGAACAAATCGGCCGCTTTGAGGTAATTGGGCACGGCATCAAACGGCACGGTGCCAATTAAGTTGACACGCTGCGCTACCCCCAGCTTTTTGGCCAGCTTCTCTAGCCCCTCACGCTCTTCGCCTTCACCAAGAATAACCAGACGCACGTTGGGATGTTTTTGGATGACGGGGGCAACGGCCGTAATCAGCGTCTGCCAATTTTTTTCCTTGGCCAGCCGACCCAGCGAAATGAGTATCCTGTCATCATCTGCCCAGCCGTGACGCTGGCGCACGTCGCCTGCCTCTGCCTGTTGGTATTGGGCCACGTTGATGCCGGTGGGAACGGCCGTAATCCCCTCGGTCACGCCATACGTTTCTGCCAATAACTGTTTGATGCTCTCACTGGGCACCACCACATGCTGGCAGTGGTTCATATAATCCCCAATCCAGCGATCAATCACCTGCTTTACCAACCCCTGGGGAAAGCCAAAGGCGTAATGACTATATTCACGGTAGCGAGTATGGTGTGTAAACACTAGGGGGATTTCCAAAGCTTCCGCTTTGCGGGCTGCCACCTGCCCCAGCAAAACCGGATGGTGGGCATGAATAACGTTTAGCTTGAGAGAGGGCAGCAGCGTATCGACAAAATTAGAGACCGGAATGGTGAGAGGATACTCTTGCAGGGGCAGCTGCAGCGCAGGGTAGCGAAAAATGAACGGCTCTTGGTCTTCATGATCCCGGTGGGTCTGGGCAAAAACGAAAACGTTGTGGCCCAGGTCTGTGAGCCCCCGGCGAAAGCTGCTAACGGAGCGAACCACCCCGCTGGTGACGGGGTGGTAGGTGTTGGTGAAATGGGCTATGTGCATGAACGCGTCCTTTTACGGCTAATCGCCGAAGGGTTGTGCGTGAATCCGTTTCATGATTCACGCATCACGGGCCTGTCAATTTCCTGGGTTCCCAAATGGCCCCGGTTTTTAAAGCTAAACATCTCCTCTTTGCAGACGGAAAAAGCATAGATCACCATGCTGGCATTCCAGGTAAGCGGCGCTTCAGAGGTATAGAGTAAGGTGGAGAGGAAACGGCCGTTTTTGCCATATACCTCATGCACCACACCATCCTGCACAATCGCTTTGCTCATGCGGGTGATTAATTCTTGGGCTTCAGACGGCCGTCCGGTTCGGGCTAAAGCAACCGCGTGCCAGCCACCCAGCCACAGCCAGGCGGCATTCGTATGGTAATGGGGAATGCGCGCAATATGATTTTCCACCGCCACGTCCCGTCGCCGGTAGCCATAACTCACCACCTGTGTCGGCACCGGATCGGCCATGCCGATGCGCTTCATCGCATCCAAAATAGAGTGTGCTTGCTCTTCAGTGGCCAATCCCCAGGCCACCGCCAGCGTGTTGCCGCTGCTGCTCAGACTGTGATGCTGCTCGCTGGTTATAAAATAGCCTTGCTCGTCGCGCCAAAAATGGGCCTGAATATTATCATACAGCCGCTGTGCCTTATCTTCCCACCACTGTTGGTGCAAGTCACTCTCACAATGAACAGATGCTTTGGCCAGACCAGACACGGCTTTCCAGTACAGTACGTTGGTGTACAAAATGCGTCCGGTACGGCCGATGCTGTCGGCCCAGTCGGTAAAGGCACCCTGGTGCAACAAACCATCATCCCCCCGGGCGTGTTCTTCCAGCCAGGTCATGGCCCGGCACAGGCCCTCCCAATGCGTTCTCAGGAAGTCGTAGTCGCCGGTTTGCTCAACATAGTGCAGCGCAGCGATGACAAGCAGGCTGTTTCCATCCAGCGAAATGGTGCGGTGCGCCGTCTGGTATTTGGGGCGCAGCGGCTTGTGAATAGGCTGTTCACGTTTAAACAGCGAATGCATGTACCGTTCCAATACCCTGGTAGAGTGCAGCTTCACCGGAAACTGCCCCGATGGTCTCTGATACAGTAAAAACGCTTCCAGACAGTCGCGCACCACCTGCACCTGGCCCAGAGCCATCAGGCCAAAAGTGGCAAAGCCAAAGTCGCGCGCCCACGGCTCGCGGAAGTTACGCACGCCGGCGCACAGTACCAGCTTTTCCTCCCCATTCAGTAACGGCCGTGGCTCAACGCAATGTTTCACGTTAGACACGGCAATCTTCAGGGCATGGGCTTCGATCTCGGCCTGGCTGCCACCTTCCAGAATGGCATGTTCCCATTCCAGACGCGGCTGACGCAGCAGCCGCTCTATGCCGTTGATAAGGCCGCGAATGCCCCGTCTTGCGGCCAGGGCCAATCCCAGGAGGAAAGGTTCTTTTTTGGGTGATTGTTCTTCTGAGGGTGTCAAGGGTGATTTGTCAGTCATGTTGTTACTTTGAGTCGTCTAAAAATTTATCCAAATTTTATCCTTGCAATAAGGATTCCGCACCATCTATCCAAACCTCAGTGCCAGTAATGTGGCGAGCGGCATCTGAGGCGAGAAAAGCCACCAGTTCGGCAACCTCTGCGGCCGTTCCCGGTTGGCCATCGGTGAGGGGAATGCGGCCTGCCGGATAGTTGACCGGTTCGCGGGCTTCCGCCACGTCCTGCTTTTCCGTGTTTTCTTCAATATTGGTCGCAATGGCACCAGGGCAAATGGCGTTCACCCAAATGCGATGTTTGGCCAATTCCAGGGCCAACATTTTGGCGATGGCCACCTGTCCCGCCTTGGTGGCCGAGTAAGCCGTAGCCCCGGTGTTGCTAAAAATGCGCGTCCCGTTCACCGAGGCGGTAATGATAATGGAGCCGCCCTGTTTTTTGAGATAGGGCACGGCCGTTTTCAGCGTAAAAAAGGTGCCGGTCAGGTTCACCCGGATGGTCTTCTGCCATTCGTCCGGGTCCAATTCTTCAAGAGGTGCCCAGACGCCGTTGATGCCCGCATTGGCAAACACGATGTCCAGCCGGCCCCATTGGTTGATGATTTGGCTAACGGCCGTTTCCAGCGCCGCATAATCAGAAATATCGGCCTGTAAAACCAAGGCATGATCAGCCGTCTGTTTGTCCTTGATAATGGCCGCCGTTTCTTCCAGCCTGGACTTGGTGAAACCCAAAGCAGCAATGCGAGCGCCGCGCTCTGCTAAAAGCAACGCGGTGGCTCGGCCAATACCTGAGCCAGCACCGGTTACCAGCGCGACCTTGCCTGTTAGTTTGTGATTCATTGAACTCCTACGAAAATGGAACGCAGATTTACCTGATAACCCTGATCAGGAAAATCAGGTTGATCAGCGTTCTATTTCATTCTTAGCTCTAAGCTTATGCGGGTGTCATCTCTTTGTAAATATCCGCAGATTACGCAGGCTTGTGATGAGCGAAGCCGAATCATTTCGCAGATTGGCTTTCGCATACGAAAAGTTGTCTCATTGAGGGTGAATGTACTGAAGGGAACGGCCGTTTTCAATGTATCGGGATATAAAATTCAGGTATGTTCTCCATGCAGATTAATGGGGGAGTTTATGCTAAAATGCAGCCAGCAACGAGAGCCATGTGGAGGGAGTTCATGAAACACAAATTTGTCAGCGCGAAATGGATAGTGATCGTGGTTTGGGCAACGGCCGTCCTCACCGCCTGCACCATAACCGACAACCCAACCCCACAAGCCCCGCTGGCCGAGGTAGTTACAGTCGAACGGCCGTCAGCCACCGCCACGCCGCCACCCAGCAGCACCCCCACCACCACGAGGAGTTTGGTTGAAACGGCCGTCGCGACCAGTACACCACAGCCCACACGCACACCCCCAGAACCTACTCCGACATTTACTCCCTTACCAGGCATTCTCTTCCCTGAGATTAGCAGTCAAGGTCAGCTAGCATTTGTACAAAACCAGGTGCTTTTTGTGGAAACGGCCGTAGGTTCGGGTACGTTCAAAGAGTTTGGAAACAATGCAGGATCTCCGCTTTGGTCCCCGCAAGGAGATAAGCTGATTTTTAAAACCTGCACTCTTCCTGGACAAATCTTTTGTGAAGACCCAACCTGGATGCTCTATGAACTTGAAACAGAAAGTCTAAATCGTTTGAAGGATATAGTTCCTAACCTACCCTCCGGAGACATAGGATATCCAACCTGGATGAAAAGTGGCGAGAAATTATTGTTCAGAAAGCTCTTTGAGGGAGATATTTCCATACTTGATTTTGAGACAAGTAGCTTTTCAACACCAATCCAGGGATCCAATAATCTAGGAATTTGGGAATTGCCTAACGAGAATCTTCTCATTCAAGATCACTTCGGCATTTGGGCAAACGTACTCCAAGTCTATGATCAAAATGGAACAAAAATCTGGAGTTTCCCCAATCTAAGTTCGGTTTTTCCAGAGTTTAGATCAGTTGAAGGATTCAATGCCGATGTTTTAGGGTTTTCTGAAGAAGGTCAATTACTCATCATTTTTGAACCAGATAAAAATCTAGACGAGTTCGCCGCATTTTACCATTTTGATCCGGAGAGTTTTGAAATTGAGCATTTATTTTCAGTTCAACGTGCTCCAGCAACAAGTCTTCAAATTTCTCCAGATGGACAATTTATCGCCTTGTATGTTCCGATTGATCAAAGCACTTTTGGAAACAAAGAGCTAATGCTCATTGACAACACAGGTTTTTTCCAAGGCCAGCGCCCCAACAGCATCATCATGGATTGGCGGCCTGACGGTGGGCCAATGGTAAAAGAAAGCGTGGCTGAGGGGCAGACCCAGTTCGTTTATTGGCCACTGGATGGGGCAGCGGTGCAGGTGCTTGTCAGTCCAACTTCGTTTGTGTTTGGCGAGGGAACGTGGAGTGGTGACGGCCGTTTCTTCATCTACAGCGCCGTGGACGAGGCTGAAAACAGAAGCTACCTCTACCTCTGGCATCCGGAAAGCGACGCGCCTACCCTGCTCCACACGGCTGGGGGCACCGACGGCTTCCGCAACTTCGCCTGGTTGCCAGGTTCAACCGGCGTCTATTTCAATTTGGGACAAACGGAATTGTGGAAATTCGAGGTGGAAACAGAATCACTTACTTTAATCGCCAGCTCGGAGGAGGAATAGTGACTCTCAAGAAGTTTTGTAGGTTGCTTTTTCTTCCATGACCTGCTTCAAACCGGCAAAGGCGGATTCTTCAAAAGCCAGGCGTTCCTGAATGATGCTTTCCAACCAGTCAGCGACAGGCATCTTATGCAGCCGGGCAAAAAACGCGGCGCGCGAGGCCAGTTCAGGCGGCAGGGACAAGGTGGCCGCAGAATCTCGTTCAACTGTTACAGGTTCTTCCCAGGCGTCATCATCGTCGGCTTGAGCAGTGACCAGTTCATCAATTTCTTCTTCTGTCAGTCGATTTTTCTTTTTCATATTGGCCAACCTGTTATGATCATGAAGAAAAGAAACTCTCCAAAATGAACAGGTGATTTCCGCGAAACAGCCTTGCTTGTCATTTCGAGCCGCTTTTGGCGAGAAATCCCTCTGAGCTTCGCAAACAATTAGCCTGCGGCCACGTGAGGGATTTCTCACTTCGTTCGAAATGACAAATGTGGGTTGCGTATTTTTCCTCGTTTATCTTGTCAAAACGCACGAAAGTAACCGTCGCCTCTAAGTTCAGATCAGATAAAAAAGCGCTGAGCACCGAGCCAAATTTGGTACAGACCAAAGCCAAACAAGGCAACAGCCGAAACCGTCCCCAAAACCCGGTTCAGCCGCGGGCTGGCCTGCCCCAACATGCCAAACAGCACGACAAAGCTCATAAAGCCGCCAATCAGCGCCCCATAAAACCCCAGCATAAAGGCTACGCCGTGCGACGGCGCTTGCCGCCACCCTTCCAGAAAAATGGGGCCGGCAATGGTGCTCCAAAAGAGGTAAGCGTTGGGGCTGAGCATGTTCATCAGGGCGGCTTCGCGGATGCTTTGGCGGTTTTGGGTTGTGGGAGGGGAAACGGCCGTATCCACCGCCATCACCCGCGCTGCCCGGTACGCCCGGTACGCTAGAAACAGCAAAAAGAATCCCCCGCCAAAGCGCAATGCCGAGACAAACCAGTCCGGCACCTGGGTCAATACCAGCAGCACCAACAGCACAATTGGCCCGTCACTCATCAGCGGCGCCAGCGCCGCCACCAGCGTGCTGCGCAGCCCATTTTTCAACGTCTGCGCCAGCAAATACGCCTGAAACGGCCCCGGCTGCGCCGCCGCCGCACCGCCGTATCCCAATCCCTGCAACAAATACAAAAACATGCCTCACCTTTGCGCATCAAAATAACCAGCGGGCAGTCTAGCACAAACAATCATCCACCTGCAAAAAAGTGACGGAAGGTATCAAGCGAACCGGAGAAATTGGGCAAAATTGGGTTTAGAGGGATTTCTCGCCAAAAGCGGCTCGAAATGACAAAGGATGGTCATTTGTTGGGCTTCGGTCTTCTCCAACAACATCCATATGTCATTTCGAGGTCCTCCGAGAAATCCCTTAGAATAAACTGCTTTGAAGAAATGGCATCCGAACTTACCTCTTTTTAGGGCAGCAGCAGGTGCAGGTCGCCAAATTCGTGCCAGAGGTATTGTTGCTGCAACGCCTGTTCGTACGCCAGGGAGAGGTGGCAACTGTCGGCCAGGGCGGCCAGCATCGCCAGGTGGGTGGCGCGTGGTTCGTGCAGCCCGGTCAGCAGGCCGTCCACGGCGCGAATACCCCGCTGCGGCGTGATGAACAGGTCGGTCCAGCCAGACCCGACGTGGGTGACGCCGGCCTCATCGGTCACCGTTTCCAGGGCGCGAATGACGGTGGTGCCCACGGCGATAACCCGTCGGTTCTGCTGCCGCGCCTGGTTGACCTGCACGGCCGTTGGCCCCGGCACGCGATAAAATTCCTCATACGGCGCTTCGTGATCTTCCAGGCTGGCTACGCCGGTGTGCAAAATCAGCGGGGCGAACTGCACGCCTTGCGCGATTAGCTGCGTCATCAGCTCCGGCGTAAACGCCCGCCCCGCAGACGGCATTTCGGCGCTGCCCGGCTCGTTGGCAAACACCGTCTGGTAATAATCCAGCGGCCACGCTTCGGGCACATATTCGTAGCGGATCGGGCTGCCGTGGGCCGCCAGATAGCTGGTCAGCGGCAGCGGCAGGTGCAACGTAGCCAGCCACAGCCGCACAGGCTGGGCCGGGCAGTGGCGCAGCGCCGCATTGTGCGGCGTCAGCAGGCGGGCGGTGCCGCCGGCCGGTAACTGGAGCAGCATTCCGGCTTCGCCCTTGCTAAACGGTTTGGTGGCGGTTGGAGACGGCCGTCTTAACTCTACGCTCCACAAGCCGGCCGGTAACTGGGTAGAGAGGTGCAGGCGCAGCTCTGTGCCGTCGGGCAGCGTGGCGGGCAGCGCGGCATTCATCGTGCGGCTGGTGTTCAGCACCAGCAAATCGCCCGCTTGCAAATGGTCGCCAATCTGCCGGAAATGGGTGTGCGCTACGCGGTCATCCCGGTAGTGGGAAACCATCAGGCGCACCTCGTCCCGCGCCAGGCCGCGCGCTTCGGGCGGCTCGCTGGCCTCCAGGTTTGGCGGCAGTTCAAACTCCAGGGCGGGCAATTGCGGCATGAGGGTTGATTTGGTGGCCGGGGTATCGGTTTGGAGAGGGGTCATCATATCGCCACCTCCGCCACTAAATTTTGCGCCTGGTAACGGCCGTTGGCCCACTCGCCGTTGATCAGCGCCAGGAAGCCGGGTACGCTTTCTTCCGGCAGCGACCGGTCACTGATATCTTCGCCGGGGAACGCGGCCTGGTGCATCTGCGTGCGCATGTCGCCGGGATCGACCCAGTAGACGCGCACATCGGGCAGCCGCTCCGCCAGCTCTGCCGCCAAAATGGCCGAAAGCTGCTCCAGAGCGGCTTTGCTGGCACCATAGCCACCCCAGCCTGGATACGGTTCTACGCCTGCGTCGCTGGTGATATTGATGATGCGCGCATCGGGCTTCAGCGTTTTAGCCACGGCTTGCAGTACGCCCAGTTGGGCCACCACGTTCACCCGGAAGACATCTTCCAGCACGTCCAGTGGATAATCGAGCAGAGCCGGCTGCGGGCTGGGGCCAAGGATTCCGGCGTTGTTCACTACAAGGTCAAGGCCGCCAGCAGCCCGGGCCGCTACGGCCAATGCTTGCCGATGGGCTTTGTGGCTAATGTCGCCGGAAACGGCCGTCACTGTCGTCAACTGCTCCAAATCGTGATGGGCTTGCGCCAGGGCAGCCGAGCCGCGGGCGTTGATGATAAGCTGCCAGCCCGCTTGGGCTAAAGCAGTGGCCAGGGCCAGCCCCAATCCGCGGGATGCGCCGGTAATAAGTGCGGTTTTTGTTTTATTTGTCATGGGAAGTCTCCAGTTTGATTCAATTTGTTGAATACGGTGATTGTAGAGAAACGGCCGTTCCCTCACCTCCGGCAACCGTCCAGAAACGCACCCAGCAAAAAGGACAGGCTGGCAGCCTGTCCTATAGATCAGTCCGCTATATTTGCAACAAATACAACCAGTGAACGTAAAGCGAACATTCACTTCGGTCCAAAATAGTTGACCATTTGCCCTGATATTCGCTAGAATCATCTTACGTTTTTTTCGAGGGCTGTTTCGTCAAAAATTACACATTTCCAGGTAGATTAATCGCGAACGATATGAGTAAAGAGTGGAGTACAACAACACGCTATTTTGTTTTTGCCCTGGTTCTGGCCGGATTTATCTGGTTTATAACGGCCGCCCAGGCTCTCATTGGTGCGCTGGCAATTTCTGCGCTGCTGGCTTATTTGCTCAATCCCATCGTCACTTTGGTGAATGAACGTGCCCGCGTGGCCCGCTCCCTGGTGGTCTTCTTCGTTTATCTGCTCTCACTGGGGGCCATCATCACCGTCACCATCATCTTTATCCCCGGCATCCCCGAACAAACCGCCAGTTTCCTGGCCGATATGCAGGTCATCATGTCCCAGGCGCAGGAGGATTACTTCTCCGAACCAATCACCCTTCTGAACACCGAAATTCAGCTAGATGGCCTGATGCCGGAAGCAGATATCTCCGAGCTGGTTTCTTCATTTATCCGAGCCGACATTATTGTGGAGTTGCTGCAAACCAGCACAACCAATCTGGGTTGGATTTTGGTGGTTTTGGTTGCCACCTATTACCTGCTACAGGATTGGGCCAGGCTGCGTGAATGGCTGTTTAGCTGGGCGCCGGACCCGTTTGAATCCGATTTTCGCCGCCTGTATGATGAAATAAAGCTGGTGTGGAACCGCTATTTTCGGGGACAGTTACGGCTGTCGATCATAGTAGGTTTACTCACCGGGGCTGGCTCACTCATTCTGGGCCTGCCCGGGGCGCTGCTCTTTGGCGTCTTCTCCGCTATTTTTGACGTGTTGCTTTCCGTGGGACCAGCCATCATCATGGCGATTGCTACCGTTGTGGCACTTCTGGCCGGCTCGAACACCATGGATGTATCCAACACCCTGTTTGCCCTCATCATTCTGGCGTTTTATTTGGCTGTACAGGGTATAGAAAATATCTGGCTCCGCCCCCGCATCATGAGCAGCAGCGTGCGGATTCATCCGGCTATCATTTTTATCGCCATTGTGGGATCGCTTTCACTGGCCGGGGTTTTAACAGCACTGGTTATCGTCCCGGTGATAGGCTCTATTGCCGTCATCAGCCGCTACACTTACTTCAAGTTGTTTAAAATGGATCCGTGGGCAGACGAAGCAGAGATGGCCTCTAAGATTATTGATGCCGGTGATGAAAAAACGGCCGAATCCACCACCAACTCCAGCAACACCGCCCTGGAATCCACCGACTAGCTGTTACCTACAGCTTCGTCAAAATTTCCACACCGGATTTGGTCACGGCCACTGAATGTTCATACTGTGCCGACAGCGAACCATCTTTGGTAATTACCGTCCAGCCATCCTTGAGCAAAATCCATTCATGCCCTCCCTGGTTGATCATCGGCTCGATGGTGAACGTCATGCCGGGGCGCAGTTTGGGGCCACGCCCCGTTTGGCGAATGTGCAGCACCGATGGCGACTCATGCAGCGAACGGCCGATGCCGTGCCCACCCCATTCGCGCACCACAGAAACACCACGCGCATCAGCTAAATCATGAATGGCCCGGCCAATATCATTCAGATAACCGCCCGGCTGCACGGCTTGAACACCCACATCCAGCGCTTCCTTAGCTACTTCCAACAGGCGCTCCGTTGCCGGGGCGATCTTGCCCACCGGGAAGGTGTAGCAAGCGTCACCGCAATACCCTTTGTATTTCAAGCCAATGTCAATGCCAATGATGTCCCCTTCATTTAAGATGCGATCATCGGGCAGGCCGTGGCAAATTTCGTGATTCACCGAGGCGCAAATGACGCCGGGAAAGGGTGGATGGTTGCTGGCGCTTCCTTTGTACCCTTTGTAAAGTGGTTCAGCCCCCTGATCAGCAATATATTGTTCAACCTTTTGGTCCAACATACGAATGCTCACGCCAGGACGGATATTTTCTTCGAGCAAAGCAAAACATTCAGCCACCATGCGACCCGAATCGCGCATGCGAGAAATTGCTTTGGCATTTTTTAATCTCATAAAACTTCCTTAAAAAGAAATGGGACGCAGATAAACGTTGATGAACGCTGATTTTGTATTTTTGTCAGTGAAAATCTGTGCAAACCTATGTCCAAAAAGTTTCGATTCATATTAGAAAACAGACGGGGAAGTATAGCACACAAGAAAAAGAGCCTGCCAGTTTGCGGCAGGCTCTCCAATCATAATATTTATGCCAAATTACTAACTCACCTTTGCAGGCGGCGCAGGCCGATGAATTGCAGCACGGCAAAGGTAAACACGGCCTCAGCCTGCAAGCCAATGAACCAGCGGCCAGCCACGCTAAATACATCCCAGGCCAGGACCAGCAGCAGGTAGCTGCCAGCTACCCAGGTGATGTCCATAATGGTAATAATGCCGGCGTGACGCGTCACAATCTCTGGTTGGGCCGCCACCCGGTAAACGCCATAGCCAAACGGCAGCAGGCTCACGCCGACAATAAGCACGATGAGGGCGGGAATCTCTTCGCCCAGAAAACGGGCAATGGGACCGGACGCTACAATAAACGCCAGGCCGGTTAACAGGGAAAAAAGCGCATTGCTTTGCAAGGCACGACGCAAAAAAGTGAATTGTGCTTGTTCGGGTTGATAGCTAGAAACGGTTTGCATTGGGTTACCTCCATGTGGTTTGGAAACGGTTAATGGAGGTAACTTACCGCTTTTTCTGGTGCCAGGTCTATGAAAAGCGGTGCCAAACAGTGCCAATTCAGCGGGTTAATGGGGCTTTTTGCGCGACCTTTCTCGTAAATCACGGGCCACCAAGCGAGCTGCGGCCGTTTGCCAATTGTACAGCGTGCGTTCCGGAACCTGGCTGCGGAACCAGTCCATCACTTCTTCATATGCTTCATCGTGGATGGCGCGGCGGCTGTACGGCCGTAACCCCGCCACGTACGGAAAATAAAGCGCATTGTAATGTCGCCACGCATCTGTTGTGCCAAATTCGCCGTCATCCCGAGGTTGCAGCTTGGCAATGCTCTCTGTGAGTACCGCTTTTAGCTCGTTGGCCCGGGCCAGCGTGCCATCCACCTTGCCATTTTGCGCTAATCGCTGCGTAATAAGCGGCAAACGCGTCAGCGGATTGCTGGCCAGTTTGGGCAAATCCCCCATCTGGCTCAACGCCCGGCGGGTGAGCCGGTCAAACTCTTGGGCCGGCAAATCGAGCGGATTATGCGCGGCGTTTAGCCGCTGGGCGGCGTTGTCTTCGGCGCGCTGCGCGGCACGAGTCCGGCGCAGCTCCGGCGCATTAATGAACGCTATCTGATCGACCAATCCTTGCACTGGACCTGAGAATGTTTGAATGAGCACTGCCGCCGTCACGCTGCTGAGAAGCAGCACCACCAATGGAAAACTGAGACCAATCCAGACCATCATCACCAACACCACCTGCCCACCAAAAATGAGCGCGGTGAAAAAGGAGTAGTCCAACGCTCGCAAAAAGTGGGAAATCCAAGCTTCTCCCTTGTCAGAAGCATCAAGCTGGGTAATGACCAGACCGAAAAGAAATAAATCAAGACCAATAATGATCGCCAACCAGAGCGGCATGGTTTGATTGTTGGGCAGAATGATAAAGCCAATAGCAACACCATACGCAAAAATGCAGACCAGGCTGGCACTGAGGAGGAATTGTTGACGGCCGTATCGCTCTTCCCACGCCGCCCGGTTAGGAATCAGCCACACCATCGCTGCCAGCCAGAAAAGCGCCGGCAGCACCACAAACAGCCGCTGCAGCCGATACAGCGTCAGCGCCAGCCGGGCCGAAGGCGCAAACGTGCCCAGCAGGACAGCGGCCACACCGGCGGCAAACGTAATCATGCCCAATCCCGCCAGCCACAGCTGTAACCGGCCCGGATCACGGGCAATAAGATAGCAACCCGACCAAAAGGTGAGGAAGAAGAGAATTATCTGCAAAATAAGTACGGTTAAGCTCATGAGCAGATTGTACGAAGGAGGTCTGGCAACAGGCAAATCACCAGCAAAAGGCAAATTGCCGTTGACACAGCGCAACTATTTAGATATTCTTCTATTTAGATTTCTGTCTAAATAGAGTTTCGTCTAAATAGTTTCGCATAGAGGATGTAACGATGGAAACACACCAAATCGACACGTTAGTGGCATTTTTACAGGCAGCGGGCCAGCGTGAGCGGCTGCACATTTTGGGTATTTTGGCCGAAAGCACAAGCTCGGTGCCGGAGTTGGCCAGGCGTATGGATTTAAGGGAAACGGCCGTAATTAAACATCTAAACCGTCTCAAGCGCGCTGCCCTGGTCCAAGAAACTGCCCCCTACACTTACCAGCTCATCCAAAACGCGCTGGAGCAAATGAACCGCACCGTTTTTCACCGGGGCGATTCGCAAAACAAAGAAACGCTGCGGCAGCGCGTGCTGCGGCATTACACTGATGGATCGCGTTTGAAAATACTGCCAGAAAACGAAGAGGAGCTTAAGGAAATTGCCGGCTGGCTGTCCGAACTGTTTGAGGAAGGTACCCCCTATCCGGAAAAAGAGGTCAACGAACGTGTGCAGCAAATCCATCCGGATTATGCCGAAATGCGTCGCCTGATGATTGATTTTGGCTGCATGACGCGCAGTCGAGGCATTTACCAAAAGGTAGCAAAGCCACAATGAGCGAGGAACAGTTTCAAAAATTATTAAGTTTTTTCAAAGTATTGGGCAACGAAAGCCGCCTGAAAATTTTAGGACTGCTGGCCAATCAAGAACGCAGCGTAGGGGAGCTGGCCGCGCTGTTGGAACTGCGCGAACCAACGGTCTCCCATCATCTGGCCGTAATGAAGGAGTTGGGCCTGGTAAACGTGCGCGCGGAAGGCAACACGCGCATTTATTGGCTTGAGGTGAAATTTCTGGAGAGCATGAGCAAGGATATTTTGTCGCAGGCGCAGCTGGCTGAGCTGGCACCGGCAGGGGGTGAAAATCGTTGGGAACAGAAGGTATTAAACACGTTTGTGGAGGACGGCCGTATCACCCAACTCCCCGCCCGCCGCAAAAAACAGCTGGTGATCATGAACTGGGTCGTGGAACATTTTGATTATGATGTACGCTACCCGGAAGCAGAGCTCAACGAAAAGCTCAAAGAGCTAAATGCCGATTTCGCCTCTTTGCGCCGCTACCTCATCGACCAAAAGCTCATGGCCCGCGAAAACAACGTTTACTGGCGCATCCCGGTTGAGAACACCGCGGCCCACCCAGATGAATGAAATTTAACGCAGAGATGCAGAGACGCAGAGTTTTTTCTCCGCACCGGCAATCCAGGATTGCATGCGCCTCTGCGTTGATCTTGTAGGAGTTCACATGAATCGTTTACCCGCCAGTTGGCAAACTGACCGGCTGCACATCGCCGATGGCGTTTTGGAAAGTGTGCCGCGGCTCATGGCCATTTTCAATGCGTGCAGCCACGTTGGGCAGTGGGATCCCACGTTTCAGATTTATCCTGAGGAAGAATTTGCCGGTTTGGTGACAAGAAGTATGGTAGATGGGGTTGGGAACGGCCGTTTCCAACTCCAAACCATTGGCCACAATGATCAGCTCATCGGCTACTTCCACTGCCACCACCACCATCCACAGCCTCAGACGCTGCTGATATCCATGTTTGTCCTGCATCCCGATGTCCAAAAAGGAGGCTTTGGCACTGAAATGATCGCGGGACTGGCCCACACAGCCAAAGCGATTGGCCATCACGCCATCTGGCTGGAAATCTTCCTCAAGAACTGGCCGGCCCTCCGCTTCTGGATCAAATGTGGCTTCACCACCATCATAGACATGGACGGCGCGCCCCAGCACGATGCCACTTCCCACGCCAGTATTGTCGTCGCCAAAAATTTATGACATTGAGGACTGGTAGTCCTTCCTTTGATAAAATGCTTGATAATAACAGGACTGCCAATCCTGCCCTCTAAATTGACGCTTGACAAAGTGTAAGTAATACACTATACTGCCCATATCTTACTTAGTGTAATTAATACACTTAATATGGTTACTGAAATCTTAAGCACAAAAAGGAGCCTTACATGAGCAAATTCCCCAGTTTTTACGACCCCAGCCGCATCGGCACGCTGTACTATCCTGACGTGGCTACCATCGCCGCCGAAGCAACAACCGCTGGCCTAAAGCCAGCCGTCGAAGACAAAGAAGATGTCCACCTGGTCATCATCGATATGCAGGTTGATTTTTGCCACGATAAGGGCAGCCTCTTCGTGCCCGGTGCGCCGGGCGACATTCAACGCACCATTGAATTTATCTACAACAATGCGGAACGCATCACTAACATCACCTGCTCGCTGGATTCCCACCTGCCCCACCAGATTTTTCATCCCGCGTGGTGGGCTGATGAAGCCGGCAATCATCCCGCCCCGTTCACGCTCATCACCTACGACGATATCAAGCAGGGCAAATGGCGGCCGTTGGTGGCTCCAGTGCAATCGACCAACTATGTGAAGCAGCTGGAGCAGGAAGCCAAAAAACAGCTCACCATCTGGCCTTACCACGTAATGATTGGCAGCATTGGCAATGCGCTGGACCCGGAATTGTTTACGGCCGTTCTCTGGCACAGCATCGCGCGGAAAACACAACCAACATGGCTCACCAAAGGCAGCATCCCGCTCACCGAACATTATTCCATTATCCAGCCGGAGGTGCCCGTGCCCAATCATCCAATGGGCGGCAAAAACAAGCCGTTCCTGGACACCCTGGCTCAAGCCGATTTCGTCGTCATCGCCGGGGAGGCGGAAAGCCACTGCGTGCTGGAAACGGTCGAAGACCTGGTGGAAGATTTCAGCGGCCAGCCGGAGGCCTTACAGAAGATCTATTTTCTGCGTGACTGCACTTCTCCCGTGCTGCACCCGGATGTCGATTTCCACGCCATCGCCCAGGCTCGCTTCGCCGACTTTGCCAAACAGGGCGTCAACTTCATCAACAGCACCGACAAGCTGCCCTTCTAAATAAAGCGGTGTGTTAAAAAATTGTTACGCAAAAAATAGAACGCAGATTTACCTGATTCCCATGATCAGGAAAATCAGGCAAATCAGCGTCCCATTTCTAAAGGAACTCATCATGACAACAAACAATAACGGACTTGGCAACCTGGACAATTTGTTTCAATCGGCCCAGGCAGATGGCCTGACGAATAACACAATGGATTTGGTAATTTCAAATTTGAATGGGCCGACGATGGCAACGGCCGTTGGCACACCCCTCAACCAAATCGCCAGCAACGAAGTCACCCTGGCCATGAACATCATTGACATGAGCGGTTCGATGGCCCCCCATGCCGCCGACCTCATCGCTGCCTACAATGGTGACTACCTGGCCGCCATGCGCGGCTCCAGCGCCGCCGCCGACATTCTCATGAGCACCATTCTGTTTAACCAGGACGTGAGTCTGCTGCACGGCTACATGCCCATCAAAGACATCACCCCACTCACCCGCAGCAGCTACACGCCCAGCGGCTCCACCACCCTGTACGACGCCGTGGCCGGCGGGCTGACCAACATGGTGCTCTACGCCCAGCAGCTGCGCCAAAGCGGCGTCATGGTACGCTGCATCGTCATTGTCTACTCCGATGGCGACGACAATGCCTCCAAACAGCGCGCCGCCCAGATTCGCCGCGCCGCCACCGAGCTGCTCAAGCACGAAATTTACATCCTGGCCTACGTCGGCTTCCGCTCTGGCGGCATCAACCCCGCCGAACTGCGCAAATTGGCCGATGAAATTGGCTTCCCCGATGTGCTGGCTGCTGGGCTAGACCACCAGGAGCTGCGTCGCATCTTCAATCTGGTCTCCCAATCCACCATCAGCATGAGCCAGCAAGGGGCGATGCCCGCGGGAATGTTTAGCTAACTGCCTAGACAAAACCTCCCGCAGGCTCTACCCATGAGGAAGCTCATAGACGAAACCTGCGGGAGGTTGGCCATTCAAGATTGGACCATTTTTCCTAATTGAAAGGTCCAATTAATGAACAAAATGGTCCAATCTCACGCACAGGAGAAAACAGCATGTTCATCCCGCTTACAACCTTGCTCATCATTATCGCCATCACCTTTATGCTGGGGATGATCACCGCATTTATCATGGTGATGAACGCCCTGGCCCGGCGACAGAAATAAAAAGCGTGCGAAAGTTGGCTCAACTTTCGCACGCTATTCATCTGTTGGTCAATTTTGTGAAATTGACCAACGAATCAGTTAATCAATTTCCTCAACCGAAGTAATAATTTTCCCCACAAGACCGTAATCAATGGCCTGTTGGGCACCCATCCAGAAGTTGCGGTCGGTGTCTTTGGATACCTTTTCTAGCGGTTGGCCCGTTTGCTCAGAGAAAATGCGATTGAGCCGCTCGCGCATTTTGATGATTTCTTCGGCTTCAATGGCGATGTCCTGTGCCTGGCCGCGCACGCCGCCCATCGGCTGGTGCAGCAAAAAGCGCGTGTTAGGCAAGCTGTATCTGTCTTCCCGCTCAGCCGCTGCATAAATAAGTGCCCCAGCACTGGCCACCCAGCCTGTACCCACAATCTTCACTCTAGGCTTGACAAAGCGAATCATGTCAAAAATGGTGTCGCCGGATTCCACATGCCCGCCAGGGGAGTTGATAAAGATTTTAATATCTTCATCGGAATCGGCCGCCAGGAGCATGAGCTTTTCCGTTACTTCCCGCGCCACCTTCATATCAATTTCGCCAAAAATAGTAATGGTGCGGGTTTCCAGCAACCGTTCCATCATATTTTTCTTTGGTTTATCGTTTGCTTTGGCTTCTTCTTGTTCGTCTTCAAATCGAATCATGGTTGTTTCCTTCTCGTGAGTTGTTTAGCAAAGTGGGCAGAGTTTACCGCGTAAAGATTAGATTCAGGTAAACGGGTGAGGACAGGCAGTCCTTAGTCTCAACTATTTCCACTCAATAGAAGGTCAAGGACTGCCAGTCCTGAAAATAGACTAAAGACGCAGATTCGTAAACGCCTTCAAACCGGGATAGATGGCCGAATCGCCCAAATCATCCTCGATGCGCAGGAGCTGATTGTACTTGGCCACACGGTCGCTGCGGGCGGGGGCACCCGTTTTGATCTGGCCGGCGTTGAGAGCCACAGCCAAATCAGCGATGGTAGCATCTTCACTTTCACCGGAGCGATGGGAGACTACGGCCGTCCAGCCATGCCGCTGCACCATTTCCACCGATTGAATCGCTTCGGTCAGGCTGCCGATCTGGTTAACCTTGCACAGCAAGCTGTTGGCCGCTTTGCGCTCAAAGCCCATCTGAATGCGCTTGACGTTGGTCACCAGCAGGTCATCACCAACAATTTGCACCTTGTCGCCCAGCTTCTCCATCATCAAAGTCCACGCTTCCCAATCGTCCTCGCCTAAACCATCTTCAATGGAGATGATGGGGTATTTGTTCACCAGGTTCACGTAGAAATCAACCATTTCCGCGCCGGACAGTTTTTTGCCTTCAACCTTCATGTTGTAAACACCGTCTTCGTAAATTTCAGAAGCGGCGGGGTCCATAGCAAACATGATTTGCTCGCCCGGCTTGTAGCCGGCTTTTTCAATAGCTTCCAGCATCAGCTCAAATGGCTCGCTGTTGGATTTGACGCTGGGGGCAAAACCGCCCTCGTCGCCAACCGTGGTGCCGTACCCTTTGCTGGCCAGCACCTTCTTGAGGCTGTGGTAAATTTCAGTACCCCAGCGCAGCCCTTCAGCAAAACTGGACGCACCCACGGGCATGATCATGTACTCTTGCAGATCGGTAGCGCCAGCGGCGTGTTTACCGCCGTTCATGATGTTCATCATCGGCACGGGCAGGGTGCGGGCATAGACACCACCCAAATAGCGGTACAGCGGCATTTCCTGGCTGGCGGCCGCGGCGTGGGCCACGGCCAGGGAAACGCCCAAAATGGCGTTGGCGCCGAGGTTTTTCTTGTTTTCGCTGCCGTCCAGCTCCAGCATGGCCTGGTCGATGCCCACCTGGTCGGTGGCATCCCAACCGACAATGGCTTCGGCGATGGCTTCATTGACGGCCGTAACCGCCTGCTGCACCCCTTTACCAAGATAGCGATCCTTGTCGCCGTCCCGTTTTTCCCACGCTTCATGCACACCGGTGGAGGCGCCAGAGGGCACAATCGCCCGGCCAAATGCGCCGTCAAATAATTGTACTTCTACTTCTACGGTTGGGTTCCCACGGGAATCCAACACTTCCCGTCCATGGATTGATTCAATGTAAGACATGTTCACTCCTTCTAAAGTTGATCAGAAAATTTTCCTGGGATTGTTAATTTGTGCGTTTACAGGTACAGTGGGCTGGTAAACTGACCGGAAAAATCTTGCCGTACCTTATTGGGTACAGGTCAGTCGACACTATGGAAGACTATACAGAAGCTGAAGAGTTCGGGCAACCACATTTAACCCGAAACTTTATGCCGAATGTCATAAAATCAGCAGCATTGCCCATGAGACGCATCGCCAATAGCTGAAAAGTCATTAAATTTATGCCGAATGTCCTCTTGTCAATACGGTTGCCCCCGGTTATAAATTTCAAGACAAACAACGCAAGGATTATTTATACACGATAGGTACAAATGAGCGACACGTTATCCATTGATTCCAACCAGTTACATGGCCTGTGGCAAAGGCTGGCTGAAGAGCTGTTAAATATTTTTGATGCACACGGTGTTTGTGCGGTGGTGGCTAATGAAACGGCCGTCTTCGCCCAAACAACCACCGTCGTCGGCATCAGCGATCCGCAGAAAAAATATTTTGACGTGTGGATTTGTGATAAAGACGGCCGTCTCCAGCAAACCCGCTGGAACAAAGAACACGCCTCCTTTGCCAGCTTCCTGGTCGCCGAGCAACCCACCCTGCAAGAAAAATTCAATCAACCACCGGCCGAACTCATTCGCAGCGAGCTGTGGCAGCTGCCCCGCGAGCGCATCATGGCCGTGCCGCTGCCTGCCCCGGGCCGCTATGCGCCCGTCACCCCACCCGGCATCCTTTGCTTGATAGATCCTGATGACGGCCATCCACTCATTGAGCCAGAAAACATTGCTGCGTTAGCCACCCACGTAACTATGGGACTGGATCGCGCCTTTCTGCGCCAAACGGTGGGGCGGCAGGACATCGAGTTTGCCGTCGTTTCCGAGATTAGTTACGCGCTAACCTCCACCCTGAGCTTGCAGAACATTTACCGCCAGCTGATGGAGCCGGTACGCCGCACGCTTAACGTGGGCTCTGTTTCTGTGGGCCTTATCGAACAACCTTCGGGCGACATCATTTTTGTCGATATGCTGATGGGCGATTTGTTTAAAGATTTGCCCCAAATTCGTCTGAAGAAGGGACAAGGCATCGCCGGTTGGGTGTCAGAGAATCGCCAATCAGTCATCATCAACGATGTCTATTCTGACAAACGCTTTTATTCGCGCGTGGATCGCCAGTCGGGCTTCCAGACGAGCAACATGATTTGTATTCCGCTGCAAATTGAAGATCGGGTGATCGGCATTTTGCAGGCGATTAACAAACAAAACGGCGACTTTAACGAGAATGATTTGCGCCTGCTGCAAGCGATTGGCGGGCCGCTGGCGGCGGCAATTGAGAATGCCAGCTTGCACACGGCCGTTCTCGCCGAAAAGCGCCGCATTGAAACCATCTTCGCCAACATGTCTGAAGGCATGATGACCGTTGACGCCGACGGCCTCATCACCCACGCCAACGACTCCCTGCTCAGCCTGCTGTTCCGCGATTTGCCCTCGCTGCTGGGCCAGAAAGCCAACGACATGATTCGCCTCACCAACGGCAGCCTGAATGAGTTTATGCAGCGCGTGCTCAACGCCAGTGAAGATTATCCCCAGCTGGCCACCGAGATGAGCCAGCGCGGCGGCAGCACGGTGCCCGTTTTGCTCAGCGGTGCACCCATCCGGGATGAAAATGGTGAAGTCACCGAAATGATCTTTGTCTTCAGCGACCTGAGCCAGATTCGCGAAGTAGAACGGCTGCGTGACGACTTTTTCCACGGCATCATCCACGAACTGCGCACGCCGTTAGCCACCATTTTGATGTATGCGCGCCTGCTGCGCGAAGGCAAAGCGCAACAAAAAGAAAAGGCCGACCGCTTCCTGGGCGTTATTGAGCGGGAAAGCGACCGGCTGCAAAAGATGGTGCGCCAGATGCTGGAAGTGGTCAAAATGGAAGCCAGCGAATTCCAGCGCAGCAACGATCTGGTAAACCTCAACGACCTGTTCGACGAAATTTTGCCCCCCCTGGCCGACCGGGCCACCGAAAAAGGACTCACCTTCCGCCAGCGCATCACCGGCGACATGCCCCAGGTGCTGGGCAACCAGGAAACGTACCATCTCATCTTCAAGAACCTCATCGACAACGCCGTCAAGTTTACGCTGTCCGGCACGGTGCGCGTGGAAGCTTTTGCCGATAATGGCCAGATTGTAGTGCAGGTAAAAGACGACGGCATTGGCATTCCGCGTCAGGCGCTGCCCAATTTGTTCGGCCGATTCTTCCGGGCGCAAACGGCCGTTGAGCGGGGCATCGCCGGTACCGGGCTGGGTCTCTACATGGTCAAAGTCGCCGTCGAGAATTATAATGGCACCATTCAGGTGAAAAGCACGGCAGGCAAGGGCACAACCTTCACGGTCAAACTCCCCATCGCCGAAGAATAACCAAACTTTTCCTTGCGACTCCAATCCTCATATGGTTTGTGAGAAAAACAAAGCGAAATCTGTTGATAAAATCCCCCCACATGCGGATTAGTTTAAGTCAGGTACAAACTCAATTATGTCAACACACATCTACCTCGATCACGGCGCTTCCACGCCGGTACATCCCCAGGTTATTGAAAAAATGCTGCCGTTTTGGACGGACCATTACGGCAATCCATCCTCGTCGCACGTGCACGGCCGTTCCGCTGGATTTGCCCTGGACGAAGCACGGCTCACCATTGCCCAACTGATGAACGCGCAGGCCAAAGAAATTGTCTTCACCGGCTGCGGCTCAGAAAGCGACAATCTGGCCATTCGCGGCGTGATGTGGGCGGCGCGCAAGAACGGCACCGGCAACCACCTCATCACCAGCGCCATTGAGCACGAGGCGGTTTTGGAAACGGCCGTTCAATTACGTGACCATTTCAACTTTGACCTGACGATTTTGGGGGTGGATAAATACGGCCGTGTCTCCGTAGACGACGTCGCCGCCGCCATCCGCCCCGATACCACGCTCATCTCCATCATGGCGGCCAACAACGAAATCGGCACGATGCAGCCCATTCAGCAGATTGGCGCGCTGGCCCGCGAACACGGCATCTTGTTCCACACGGACGCGGTGCAGGCAGCGGCCACCACCCGCTGGGACATGGCCACCATGCCCATCGACCTGCTCAGCATGGCGCCGCACAAATTTTACGGCCCTAAGGGCGTGGGGATTTTGTACGTACGGGACGGGATTGAGCTAATTTCTTCGTTAACGGGGGGCGGGCAGGAAGACGGCCGTCGCTCCGGCACCGTCAACGTCGCCTTTGCCGTGGGTGCGGCTGAAGCATTTCAACTGGCCCAAAACAACATCGAGGAACGGGTCGCCCACGACACCAGCCTGCGCGACAATCTCATTGTCGGCATCATGGCCGCCGTGCCTGCCGACGAGATCATCCTCACCGGCCACCCCACCGAGCGACTGCCCCACCACGCCAGCTTCGCCCTCAAAAACATGAGCGGCAACGATTTGCTCATGCACCTGGACATGGCCGGCATCAGCGCCAGCAGCGGTTCCGCCTGCAAAACCGGCGACCCCAAGCCCTCCGCCATCCTGGAAACAATTGGCCTGGACCCCGCCTGGACCAAAGGTGGCCTGCGCTTCACCGTCGGCCACCAAAACAGCGCGGCGGACATCGAGCACGTCATCCAAGCCATGCCCACCATCCTCGAAAAAGTCCGCAAAGTCAGCCAGCTTTTTGTCCCATGATTGCCCGAGAATGGCGCGACTGGACAACCCACGACAACGCAAACGCTTTTGAAGCGCTTTTGCGCGAAACAATCATCCCCAATACCGAAGCCAAAAGCCCACCCGGTTATCGTGGGGTACAGGTGCTGCGGCGTGCCGTTGATCACGAGGAAGTCGAGTTCAAAACCATCTTCTATTTTGAGACACCGGAAGATGTGAAAGGGTTTGTTGGGGAGGAGTATGAAACGGCCGTTATTCCCGACAAAGCGCAGCAGTTACTAAAACGATATGAAACACAGGTGACCCATTACGAAGTCGCCGTGCGCATTGAACAGCCACAAGGCCATATGTTCCATCTGCAATGCAATGACGAGCTGCGCCATTACATTACGGCAAATCTGCGCCACTTTTCCTTTCGGTCAGGTGAACTGCATGATGGCAAGCGAGCGGCTGCTGTGGCCATCACAATTGTTCACATGGCGCATAAGCCTGACCTGTATGAAATCCCTTTTGAAGCTGGCTGGGAAAATCATGCGGCCGTTTTGCTGACCCGCCGCTCGGCCAAACTAAAAAAACATGCGGGACAATGGGCCTTGCCTGGGGGGCGCATGGACAAAGGTGAAACGCCAGAAGAAACGGCTCTGCGCGAGTTGGCGGAGGAAGTTGGTTTGAAATTGGGGATGGAACACGTGATCGGCCGTTTGGATGATTACACCACCCGCTCTGGCTTCACCATTAAACCGGTTGTCGTCTGGGGCGGCTGTGTCACTGGTCTTCAAGCCAATCCAGACGAAGTACAGGCCATCCACCGCATTCCCATCGCCGAGTTGATGCGCGAAGATGCCCCCATTTTGCAAAACATTCCCGAAAGCGAAAATCCAGTGCTGCTCATGCCCGTTGGTGACAATTGGATTGCCGCCCCCACGGCCGCCATGCTGTACCAATTTCGCGAGGTGTGCATTTTGGGCAAACAGACGCGCGTGGCCCACTTCGAGCAGCCTTATTTTGCCTGGAAGTGACTGCAAGAAAACTACTGTTTTAAAAACTGTCCTCACCTTGCCTTCCGCAACCTAATCAACCAAGTCGAATCAAAATCTGAAATTTAACCAAATCGCAGTAAAATAAACCCATGTCGAGTTTACTTGAAATTACCGGGGAAGATATTGCGTTACTTGGCGATGCCGATTTGCGCTCTTTGATTGGTCGTCTTTGTGAAGCAGATTTCCAGTTAGCTGGATTACCTACAAATGGAATTATCTGGGGTGGTCATCAAGATGCAAGTGATGACGGAATGGATGTAACCGTTCATTGTGATTTTGAACCGCCACATAATAGTCGAGTGCCAAGAAAGGCAACAGGGTTTCAGGTGAAAATTCCCGATATGCAACCTGCGAAAATCGGGAAAGAAATGAAACCCAAAGGAGAGCTTAGGGAAGAAATCAAGGCTCTGATCGTTGAAAGGGGAGCCTACATTATCGTTAATTCAAAAGGATCGGTAACGGAAAAGGCTCTACGAATGCGGCTTGAAGCAATGAGTGAGGCCGTTGCTAGTGAACCTAATTATCAGCAATTACATTTAGACTTTCTAGATCGGGATCGTATCGCAACTTGGGTTCGGACCCATCCCTCCTTGATTCTTTGGGTCCGTAACAAAATTGGACGACCATTACAGGGTTGGCAACCATACGATAATTGGGCAAATACACCAACAGGACCTCAAGAAGAGTTTATAGTTGATGAAGAATTGAGACTCCATGATGGAATAAATTCTGAGCAAGGCGACTCAGTAATTGATGGGCTACGCAAATTACGGCTACGATTGTCTCAGAATGATGTATCGATTCGACTAACTGGCTTATCAGGTGTTGGAAAGACGCGACTGGTGCAGGCATTATTTGATGAACGAGTTGGCGATCACGCACTCAACCAATTTTTAGCATACTACACAGATATTTCAGATAACCCTCTTCCTGATCCCCCGACATTTGCCAGCCAACTTATAGCAACAGACGAAAAAGCTGTGTTAATCATCGACAATTGCTCTCTTGAGTTACATCGCAAACTAACGAAGTTATGTGCAGGTTCGATGGTTAACTTACTGACGGTTGAATATGATATTCGTGATGATATTCCAGAAGAAACAGGTGTTTTCCGACTGGAACCTTCTAGTGGCAAAGTAATTGAAAAGCTATTAGAACAACGCTATCCATCCATAAGCCAGATTAACGCACGAACAATAGCAGAATTTGCAAGTGGAAATGCACGAGTAGCAATCGCCCTCGCCAATACTTTGGGACAGGATGAAAGTTTGTCAACACTTAGGGACGAGGAGTTGTTCGACAGACTTTTCCACCAGCGTCATCATCCAAACGAAAACTTGAAAGTTTCGGCTGAAATCTGTTCACTTGTGTACTCGTTTGACGGGGTTGATTCCGCAGAAACATCTGAGCTTGTGTTCTTGGCAAACTTAGCCGAAAAATCATTACGCGAATTGTATCGAGATGTGGCGGAGCTGAGGAACAGAGGGTTGGTGCAAGCTCGAAGCGTGTGGAGAGCAGTTCTACCACACGCCATCGCCAACCGACTAGCCAAGGATGCGCTCAATTCTATACCAACACAAACCGTCGTTGACGCTTTTTTGTCTAGCGGTTTAGAACGATTAATCGGGTCTTTTACTCGTCGGCTTAGTTATTTACATGATTGTGAACCCGTAACTGAAATCGCTAAAGAGTGGTTAAGGCCAGATGGCTGGATAGGGGCAACAAACTGCAATTTCAACACATTAGGGCGAACTGTATTTGAAAATATCGCACCCATTGCACCTGAAGCAGCATTGGCGATGTTAGAGCGTAGCAGCAATGAAAGAGAAGGCTTTGAAAGACTCCGCAGACACGAATTTATTCGATTGTTAAGACATCTAGCTTACGAACCCGACCTATTTCAAAGAAGCGCACGTTTACTTTCTAAAATAGCACTGCTAGAACAACCAAACACAAACGATGGCGGCTCTGCGCGTAGAACATTATCAACACTGTTTCACATTTTCCTATCTGGAACACATGCACCTGCACAGATTCGTGTGACGATAATTGATGAATTGTTAAATTCAAGCAATGAAGCAGAACAAGAATTAGGAATAAGCCTTCTTGAAGCCACGTTGAAAACTCATCACTTTATGACAAATCAGACAAACACTTTTGGTGCTAGACCTCGTGATTTCGGCTATCGGCCAGAAACAAATCAAGAGGTGGTTACTTGGTACAGAATCTTTCTGGCAATCTGCACACAAACAGCTATGTTGGACGCACCTATCTCAAAGAAAGTCAAACGAGTAATGGCCAATCATCTAAGAGGTCTATGGTCAATCGGCGTACGCTTCGATCAGGAATTTCTTGGTGATTTGGAGCAAACAGTTATTCAAATTCATAGCGATGAAGCATGGAATGAAGGTTGGATTTCGGTCAAAGGAATTATTCGACACGATGGCGAACGGATGGAGCAAAAAACGCTGTCGAGGCTAAAGCAGCTTTCACAACGTATAAAGCCAATCAATCTTCTGGAGCGAGCGCGTGCATACGCACTTACCGATGGGCGCTTAAATTTTCATCTAGAAGAGGACTTTCATGAAGAAGAAGATTTCTCAAACCAATGGAAACGAGTGCGAGATATTACACGACAAATTGGCGTAGAAGTAGCACAAGATGAGGCCGTATTTAGAGAGCTCTTACCAGACCTTGTATCTAACTACCATGACCGTTTGGGGGTGTTTGGCGAGGGATTAGCAGAAGGTTGTGAAGACAAAAAAAGTATGTGGCAATCGCTGTACAAGCAATTTGCGGAAACAATTCCTGAAAAGCGCCAAATTGCGGTTATGTTGGGATTCCTCTCATCCTGTGCAATACACGACCCCGCTCTTTACAACTTAACTCTTGACTCCCTCATTGAAGATGAATTATTAGGCCAATGGTTTCCATATTTTCAAATGACCTCAGAAATTGATAAGCAAGGTATTGAACGTCTTCATAAGGCTTTAGTCGAAGGTAAAATAGACATTTATAGTTTCGGGCGTCTCGCCTGGGGTCGTCGTCATGAAGCTATTGATGATGATGATTTGGCTACACTCGTTCAAAAGCTTATATCAATAGAAGGTGGAGCAAGAGTTGCAGTCGAGATATTAAGTATGAGATTTCACAAGGAAAAAGGAAAATCGAATACCCACTCCCAGCAGCTAATTTCAGTTTCGCGTGAGGTTCTTTTACAATTTACTCATGAAGAAAAGCAAAACAGAGGCGATCCTCCCGATCATCGGTTGGCACAAATAGCAGAAGTTTCCCTTCAAGGAGAGGAAGGTACTCAATCGGCTGCAAAGCTATGCCAACGCCTTGCGGAAGAGTTCCAAGAATACCGAATTTACAGTTTCCACTACCCTCGATTACTTACAAAATTGGCGCAAGTTCACCCATATATCTTTTTAGACTCATTTATTGGATGCGATGAATACATGTTTCGACGGGGAACTTTTGGCGATCTTGAAAGAGCAGACAGTCCAGTTAACCAAATACCAGAAAATATTGTTGTAGATTGGTGTGAAGAAGACCCAGCAGTACGCTATCCACTAATTGTGTCGTCTTTGCAAACGTACTCAAAAACAAAAGATTCGGAGGAGTTATATTGGGAACCGATAGTATTTTCTATCTTTGAAAAATCACCAAATATAAAAGCCGTGCTATCACAACTTGAAAGTGAAATCTATCCCATGTCATGGAGTGGTTCGCGAGCAGAGGCAATGGCAAAAAGGCTGCCTCTGCTTGAAAAACTTTTTAAGCATTCAACTTCCGTGGTTCAGGAGTGGGCCATCGAACAACATCAGAGACTTCAAATTGAAGTCGAGAACCAACGTGCATCTGAGTTGAAAGAAAACCAAGAAAGGTTTGAAAGATTTGAGTAACACGCAAAGCCCATTCCGGGTCAACGTGTTGATAAAAATTCAGAAAGTTGTACATTAGGCGCATCATGAGTGAGATGAAGCAGAACAGCAACAAGAAGCGCGTGGTGGTGGCGATGAGCGGCGGGGTGGACAGCTCCGTGGCGGCGGCGCTGCTGGTGGAGCAGGGCTACGACGTCGTGGGGATGATGATGCGCCTGTGGAGTGAGCCGGGCATCGGTCCGGCCGCGCCCGCCAACCGCTGCTGCACCCCAGACCAGATGGCCGATGCGCGGCGCGTGGCCGGCCTGCTGGGCATCCCGTTTTACGTGGTGGACGTGCAGGACCATTTTCGGCAGACGATTGTGCAATTTTTTATTGATGAGCACGCGAACGGCCGTACCCCCAACCCCTGCATCGAATGCAACCGTCAAATCCGCTTCACCTACCTGCTGGAACGCGCTCTGGCGCTGGACGCCAACTACCTGGCCACCGGCCATTACGCCCAGGTGGTTCACACGCCAGACGGCTACCAACTGCGCAAAGGGCTTGACCCCAACAAAGACCAATCCTACGTCCTGCACGTTTTAGACCAGGAAAAGCTGGGACAGGTGCTTTTTCCCATCGGCGGCTACACCAAGCCAGAAGTGCGCGAGCTGGCCCAAAAGTTCGGCCTGCCCGTCGCCAGCAAAAGCGAGAGCCAGGATTTGTGCTTTCTGGGCGACGGCGACTACCGCCGCTTTTTGCAGGAGTACAGCCAAAAGGCCAGCCAGCCCGGCCCCATCCTCACCAGCAGCGGTGAAGAATTGGGACAGCACGAGGGGCTGCCATTTTACACGATTGGCCAGCGCAAAGGGTTAGGTATTTCGGCCAGCGTGCCGCTGTTTGTTTTGCGCAAGGACGTGGCACGCAACGCGCTTATCGTCGGGCCAAAGTCAGAGCTGGGGCAGCAAATCCTTATTGCCCGGGACGTGAACTGGCTCAGCGGCCGGCCGCCACAGGAACCGATCCCGGCACAAATTAAAATTCGCTACAAGGCAAAAGGGATTCAGGGCATGGTGGTGGATTTGGGGAACGGCCGTTCCCAGGTCACCTTCCACGAACCCGTCTTTGGCGTCACCGCCGGGCAAGGGGCTGTCTTTTACGATGGCGACGTTTGTCTGGGCGGCGGCATTATTGCCGATGGGGTGAACTTGTTGGAGGATACGGCCACTTCGGCAGACTCAGTGCAGGCTGTAACCGCCCAAACCACTCCCTCCCTCCAACTCGCCGACATTCAGGTGCATTCATGACCACTGCTGCTTCCGGCCTCATCCTTGGATTTTTACTGGCTACTGCGTACGGCGCAGGCTTTCATCTGCTGCTCGGTGGTCCGGCGCGGCGCATCATCCTTTACCTGGCAGCGTCCTGGATTGGTTTTGCCCTGGGGCACGCGGTGGGCGATCTAATCAACCTCAACTGGCTGCGTCTGGGCGCTTTGCAGCTTTTCAGCGCCAGCGTGGGAGCCTGGGTGGCGTTGATTATTAGTCGATGGCTGGCGGGGGATACGGCCGTTACCTGACCTGACATTAAAAATCAAGCAGGAATGAAATAGGACGCTGATGAACGCGGATGACGCCGATAAAAATAAAAATCTGCGTTTATCTGCGTTCATCAGCGTCCCATTGATTTTAATTACCGAAAAACTTATCGGAATGGGCTTCTACTTTGAAGCCGTTGTGCTTTAATGCTATACTTGCCCTACATTTTCCAACAGAAATCCTAATCAGGAGCAAGACATCCACATTGGATAGCCCGACATACACATCCACCTCTGGCCCTGCGCCAGAACAAAAGAAATTGATCTCTGTCAAACCAGTTTACATTGCCCTGGCCGTGATTTTAGCGCTGGTCCTGTTGGGTGGCGCTGTTTGGGGCATCGTCTGGCTGGCCAGTACGAAGGCCGCTACCATTGAAGCCGTCCGCGATGTGCTGCTCATTGCCCTGGCTCTAGAATCTTGCCTATTTGGCATTGTCTTGCTGTTCATGCTGCTGATGATTATTCGATTGGTCAACATGTTGGAATTTGAAATAAAACCTATATTGGAAAAAACAAACGAAACCGTTGGTACAATTCGTGGAACCACCACCTTTGTGAGTAAAAACGTAATTAAACCGGTCACTGATGCCAGAGTCCATGTAGCCGGCGTCCGGCAAGCCATCAAAGCCTTATTCGGCAATCCGCGCAACAACTTACCACGGTAGGAGAGAAATATGAGCGACAATTCAAACGATCTCGGTGCTTTTTTAGCAGGATTTGTCATTGGCGGGCTCGTAGGAGCCGCCACTGCCATTATATTAACCCCTCAATCGGGCGAAGAAACCCGGTCGATTATTGCCAGCAAAAGCAATGAGCTGCTGCAAACTGGCGGGGCCAGAGTACAGCAAGTTCGTGAATCTGCTGGTGCTTACAGCCAGGAATATTTGGATAAGGCTGGCTCCGCCCTCAGCGGTACGCGTCAACAGGTAAAAGATGTTGGGGGACGCGTGCAGGAACAGGCGCGGATTGTACTGGACAAAGGGAAGGAACAAGCTTCCCAGCTGGGTTCAATGGGCACAAATGATGAACCCAACGGCAGCGAATCGTAAACGGCCGTTCCCAACCCAACGTCGCCGACAACATAGCCATCCTTATATCCTTTACAATTTTTTTAAACTGAGTCTGTAACCCTATAGAATAACCTTTGGCTCCGGCGACTTCTTTTGCTCCGCCAGCCATTCGCAGACAGGCGTCTCCTGGTGGAGTCGCCTTTTTGCATGTAGCCACCATGACCCAAATATCTCTCATTTCTATTTCTGAACTGCTAAAAAACCTGCCCAATGGGCAAACGGCCCAGCAGGTGCAGAAGGCATATGAATTTGCCACGCGTATTCACGACGGCCGTCAGCGCGAGTCGGGCGAAATGTACATTGAACATGACCTGGCCGTCACCCAGATCATGAGCCAGCTGGGCGTGGATACGCCCACGCTTATTGCCAGTATGCTGCACGACAGCCTGCTGCCCCACACCGGCCAAACGGTGGAAACCATTCGCCACCATTTTGGCGAAGAACCAGCCGACCTCATTGAAGGGCTGGAACATCTTTACGCTTACGCCAGCGAAGCCCAATACCAAAAACTGCGCGATCCGGAAGCCGACCGTAAAACGCTGGAAGGCGTGCGCCGCGCCGTTTTGGCCATCATTGAAGGTGATATTCGCGTCATTTTGATTCGCATGGCCGACTGCCTGCAAGATTTACGCAAGGCCAGCAATCTGCCGCCAGAACAGCGCACCATCATTGCCAAAGAAGCGATGAACATTTATGCACCGTTGGCCAACCGGCTGGGCATCTGGCAGCTCAAATGGGAGTTGGAAGATTTGGCTTTCCGTTACTTGCAGCCGGAAAAATATAAAGAAATAGCTGGCCAGCTGGCCGCCCGTCGGGCCGAGCGGATGGAGAATATTGAAGGCGCCGTAGAAAAATTAGAGCGCGCCATTCGCGAAAGCGGGTTAAAAGGCACAGTCACCGGCCGCTCCAAGCATATTTATTCCATTTACCGCAAAATGATGCGCAAGCGGCTCGACTTTGACCATATTTACGATATCCAGGCGCTGCGGGTGATCCTGGAGCCAAAAGACAAAGCCAGCTACGACAAAAAAAACACCAAAGAGAAAGAAGAAGAAGATCGGCATCTTTGCTACCAGGCGCTGGGATTGGTCCACAGCTTGTGGCAGCCAATCCCGCGCGAGTTTGATGATTATATTGCCGCCCCCAAAGCCAACGGATACCAATCGCTGCATACGGCCGTTATCGACACCAAAACCGGCGAGAATCTGGAGGTGCAAATTCGCACCCGCCGCATGCACGATGAGGCCGAAAAAGGGGTCGCTGCCCATTGGGCCTATAAAGAAGAGGGCGGCAGGGTTGCCAGCTCCGTCAAAAAGCGCATCGACAGCCTGCGTGAGCTGCTGGCCACGCTGCAAGACGAAGAACGTGATGACGATGACGATTTGCTGGAAAACGAAATTCTGGCCGAACGCATTTACGTTTTTACGCCCAAAGGAGACGTCATCGACCTGCCGGCCGGCTCCACGCCCATCGATTTTGCCTACGCCATCCACACCGAAGTGGGCCATCGTTGCCGGGGCGCGCGGGTCAATGGCAAGATGGTCAGCCTGGATTACGTGCTCAAGTCCGGCGAGCGCGTCGATATTTTAACCACCAATCGTGGTGGTCCCAGCCGTGACTGGATGAACGGCAGCCTGGGCTACACGGGCAGCGCCCGCACCCGCAGCAAAATTCGCCAATGGTTCCGCAACCAGGAGCGGGAGCAAAACATCTTGCAAGGGCGTGAAGTGGTGGAACGCGAACTGCGCCGCCTGGGCCTGGCCGACGTGCATACCGTTTCCGACATTGCCAAGGCGCTCAAATACGACGACGAAGAGGAGTTCCTGGCCAAGGTGGGCTTCGGCGACATTCAAAGCCGGCAAATCAGCGGGGCCATTGCCCTGATGGAAAAAAATCTACACCCGGACGATGAGTTACGGCCGTTGCTGCTGCAAACTCCGCAAAAAGAGAAAGGGCTCACCATTTCTGGCATTGGCGGCCTGTACACGCGCATGGCCAAATGCTGCCAGCCCATTCCGCCGGAACCGATTACCGGTTTCATCACCCGCGGTCAAGGCGTCACCATTCATCGCTCCGATTGCATACAAGTGCAAAATATTTCTGAACCAGAGCGGTTGATTGATGTAGAATGGGGGGATAATGCGGCCGTTTATCCCATCCCCATCGTGCTGAAAGCGTACCGCCGCCCCAACATCATTGAAGAAATTGTGGCCATTTTGCGCGGCCAAAAAATCAACACCCCGAAAACTAAAACCACCTCCGTGGGCAATATTATGACCATTTCGCTGGTAGTTGAGGTAAAAAGTTTGGAACAGCTCAACTGGCTGCTGCAAAAGCTGGAATCGCTGCCCAACGTGGTGGAGGCATACCGCCAGCGCTGGTAATTTTATGCACTTGTTGGAAATCTCTGTCACGCAAAGACGCAAAGATTTTCTTCTTGGCGGCTTGGCGTGAGATTACTTATTCTCGAAGTTTTTTATGATGAGCAAAATTGGCAGTCGTATTGTCGTGGTGGGCACCAGCGGATCAGGCAAGACCACTCTGGCGCAGCAGTTGGCGGCCTGTCTGGGTTATCCACACATTGAGCTAGACAGCCTGCATTGGGGGCCCAACTGGACGGAAGCGCCCGATTTTGCCCAGAAAGTGGCGCAGGCGGTGGAACGGCCGTATTGGGTGCTGGACGGCAATTACAGCCGGGTTCGCCAAATCATCTGGTCGCAGGCCGACACCATTGTCTGGCTGG
>PABI01000163.1 GCA_002699125.1 Anaerolineaceae bacterium
TGCACCTTCTAGGTGGTTTATAGTACCCCTTTTACGGTAGAACCGTTTAATCTTACCCACTGCCTGAGGCAGTGGCTTCTGTCTTAGTGAAATGGCGTATGTGCCATTTGAGGAGTTTGTGATCGTTTTTTTAGCCTGAAGAACGCAGGAGCACCTACCGCATCCGAACAATTCTCCCTGTAGCAAATCGTCAAGTTTATAACAAGCCATTTTATTAGTGGCGGAGTGTCAGATTACGGGTTGAGATTGCATCACGATTTATACTATCGTTAACCTTACCAACAACCCTATGCCAGAACGCGGAAAACCAAGACCAGACTGGGCTGAAAGAGATCGAGAACTGGACATGGCGCTTATTCAGGACAATGCAGAAATTTTCCAGATTGCTTCATCCAGCGCCTTCATAGAAGCAGGCCGAGGGGCTGTTGTCGTCGAAACCACTATTCTTGATGAAGATGAATTGCATCCTTTTGCCTATTATCCCCAAGAAGTTGTTGAACTTGATTTTGATGATGATACCCAGCGAATGGTGCAGGAGTATGCGCCATTTGAAGAATTTGTGATCGTTCTTTTGAAACCAGAAAACTGCACGAGTACCTACCGCATCCGCACCATATTGCCCGATTCACAACGGTAAGCCGTCGCCTCCAAAACGGCCGTTCCGTCGTCTCCGCAAGCTCCGACCTGGCATACGGCCGTATGGAGCCTCTAAGCGACGGCTGGCGAACTGGTAGCTTGCTGCCTTTGTCGGCAACAGGTTATCACAGGGCAATTATGAAGAAATGTCAGGCAGAGCCTGGCATTTTTACTTTCAGAGTCAAGATGTCCTCACCAATTTACAAATTCCGCCCCCTCGCCGCCGTGAATTTGCCAATTGCCTCCGCTCCACCTTGACCCCGCCCTGTGAATTCAGTGCCGCAAACAAAGGCAGTTTATGGGTTCGCCTGATTAAAGTGGAGGCAAAAATGTCAGCAATTCAAGAAGTTGCGGTTCAAAAAAAGGTCGAGCAAAAAATCGAGGAATATAACAAACGCTTTTTTACCCCATCAAAAGCCACGATTCGGCGTTGGCAAGCCCAGGCTAAACAAGCGCTGGATAGAAAAAATCAGCTAGCCTTGCCGCTTGTTTTTCATAATATATCCCATTGAAGTAGAAATTTGCGCTGGTGAAGCTTCAATCACATTCATCGGGCTGATGTTTTCTTCGGGGCGCACCACGCTTTCTTGGAATCTTCTTGAATGCCTCTAATTCTTCACGGGTAATCACCCACTGACGGCCGACTTTTTCCCCTAGCCGTCCCTCCTGGCAATATTCCCGGACACGGTTTTCAGAAACGCCCAATTCCCCAGCTACTTCTTTAACTGAAAGTAATTCCATGCCGCTATTGTAGCAATCTTGTTATGTTTAGAAATGATTTGTCATTAACACATTTTACAACAAATCATTTATTGATACACTCTTATTTATCTGAAAAAGAAAATGCGCTCGTAACAAAATCTTCACGAGCGCACCTTGGCCAATAGAGGACTCCCCTATCTGGTAAAAGTTGATGCTGAAAATGACGAGCGAGAAAAACTCACGCTATTTTGTCTGGCGGTTTTCAAACAACGATGATCCTGGCGATCAACTCCAAAAAGGAATCCAGGAATATATCAGGCGGTATCAAACAAACCCATTCTTAATTCTTGTGCCACAAGGGTTGGAGTTACTTCCCCCAATTAGCAACCTTGAAGTCAGACAAGATATTTTTGTCCCTCCATTTCGGTTCTATTTTCAAGTAGGAGAGCAGCAAATTTCGTAGGCTACTTTGTAAATAGGTACAAGTTTAATATCTCTTCAGTTGACAATGCTCTATCCCAAATCCACACATCATCAATTGATCCCTCGAATGATAGATTGTCATTGTAAATAACGTTTCCGATTTCAACGTTATTGTCAGTAGCAATCCATCTCTGCTCAAAGTCAGTGCAATGACCCACCAAAACACCATCTAGATAAAGATATAGATTTGGTGGGTCAGCCACAAACACCCCCAGATGCCATTCATTACCACTTACTTTTCCGTCTTGTTGCCAACAAGTGTAATCGGCTCGATTTTGTCTACCATTTTCACTTGAAAACGAAAGTAAATCATTTCCGCCAACCAATAACCCCCAATCCTTTGAACTGGCATTAAGAAACTTAGTGATAATTGAAAATTTTCTATCCAAGGTGGAAAGTGAAGCTGTTTTAAACCACACAGCAACTGTTATCGCAGATGTGTTTCCTTTAAGCCTGGGTGAATCGGGAATGATGATACCGCTTGTACTTTCAAAACTGTAAGCAGTGTTGGGTTCACCATGTCTTCCTTCTGTTGGCAAGGCTCCATTTACGTTTAGGGCATTCAGTCCGTTGCCACTCACATCATCTGCATTCCCATCCAAAGGCAGATGCAAGACAAGATTATCCGTAGGAGGTGGTGGCACTGGACTTGGGGTTGGTGTGTTGCTGGCAGTTGGCGAAGGGGTCGGCGTGTTTGTTTGGGTTGGTGTAGGAGATGGTGTGTCAGTTACAAGGGCAGTTTCTGTAGCAGCCACATTTGTGGCAATCTCTGCTTCATTCGCTGCTTGCGTCTGAGCTGCATCAGGTGTGGGTGCGCGCGCAGTTAATGTTTGTTCAACAGCTATTTGGGAATCGGCCGTAGGCGACTGCGCTTCTTCAAAGACAGATTCTGGGGAAGGCGTTCCGACAGGTATAGGACCTGGTCCACCGATAATAAGTAAGATCAACTGCCAAAGACCAAATAGAAAGGCAATTACCAATATACCCCTAACCACGTTCCGCCTTGAAAAAATGTTTAGCAATCTTGGCTGACTTCGCCGTTCAGGTGGAGTAGCCAACAAACCTTCATCAGTTTCTAATTGCTCTTCTTCATCTTCTTCCGACCATTCCGGTTCTAAAGTCTGCTCCTCTCCTGTACCGAATTCAGAATTCGCCTCCAATATGTCACTAGAACCGTTATCACCATCTGACTCTTCTAACGATTCTTCTGGTTCTAGAGTTTGAGCTTCTCGCGCACTAAATTCTTTCTCAACCTCCTCACCTTCGACTTCTTTTGGCAAAGGAGGAGGCCACTTTGACCAGTCAGGTGGAGAACCCACTGTTTGGTTAATTAGGTTTATTAGCTCTGGTGGGTATATTCTTGCGCTGTCATTTATCCCCTCAATGCCAGCGATTGTAAGCGTTTCCTCGATGAATTTCCTCTTGAAGTGTATGTCTGTCGCATTGGTATCGAGTTTTGTGGCAATGTGGCCGTTATTTTGGTTTCTATTCAACCAATAAATAATTTTTATATGTTCAAGTCTCAATCTGTTTAAAGCGTTACGCAGAATTTCCTCATCCATTTAAATTTCCCCTTTAAATAGTTTATGAAGTTTAACGCTCTCTTTAAGCCACGATTGTGGCACAGTAGTGGCAGCATTTGAAAAACGGAGGTGAATAGAATGTACACAAAAATAGACCGTAGTGCAAAGACCTATATAGAGAGAATCCCAAAGAAAAGTATCATCAATGATGCACTCGCAGTAGGCAAAGCTAATTTTGCAGATTACAAAGTAATGCCTCAGCTGGGGATGATTGATGAACCCATGGAAATTAACGGTTGGGATTTTAGACCCTTTGAAATGGATGATTGCGAAATTCCCCGAGAAGCTTGGCGGCAAGTCGAATTGCTCAGGGAACAGGACATACCCATCCTGCAGGTAATCGTGGGCCACAATCTTAAAGAGGAAGAAGATAAGCGAAAGAGAATTGAAGCCTATCGGAACAACCTTGAAAAGATTGGTAAGGCAATGGCAGTTACAGCTGGTGTCGCATTGACTTTGGTCACCTGGTTGGCCGGAGCAGTGACTGCCCTGGTTTTGGGTTTCATCACTTTAGTATTGGCGGTAGATCCAATTTTGATCGTCGTCTTAGAGGATGGTACGTGGTTATGCGTCGCCGAATGGGATTCGTAATTACGCTTTTTGTTCAAGGGGTCAGACATCTGGTTCCCCTGCTCATTGGTGTCGCCTGGTTTATCTTCAGGCTTGTCTTGACGGCCGTTGCATCTCTGTTTCGCGGTGTACCTGTCGCCACTGACCAGCTTGCCCGTGAACAACTAGAGGCTGTCATGCAGAGTGGACGACTGCCCTCAATCTACTACCGGCATTTTTATTGGGCCGTGCGGATTTTGGCAGTCCTTGTCGTAATTCTCGGTTGGATATGTTGGTCATTTGCAACTGTCTATTTGTTAATGCTTCTTTTCTGAAATTTCGGTGGAGCAAACGTGGAGATAAAGCGCTTGCTCCACCACCTTTTGAACTGGTAATCATGCGTGACATATACCCCAACAATAACCGTTCAAAAATCCTTTGGGCTGCGGAACACCATCTGCTTTTGTTCACCCAGAAAGACATGGCGGAATGGCTCACAGGTTCGCGCAGGCGAAAAAAGTTTATTGAGAAGCAGTTCCCGCAATTGGTGACGGAGAAAAAACTCAAGGCCGTCCGATTCGGAAAGAAACTTGTGTACCGTCTCAACCATCCACATTTGCGTAACAGTACTAGCCACCTTGAACATGATTTGATGTGCACCAAATTAATCATTCGATTCGGTGTTCAAGAAATCGGCGAGATTGTCTCAGAGCTGTTTTTTCTGGAACAGAAGAAGCTATTTGGTTGTGTACCGGATTGGGCTGTTTTGTACCCCAACATGGTGATGCTGTGTGAGTATTCCACCGCAGACAACTTTCGCCGTACAAAGCTTATGCGCGGGAAGTTGAAGGCTTACCGCCAACACCTATTTCGGTTTATTGATTATTTTGACAATGATGTTTCGGTCTTATTTATCTTCGATGCCCCCCGACACAAGGTGAAGCAATTTGTCCTAGACAACGCTGTTCCGAATGATCGTTTCGCTTATTTCACGGATTTAACGTCAGTATTGCAGGCTCCCAAGCCTGAGTTATTGACCACCCCCCTCTTTATTTGGGGTGGAGATGGCCAGGCCAAAACTTTAACCTCATGATGGAATTTATTTTCTTTTTGCTGTGGCTTTTATTTGGCCCACCCACACATCCACCCTTGCGTAATTTGCGCGCCAGCTCGGATGACAATCTTCATTTCGAGAGTCTGACGCGAGGTGCCCTCATTTCGGGCAATCCGGGTACGGGTAAAACGGTCTGGTCTGCAATGCAGCTTTTCAACTTTGCGCGACAAAAACCTGACCATCCCGTCTTCTACTTTGATTTTTCTGGAGCTGGCATCAATGAGTTCCTGATGCTTGTCCATACGCTTCCAGAGCGGGAAAGACGGTCAATGATGAGGCGAATCGTCTTGGATATTCCAGGGCATCAGAAACTGGTTCTTCCCAAGCCGTTCCTTTCACCAGCGTATGGTTTGTCTGACGAAGAGCTTGTGCAAAAAGCCAAAACCTTGTTGGTTCAGCTAAACCCCGAGCTGATGGCCAGCAGTCCCATGATGCGCCGGGCACTTACGATCACTGCACCCAATATCTTCCGTTTACTGACAGCTATCAAAGATGAGCATGGGGCTTCGTGGCAGTTGACTGAGGCAAAAAAACTGCTGCTGGACACTTATGAAGGCGGGTTGTTGGAAACGGCCGTCAAGCGATTTGGAGGTCATGTGCCGGATGCCAAATGGTATTTGGAAAAAGAAATGCTACGGAAAAACATTACCCCGACTGGCAGGGAAGCCCGCACGACCGCGTTAGTTGGTGAGTTAAGCGCCATTGAACCGCGTTTCCTGCGGGCGCGGTATGGCTATCCGTATCCTGCGATTACCGAACAAGAAATGATTGATGAGGGGAAAATTTATTTATTGAGTGGTGAACAGATGACCAACCAACCAGATGCTCAGGCTTGGGTGTTTTGGGACGCTTTTTCTTCTCTACGTGCTGTTATAAATCGCCGCTCGCCCCATGATTCAAACGATAAGCCGGTCTTGCTGGTCATTGATGAGGTATACCGCCTGTTTGAAATTCCCGGCATGGCAAAAGCGATTGGCGAGCTTAGCACCTACTATCGTTCTCGCAAATTTATGCTCATCATCATTATTCAGGCGTATTGGCAACTTTCCGAGCTGCTACAAGAGCAAATCTGGAATCTGGGAAATCATGTGACGTTTGCTATGGACAACTTCAATGATGCGTATAAGTTTGCCCAGCAAATGACCAAATACAACCCCAGACAAGAAAAACTGCCGCCCAAGTCTTCTGGCTTGCAGCCCGTTATAGAACCCGACAGGGGACAATATTTGACGGTTGCCAACTGGATTCAGAGCTTGAATGCAAGGCAGGTTGTGATGCGGCGATATTTGAATGAGCAGGAAAAAGATCCTTTTCTACACTTCATTGAGAAAACGCAAGAAAAACCCCAGGGCATCTTGCCTGCTCCGCTGGCAGATATTAAGGAATCTTTGTTACAAAAACATGCGATGTCGATTTCTACGGCATTGAAGCGGGTTAATCAACGCAGTTTGCGTCCGATTAAAAAATCACGGCCAACTGCGTAGCACCTTACCAATTCTCTTTTCTTAGCTCAACTGGGACCTGCTCCCAATGAGTGTCCAATGACCAGCAGGTTATTGGTCTAATTTGGCTCTGGCGGACTCGATCCGTTTGAGTTGGTCCGGGCTTAGAAAGGAGGTGCATATGAATCATGAAGTTGATGACAAAGGCGCTGGAAGAGCGTTTTGCTCAAGTTGGTAGACAGGAGACTGTAAAAGACCCGTTGGTAATTGCCAAGTTCTTTTACCCAGCAGGATCTGGAACATGGTTTGCCACCGAGTTTAATCCAAAACGCAGATTGTTTTTTGGTTTTGTTTCTCTTTTCGGCGATCACAACGATGAATGGGGTTCCTTCTCGCTTGATGAGCTTGAATCCTTTAAAGGAAGGTTTGGTTTAGGTATTGAACGTGACCTGTACTGGAAAGAAAAGCCAGCAAGTGAGGTTCCTCTCATCGCTAAATCCCTCTAGTCTCTTCTCACGGTCCGTATGCCCTTCTTCTAGGCTCGGGCCGTGTAAAACTCCCTTTTTGGCTTAATCGGGCTTGACCCGTTTAGGTTCGGTTGAGCTTAGAAAGGAGGTGATGCTCATGTACGATTCACCTTATCGTCCTTGCCCAGTTTGTCGCAACGGCATGAAGCCCAAAGTGGATATGCCACAACGGCAGGAAGGGCAAAAGATTTGGCACATTTACGAATGCAATAATTGCGGAACAGAGGTTTGGATTCTTCCCTTCGACCGCATACGCAACGGGAAACGTGACAAGAAACCGTTTTGGAAACGGCTCTAAATTGTACACGGCTGATCCTTCTTTCTAGGCTCGGCCGTGTCACATATTGAGTTAATCATGTATAGAAAAAAAAGTAAAGGAACAAAACCAATATTTACCCGTACCCCACCTGCGTGGTGCGCCCAACTATGTTTGAACAACATGAACGAGGATTGCATCACGCATTGTGCGCCTAAACGGAACACGGCTCATTTTAAGCTGAAAGAGGCTGTCAACTTGGAAGATTTGGCACGTTTCCCACAAAGAGCCTGGCAAGAAGAAATGACCTCAGCCGAACGTCAAGCGATAGCTGGAGTGTATTTAAAAGTGATTATTGACCATATGAAGGGGATTAGAAATGAACCATCTCGAACCTATCCTGACAGTATCGGAAGCCGCCGCTTACTTGAAGCTCTCAAAAAGCAAGCTCTATCTCATGGTGCAGAAGAAACAGATTCCCCATCTCAAAATGGGCAAGTCAGTACGAATTCGTGAATGCGACCTGCTTGCCTGGATTGAGGAACAAATCGTACAAAACGACGGTTCGCTGTATTCGTAAAATTACCCCGCTACCCGTTTTTATGCCCTCTTAATCCAGCTTTTTTCCTCATTTAAACGCCATTTAAGTCTTTTGAAACCGCTACCCCAATTGCTACCCTCCTTACAAAGAAAAACCTCCACACCCGAAGATGTGGAGGTTTTTTAGGGTTTTACCCCTGTATATGGTGTACGCCCTGAGGGACTCGAACCCCCGACCTTCTGGTTCGTAGCCAGACGCTCTAATCCACTGAGCTAAGGGCGCATAATTTATTGTTAGTGTAGCCTGTAACCCCAATGACGGCCGTTGGCTTAAAGGCGGGGAGGAAGGGATTCGAACCCTTGAACGGCTTTTACACCGTTAACCGCTTAGCAGGCGGCCCCAATCGTCCACTCTGGCACCTCCCCTAAAAGCCAACGCTGCCAGGTAAAGGCCTACACTCTGTTGGTAAAACTGAGGCGGAGGGAGAGGGATTCGAACCCTCGGTAGGCTGTTGCCTACTACGGTTTTCAAGACCGTCGCAATCGTCCACTCTGCCATCCCTCCAGGCTGTGGAGGGGGTTTTTCAACCCGGTCGCGAAGTATAGCACGCCGTTTTTTGTGTGTCAAAGTTAAGCGCCCTTTCTCGGCAACTTCACATGAGATTGTATCGTACCCGCTTATCCGCTATCATTTGCCCAGCATTCACAAAATGAGGCAATTCATGAGCGATTCGGAAGGTTCCAACGATTTTTTCACGATTTTGGGCGGTGAGCTTAAGCAGCTTTGGCAAGATTTTAAGAACGGCTGGCGGCAAACGGCCGTTTCCCTGCGTAACGGTCTTCGTCGCCTGAGACGGGCTGAACTAGACTATGTGGTCTTAGCTATTGGTGGGGCTATGCCGGAGCGTTCCGAGCCGCCGCGCAGCTTCATTGAGCGCCAATTGCCCCTGCCCGACCCACCTCTCAGCCTGGAAGAGTTTAACCACCGCCTGACCCGCATCGCCGACGCCGATAACGTGCGCGGCCTCCTGCTCATTTGCAATGGCATCAGTGCCGGTGCCGCCACCATGCAAAATATTCGGCGCTCGCTGGAACGGCTCAAGGCCGCGGGGAAAACCGTTATTATCTATACACCTTACCTTGACCTGCGCCATTATTATTTAGCCTCGGTGGCCGACCGCATTATTGTGCCGCCCACGGCCCAATTCGAAGCGTATGGACTGCATTCCGAAGTCACCTACCTGAAAACAGCGCTGGACAAGGTGGGTATTGGTGTCGATGGCGTGCAGATTTCACCTTACAAAACGGCGGCAAACCCCCTCATCAACAACACCATCACCCCAGAAGAGAAAGAACAGCTCGATTGGCTGCTGGATGACTTGTATGACCAGATTACAGCGGCAATGGCAGACGGCCGTAATCTCCCCCAAACCACCATCCAGGAGCTCATGAACCAGGTACCGCTCTCCGCCGAAGACGCGCTGGTCGCCGGGCTGGTTGATGAGCTGGCTTATCAAGATGAGCTGGCTTACCTGCTGGCCGATTCGTCCGAAGAAGAAGTAGAAGAATCGGATGAATCGGCTGATGAAACCAATGCGCCAGATGAAGCGGAAGACACGGAGGATACCGAAGAAGCAGCGAAGGCAGAGCGCCCCCAGGCGACCCTGATCAATTGGCGGCGAGCAGAATCCCGCCTGACGGAAAAAATGCGACAACGCAGCCGCCAATTCATTGGAGTGGTTAGCGTGGAAGGGGCCATCAATATGGGCAACAACCAAAGCCCGCCCATCGATCTGCCCATTCCCATTGTTGGCGGGCAGCTTGCCGGGGAGCAAACCATCGCCTACTTGCTGCGCCAGGCCGAAAAGCTGGACGACATGGCCGGGCTGATCTTGCATGTTGATTCGCCCGGTGGCTCGGCGCTGGCCTCTGATCTGATCGCCCGTGAAGTTCAGCGCTTGAGCCAGAAAAAGCCGGTACTGGCTTACATGGGCAGTTCTGCTACCTCTGGCGGCTACTACGTAAGCGCCTATGCCCAACACATCATGAGCCAATCGCTGACCATCACCGGCTCCATTGGCGTTGTGGGTTTTCGCCTGCACACTCAGGGGCTTTATGAAAAAATTGGGGTTAATCGAGTGAGCCTGGATCGTGGCAGCAGCGCCGGCTTTTTCAACGATATACGGCCGTTCACCCCGGAAGAGCTGGAAACGTGGCAAAATCTGATTATCCACTCCTATAACCAGTTCAAAGAGGTTGTAGCCGAGGGGCGCGATTTGCCATTCGATGAATTGGACGAAATCTGTCTGGGGCGTGTTTGGACGGGGCAGCAGGCGCTGGAGCACCGGCTGGTAGACAGCCATGGCGACTTCATGGATGCGGTGCATAAGCTGGCCGAATTAGCTGAACTGCCTGATCCGGCCACGCATGACATTCCGGTGGTGAATCTGTTCGCCAAAACCACCCGCTACGTCACGCCCCAACCGTTTGAAATTGCGGAAACACTGGCAAACTTGCTGGCACCGGAACGATTACAAGCATTCAACAACAAACCGCTCTATTTGTCGCCGTATTTCATCAATATTTAATTATGCAGACTGGAAAAAGCTCATCACGAATAAGACGAATGCGTCGAATCAAACAAAATATCGAGGTGTTCGACTATTCGTCGCATTCGTGATTGTTTTTAAGGAAGAACCATGACAACAACGGCCGTTTCCCCCAAACACATTAAAAGCCTCCACATCGACACCAAAGTGGCTGAGCTGGTGTTGACCAAATTTCTGGAAAATGAAATCAGGAAGGCGGGCTTTCAAAAAGCGGTGCTGGGGCTGTCTGGCGGCATTGATTCAGCCCTGTCCTGCTACCTGGTTACGAAAGCGTTGGGACCAGAAAACGTGTTGGCGCTGCGCCTGCCGCACAAAGTTTCCTCGGCTGAAAGCCTGGCCCACGCCGATCTGATCATTGAGGCGTTGGGCATCCGCAGCGAGACGGTGGAGATCACCGGCATGGTCGAAGCGCTGGCCGACGCCTCGCCGGACATGAACGCCCATCGCAAAGGCAACGTCATGGCCCGCGCCCGTATGACCATCATTTTTGACCGCTCTCTGCGGGAAAACGCGTTGGTCATCGGCACCAGCAACAAAACGGAGTTGATGCTGGGCTACGGCACCATCTATGGCGACCTGGCCTCGGCCATCAACCCCATTGGCGACCTGTACAAAACCCAGGTGCGGCAGCTTTCTCGCGCGTTGGGCGTGCCGGACGTGATCATTGACAAAGCGCCTTCGGCCGATCTCATTCCCGGCCAGACTGATGAGGATGATTTTGGTTTTTCCTATGAACGCGTGGACCGACTGCTTTATCTGATGCTGGATGAGCGGTATTCGCAGGATGAGGCGATGGCGGCGGGATTTGAACGGCCGTTTGTCGAACAGGTCCTCAAAATGGTGCAGCGCTCCCAATACAAGCGCACCATGCCCATCATCCCCAAAATTAGCGACCGCTCCATCACGCATGATTTCAGGTATTTGCGGGATTGGGGCACGTGATGAATGGTTAATGGTAAATTGTTAATGTTTAATGGTTGGGTAGCGCGGTTTTTGAAGACCGTTGGTGTGACACTGTTTTTGCTTTTTCTGGTGCAGCAGGCGGGGGCGGAGCCGGAATGGCAGCGCAAGGTAGATCCGTTTTTGCTGGCAGCGGTGCAGGCAAGGCCTGCTGGCGAAAGTGCGCCCCAGACAGAGTTTTTGGTGCGGATGGCGGCACAGGCAGATTTGTCAGCCGCGGCGGAAATTGTGGACAAGACAGAAAAAGGCACTTTTGTTTATGAGCAGTTAACAGCCGTCGCCCAGCAAACACAAGCCTCGCTTTTAGCACAATTGGCGGGGATGGGCGTGGCGGAGGTACGGCCGTTCTGGATTACCAACATGGTCTGGGTACGGGGTGATCTGGACACAATTGCCACCGTTGCCCAGCGCAGCGATGTGGCTTACCTGTATGCCAATCCGCAGGTAGCGCTGGGTGTTTTGCCAGATGTGCCAGAAGTGGGGTTTAGGGATACGGCCGTTGGCGCTGTCAATGCTATCGAATGGAACATCAGCCACATCCGGGCTGATCAGGTCTGGGAAGCAGGCTTTACCGGGCAGGGCGTAGTCATCGGCGGGCAAGATACCGGCTACGATTGGGATCATCCGGCGCTTATCAACCAGTATCGCGGCTGGGACGGCAGCAGCGCCAACCACAACTACAACTGGCACGACGCCATTGAAGTAAATAATGAAGATTGCCTGGGAAACTCCCCTGAACCGTGCGACGATTTGGATCACGGCACACATACCCTGGGGATCATGGTCGGTAACGATCTGGTTCCCACCGCCGACGGCTGGCCAAGTGCCGCCACACACGCTATTGGCGTAGCTCCTGGTGCCCAATGGATTGGCTGCCGCAACATGAACAATGGCTATGGCACCCCGGAAAGCTACACCGAATGTTACGAATGGTTTGTCGCCCCCTATCCCCTCGGTGGCAACCCGATGACCGATGGCGACCCCGGCAAAGCGCCGCACGTCATCAATAATTCCTGGGGCTGCCCGCCTATTGAAGGCTGCTCGCCCGATATTTTGGAGGCCGTGGTAAATAACGTGCGGGCGGCCGGCATCGTCACGGTCCATTCGGCAGGCAATGAAGGATTAGGCGGCTGCGATACAGTACAAAATCCTGCCGCAACTTATCCAGCATCGTTCACCGTCGGCTCAACGGACATCAATGACGTAATTGCCGGCACCAGCAGCCGCGGCCCCTCCACGTTTGATAGCGGTCTCAAGCCAGACATTTCCGCCCCCGGGGTAAATGTTCGTTCAACGTTGCCCAACGGACTTTACGGCACCAAGTCGGGCACAAGCATGGCTGCACCGCACGTCGCTGGCGTAGTGGCACTGCTTATTTCGGCCAATCCGGCATTGGCGGGGGATGTGGATGAAATTGAGGCGATTTTGCAGGAGACAGCCGTTCCCCGCACCAGTTCACAAAGCTGCGGCGGCGATCGGCCAACCGATGTACCGAATCATGTGTATGGCTACGGCCGTGTCGACGCCCTGGCCCCCATCTTGCAGCAGTTCCCCCTAAAGCTCTACCTGCCATTTTCTGTTAGCGAATAATCCGGTAAAATCCACTTCGGGAAGAAAATGAGAACCGCAGATTTCGCAGATTTCGCAGATTTTTCTCTGCGCCTCCGCGCCTCTGCGTTAAGGCTTAGGAGACAAGATGAAACGTGCCGTAAGCATCAGTTTAGGCAGTTCCGAACGAGACAAAAAAGTAGAAGTTGAGCTGCTCGGCGAGTGCGTCAGCGTAGAGCGGCGCGGCACCGATGGCGACATTGCCAAAGCCACCGCCCTCTTCACCGAGCTGGATGGCCAGGTGGATGCCCTGGGTGTGGGCGGCATTGATTTGTGGGTGAAGATGGACGACAAAACGTGGAACATCTCCGCCGCCCATAAATTGATCCAGGGCGTGAAGCAAACACCGGTGGTGGATGGCAGCGGGCTGAAAAACACGCTGGAAGCCCAGGCCGCCCAAACGCTGGTGGCTGAGCTTGGTGCAGGCTACGCGCAAGGGCGCGCTCTGCTCACCGCGGCCATCGACCGGTATGGCATGACCAAATCGTTTGTGGCCCAGGGGTACGAAATTGTGTTTGGCGACTTGATGTTTGCCCTGGGCATTCCCATCCCCATCCGCAGTTTCAGCACCTTTAAAGTTGTGGCCCGACTGCTGGCCGCCCCGGCCACCAAGCTGCCCATCAGCGTGCTCTATCCCACCGGCGACAAGCAAGACATGATCATTCCCAAATTCACGAAGTGGTATGCGTGGGCCACGGTTATTGGCGGCGACTGCCACTACATTAAGCGGCACATGCCGGACGATTTGCGCGGCAAAGTAATTGTGACCAACACCACCACGCCCAAAGACATGCAAATGTTTAAGGAGCGGGGCGTGACGCATGTGCTCACCACCACGCCGGTGCTGGACGGCCGTTCCTTTGGCACCAACATGATGGAAGCGGCATTAACGGCCGTTTCTGGCAAAAATCGCCCTCTCACCGACGCTGAACTTAGTGAGATGCTGACTGAACTCAAGCTCAAACCCACTGTGCATAATTTGGAGGAACTAAAAACCGCGTGACAATTATTAACTGTGTCATCCTGGCCGGGGGATTGCCCCAGCCTGGTGAACCGCTTTTCGAAATGACCCAAGGCAAAAGCAAAGTACTGCTGGATATGAACGGCCGTACCATGCTAGAGCGTGTCGTCGATGCCCTGCAAAATGCAAAAACCATTGGCGAGATCGTTGTGGTGGGGCTTGGTAGCGATTTAAGCATGACCTTTCAAAAGCCTGTTTATCACATAACCGACCAGGGCAGCCTGCTAAAAAATACCCTGGCAGGCGTCGCCAAACTACGGGAGCTGCATCCAGAAACCAACCTCATGCTCATCTGCTCCGCCGACATTCCCACCCTTACCCCGGCAATCGTCGATGACTTCATTGAAAAGTGCGCGCCATATGAAAAGGGCATTGTATACAATTTCGTTGATAAACCAACGATGGAAACCCGCTTCCCCCACTCCAATCGCACCTATGTCAAACTCAAAGATGCCCTTGTTGCCGGCGGCGACATGACCCTGATACAGGCAGATTTAACGGACAGCAATCGGGACATTTGGGAAGCACTTACTAATGCCCGCAAGCATGCCTGGCAGCTGGCTCGCATCATTGGGTTTCGCTTTATGCTCAAATTTTTGCTGCGCCAGCTCAGTTTTGCCGATATTGAAGCCGTGACAGAACGGATCACGGGACGGCCCGCCCAAATCATGCTCAACCCCCATGCCGAAATCGCCATGGATGCGGACAAGCCGGAGCAGGTGCTGCTGCTGCGGGCGGATATTAAACAGAGGGACGCGAGGAGTGAAAAGTAAAAAGTGTTAAGTGAAAAGTTTGGGTTGTTTTTGTGGCAAAAGTTATTGAAGGGGATCGTGTTGGGAAGCAGGGGCGGTTAGCTGTGGGGTGCTCGGCTGCCGTTTTTGATGACCAACAAAAAATTCTACTCATACGACGAGCAGATAATGGCATGTGGGCTGTTCCGGGTGGCTACATGGAAGCCGGGGAAAGCCTAACCGAAGCTTGCGCTCGCGAAGTCTGGGAAGAAACAGGACTGAACATCCAGGTTCAACGTCTTATCAGTGTTTACACCAATCCTCATCTGTTATTGGAATATCCTGATGGTAATCGATGGCAGTTAGTCGTTTTACATTTTGCAACAATGCCAACAGGCGGCAAATTAACTTCAAGCAACGAATCAATTGAAGTACAATTCTTTTCCAAAGCTGAAACGAAAGGTTTGCCAATGAGTCCATTCGACCGATTGCGTATTGCCGACGCTTTCACTGCTCAACAAACCACACTGATTCGAGATGCGTTTTGAATAGCTCATATTTTTCGCAAGCGATGCTATCAAGTTTTTACAGGGGTAGTCAGAGAAAAACTAAAAATGAAAATTGTAAAAGCCCACTTTTTACTTTTCACTTATCACTTTTTACTTCTCTTGATCCTCCAAATTGGACTACAAAATGAACCACAAATTCGTCGCCATTGAAGGGGTCATTGGCGTAGGCAAAACTACGCTGACCCGACTGCTGCAAAGCAAGTTTGAGAATGCCAGCGTGCTGCTGGAGGTGTTTGAAGAAAATCCGTTTTTGGCCGGTTTTTACAAGGACCGGGCACAGCTGGCGTTTCAGACACAGATTTTCTTTTTGCTGAGCCGGTATCATCAGCAGCATGAAGCGGTACCACAAGCGCTGCGCCAGGGGATGCTCATCTCTGACTACACGTTTGCCAAAGACGAGCTATTTGCCTGGCTCAACCTGAAGGATGATGAGCTGGCGATGTACGGCCGTGTTCACGCCGCCCTCGGTGAAAAAATTCCCAAACCGGACCTCATCGTCTATCTGCAAGCCGACCACGACGTAATCATGCGCCGCATTGCTCTGCGTGACCGGCCATATGAGCGGGACATGGATCCGGAGTACATTCGCAAGCTGGCCGCCGCCTATGAAGCGTGGTTGAGCAACGTGCAGGAAACGGCCGTTCTCACTATCAACGTCAACAATCTGGACTACTTGTCTGATCCTGACGATCTTGACCACGTAGCCGACCTGATTGAAAAAAACCTGGCTGAGCAAGCACCCGACCGACCGACCGCTCATGCACCGCTGACCTTACTGCAAAACGGCCGTTTGCCCGACTTCCAAAGCTTCCACCGCCAGCTTGACAACAGCAAAGGGTTTGATCCCGATCTCTTTTTCAACTACATCTTGCTCACAGAGGAAGTAGGTGAAGTAGCCAGTGAACTGGTTAAAATTTGGGGGGAGGCAAAACAGTTGGCGGGAGACGGTCATGCCGCCACAGAAGCGCATCAGTTAGCTCTGGACAAACACCGTCCCAAACTGCGCAGCGAGCTGGCCGACCTGCTGGCCTATACCCTCAAGCTGGCCAACTACGCCGGCATCGACCTGGAAAAAGCGTACCTGGAGAAGATGCAGAAAAATGTTGGCCGTTCCTGGCCCAAAGAGCGCACGCTGCCAGATTGAATACTACCGCGGTTGAATGATGCGTGAAACTTGGTTGGCTTCGGATCACGTATCAATTCTTACGATTTGAAGCGCTTCTACCTCTAAAAACTGTGGCGATTTTATGGGTAATGTGCCCCAACGGAAACGGCCGTTTGCCGTCGCCACCATGTATTGATTATCAATCCAACAAACAAACCCCAGCGGCCCGCGCGGGCTGAACGGCGTCTGGTGGATAAGACGGCCGTCTACCAAAAAGTCACAGCCCGATTCACGCCAAATCAATTGATAGTCGTGCCACTCCGCCATCGTTTCATGGATGGGTTGGAAGGAAATTTGCAGCTGCTTTTGTACCCAGGGCCAGATTTTGCGCCGCAAAACACCAAACTGGTTTAGCAGCAAAACAACGGGTGCAAAAGGAATCAGTCCAACGGCCCGCCAGGTCGTCGCATCCAGCGTGGCGGCAAACCAGCCCTGGCCCGGTGCATTGTGCGCTAGAGGTAAATCATTGGGCGGTGAACCAAAAAAGAACCAGGTCGCCTGGGGCAGCGTGGGCACCGGCTTGCTGGGATCGCCAAACGGCGCGTTCCACAAGCCAAATCCGGCCGTACCCACCAACTGATTCGCTTCGTGAGAAAACCGCGCCCGCAGCGAAAACCGGGTGCCAGGCCGCCACAGGTACATCTTGCGGCGGCCGATGCAATCATCAATTTGGGCATCTGTGTAGCCAGTTTGGCAAATGGGCAGATGCAGTTTAAAGGGACTGGGCGAATACGGCCGTTCCCCCAAAACTTGTCCCCCATTTATCTCCAAAACTCGGAATTTGTTTGCCATTTGGGGACCTCGTGATTATCCGCTTGAGCAATTATCAGGTATAATTGGGCAGCTTTACGTGTAATTCACAAAAAGAATTTTTTGAGTAAAAACCTGTCATAATTTGTGAATCACTTAAGCAAACCACAGAGAAATCTTGTCACGTTTTTCAAAACAGTTTCTGTGGTTTGCTCGTAAACCGCAAAAAGATTATATAAAACCTAAAGACGATTCGCGTTTTACGTTTTGGAGAACATTTTTTATGGAACTAACCTGGTATGGATTAAGCTGCTTTCGATTAACCGAACGCAAACACGCCTCTGTGGTCACTGACCCATATAACGGCAAATTGGGGCTGCCCAATCTTAAACTTAAGGCAGATGTGGTCACAATTAGCCATGATGCTCAGGGGCACAATTATGCGACGGCCGTCAGTGGCTCGCAACACAATCTGGATGGCCCCGGCGAATATGAAATTGGCAACGTCTTCATCACCGGCATCATCACCCAAACCGCCACTCGTGACAAAAACAACATCATCTTCTTATTCGATTACGATGGGCTTAAAGTTGCCCATTTGGGCGACTTAGACAAGGTCCCCTCCCAAACAGAGATCGAATCACTGGAAGAAGTCAATGTCTTGCTGCTGCCAGTCGGTGGTGGAAACAGCCTAAACGCCGCACAAGCTTCAGAGCTGGTTTCAATGCTGGAACCCAACATTGTGGTGCCGATGCATTACAAACTGCCCGGTTTGAAGCTGGAGTTAGAAGAGGTTGACCGTTTTCTAAAAGAGATGGGCGTTACAGAGCCCACGGAAGAGGACAGCTTGAAAATTTCTTTAACAAACCTGCCCGAAGAAACAGAGACTGTCATTCTCACACCAAAATTGTAGGGGTCATTATGGCCGCAAAACTTTTAATGCGCTGGGACGTGCGTCCCGAAACGGAATCTGAATATTTTGAATTCCTGGTTCACGAATTTATTCCAGGCCTGAACAAGCTGGGCATTTCTGACATTCAAGTCTGGTATACGCAATATGGCGACTGCGAACAAAAATTGGCCAGCGGCATTGCCAACACCACAGAAAGAATGCAGGATGCGCTAAACAGTGAATCATGGGAACTGCTGAACGACAAGCTGCAAGAATTTGTGGATAATTTCAGCCAGAAAGTGATTCCGGCAACAGGTGGCTTCCAGATTTAGAGAGGCTGCGACCAACAAAAACAAAAGGCCCGCTATCAGGTGGGCCTTTTTCATTTCACACGATTAGATTTGGAGTGAGAGGGTTATACGGCCGTTTTTTCCGTCTTTCCCTTACCAGAACCGTTGGCTGAAGTGGTGTCTGCTTTGCCGCCGTCTGCTTTGCTGCCGTTTTCTTTGGCAACCGGCTCTGTTTTGCTACTGTCACCATTTTCGCTGCTCTTGCCATTGGTCGATGGCAAAGAAGATCCGTTCTTGCCCCGGCTGTCCGTTACGTAAAAGCCGCTGCCCTTAAACACAATTCCAACCGAATTTAGCACTTTACGCAAAGCATTTTCGGTTTCACATTCCGGGCAATCCGTCAATGGATCATCAGCCATGCGCTGCTTAATATCAAACTGGTATTCACAATTATTGCATCGATAAGTATATGTTGGCATTTTCTATCTTTTCCAGCGAATTTGTTATGGGGTAAACGGCCGTTTCCATATCATTCAGCTTCATCAGCCTCTACCCAAAGAATCGAAATTTTATTGTAACGACCGATCTCTTATTTGACAACCAGACGGCGACTATGCTACAACCATTTTGTTAATTTTTTGTTAGCAAATTGGTCCATGTTCAAAAATTTAGGGAGAACTTCCAATGACAATAAAAGAAGCACAAGCGCGTATCAAAGCCCGTGTTTGGCAAACTGTAGCCCAGGCCGATTTAGATTTATCTGCCCTGGACAAAACCACGCTAGAAGCCTTTGTCGATCTGGTCACCGAGTCGGCCTTACTGGAGATTGACAGTGAACTGGATGCTTCTATGCTGTCTGCCTCCAAAGAGGAGGTTGACAGTGAAGAAGTTGATGAAGATGATGACGAGTTTGGTGAAGAGATTTTGTGGCGCGGACGGCCGTTCCTCTCCCTTGTCCTCGATTACACCATCACCGATGAACGCATCAAAATCACCTCTGGCCTGCTAGGCAAATCACACGAAAACGTGGAGCTGATTCGCGTGCAGGACATTGACCACAGCCAAACCTTTGGCGAGCGCGTGCTCAAAATTGGCGACATCACCATCCGCAGCCACGATCCCAGCCATCCTGAAATTGTGTTGCGCAACGTGCAGGACCCCACCGGCGTTTACGAAATCCTGCGCCGTGCTGTGCTTAATGCCCGCAAGCGCCACAACTTCAGCTACCGCGAGGAAATGTAGCGCGAGAATTGTCTGACATTCTCGCGTAGGTAGGAATCCCTTTCTTAACCGGGCAGATGGATACTCGCTTTCGCGGGTATGACAATTTTGGGCTTAGGCGTCGGCCAGCGTGCGCAGTGCTGGCACGTTGTTCAGCACAATCTGCTTGCGGGCAATGCTAATCAGGCCATCTGCCTTTAAGTCGTTGAGCGTTTGGGTCACTGTTTCACGATAGGTGCCCAACATTTCGCTTAAATCTTGATGGGTGTACCCATTTACCGTTTGCCGCCCGCCCTGTTCCTCGTTTAGCTTCAGCAGCAGCGAGGCTAACCGGGCGGGTATGCTTTTGAAGGCAATCTCTTCCAACCGTGCTTCCAATTGGGTGAGGCGTTTGCCCAATGCTTCCACAAAACGGAAGGCGACCTCCGGCTTTTCCTGCACCAGTCGCTCCACATCGGAGCGGCTCATTACGCACAGCACACACTCATCCATCGCTTCAGCAAACGTGTTGTGCATCCCCTGTCCCACCAAAGACATCTCGCCAAAAATAGCGCCCGGCCCCAAGGTAGCCACTATCAATTTTTTACCATTGGGCGCAATGCGGTACAGTTGCACGCGCCCTTTCTTGAGCAAAAAGAGCACCTCACCGCTGTCTTCCGGCATGTAGAAAATCTTGCCGGGCCGGCAAGTAGACATGGTCAGTTGGCGATCCATTTGCGCCAGTTCGTTAGGGGTTAAATCGCGGAAAACTTGAATGTTTGACAGATAATCAACTTTGACGCTGTTTGTTTGGGGCATAAATTTTGGGCCTTTGCGATTGCTTGCTTACTTTTAGAGATGGTTTGAAAACGGCCGTTCTTACCCAAACTTACCGGCTATTTTGCCGCGATGCTGGCCAGCCGTTTCTCCAACGCTTCCCTCGTCGGATTCCCCAACGAGATAATCTTGCCATTCAACAAGTAGGTGGGCACGGCAAAAACGTTTTCGGGCAGCGGTTGTTCGGCGGTGTTAACTAAATTCAGCAGCAAGTTGGGGAATTGGGGCACTACATCCTCTAAAATACGCTGCGTTTCGGCGCAAGACCAGCAGTCATCGGCAATATAAACGGTGAGTGTGTCCATGGTGTGCCGATAGTAGCATGGGACAACAACCGTTTACGTAACCCCCGTTACACAAGATAAATACCAACTCAGCCAGGTAAGAAAAAGCCCACAATCGCGCCGCCGTCCGGTGCGTTTTCGGCCCAGATACGGCCGTTATGAGCCACCACAATGCCGCGAGCAATCGCCAGTCCCAAGCCGGCCCCGCTGCCAGAAGCCCGACTGCGCGCCTCTTCACCCCGATAAAATTGTTCAAACACACGCTTCAAATCTGCCTCGTCAAAGCCAGGTCCGTCATCTTGCACAGTAACAACAACGCCGTCTTGTTGGCGTACGGCCGTTACCTGCACCGTCCCCTCGGCCGACGTGTAGCGCAGCGCATTGCTCACCAGATTGGCCAGCACCCGCCCAATTTTGGGCGCACACATCCACACCAATCCTAAATTGCTCGCTACTTCACCTTGAAGCGAAATACCCTGCTTACTGGCCAGCGCTTGAAACATTTCCAACGTGTCTGAAACCAAATCACCCAGGCTGTGATGCGCCTTCTCCATGCTCAGACCACCGGCGTCCAGCTGGGCCAGCTCAAACAAGTCATCAATAATGTTGTTCAGGGCAATGATGTCGCTGCGAATGGTACTGTAATAGCGCTGCACCATCGCCGGATCAGCCACCACACCATCGTGCAGCGCCTCAATCATGGCCCGAATGCTGGTGAGCGGGGTGCGCAAATCATGGGAGGTCCAGGCGATAAGGTCTTTGCGCATTTTTTCCAGCTCTTCGCGCTCCTGCGCCGCCTGCTGTAGCTGCGCGGCCATCTCGTTGAACGTTTTGCCCACCATCGCCACTTCATCCCGGCCAGAGATGGAGACGCGCGCCTTCAAGTTCCCTTCGGCAATTTGCTGGGCGGTGCGCGCCAGCTGGCGCAGTCCGTCCGTTACGCTGGCGGCCACAAAAATACCAAATGTGGTGGCAATAATGGCGGCAAAAACAAGTAAAACACCACTTAGAATCAGGTCATGCTCGTCATTAAAAAACATGCGCTCAGACATGATCCAGACGTTTACTAAAATCACAATGGCTGCCCAACCATAAGTGAGCACCAACGTCAGGCTGAGTGAGGGTGAACGCGCCAAACCACTGCGGTAAAGAATGTAGCCCATCGCAAGCGAACCAAGTGAGGAGATGCTGAGCCAATACATCAGCGTTGTAATCTCCTCAACGGGTGCCTGCATGATGGCAACCATCAGGACAGCTACTAACGTGAGGGCGGCCACGATGCCGACGGCAAAGATGCGCCACGGGGAGCGGCTGAGTGAATCGGCGTATTTGTATTTATTGGGGGCCATGCTGTTAATCATGAGATTTATCCGGGATCAAATTTGTAACCAACGCCCCATACAGTTAATAAATGAGTGGGATCGCTGGGATCAACTTCTATCTTTTCGCGCAGACGACGAATGTGAACGGTGACGGTGCTGGGATCGACGTATTCCGAGAAGCCCCAGACGTTTTCCAGCAGTTGGTCGCGCTTAAACACCTGCCGGGGATGGCTGACCATAAACCAGAGCAGGTTAAATTCAGTGGCGGTGAGGTCTATGGAACTGCCGCGCACGTTGACAATTCGGGTTTTGGGATCGATGGAGAGGTCGTTGTATTGTAACGGCCGTTCCCCTTTCTCACTACCACTGGCACCCCGTGCCCGCCGCAAGACCGCCTTCACCCGCGACACCAGCTCAGCCGGCGAAAAGGGCTTGGTGACGTAATCGTCTGCGCCCAATTCCAGGCCATAAATGCGGTCGGTTTCCTGCCGCCGGGCCGTGAGCATAATAACCGGCACATCGGAACCGGCATCATCGCGCAGGCGGCGCACAATTTCCAGGCCATCGACTTCAGGTAGCATCAGATCCAATACCACCAAAGCAGGCAGTTGGTCGCGGATGGCGTCAAGGGCGGAACGGCCGTCGCGCGCCACACGCACCGTAAACCCCTCCCGCTTCAAATAAAGGGCCACCACCTCCACTACCGAGGCTTCATCATCGACAACTAAAATGTCACCAAAGTCATTAAATGATTGATTAAGGGTCATATGTGTACTCCTGCCTGGTTTTTAGCGGAAAATTGTTACAGCAATGTTACAGGCCAGTTTATTCCGCTGGGGGTTAATTGTTTCGTAAGAATTCAGTAACCCAACCTTCACACAGTTTCATTATGCTTCCAATTAAGCTATTATGCCAACTGACTAAAAGCAAAACACGAATCATACGAATAGACAAATATCACGAATTTTTTCCTGATTTATTTATTCGTCTCATTCGTCTATTCGTCCAATTCGTGGTAAATCTTTTTCTAAATCCAATGACTAAACCGCTTTCCCGACGACAATTTTTGCAGCAATTTTTGCCCGCCTCCGGCACGGCCGTTTTATTTTTGGCTGGTTGTCGTCTTCAGGCTGAACCAACCCCAACCAGTGTGCCACCGGCAACGGCCGTTCCCTCACCACCCGCCACCCTCCCTCCACTCAGCCGCGACCTCATCCTCACCCCCAACGACGAATTTTACATCATGGAAACCAACGGCACGCCCACCATTGACCGGGCCGAGTGGCAGCTTACCATTGACGGCGAAGTAGAAAATCCACTGACACTCAGCTTCACCGACATTGCCGCACGGCCGTTCATCGAACAGATGCGCACGCTGGAATGCATCGGCAATGCGGTGGGCGGCAACCAGATTGGCAATGCGGTGTGGGGCGGCATCCTGCTGGCCGATTTGCTGGATGAGGTGGGGGTGAGGGAAACGGCCGTGCGCGCTAAATTTGAAGCTGCCGATAATTACGAGACGTCTGTCACCTTGGATTGGATCAACCAGCCGGGCGCGATGCTGGCTTACCAGATGAACGGCGAACCACTGCCACCGGAACATGGCTATCCGCTGCGCCTCTTCATGCCCGGACTGTACGGCCAAAAGATGCCCAAATGGATCACCCGCATTGAATTTATTGACCACAATCTTCATCTGGGAACCTGGGAAAATCAGGGCTGGTCCAACGTCGCTAAAGTTAAAACCAATTCGCAAATCATGATGCCCACGCATATCCAAAAAGTACCGCTGGCACCATTAGAAATCTTCGGCGTGGCCTATGCCGGTGACCGTCACATAACCCAGGTGGAAGTGGGCATCGAGAACCAAGATGGCGATCTGCACTGGCAGTTGGTTGAGGAGTTGGTACGCGGCCCCAGCGACGAGGTGTGGACCCAATTCTATCTACCCTGGACGCCGCCCTCTGCCGGAACCTACACTCTGCTCGTCCGCGCCACCGACGAAACCGGCTTCGTCCAAACCGAGCGCGCCCGCCGCGTTTTGGAAGGCGCTTTCCCTGACGGCACGGACAAAATTCACAACATTGTGATTGTGGTTGAGTAATTGCCATGCTGTAAAAACCGCGTCCGCGAAAGATAAACTCCGTAGGGATGCTTCGCTCCGCTCAGCATGACAAGTAGGCCGAAGGCTCATAAATGCAAAAACCTGATAACAAAAAACAATGGCTGCTGGCAATTATCGTTGCGGGCATCGTCCTATTTGTCGCCTCCATCGTCACCGCCTCAGAGTTGGAAGAACGGGATGAATTTTGCACCAGCTGCCACCGGGCACCGGAAGTAACCTATTTTGACCGGGCGCACAAGGCAACAATAAGCTCAATCGCCACTGACCTGGCTAGTTTTCATTACACCAACGATAATCAGTTCCGCTGCATCGACTGCCATCGCGGCGACCAAAGTTTAGAACAGCGGGCGGAGATTTTGTGGCTGGCGGCGAAGGATACGGCCGTTCACTTCCTCGCCACCCCCGACCAAACCATCGAAAAAGGCAACGTTCCCGCACCCAACCCCCACTTGGGCAATTGGCAGGGACCGGAACGGTACAGCCGCACGCCAGGCATTTTGAACGACGGCTGCCTGAGCTGCCATCAAGATGCCCTGACGCTGGTTGGCTTTGAGAACCATTTCCACAACAAGCTGCCCCAGGCCCAGCTTGCCTACGCCCAGACAGAGCGGTTAAACTTCCCCGACGGCTGGCCCGGTGAAGCAGGCAGCGCGGCACTGCTGGTGCCTGAAGAAACGGTACTCACTTGCCTGGACTGCCATCGGGCACATGTGCCCGGCCTGGAATTTGACTACTTTTTGGATGAAACGGCCGTACTCCTACCAGCCTGTGTGCAATGCCACCTGGAAGCAGACGCCGGGCCGGTAGATTTAAATTAGCGACTGGAGATCATATTGAATCGACAATATCTTTTGCCGATGATTGGCTTACTTCTCTTATTTGCCTGCGGAGGAGGTGCGCCGGAGGTGACTCAGATTGCCAATACGGCCGTTCCATCCACCACCAATCCAGCCCCTACGCCAACTTTGCAAAATGCTGTAGAAAATACAACCGTTCCCGCCATAGAATTACCGTCCAACAGTTCGCCCACCCCAACGGCGACAGCAACTGCCACCGCCACGGTGCAGCCAACCCCAACCATGCCGCCGCCCACGCCCGTCGCCACTGTCGAACTGGCGGGCGCGACCGTGCCACCTGGCTTCAGCTTCATCAAGTTTGCCGATCTTTACCGTCCTACCGGCCTGACCTTTGATGATGCCGGGCGGTTGTTCGTGACCTCATTTGACGGCACGGTGCATGTTTTGCATGATGCCGATGGCGACGGCCGTACCGACAGTGACACCGTGTTTGCCACCGGCTTCAGCACCGCTCTGGGCATCACCCTGCGCCCCGGCACAAACGATGTGTACGTCTCTAGCACCGGCCAAATCACCCTGCTGCGCGACGAAAACGGCGATAACCAGGCCGACGTCCGCGAGATTTTTGTGAGCGATTTGCCCACCGGGCTGCACCAAAACGATAATCTCAAATTTGGCGGCGATGGCTGGCTCTACATGGGCGTCGGTTCCACCTGCGACGCTTGCATAGAAGCTGACGAACGCAGTGGCACCATCATGCGTTTCAACGTGGACACGGGCGAAAGCGAAATCATCGCCAGCGGCATGCGCAACCCGTACGACCTCGCCTTTCATCCCGTCACTGGCGACCTGTTTGCCACCGACAACGGCCGTGATGATCTAGGCTTAGGCAGTCCGTTTGAAGAACTCAACCACATCGTCACCGGCGGTGATTACGGCTGGCCCGACTGCTGGAACGAGCGTGAAGGCAGCAATTGTGCCGGAACGGAAACGGCCGTTGCCTTTTTTGAACCCCACTCCTCCGCCAACGGCCTTGATTTCTACACCGGCAGCCAGTTCCCGGCCGAATACCAAAACAACGCGTTTGTCGCTATCTTCGGCACCTTCCTCACCGACGGCGTGGCCACCGGCGTTGCTCGCGTCCAGCTCACCCCGGACGGCGACAGCTACCAGGGCACCGTCAGCTGGTTTGCCCAATGGCCAGACGGCCGTCCCCTGCCGCTCATCATGGGGCCGGATGGGGCGCTTTACGTGGGGGATTATATTAATAGTGTGATTTATCGAATTAGTTACGGGAATTGAGTGAAAAGTAAAAAGTGAGAAGTGAAAAGTCACCCACTTTTTACTTATCACTTTTCACTAAAAGAGGAGAGACATATGCGCAAATTAATTTACATACTCTGTTCAGTTTTGCTGCTCTTGTTGGCAGTGGGCTGTGGCAGTGGGGAAACGGCAACGGCCGTTCCCGACCAGCCCGCCGCACCGGTAGAGGCCGACACAGACACGCAAACCGTGGCGGCTAAACCACAGCTCATCGAGTTTTACGCTGATTGGTGACCGACCTGCCAAAGAATGCAGCCCATCGTGAATGGGCTAGAAAGTGAATATGGCAGCGAGATAGAGTTTGTAAAAATCAACATCGATGATCCCAATTCGGCCGCAGCCAAGCAGGAATACGGCTTCCGCTACCAGCCATTTTTTGTCCTGGTCAGCGCCGACGGCGAAGTGCTGCAAGAATGGCCCGGCTACACCGACGCCCAACTGTTTGAAGACGCCTTCGCCACCCTTCTACAAAATTAAAAATCCACAGATTTCGCAGATTGCACAGAATTTCAAACCTTTGAAAAAGGCCAATCTGCGAAATCTGTGTAATCTGTGGATAAATCTCTTCTCAACATCCTCTGTGTTCTCTGTGGCAAAATCAATCACGCACGGCCGTTTCACAAGCAGGCCACAAGTCTTCCCCAGCCAGCACGGCGGCCAACGCCGGACTGTCGGCATAGACGCCCCAGTAACGCGGCGGCAGCAGCGCGGCAATCTTCACCATGATGAGGTGAGTGAACGCTGCCAAATCAGCCCCCTTGGCGCGACGGCCGATTTCCGGCAAGGTGTATGGCTCCCCAATCCTTAGCTTCACTGTGGTGAGACGCAGCCGCTTAAAATTGGCAAACAATTGGTCATTATTCTCAAAGCCCACCGGCAAAATGGGTATATTGGCTCGGCTGGCCAGATAAGCTGCGCCCACTTTGGCCTCCTGCATTTGGCCGTTTTTGCTGCGGCTGCCCTCGGGAGCCAGACCAAAAACGACACCCCGCTCAATGGCCGCCATCGCGTCTCGCAAACCTCGGCGATCTACCTCGCCGCGATTGATATAAATGGCTCCCAGCCAGGCCATAATCGGCCCGTAAATAGGATGGCCGCGCCACTTTTCCCCGGCAAAAAAGGCCCATTCCACCAGCGGAAAGCCCAGCAGCAGCAGCGGCGTGTCGGCCACGCTGGTGTGGTTTAAAGTAACAATATATGGACCGCTGGCAGGAATGTTTTCCCGGCCAATGACCTCTAGACGCGTGAGCAAAACTGTACGTGTGATGTGCATCGCAGCACGGATTAGTTGATAACGAAACATGGCAAAATCATACTGTTTAATGGTTAATTGTAAATGGTTACTGGTTAATTGTTTGTCGTTTGGGCTTCGGCGTGGAGGGTGTAGGTGACGGTTTCGCCACCGGGGGGGGCTGCTTCGAGTTGGAACGGCCGTTCCTCCCCTACACCCAATTCCTCCGCCACTACCTGCTGCTGAAAGCCGGTCACGTTGCCCTGCGCATCATAAAAAGTGGCAACGAGCTGCACCTGGTTGGCCATTGCCTCACCGCCATTCAAAACGATGCCGTCTAAGATTAGGCTGTCATCATTGAGGGTTAGCTCCGGTTCCAGTACTTCGATATTCAACGTACGTGTACCCAATTCCACCACAGCCTGACCGCCGACCACAGCCACCGACGGCTGAACAAAATCGGCGGGCGGCTCATTGACGAGTATGCCAAACGGTCCGCGTTCACCTGGCGGGATGATGGACGTGGCCACCCAGGCCGTGGCGTTACTCACCAGTTGGCCGTCTGCTGCCAGCAGGCCAATTTCTACCTGGATGTTTTCAACGGCCGTTTCGCCCTCATTCGTCACCTCGCCCAGCAGCCATAGACTGCCTACCGGCGTCTGGTAAGCATGAATTTTGTTCACGGTTACCCGCAGCGGCACCGGCGTGCCTTGAACCAACAGAGCACTTGGCGTGGGCGGCGGGGGCAAAACGACCGGCTGGCCAATCTGTAAATTCTCCGGCACGATGCCCGGATTGAGCGCCAAAATCTCTTCTACCGTCGTGCCTCGCTGGATGGCGATGCCCAAAATCGTATCGCCAGATTCAATCTGGTAAACGACGGGCGTGGCTGTGGGCGTTACGGTGGGGGTGGGCAGCGGCGTGGGGGTGGTTTGGATAACGGCCGTTGTCGGTGCCGCCCTGGTGGCAAAAGAGACACCAATTTGCGGGGTGGGGGTGGGAACGGCCGTTTCCGTCGGCAAAGTTTCCGCCTCATCACCAGACTGGCAAGCCACCAATTGCAAACTCAAAATCAATAAAATTACAAACAATTTACGCATAACAAAGCAAGGAGTATATACCCAAACCGCCAAATGGCACGGTGCATGTCACAATACCCATGAAAAATTTACAATATCATTCGTCCTATTCGTCCATTCGTCACATTCGTGATTCGCTTTTTCTTTTTGTGGCAAACGGCCGTCTTTCCCAGTAAAGTTAGCCAATCAAACCAACTTCAAGGAGGAAGACATGGCAACCCAAAATCCCCATCTGGCCATCGACCAGAAAATCATTGGCGATGTATACACCAGCACAGAGGTGATGGACAACCTCACCACCTTGTGCGACGACTTCGGCTCCCGCTTCGGCGGCACCCCCGGCGAGAAGCAGGCGGCCGAATTTATCGAAGCCAAAATGGAAGCATATGGCCTGCAAAATGTGTACCTGGAAGAAGTGCCCTACGAAGGCTGGCGGCGCGGCACCGCCTCACTGGAAATTGTGGCGCCTATTCAGCGTACCATCCCCTGCATCTCGCTGCCCCATTCGCCACCCGCCACGCTGGAGGCCGAGCTGATCGATCTGGATGAAGGCGCGCCCGAGGATTTTGACGAGCGGGTCGATGAGATTGCCGGCAAGATTGTCCTGGCCACCAGCGAGATCAAGCCCAAAGGGTCCAAACGGTGGATTCACCGCAATGAGAAGTACGGCCGTTCTCTCCTGGCAGGCGCAACCGGCTTTATCTTTGTCAACCATTACCCTGGCTACGGCCCGGCTACCGGCGGCATCGGCGAGGTCGGGGCGGGGTTGATTCCGGCAGTGGGCGTGGCGTTGGAAGACGGCCGTTTTCTGCAGCGGCTCCTTAAAAAACATGGCAGCCTCAAGCTGCGCCTCACCAGCACAGACGTGGTTGAGCCGATGGTTTCCTGGAACATCATTGGCGACCTGCCTGGCAACGGCCGTTCCAATGAACTGGTAATGATGGGTTGCCACTACGACGGCCACGACATCTCGCAAGGGGCAGGTGATCCCGCCTCTGGCGCTGTGGCCGTGCTGGAAGCCGCCCGCGTTCTGGCCCAATACGCCCCCGACCTGCCCTGCACGGTTCGTTTTGCCCTGTGGGGCGTGGAAGAGATCGGTCTCATCGGCTCCACGCAGTACGTGGCCAACCACGCCGACGAATTGAACAATATTCGTTTTTACCTCAATTTGGATTCCGCTGGAGTAATCCCTTACAAAGACATTCAGCTCAATCAATGGGAAGAGCTCGCGCCTGTTTTTGAAGCTTGGAGCGAGGAAATGGCACGGGATTTTCGCGTGGGGCAGTCGGTGAATGCCTTCTCCGACCATTACCCGTTTTTGATGGCCGGTGTGCCCACCGGCGGCGTCGGCGGGGTGCGGCGTCTAGAAACCGGCGGGCGCGGCTATGGTCACACCCATTACGACACGCTGGACAAGGTAGAGATGCGCGGGTTGCGGGAAGCGGCCGTTTTTGCCGCCCGTCTTGCCCTCAGAATTGCCCATCACCCAAACTGGCCCGCCCAGCGCCGCAGCGCCGCAGCCGTCGCTGAAGTACTGGACAATCCCGACAACCAGGAAGTCACCCAAATCTTCGACCGCATCCATGCTTTCTACAAGGAGCAGCGCGCGTAGAGATTGGACCAATTTGCTCCTTTACAGATTTGGCAGTCAAAAAAATTGGTCCAATCTTGTTTCAATTGAAAGATTTTCCTCTCTCAACCGTTATACAGGCAGAAACGGGTGAGAAGTTGCATGTACAGCACTTGCCACCTGCAACTTCTCACTTGCAACTCTAAAAACCGAGGTTTTTATGCTTGATAACGACCAACAGCTTGTCGAACAGGCCCGGCAGGACCCGGCAGCGTTTGGCGCTTTGTATGACCGGTACGTGGACCGCATTTTTGTCTACACGGCCCGGCTCATGCAGGATGATGCCGCGGCGCAGGATGTAACGGCCGTAACCTTCGAAAAAGCGTTACGCCACATCCGCCAGAATGGCTGGCAGGGCGATCATTTTGTCGCCTGGCTTTACCGCATTGCCCGCAACGAAGCGATTTCCCGGCTGCGGCGACAGAAATGGCTCTCACCGCGTCAGTGGTTTGGCAGCACGGAACTGCGCAGTACGGAAACGGCCGTGCAGTCCCGCCAGACCCGCCAAACCATCCACCGCGCCCTGGCCCGCCTGCGCCCCAAAGACCGCGACATCATCGTCTTGCGCTACCTGGAAGAGCTCTCCAGCGAAGACGTCGCCGACATCCTGGCCTGTTCTACCGACAACGTGTACGTGCGCCTGCATCGCGCTCTGGCCCGGCTGCGCGTCGAGCTGGAGCAAGAGATGCCCGCGCCTGCATCGAGAGAGGTAAATCCCCATGTCTCGTAACAAAAATTTAAACCAATTTGATGATCTGATTGATGATTTGCAGCAAAGTGCGGAACGGCCGTCCATTCCTCACACTTTCAAAACCGAACTACGCGGCCAACTGCTGAACCAATACGAACAATCCGGCTTTTCTTGGGGAAATGTGCGGCAATGGACAGGAACGGCCGTTGCCCTCAGCGTATTGGCATTCATCGTTTTTATTAGCTGGAGCAGCCTCAGCCGGCAGTCCGGCGCCGCCAGCGCCTACATGGGCACCGTCGATGTGCCCGGCCGCGATGAATTCATCGTCTATGACCAACTGCGCATTGAAGCACCGATGTGGACCAATGAGGACCCTGGCTGGGCGGAGATGACGGCCGAATCGTGGCAGTCGCTCGACGGCACCTTTTTCCGTAGCGAAATTGTAGATGCCGACGGTAAACAGCGCGTTTTTGTGCAAGGCGATGGCCAATTCCTCTGGCGCGGCACCTACGACAACAGCGTTGAGCGCATGGAAACTGTTTCGCTGCAATACTTTGACGTTTACCACGCTCTGGCTCAGGCTGAGGGGTGGGCTGGCAACCGCACCACGCCCCCTTTCTACGACGACGTCGGCTGGGACGGCCTAGTACAGTCTATCCTGCGGCTGGATTGGCAGTGTGAAGGGGCGGAGTGCGTCAACAAATATCTGGTTGAGCCGCCGCTGGGGGTTAACAGCCGGGGCGGGGAATATGAACCGTACGGCTGGGGTGTTTCTTTAATTGATACAGAGACGGCGGCAAACGGCCGTTCCCTCACCACCTACCGCATCGACTATTCACCCAACCAGGATGGCGTTCCCGACAGCAAATATCGGCTGGTGAAGCTGGACAGCGACAACCACACCGTCGTCGAGGTCGCCGATTACGACGGCGAGACGCTGCTGCGCCGCCTGGAACGCGTCAGCCACCAAATCATGACCAGTGCTGATTTACCGGACGATCAGTTCATGCTTTTGCCGCCCGGTACAGGTGTCTCTTATGTGCTGCCTGAGGGCCGGGTAACGGCCAAAACCACTCTGCTGGCCGCACCCAACGGCGAACCGGAAGCCACGCTGGAAGAAGGTACGCAGGTTACACTGAGCGGCCTCATGAACAACCAACTAGCAGTTGTCCGTGGCGGCACCACCTGGCAGTACGTCACCGTGCCCGAGGTGGGTCAGGGCTGGGTGGATGAGTCCAGCTTACAGTGGCCGCTCACCAGCGATGGCCAGCTGGTTGACCTGGATACGAGCCGGTTGCCAACGGCCGTTCCTATTCCAACGCAGCTCACCATCCTGCAAACTTATCAAGCTGAACTGCAGGCTCTCTTGCCCACTGTTTCCAGCGACGAACAGGAACAGTTAGAGCGGCTAAATGAAGCACTGCAACAAATCGAAATGGAAATCACGCGGTTGCAGGCTGAACTGGGTAACAATGTTGAAACGGCCGCAAATATGCGTGTCGTGGCGCAGCTGCCAACAGATTTGGGTGATAGCTTCCACCTACTGGACTTTTCCATCTCGCCACAAACGTTTGTGCCTGGGCAACCTGTGCAAGTCAATCTGTCTTGGGAAACAACGGCAAGGCCCTCAGCAGACTACACGGCCTTCGTGCATTTGGTAGACGAAAGCGGCAGCTTACTGGCACAAACGGATCAATCTTTGGGAGCCAGCTCAACGTTTGTCAACGGGACTCGCCTCAATACAAACGTGACGCTGTGGCTGCCGGACGATTTGCCATCCGGCACGTTTTCCATCGTCACCGGACTTTACGACAGCACCACTGGGCAGCAGTTGCCATCGGATCGCCCTGGTCTTTATCTGGCTCAAATGGAAGTGATGGCGGAGACGGCCGTTACCCAACATGCCGTAATCAATGGTACTGACAACAATGGCTTAACCCTGCACCGCACGCCAACCGGGGAGCCAATTGCCATTCTGGATGAAGGCAGCATTGTGCTGCTGCTTGATGAGCCGCGCTTGGAAAGTGAGGGGTTACTCTGGCAAGCAGTGGAAACGAGTGATGGTCAAATGGGGTGGGTTGTGGCTGAATTTTTGACCTATCCTGATGGATACACTTTAACAGAAACGTTTCCAATGTCACTGGATGAAATCTCGATAATCAAGGTAACTCAGTTGACCCGCACTGATCCCGATGAAACTATTACCCTTGAAGTGACCATCGACTACAAATTAGTCAGCGTTGATGAAGCTGTTTTGAGTCTTAGCTTTGTTCACCCATCATGGGGAACGTCCCTCGATGACTACCGTTACCCAAACTACAACGCCTTGGGGGAACAATACCCCATACAAGCTGGGACAGGTTCTGTAACTATCACCGCGACAATCGACCCTGAAACAATCACATCCGCCCTAAATTCAAATGAATTTGGGCTAATGACCAGACTTTGGGCAACCGATGAAAATGGCCAACAAACTTCTGATCTCATTCTGATGGGGTTCAACCAGAGAATGTCTTTCAACGTGCAATCGCTAGAGGAAATCAATTTTTCACTAGGCGATGGACCACCAAATGATGCCCTCACAGCACCCACAGAAGAAGAAAACCCTGTCCTACTTGAGTCTGTGGTACAACAAGAGCGGCATACGGCCGTTGTCACCTTCCAGATCATCGTAGAAGAGCCCGTTCTAAATGCAAATCTCCAATTATTTTTGGTCAATCCAAACTGGGACTTTGATCGCACCAACATCCAGTCATTTCAACTCTTTCTTCCCCGAACTAATGAAGAGGGTCTCTTTGTCACCGCCACGCCAGAACAAATTCGGCAGGCAACCGGCACCGATCATCCCATCATTGCGGCTGTTCTGGAACCATTTGATGCCACCAATGGCACAAATATCGTGCAAAAGTTCCCCGAGTTCCCTTTTGATCTGACCAGCCGTGAAGAGATTCGATACACACCCGTCAACGACAAGTCAAACCGCAACTATCTAGAGATTGTTGATCTCACGCCACCAGTTGGTTCTACCTTGAGAGATGAGACAACCTTCGCCATAACTGTTCAATACAACTTAGTTTCTCTGGACGCAGCAGAACTGGTTACTTGGCTGACACCTTTCGCGTGGGGTCCGGCCATTGCCGGCAACGATGTGCAAACCATATCACAAGGCGAGGGGGAAATAACGTTTTCCTTTAGCTTTGAGCCGTTAGAAACAAACGTTGAGTCCGACTGGGCTTTGGTAATAAAAATGGTTGACCCTGCTGAAGAATTTCCACAAACAGCATTAGCCACAGCGTCACCGCACGACAATTTTCCCGATGATATCTATCATTATAAGCCGTGATGAAGCGGCCGTGATCAAAAACCTCCCGCAGGCTTCATCTCAGAGCACGGACTTGGCAGAAACCTGCGGGAGGTTGCTCGGCTGATTGGTTAATAGAACAACCGTGCTATAATTCAGGGGTGAAGTATCGTCGCAAAAAGTCCCGCTCTTTAGGCCGCAGCCGGCCCGTCAACTGGAACGAAGTGCTGCTGCAGCAAATACGCCTGGCCGGTCTGCCGGAGCCTAAAACCGAATACCGCTTCCACGCCAACCGCCAATGGCGTTTTGACTTTTGCTGGCGGCCGCAGCTGGTGGCCTGTGAGATCGAAGGCGGCATCTGGATGCAAACAAAAACCGGGCGCAGCAAGGGCCATGCCCATCCGGAACGCTTTGAAAGCGACTGCGAAAAGTACAATGAGGCCGCGCTCTATGGCTGGCTGCTCATCCGCGTAACCCCTAAAATGGTGCGAGACGGCCGTGCCCTCGACTGGCTAGAACGCGCCCTCCTGACCGATTAGCCAAATCAAAGTTGTCCCAAAATAACGGCGCTGGCTACAATACCCCTTCAACTAACCAAAGGGGGTATTTTTATGCCAGAAGTCACCATTTTGCGGCCCACGTTCAGTGTGGAAGAAGCAGTTCAACTGGCCCGGGATCTCTACAACCTCAACGCCACCACCAACGAACTGCCCAGCGAGCGGGATCAAAATTTTCATCTGGTTGCAGAAGACGGCCGTTCCTACATCCTAAAAATCGCCGGCCTTACCGAATCATTAGAAACTCTGGAACTGGAAAATGCCCTTATGACCCACCTCAATCTCCAATCCTTCGACGCTGCTCAGGACAAGCCTCTAATCTCCAATCTCATCCCCAAACTGATTCCAGCAACCACCAACAAACCAATCACCCACGTCAGCAAACATGGCACCCGCTACCCCACCCGGCTCATCACCCACCTGCCCGGCAAATTACTGGCGCACACCAAACCACACGTCCCGGCGCTGTTGCACAGCCTGGGCCACACCCTTGGCCAGCTAGACGCTGCCCTGGCCAATTTTGACCATCCCGCCGCCCACCGCGAATTAAAGTGGGATTTGAAGCTGGCTGGATTTATCATTGACTACCTAAAATTCATCCCCGACGATGCCCAACGCCAACTGGTGCAGGGTTTTTGGGACCACTTTTTGCAACACACGCAATCCCGGCTCGACGGTCTGCGCCACAGCATCATCCACAACGACGCCAACGATTACAACATCCTCACCAGCAAGCAACAAATCAGCGGCATCTTCGACTTTGGCGATGCGCTTTACACCGCCACGATTAGCGAACTGGCTATCGCCGCCGCCTATGCCATCTTGCACAAGCCAGACCCGCTGGCTGCGGCAGCCAATGTGGTGCGCGGCTACCACGCCGCCTACCCGATTACTGAAGAAGAAGTGGCGCTGCTCTTCTCGCTCATTGCCATGCGCCTCTGCGTCAGCGTGACCATGAGCGCTTACCAGCGGACGCAGGAACCGGACAATGCCTACCTGCAAATTTCGGCCCGGCCCGCCTGGGAAACGCTTGATAAGCTGAACCGAATCAACCCGTTGCTGGCAGAAGCCACTTTCCGCCACGCCTGCGGCTGGGAACCAGTGGCCAAATCTGTTCAAGTTATAAGCTGGCTACGCGAAAATAGCGGTAATTTTGCTAAAGTTGTAAACATAGATTGGCGTGAGTCACCTCCCCTTGTTTTCGATCTCACGCCCGGCAGTCTGCTGCTAGGCCAACTACACGACCCAAACGACACTCAAGCGTTCACCGATTTGCTGTTTGGCGAAATGGCCAAAGCAGGCAGTACCGTGGGCATCGGCCGTTACGATGAGCCACACCGCATCTACACGGCCGACAGCTTCCGCATCCCCGGCAACGACCGAGATGAATGGCGCACAATTCATATAGGAATTGATTTGTTTGCGGCGGCGGGAACGGCCGTGCACGCTCCCCTCCCCGGCAAAATCCACAGCTTCGCCAACAATACCAACCGCCTGGATTACGGTCCGGTCATCGTCTTGCAACACGACGTCAGCAACGACCTGACTTTCTACACCCTCTACGGCCACCTTAGCGAAGCCTCGCTCGACGGCCTCACCATCGGCCAACACATCGCCAAGGGCGAAAAGTTTGCCGAAATCGGCACTTTTCCCAGCAACGGCGATTGGCCACCACACCTCCACCTGCAACTAATGTGCGATCTGCTCTCGCCTCTTCTCCAGCATTCGCAGAACGCCGTCACCTTGTCACCTTGTCACCCGGTCCCCTTGCCAACAGACTTTCCCGGCGTAGCTGCCCCCAGCCAGCGGGCTATCTGGCGCAGCCTTTGTCCCGATCCGAACCTGCTGCTAGGCATTCCTGATGATTTTTTCCCGCCGCCAATCCGCAGCAAGGCAGAAATCCTGGCACTACGGCAAAAGCATTTAGGACCATCGTTGAGCATCTCCTACCAAAAACCGCTGCACATCGTGCGTGGCCAGGGGCAATATTTGTATGATGAAAACAACCAGCCGTATCTGGACGCGGTGAACAACGTACCACACGTGGGGCACAATCATCCCCACGTGGTCAAGGCGGCGCAGCAGCAAACGGCCGTTCTCAACACCAACACCCGCTACCTGCACGACAATCTGGTGGAATACGCCGTCCGGCTCACCGCCACGCTGCCGGAGCCGCTCTCCGTTTGCTACTTTGTGTGCAGCGGCAGCGAGGCCAACGAGCTAGCTTTACGACTGGCGCGCACTCACACCGGCCAGCGCGATTTGCTGGTGCTGGATGGGGCGTATCACGGCAATACGGCCGCGCTCATCGAAATCAGTTCCTACAAGTTTGATGGCCCCGGCGGGGCTGGCGCGCCGGAGCACGTGCATGTTTTGCCTATGCCGGACCCGTATCGCGGCTTATATCGCGGGGATAATGAGGGAAACGGCCGTTGCTACGCCGAACACGCTCAGGAAATCATCGCAAAGCTGCAAGCAGAAGGCAAGGGGATTGCCGGCTTCATCGGTGAACCGCTGCTGGGCTGCGGTGGTCAAATTGTGCCCACCAGGGGATTTTTCCAGGCGTTGTTCCCGCTGGTGCGGGCCGCTGGCGGAGTTTGCATTGCTGATGAGGTGCAAGTGGGCTTCGGTCGCGTAGGCAGTCACATGTGGGCCTTCCAGACGCAGGGCATCGTTCCGGACATCATCACGCTGGGGAAACCGATTGGCAACGGGCATCCGCTGGCGGCAGTGGTGACCACACCAGGAATTGCCGAATCGTTTGCCAATGGCATGGAATACTTCAACACCTTTGGCGGCAATCCGGTTTCTTGCGCCGTCGGGCTGGCCGTTTTGGATGTGCTGGAAGGGGAAAATCTGCAAGAAAATGCGCGCGTTGTGGGTAATCGCCTGCTGGAAGGCCTACGTAGACTGCAAGCCCAATTCCCGCTTATTGGCGACGTGCGCGGGCTTGGTTTGTACATTGGTGCAGAATTGGTGCGGGACCGGCACACGTTAGAACCAGCCGCCGCAGAAGCCAGCCACATTGCCAACCGAATGCGCGACAAAGGCATCCTCATCAGCACCGACGGACCACTGCACAACGTGCTCAAAATCAAGCCACCGCTGGTTTTTACAGAAGAAAATGCCGATTTTTTGGTGAAAACGTTGGGAGAAATTCTAGAGGAATTGTGAATTATGAATGGTGAATCGTGAATTGTGAACGGATCATTCACAATTCACAATTAATTGTTCACGATTCACCATTAGTTACCGTTTGGGCATGACAATCCACAAAATAACATAGGGCAAAATGCCCGGTACGCCGCCCGGCAGGAGCAGGATAAGGAAGAGCAGCCGGAACCAGAAAACGCTGATGCCGGTCCAGGCGGCCAAACCACCACACACGCCAGCGAACATACCATTTTGTCGTCGTAAGCGATTATCTTTTACAGTCATTTGATTACCTCCGCAAATAAAAAGTGACCGTCACTACTACCCATTTTAACAGACAAGCCACTGCTGAAAATGTATCTATTATCTATATTTTCTAACTGTCTGTGTCTACGCAATGCATCATGGATAAGTTGCATTACACATTAACGAAGACCGTAATGAGTGGCGATGAGGTTGGCAAAAAACTTTTCCGGAAGAAACGGCCGTAATCCCACATAAAATCGCTGGAACCACGCCCCTACCCGGTAACGAAAACGAGGCGACTTGGCCAATATGATACGGTGCAGCAGTTCAGCCACCAGTTGCGGATTGGCCCCGCTGTTCTCTTCTGCTTCAAACCTTTGCAGCACGCGCTGAAACAAAGCGCCGTAAACAGGGCTGGCGAAAGCATCGGCCACTACCCTGCGGCTGGCGGTAAAGCGGGTGCGAAAGTCGCCTGGCTGAACAACCACCACCTGAATGTTAAACGGGTCCAATTCAAAGCGGAGCGCTTCGCTAAATCCTTCCATGGCAAACTTGCTGGCGCTGTACAAACCTTGAAACGGCAGTCCCACAACCCCCGCCATGGAACTGACATTGATAATACGGCCGTTCCCCTGCTCACGCATCACCGGAATTACCTGCTGGCACAGCCGCATGACGCCAAAAAAGTTGACCTCAAACTGCCGTTTGGCTTCTTCGACAGTGGTTTCTTCGATGGGACCGGCAATGCCCATACCGGCGTTGTTCACCAACACATCGATGCGTGGGGCTCTTTTGAGAACGGCCGTTACCGCCTGCTCCACCGAAGCATCATTGGTCACATCCAGAGCGATAGGCTGCACCCCGACAGGCATAGCGGCAGGCTGGCGACTGGTGCCAAACACAATATACTCTTTGGCCGCCAAATGAGCGGCACACGCCCGCCCTAACCCAGACGAAGCCCCGGTAATCAAAACAACTTTTGCCTGCTCAGGCATCGTCAAACTCCTGAAAGAACGAGCGCAAAGACAATTCCAGCTAGACATTGTGTAAACCGAGGGCATAAATACGGTTAACATACCAATCCACCTCAGCTTTAAGACCTTCTGCCAACTGCGTGTGCGGTTCATAGCCCAGTAAATTCCTTGCTTTCCCGATATTGGCGTAGGTGTGCAGTTGGTCACCAGGGCGCCTGGGCCGCATATCGAAGCGGGCCCTTTTGCCCATGATTTCCTCAATGAGGGCAATGCCTTCACCTGTGGTCATCTCCACATCGCTGCCCAGGTTGATAATTTCACCCACTACATGTTCCGGGCGATCCAACAGGGCCAGAAACCCTTGCACAATATCGCCCACGTAGGTGAAGCTGCGCGAATGTGCCCGGCTGCCTTCATACAGCGGGAACGGCGTGTCGGTAAGGATGCTGCGGATAAGTTTGGGGTACAGCTTTTCCGGCCGTTCGCGCGGACCGTACACGGAAAAAATGCGTAGGGAACAGGCAGGGAATCCTTTTTCGCGATGCAGGGCCAGGGCCAACTGCTCGGCGGCGAGCTTGGTAACGCCATAGTAGGAGGTGGGTTTTGGGGCAGCATCTTCAGGGTCGTAGGCGTGACGGCCGTACACCGACGACGTAGAAACATTTACAAAACAGCGCAGTGATGACTGTTCCTGGCAAGCGAGCAGCAGCTTATCCATCGCCACCACATTGTTGCGCACATAATCCGCCAACGGCGTGCTGGCCGAGATGCCCGGCTGACCCGCTAGATGAAACACAAATTCCACATCTTGCAAGGCTTGAGCCAAATCATCTGCGATATGACCGCTGGCCAAATCCAGACGATGCAACCTCACGCCAGCCGTTTCAACATCAGCGGCGTTCGCCTGCTTCAGTTGGGCCGAGTAGTAATCGGTAAAGCTGTCAATCCCGACAACGGTGTGTCCCTGCCGGGCCAAAGTTTCTGCCAAATGGGAGCCAATAAAACCGGCGGCGCCGGTAACAACAATCTTCATGCATATCCTCCAAGGTGTGTTGCGAACATCTTCTCTATAAAGTTTACGTCAAACCCCCAGGCTGCCAAACCATGTCAACCAGTCGATTCCCCTCCTTCGAAAATAGGACGCTGATTATCCTGATTTACCTGATCAGGGTGATCAGGCAGATCAGCGTTCTATTTCATTCATGGTGGCTTCGACGTGAGCTCAGCCGAA
>PABI01000164.1 GCA_002699125.1 Anaerolineaceae bacterium
ACTGCCAAAGAAACGGGGGCGGCCTTCTAAAGAGCTTTTACAGTTGATTGAGCGTTGGTGTTAGGCCACTACGATTAAGTGTGGTTTCACCCGGCGTCCCGCTGCACCGCTTTTTTACTTTTTAACCTTAATCTCGTCAAGCCTCACGGCCAGTTCGTGACAAACATCACGTGCCATTGTCCGCTGATTTCGTTAGGATGCCTTTGTTTGGTAATCGGTGAACCGTAAACGGTAATATCGCTGCGCGACCGCTTCGCGACGGTAAACAAGTTACGGACCACCGATCGCCGAATACGGATTACGGATTACCGAATACCGATAACGAGGAAAAATATGACGCTTGAAATGTGGCTGGTGCTGGGCATCCTGGTGACAGCGATTATTTTCTTTATTACCGAATGGCTGCGCGTGGACGTGGTGGCGCTGGGCGTGCTGCTGGCATTAATGGTGACGGGGGTTTTGACGACGGGGGAGGCACTGGCGGGATTTTCCAGTACGGCCGTTCTCACCATTGCCGCTCTGTTTGTAGTGGGCGGGGCCGTGCTGCACACCGGCCTGGCCGGAGCCATTGGCCGGCGCATCCTCACCATAGCGGGGGACAGCGAATGGCGGCTGGTCCTGGTGATCATGGGAGCCGTGACGCTGCTCTCCGGTTTTATGAGCGATACCGGCACGGTGGCCGTGCTGCTGCCGGCCATTATCAGCCTGTCGGTCAACACCAAAATCAGCCCGGCCAAGCTGCTCATTCCCCTGGCCTTTGGCTCGCTGCTGGGTGGGGCGATGACGCTTATCGGCACGCCGCCCAACATCATTGTGAGCGATGTGCTGCGCGATGCCGGCTACGAGCCTTTTTTCTTTTTTAGCTACACGCCGATGGGGCTGGTGCTGGCGGCGATTGGCATCACCTTCATGATCTTCATTGGGCGGCGGCTTTTGCCTGACCGGCATGTTTCCGTGGAGAAACAGGTGGTCGCCACGCCCAAGGAGATTGTGGATGCGTATCGCCTGCCGGAGAATTTGCTGCGCCTGCGGGTGCGGCGCGGCTCTGAGCTGATTGGTCGCACTGTATTTGAGTCAGGCTTGCGCGAGCAGTTTGGCGTGACGGTATTGAAGATTATGCGTCCGCCCGATTTGTGGGAATTGGCTGAAAGCGAGGGAATCCATACCGAGCTTAAAGACACGCCCATCATCCCCGACGCAGAGGCGACCATTGAGCGAAATGATGTATTGGTTGTGCAGGGGGAGGTTACGGCCGTCAATCAAGCCGCCATTCATTGGAACCTGGCTGTGCAGCCGGCCAAACCCAAAGATGCCAAAGCGCTGCTCAGCCGTGAAGTAGGCGTGGCCGAACTGCTGCTGCCGCCGCGCTCCAGTCTGCTGGGCAAAACGTTGGCCGAGGTGCGCTTTGGCACCACTTATCGGCTTACTGTGTTGGCCATTAGCCGTCCGGGGGATGGGCACAATCTTGATCTAAAAAACACCCGGCTGCAATTTGGCGATACGTTGGTGGTGCAGGGGCGCTGGCACGACATCTCGCGCCTGCGCGATTTTCGGCGGGACTTTGTGGTGATGGGCGAGCCGGAATCCGAGGTGGATCGGCCGCCGCGCAGCAAGGCACGCTGGGCAGCACTCATCATGGCTGGGATGTTGGTGCTGATGGTGGGCGAATTTGTGCCGCTGGTCACCGCCTCGCTGGTGGCGGCGCTGCTTATTGTACTCACCGGCTGCCTGACAATGGACAAGGCATACGACGCCATCGACTGGCGCAGCATTGTGCTTATCGCCGGGATGCTGCCCATGAGTACCGCGCTGGAGAAGGTGGGGTTGGTGAATCTAATTGCCAACGGCTTTGTCGACACGTTGGGCGGTATTGGCCCGCTGGCGGTGATGATTGGCCTCTTTTTGCTGACCTCAATTTTTACCCAGGTACTGTCTAACACGGCCACCACCGTAGTGATTGCCCCGATTGCCCTGGCCGCAGCACAGACGTTGGACATTCAGCCACAGGCGTTTTTGATGGCGGTGGCCATTGCCGCTTCGATGGCGTTTGCTTCGCCTGTGGCTTCGCCGGCCAACACGCTGGTGATGGGCGCCGGGAATTACCGCTTTGGCGATTATGTAAAGGTGGGCGTACCGCTCATTTTGCTGATGCTGGTGGCGGTGGCGCTGCTGCTGCCGTTGATTTTTCCGTTTTGATTGGGTAGGGGTGGGACAGGCGGATAACGCCCTTGTAGTGCAGAATGGGCTTTCCACCCGCCTGTCTCACCCAGATGTTGATGGGCGAGACGACGCGGAAGGAGGTTGTTAAGTTTGGCGAGGTAGTTTCCGCGTCGTCCCGCCCCTACGAGTTACAATTGAAGAATCAAACCTTCGTTGGCGGCGAGGGTGAAGTGGGACAAGGTGATGGTGCCACTGCGCTGCATGTTGGTGGCCAGGGTGATGGTGGCCTGTTCGCCTAAGTTTGTTATGTTAACTTCTTGTGGTTCCCCGGTGAAGTTGAGGACAATTAAAAAGGAACGGCCGTTTGCCGAATCACCATCTTCCCGCAAATAAGTAAAAACATTGTCATTGTCAGGCTCTACAGCACGGTAGCTGCCTGCGTGCAAAGCAGGTTCCGCCCGGCGCAGCGCGGCTAATGTCCGGTAGAGGTTGAGCATGGAGGTGGGGTCTTCGTTCTGGGCGGCGACGTTTAGCTTCGTGTAGTTGTCTGCGACGGGTAACCAGGGAACGGCCGTTTCCCCTGTAAATCCGGCATGAGGTGAACTGTCCCACTGCATCGGCGTGCGCTCGGGGTCGCGGCCAATAATGTGGGCAATCTCTGGCTGATTGACCGCTGGTGGATCCTGCACGTACTCGGGTGGAATACGGCCGTCCTCCATGCCGATTTCTTCACCGTAGTAGCTGGTGGGCGTGCCGCGCAGCGTCAGCAGCAGCATGTTGGCTACCCGTGCCTGGTCGGCACCCACGCGTGTGGCAACACGGTGCTGGTCGTGGTTGCCCAGCACCCAGTTGGGCCAGGCGCCCTCGGGCAAAGCTGCCTCATAGTTGTCCACCAGCCGTCGGATGGTTTTTGCTTCCCATTTACTCAAGATGAGGTGGAAATTGAAGGGCATGTGGCATTCGTCGAAGTTTGTGCCGTAATAAGTGACCAGCTGATCGTACGGCAGGTAAATTTCGCCCACCATCATCCGTTCATCGTATTCATCCAGCACGGCGCGCATTTGCCGGATGAGGTCGTGCACCTCCGGCAAATTTTGTGTGTAGATGTGGTTCAGACTCTGGTATGATTCCACGCCATCCCAGTTTGGATTAGCCGGTTCATCGCGCAGCGCTTCATCTTTCATCATCAGCCAGATGACATCAACGCGAAAGCCATCGACGCCTTTGTCCAGCCAGAAGCGCATCACGTCCAGCATGGCCGGCAGCACTTCGGGATGGCGATAGTTGAGTTCCGGCTGCTGGGTGACAAACTGGTGCAGGTAATATTGGCCGGTCGCCTCGTCGAAGGTCCAGGCAGGGCCGCCAAAGAAGCTGAGCCAGTTGTTGGGCGGTCCACCGTCTGGAGCCGGATCGCGCCATATGTACCAGTCGCGTTTGGGATTGTCGCGGCTGCTGCGGCTTTCCTGGAACCAGGCGTGTTCGTCGGAAGTGTGGTTGGGCACCAGGTCGATGATAAGCTTGAGGCCGCGGGCATGCAGGTCGGCCAGCAGGGCGTCAAAGTCGGCCATCGTGCCGAACAGTGGGTTGATCTCTACGTAATCGGCCACGTCGTAGCCGAAGTCGTGCATGGGGGAAGGGTAGATGGGTGAGAGCCAGACAGCGTCGATGTTGAGGTTGTGCAGGTGATCCAGCCGCTGGCGGATGCCGGGCAGGTCGCCGATGCCGTCATTGTTGCTGTCCTGGTAAGAGCGGGGATAAATCTGGTAAATGATGCCTTTTTGCCACCAAAGCAGGTCTTTGTTCATTGTTAAAACTCCAGTTTTTGGTGACGGATGATAGGTGATTTGTGGGGAATGTTCAATGCTTTTCCCCAAAGAAAGGGGACACAGATGAACACAGATGTAGTTTTATATCTGTGAAAATCTGTGTTTATCTGTGTCCGAAAGCGCTTCAGGAAGCTACGGCCGTTTCTCCTTGCCGCCTGATCAATTCTCGCTTCAAACTTTCTTCACCCTGGCGCATGGCCCAATGGTGGTTGGCGGCAAAGATCGGTTTCATGATGAAGGAGAGCCAGCGCAGCAGCGGCTTGTCGGCGCGAATGCGCCAGTCGTAGGTGATGTTGACCCAATCGCCGTCCTGGGCAAAGGTCCAGTCGCCAGTGCCGACAAAATCGCCCCATGCTTCCAGGGAAAAGCCATAGGGGGAGCGGTTGTCAGTGATGCGGAACTGCCAGCGCAGTGTGTAGGGCAGCCAGCCTTTGGTGTGCAAGCTGACTACTTTGCCAATGCCGTTGCTGCCCCCTGGTTCCAATTCCTGCACGTCTAGATAAACCGAAGGCCACCAGCGGGCCAGATCGGGGCCGTTGCCCAAAATTTCGCTGATTTCCTGACAGGTGCTGGGCACGCGCCAATGGGTGGTAAAGGCGTATTCGTTACGTTTTGACATCTTATTTCCTTTTGGAGATTGGAGACTGGAGATTAGAGATTGCCCAGTCTCGATCCTAAACGACGATTCGATAAACGGCCGTTAACACCAGCCCCACGCCGTAGGCAATGGTATAATAAACCAGCAGCGGCTGACGGCCGTTACGCCACAGCAGCCAGCCGGAGAGCACGGCCAAACTCAGCACGACATATAAATCCAGCCCAATTTCTTCAAAGCCGAGGTTGGCAAAGATGCCCAGGGCAACAGAAAACGCATTGAGACCGAGAACGGCCGTATCTCGCCCGCTCACATTATTTTGCCAGGGATGGGCCAATTGCAGCAGCATCAACGCCCCGTTGATCAGCACAAAGCCGGCAAAAAATAGCCAATGCGAAAAGTCATCGTCGTTGAAGATAACAATGCGGCATAAATCGCTGATGACCCCATCGGAGCAAAAGCGAGTGTGCAGATAGTTGGTGGTTTCGTGGCTGCCGTAGCTGACAGCTAACAGGTAGAGGCCGATGATGAAGGTGAGGTTGAGCAGCAGGGATGAACGATGACTGCCGCGCAGTGGCCCGCGTTCAATCTCTTTTTTGAGCAAGTAAAAGGCGGTTACGCTAATTAGTGGCAGGGTGAGCATGTTGTGCAGATCAACCCAGCGCAAAAATTCGTTGGCGGCGACGTAGCCTAAGGTCCAGGAGCCCAGCCGATTTAGCGAGCCGAGCAAGATGACAACGGTTTGTATGCCCAGCAGCCAATGGATGCGGGAAAGGGTGATTGGGCGATGGGAAACGGCCGTTACCGAATTTAAATTAGTGGTTTTCATCTTTATCTCTTTTAGGGCTGTGGTGAGGGCGGTTCGTCAAGAATTTTGAAGACTTTTATAATGTTTAGCAAATAACGAGAATAAAGCAGTAAAGCAGTTCACACTTAGAAGGAGCTATTTTGGATTTAGGAAATATTCGTTTTTTCGCCTCTGATTTGGATGGAACGTTGTTGGGGGATGATGAAGCGCGAGAACAATTTAAGCAGGTTTGGACGGTAGAGCCAGAAGGGAAACGGCCGTTGCTATGCTACAACACCGGTCGTTTGCTGGATGATGTGCTTCATTTGGTGACCAGCGGCTATTTGCCCCGGCCAGACTACATTATCAGCGGGGTGGGCACTTCCGTGTACGATGCGGCAACCGGTGATGTACTCAAGGAGTTTACGGAGATATTAGAGGAGGGTTGGGACCTGGAGACAGTTGAGCAGGTGCTCAATCAAATCGATCTGCCGCTGGAAAAACAGCCCCATCACTTCCAAAACGCGTATAAATCGAGCTGGTTTTTTGATGACGCGACGCCAGAGCAGCTGGAAATGATTCAATCACGCCTGGAAGAGACCGGCCTGAAACACCATTTGGTTTATTCCAGCAGCCGCCATTTAGACATCTTGCCCAAGTGGGCCAACAAGGGAAATGCACTGCGCTGGCTGCTGGATCATCTGCAAATTCCGGCCAACGAAGTTGTGGTTGCTGGTGACAGCGGCAATGATAGCGCCATGTTTCAGCTCAAAGGCGTGCGCGGCATTATTCCCGGGAATGCCCAGCCGGAACTGATTGAGCAAACCAGAGGGATGCCGCTGTACGAGGCAGAGCCGAATGAAGTTTGTGCCCAGGCCGTGTTGAAGGGTTTGCGCCATTTTCAAGTTTTGGAAACGATTGAGCTGGCGGAACGGCCGTCTGACCAACACCAGCTTTACGAAGCCATCCGCACCTCTGGCGGTGAAGCGATTGAGCATTTGACTCAAGACCAGCTGGCCTTCATTCGGCAGGGGTATCACAAAGCGATTGAAGCCCTCAAGAAAAACATCACACCGCTGGGCTTCTCCGCCTGTTCGCTGGAGGACAATGAGGTCACCGGGACCGATGAAAATTATCGCAGCGTTTGGGCCCGTGACGGCGCGTTGACTATTCTTGGTTCTCTGTTTATCACCAACCAGGATGAAGCGGTGCACCAGTGCCAGCGGCAAACGCTGATCACGCTGCTGGAGCATGTTTCGCCCAATGGTCAGATACCGGCTAACGTACGCATTGATGACGAACGCCCTGATTATTCCGGGGTGGGGGGGATTGCTTCGGTGGACAGCGGTATGTGGGTGATCATCGCCTTTTTTGCTTATGTCTCCCACACGCGCGATCATGAATTTTTGCGGCATTACATGGGCCAACTGCAACGGGTGATCGATTGGCTGGGTGCCCACGATAGCAACAACGACGCGTTGCTGGAAATTCCAGAGGCAGGTGATTGGACCGACTTGTTTGGCCGCAGCTACAATGTTTTATACGATGAGGTGCTGTGGTATCGCTGCAATGTTTGTTTCGGCCGTTTGCTGCAAATGTTGGGCGATGAGCAGCGCGCCGGGGATTATTTCCGCTGGGCCAGAGTCATTAAACGAGAAATCCGCAAAAACTTCTGGCCATCCACCCAGCAAACGGTAAATCAGCCGGTCTCCTTTGCCGAGCGGCAGTTTTCTTTAGGCGATGCGCGCTATCTTCTGGCGCAAATTACCCCCTTCGATTTTAGCTGGCGCTGCGATACGTTGGGGAATACGCTCGCCTTTTTGTACGATGTCGTTGATCACAGGCAGGCCAGCGAAACGTTTCGTTTCATGTGGGGTGTTGGGGTAAACGACCCGTTTCCCATTGCCAATTTGTACCCGGCAGTGATGTCTGGCGACAGTGATTGGCGCTCTTATTACACCGTTAATTTGCTAAATCTGCCGCAACATTATCACAATGGCGGCATTTGGCCTTTTGTGGGTGGGCATTGGGTACGGTTTATTAACAAGCTTGGGCTGCGTAACCTGGCCTTGCAGGAATTATATCGTCTGACAGAGCTAAACAAGTTGGGCGCATATCAGGAGTGGGAATTTAATGAGTGGGCACACGGCCGTACCGGTCGTCCCATGGGCAAAGCGTTTCAAGCGTGGTCTGCTTCAGAATTTATCCATGCTTGTCATGCTTTGCATGTTATTGCTTAAAACAATTGCATCAATTCAGGTGCAGCGCACTTTAACCACAGTTATTTGCTATAAGGTCACCGTGCAAGTGCGTCGCACCGAAATTAAGGAGAAGATGTTTCATGGATAAGTTTGACCAATCGATGAACAATATTTTAATGATCTCGCTGCACGGTTATGTGTCAGCTGAACCGGAGTTGGGCAAGCCAGATACAGGTGGGCAGGTGGTGTACGTGCTGGAGTTAGCTAAGCGCTTTAGCCGCCTGGGCCGCCGGGTAGATTTGGTGACACGCCGTTTTGAAGACCAGCCAGAGTATGACGAAATCAACGAGAACTTGCGCGTGTGGCGTATTCCGTTTGGCGGCTCCGACTTTATTCGCAAAGAGGATATGCACGATTACATTGGCGACTTTGTCACTAATTTGCTTTCGGCCATTCGCTCGCGCAATATTCGCTACGATGTGATCTACTCCCATTATTGGGATGCAGGTTGGGCCGGGCAAAAGATTGCTGAGGAATTGGAAGTGCTGCATGTGCATACGCCGCATTCGCTGGGCTGGTGGAAGCAAAAAACGATGGGCACCGACCTAAGCGAAGAGGAGATGGAAACCACCTACCGGTTTAAGGAGCGCATCCGCAAAGAGTTTTTAGTGTACCAGATGTGTGACCATGTCATCGCCACCACGGAGCCGCAGGCAGAGCTGCTGAAAAGTGAGTATGATTTACTGAACTCACGCATGACCGTTGTGCCGCCGGGGATGGATGAGAGTCGTTTTTCGCCTATACGGCAGGCGGAGATTAAGGAGTTGCAGCAGAAGTATGATTTGCGGGCTCATGATGTGTTGACGTTGGGGCGAATGGCCCATAATAAAGGGTACGATCTGTTGATTCGGTCTTTGCCTACGCTGTTTGAGCTGGTGCCAGAGGCGCGCTTGATTGCGGCCGTTGGCGGTGAGGATTCGGCTCAGGATGATGCTGGGGTAGCGACGCTGAAAGAGCTGGCGGATGAACTGGGCATCAATGAGCGCATTGTGTGGCGGCAATTTATTGAAGAGAAGGATCTGCCTGATTATTATCGGGCGGCGGCCGTTTTTTCCATGTCATCGCGTTATGAGCCGTTTGGCATGGTGGCCATCGAGGCCATGAGCTGTGGTACACCCACCGTCATTACAGTGCATGGCGGTTTGTATGAACTGATTGATTACGGCAAACATGCGCTGTATGCGGATCCAAATCGGCCGTTGGAATACGGCACCATGCTGGCCATTCCCATGATGTATCCAGATTTGGGGCATCAGCTCTCGGTTGAGGGGGCGCGGTTTGCCCGGCGCAATTTTGGCTGGACGGGGATCGCCAAACAAATCTTGTCGATTTTTAATGCAGCTACGCAGCAAAGTGCCGGGGAAGTGCTAAAACCGTAGCACAGAAGATAAGAAGCAGGCTTGGGTGCTTAAATAACGGGAACAGGCACCTTTTCTAGAAAACGACTTAAGGCGTCTTGCACATCTTCAATGCGGATTGGCTTGCTCAGATAATCGTCCATGCCGCAGGCAAGGTATTGCTCTTTGTCGCCGGTGAGGGCGTTGGCGGTGAGGGCGATGATATACGGCCGTTCCCCCGCTAAGTAACGCTTGTGAATCTGCCGTGTGGCGGTGAGGCCATCCATTTCCGGCATCTGTACGTCCATCAGAATGACGTCATATGGCTGCCGTTCTAATTGGGCCAGCACCTCGACGCCATTGGTCACCATATCGGCCTGGTAACCCAGTCGCTCCAAAATGCGTAAGGCTACCTTTTGGTTGATGAGATTGTCCTCGGCGATGAGCAGGCGCAGGGGCACGCCGGATGGTGTGATGGATCCCGCCGGTTTTGCGGCGGTTTGGGTGACTATAGGAGCTGAATCAAACAGCGTGATGAGGGCATTGTAAAGACGGGACGGTTTTACCGGCTTAACAATATAGGGCACGGCCGTTTCGGCCACCCTCTTACTATTGCCTAGGGTCGTCATTAGGATGAATGGGCAATTTAGCTGCCGCAGCGTGGAGATGAGGCGATCCGGATCATCTGCTGCTGATTCATTCAGTAACACGACGTCAAACGGCCGTGCCTCGTTAATCATCGCTTTACCTTGTGCCAACGATGGGGCTGCAACAGGTTTCATCCCCCACGATTTCAGGTTGTGGCATACAATGTTGCGATGCGAGTCGCAGCTGTCGATTACCAAAACCGGCCTGTTGGCCAACTGCGGTGGCTCCGCTGCCAGCACTGCATCCGACTTGTTTTTACCGCCGACCTTGGTGACTTCAATGCTGAAATAAAATGTTGATCCTGCCCCTTCTTCACTTTCTACCCAGACGGTGCCGCCCATCATCTGGGCCAACCGCCGGCTAATGGCCAGCCCCAGGCCAGTGCCGCCAAAACGGCGCGTTGTCGATGTGTCTACCTGGCTGAAGGATTTGAACAGATGCTGCATCCGCTCTTCTGGAATGCCAATACCGCTGTCTTGCACGGCGAACTGAATTTGGTAACGGCCGTTTCCTTCCCGAATCTGGCTTACCCGAACAAAGACACCCCCATCTTCTGTAAATTTCACGGCGTTGCCCACCAGATTCATTAAAATTTGCCGCACGCGTGTCACATCGCCGCCTACCAACGTTGGCAGCGCTGGCTCAACCAGATAACCGATTTCCAGCTCTTTTACGGCCGCTTTAGTCGCTAAAAGATCCAAGACTTCTTCAACAACCAGACGTACATCAAAGGGATGGTTCTCCAAATCCAGTTTGCCCGCCTCAATTTTGGAAAAATCCAGAATGTCGTTGATGATGGTGGATAAGCCGTCGCTGCTGTTGCGAATGATTTGTACGTATTCTTGCTGAGTGGCGTTCAAAGGTGTGTCTTGCAGCAGACTGGTCATCCCCACAATGCCGTTTAGCGGGGTTCGTATTTCGTGGCTCATGTTGGCCAGAAAGACAGATTTGGCCCGGGTGGCGGCCTCGGCCTTTACCTTGGCTTCGCGCAGCGTTGCTTCCTTGGCGATTCGCTCACGAATGTCGTGGTACATAATCAGGTAGCCTACTAACTGCCCATCGACCCAAATTGGGGCGGCATATCCTTCTACGTCAATGTAGGCTCCATCGCGATGCGGCCGTTTTGTTGTCGTTCGAATCGTTTCACCACGTCTCAAACTCTCTAAATTCGCTTTGAGCTCCTTTTCAGTGGCGTTGTCAGCAAACAGATTGCTTAAGTCTTGGTTAAACAGCATTTGTTTGTTATAGCCAAATAGCGCCTCAAATGCCGGATTGCAATCATCAAGCTGAAAATCAGTTTTTGTTGTGATAATGGCAATCGGTGAACTATCTAACAGCAGTTTAAAATATTGCGCCTGGCGGTGCGCCTCTGCTTCTGCCCGCTGCCGTTCCTGAATCTCTTTCTGCAGCGCTTCATTGCGCGACCGGTAAATCTCAGCTTCCCGTTCCGCCTCACGGATCTGGAAGCTGAGTTCCAACCCCTTTACCTTGTCAGACAATTTCTTCTCAAACAGCTGTTCTCGGATTGATGCTAATTTCTTGTGGGCGGCAAACGCTTCTTGCCAATTGCCCAACTGTTCATGAACATTCACCACCTCTTGCAGTGCCTCAAACACGATGTTCATCGCATTTTCTTCGCTGGAAATGGCCAATGCCTCATTCAAATAGACCAGAGCTTGCTCCGGCTGCTGCTGCTTTAGCAAAATTTGGCCCAAATTTACCAGGGTATGTGAACGGCGAACGTGGGATTTGCTAATTTTGTTGCTTTCCAGATTGATCTGGACGTACGCTTTGGCTTTTTCATATTCCCCAAGACCAATGTAAGCTTTCGCCACGCGGTCTCGCCCAGCGTGCAGCATAATGAGATTATTGGCCTTTTCCGCTGCCTCCAGACAGCGAAGGCCATAATCCAGCGCAACTTCATACTTTCCCATGTAGATATTGATTAAAGAGCAGTTGTTGAGCGTGGCTGGATTACTCTCCAAATTTAAGGCGGCTTCCAGTTCAAGGCAGCTTAAAAAATAGCGGTAAGATTCTTCATAATCTTCTGCCATGCCATAGGCAACGCCCAGGGAGTTTTGGGCATGTAATTCCTCTTGCAAATCACCCACTGCCCGGGCAACCTCTATCCCTTTAAGAGCGTATTGCAAGGCTTCGGCATGGTTACCAAAAATGGCGTATGAAAAGCCCACAGTGGTTAATGCCGCGGCGTATTCACTGGAGAAGTCGAGCGTTTCATAAATGGCAACTGCCTGTAACCCTCGTTGCAGTGCTGATTTCAGGTCATTTAGTTTTGAGTGGGTGAAGCTTAGATGGCTCAAACTAGCCGCTAAGAGGTGTTGATCTGGATTCCGTTCAAATTCTTTGGATTGAACTAATTGGAATGCTTCCTCAGCATAGGCATGGGCGGCAAGTATATCAATCTCACGATTCGCTTTGCTTAGCTGATGCAAGAGCTTGATGCGGGGATACAGCTGCTTTGTTTTTGCCAAATTTTCTTTCAATGCCTCAATTGTGGCTTCTTTCCCATCGGTCTTTCCCATTGCACTCTCCAAACGCACAAAGAATAAAGTTGAGACATTTGCTCTCCGTGAGGGTAGGGGTAAGTCAGGAGAAGATCAATAGGTCTTTTGGTAGGAGACTGAGCGTTCTGGTACTTAAGTCACGCTGAAATTATTGCTGCAACCCATTACCCTGCTTACATATCTTGATTACGACAGAATTATTGTGTTTTCCTGATAAGAACACAAACGAATGGCTGTTCAGTAACACATTGTCAGGCAGAAACCCGTGAAGAAGGTCCATCTCTGCCCCGAATATATATTTTTTGAATAATTGTGTAATCGGCAAAAAGCTTTTGAGAAAAACAAGCCGTCATTTTGCCGATTACATAGTAAAAGCGGGAGAAATGACTTTACCAATTGTCATTAACTTTCCCGCTTTTACACGAATCCTCCGTAGTTCTTGAAGTTTTGCGCAGGGCTGTGTTGCCGGTCAGTCAGCAAAAGGAGCAGAATAGCAATGGCTTCAACGAGCCGACGGGGTTTTTTCCGTCAATTATTCAACCCGCCTGACTTTGAAATACAGGGCATCGGCGGAGCCGCACGCAGCAGCACCCTCACCGCTGAACAAGAAGCATCACGCTTTTTGGCCCAGGCCACGTTAGGGGCCGATCTGGCCCTTATCCAGCAGGTGGCGGCAATGGGCATCGAGCCGTGGATCGACGCCCAGTTTGCCCTCCCCCAAAGCCAACTCCTCGATTATTTATACGCCGAGCTGTACGACGAGAACGAGATTGGCAACAGCAGCCCGTGGCGTGAACTGTTTCGTTATGCCCTGTGGCAAACCACGCTGTACGGCAATGACCTGCTGCGGCAGCGCGTAGCCCTGGCCCTCAGCGAAATTTTTGTCATCTCCACGGAGACGGATGCCATTTACGGCGTGGCCAACGGCGCGGCGGACTGGTATGACATGCTGCTGCGCAATGCCTTCGGCAACTTTCGCGACCTGCTGCAGGACGTCACGCTGCATCCACTGATGGGCAGCTTTCTTAGCCACGCGGGCAACCGCAAAACCGATCTGTCGCAGAATCGCTTCCCTGATGAAAATTACGCTCGCGAATGTATGCAGCTGTTTACCATTGGCCTCTTTTTGCTTAACGACGATGGCTCGCTGATTTTGGACGGCAACAATGAGCCAATTCCCACCTACGACAACAGCCACATCACGGAGTTTGCCAAGATTTTCACCGGCTTGCAGTACGATGTTGAGGGTGATCCACACATCTGGTGGACGCCTGATTTTACGACTGGTTGGCTGAATCCGTATACGGCCGTTCGCCCCCTAAAAATGTGGGATTCCGAACACGAACCCGGCAGCAAAACGCTGCTCAACGGCTACGTGGTGCCCAACGGCCAAACCGGCATGGCAGACGTGACCGAGGCGCTGGATCACCTGTTCAACCATCCCAACGTGGGGCCATTCATCGGCCGGCAGCTTATCCAACGGCTGGTGAAATCCAATCCCTCTCCGGCGTACATTGGGCGGGTAACGGCCGCTTTCAACGACAACGGTTCCGGCGTACGCGGCGACATGCAGGCCGTCATCAAAGCCATCTTGTTGGATGATGAAGCGCGCAATCCGGCCCATATCAACGACCCTACTCATGGCAAACTCCGCGAGCCGTTTTTCCGCTTTACCCAGCTGGTGCGCGCCTTTCATTATGAAAATCCGCAGGGTAAATTTTGGGATGCCGGCTGGGGTGTGGAAAACGATTTGCGCCAATACATGTTTAATGCACCCAGCGTCTTCAACTTTTTCTCCCCTGGCTACAGTCCGCCCGGCGCGCTCAGCGCCAGCGGACTGACCGGGCCGGAGTTCCAGCTGATGAACAGCTACACCGCCATCTCCACGATCAACTTCTGGTATTCGCGGCTGTGGTGGGGCTACGTGATTGACTTGCCTGATGAGATTACAGAAATTAAAGGCCAAACCTACGATTTGGATCAACCGCAGCCCGATTTGAGCTACGAGGTGACGTTGGTTAGCAACATTTCCTCCCTGATCGATCACCTCGATTTGGTGCTCACCTCGGGTACGATGTCTACGGAAATGCGAGGGGTTATTGAAACGGCCGTTACCGGCTACGATGATGACGGTGCCAGCGCCGAAAGCATTGTCCGCTTTGCCATCTTCCTCTTCATGAGCTGCCCCGAGTACGCCGTACGGGTTTAGAAATTAGAGCCACAGAGGACACAGAGAAAAAAGAGAAAGAAAAAATCTCTTAACTCTCTGTGCCCTCTGTGGCAAAAATCTTGGAGAAACAACATGCCATATAAAATGAACCGACGACAATTTCTAGGCAGTGCCAGCTGTGCGGCCGTTGGCTCCGCCTCGCTCTTTTCTACCCTGATGAACCTGCGCATGACGAATACGGCCGCAGCCCAACATCTGCCCATCTCGCCCCTTTCGGCCAATGCACTGGCCGGCGGCAGCGACTACAAGGCGCTGGTCTGCATCTTCCTGGCCGGCGGCAACGACTCGTTCAACATGCTTGTGCCGCGCAGCAATGCCGAGTACAGCGAATACGCCACCATCCGCGCCGACCTGGCCCTGCCGCAGGGTGATCTCATTCCGCTGAACGCGCTGGATACAAACGGCCGTGAGTACGGCATACATCCCGCCATGCCCGAAGTGGCCCAACTGTTCAATTCGGGACAGCTCGCTTTTGTGGCCAACGTGGGCACGCTGGTGGAACCCACCACGCTGGCGGGCATCGAATCCGGCCTGGCCAAGCTGCCGTTGGGCCTGTACTCGCACAGCGACCAGATCATGCATTGGCAAACCTCCGTGCCGGACAAGCGCACCGGTTTTGGCTGGGGCGGGCGTACGGCCGATCTGCTCAAAGCGCTCAACGACAATGACACCATCTCCATGAACATCTCCCTGGCCGGTACCAATCTGTTCCAGACCGGCACGACACTCACCGAGTACAGCGTGGTGCCCTGGGGCAACGGCGCGGTGCAAATTCACGGCCACGACGACATCTGGTGGTCGCGTCACGTGCTGCAAAACGCGGCCATCGAGTCGATGCTGGATATGGCTTACCAAAACCTGTTTGACCAGACCTTTGCCAACAGCACGCGTTCGGCCGTGGATGGGGCCGCCTTGTTTGCCACGGCCATTGAGAACGTGCCGCCGTTTATCACCCAGTTTTCCGACAACTATTTCTCGGAAAGCCTGGCGATGGTGGCCAAGACGATTGCGGTGCGTAATGTGTTGGGTTTCCGCCGCCAGACGTTCTTTGTGATGCTGGGCGGCTGGGACCACCATGATGAGGTTTTGAACAACCAGATGGCGATGCTGTCGATTGTGAGCCAGGGGATGAAGGAGTTTCAGGATGCGATGGTGGAGCTAGGCGTGCAAAATGACGTCACCACCTTCACCGCCAGCGATTTCGGCCGTACGCTTACTTCCAACGGACAGGGTTCCGACCACGCCTGGGGTGGCAACCATATGGTTATGGGCGGCTCGGTGAAGGGTAGTCGGGTCTATGGCGACTTTCCTTCGCTGTACGAGGACAATCCGCTGGATACGGGTCGCGGGCGGCTCATCCCCACCACTTCCTGCGACGAATATTTTGCCGAGATGGCCCTCTGGTTTGGCGTGGCTCCAGGTGATTTGGCCGCGGTGTTCCCCAATATCGGCCGTTTTTACGACACCGGTTCAGACGAATCCCCGCTGGGCTTCCTGGCGAATTTGTCAGAGCAAGTGTATCTACCGTTTGTAACCCGATAAAATTGTAGCCGCGGATTCTTTCCGCGCTCCCTCAACGCGGAAAGAATCCGCGGCTACGCGAGTAATTTTACTGCAATTTCCTTGAGCAGCTTGGCGGCAACGGCCGTTGTCATTCCTACCACATCACGGACAGGATTTAACTCCACAATGTCCGCCCCCACTAGCGGCACATCGATTGCCTGAATCAGGTCGATCACTTCTCGCGTCGTCAACCCACCCGGCTCGTGATGCGACACGCCAGGAGCAAATGCCGGGTCCAACCCGTCTAAATCCAGCGACAGATAAAGTGGCCCGGTCAGGTTAAGTGCCATTCCCGGCTGCCACTCTGCCATCTGGATGATTTCCACGCCAAACTTGTCTGCCTGTGCTTTTTGCTGGGCGTTTAACGTGCGGATGCCCACCTGCACCAGCCGCCGCGCCAGACCGGCCTCCATGATCCGGGCAAACGGGCAGGCGTGCGACACGCGGCTGCCTTCAAACTCGTCGTACAAATCCGGGTGGGCGTCGATGTGCAAAATGGTGAGATCGGGATATTGGGCGGCAAATGCCTGAACGATTGGGAATGTCACGGCGTGATCGCCACCCAGCGACAGCACCCGGGCATCTTTTTCCAGCAGGCTGGCGATGTGCCTGGTGATGGTCGGGGAGCCATCCGCCTGCCAGGTGCCTGGTCCCAGCGGCACGTCACCCACGTTCAGCAGGCGCGGCTCTCGCCCCAAATCATGCCCGTTCTCGGCGCACAGATTAGACGACCCGCTGTGAAGCATCTGCCGAATCTGACCCGGTGCCTGTGCCGGTCCCCGCAAAAACGACGAATTCTCATCCGACGGCACACCCACAAGTGCCACCATGCCGGGTTGCAAATGGTTGAGGTTGGTTTGAAAATAGTTCATATGACTTTCTCCGTGTGGGACCTGACAGGTTTTCAAGCTGACTTGGCAATAATGCTGCTTTGCATTTCAACGTTATTTTACTGTGAAGATAATTCGTAAACCTGTCAGGTCTTTGGCCGCGTGCGGTCCCGGATTTGCTGAATGTGTGCCGGACCGGTGCGGCAGCAGCCGCCAACCAGCAGTGCGCCCATCTTGCGCCACTCACGGCTGATGGTGCCAAATTCGGACGGGTTGGATTGGCCCAGCCATTGGTTGGTTTCGGCATCGTAATGCTCGCCGGAGTTAGGGTAGACGATGATGTGCTTGTCGGTGCTGGTCTGTACGGCCGTAATCAAATCCGGCAAAAAGCGGGGTGGGGTGCAGTTAATGCCCAGCGCCACCAGATTGGGCACATCGTTGAGCAGTTGGACACACTCGGCCAGCGGTGTGCCGTCGCTGATGTGACGGCCGTCCCGGCAGGCAAAGCTCATCCAGGCGGGCATCTCCGGCGTTTCTAGCAGCAGTTGGCGCAGCGCTTTAGCTTCAGCCAATGAGGGAATGGTTTCGCAGGCCAGCAAATCAGCACCGCTTTGCGCCAAAATCTGCCAACGGGGGCGATGCCATTGCAAAAGCCCCGCTTCATCTAGATCATAAGCGCCGGTGTATTCGGAGCCATCCGCCAGATACGCGCCGTAGGGTCCTACACTGGCGGCAACTAACGGCCGTAACCGACCCCGCCGGTTGGCCATAACGGCCCAAAACTGGTCCCGCGCCTCGATTGCTAAGTGTACGGAGAACCGAATCAAATTGACCGCATCCACTTCGTTAAGGCCACGCGCCATAAGCCCCGGCAGGCTGGCCTGGTAGCTGGCGCTAATGATGCAGTCGGCCCCGGCGTGCAGATAATCGCTGTGTACCTGGCGAATGGCTTCCGGCTGTTCCAACAAGATTTTGGCCGACCAGAGCGGATCGTCCAGATTGTGGCGGCGGGCTTCCAGTTCGGTGGCCAGGCCACCGTCCAAAACAAACACGTTTTGGTATTCTAAAAAGGGTTCAATTGGATTCTTCACCATGTTTATCACCTTTTCGTTTGGGTTTGGTGATGATGATTTGTCACTTTATATCGGCATTTTATCATTGATTCGCTTTCGCTGGCTCTGATAAACTGTATTTAATGTGTTTTGTTCATTTTAGGAGGATGACCATGAATATGTTACGCAAACTTTTGCTGATTGTCGTCGTGGTTTTGCTGGCTGCCTGCGGCTCGGACGGTGAAGCGGCGCAAGAAGAGTACACGATTGATGAAGCTACCGGTTTACCCTTGAATCCCGAAACAATCCCAGAGGGTGATTTTGTGGTGGAAGGCACGATTTCCAGTATGAATCTGACACCGCAATCGGCCCCCGAATTTGTTCTAAGAATTGAATCGGGTCGCACCTACCGGGTACGTGCCCAGCCGCTGCCAGATATTTTGTACAATGACGGAGAAACCGTGGGCGTGGCGAACTTTGTGCAGGGCATGCAGGTCCGGGCGACGATCAACCAGATTGTGGGTGGACCAGAGACAGGCAATACCACGCAGCTTGTTACCGAGGATTTAGTCATTATAAGGTAAATTGGAATAGATTGTTCCCATAATCCGAGACGGCCGTAACAGAAGACGCAATTCTTGGCTTCAGGCTGCTGTTTTGCCTATCAGATGCCAAATCGCGGATAGGCAAACAAATGTAATATCACCAGTAATGGCAGGCTGCGTGTTCTATGCCAAAGATACCCGCCAATCAAACCATTGTCTACGGTTAACAAATAGCCTAAAGCCAAAACAAACGGCCGTTGATAATTTATCAGCTGCTGTGGCAAATGAGCCGCCGAAAACAGCAGAGCCTGGATCAAAATCGCCCAACCCACAGGCAAAAAGCGGGCGAGCCTTGGTTGCAGCGTAATTCGAAACAGAAGTTCCTCAGGCAGCGCGGCCCGAAATAGTAATCCAACGAACAACGCGAGGATGGAGAGAAATCCGGTCGTTTGACTGGCGAGATCACCGGGTGAAATAGGCGGCGATTCTTCTTTCGGAATAATCTGGAACAGGGCAGTGGCGGCAAAATTTACGAGAATGGCTATGAACAAGGCCCACCAGCCAGATTTTGACGGCCAGATAATCCCTAATTCTTTGATGGGGTAGCGCAGGCCAAAAAAGATAGCAAACACGGTGCCATAGATAACCACGTAAAATACCCACGATGGAATTGCGACCCATCCTGCGTAGTTTATGGCCACTATGCCGATTACGATAGCAATGGCTGCCAATGCACACAACAATTCGGCAGCGGGACGGTGAATAGGCTCTATGTCAGGGATGGGTGTGTTGCGCAATATTCGTTCGGCACTCCACAGCCAGGCAAACACTATGAGCCCGTTGATGATTACGTAGCGAACAGCCTCCCAGGGACCAACCTGGGTGAATAAGATGATACCGGCAGCAGCGTACAGTAGCCCAATTGCAAGAACGACATCCTTAGTGAAAGGGGTTGTGCTTGCTTTTGACAAACCGCATCTCCTTTGCGTTAGCCGAAGCCCACGACCCAAGACGGCCGTTTCGGGAACAAAATGTTGAACAAAATGGCCGGTTCCGGTTGTCTGCTGTAGCAGTCGGGATGTATGGCATTCAATTCGTCCAGCGAAGCCTGGCCAAAGATGAGTTGCAAGAGTGTTGTGCCGGGAAACTGAATATCGCCGTCGTCTACCACTTTGGCTTTGTATGTTCCCACTTCTTTAAGCTTGCCGTCTTTAAACACCAGAGTGAACTGCTGTTTGTACAGATTGACCCGACAGCAGCCACTATACCCGGCCAAAACGCTGTTGGCCAACCGTTTTTCCAGGGCGGGGGTAATGTGGCGCAAAAAGGCGGGCAGGTCCGGCACGCGAATGTACCAGGCGTACGGCCGTCGCTGTTCTTCCAACTGACGGCCCAAGGCTTCATAAATGGCATGTCCCTGGCCCAGGCCAAAGTGAATGCCGCGCAGCCGCTTTTCTTCTTCCTTAAACAGCTCCTCGGCCAATTTTTTGAAGTAGCGGGTAAGGAATAGGCCCACAGCGCGCCAGGAATGGCCGGGCAGCACGCCCAGTTCACGGACAAAGTAGGTATTGCCAAACTGTTTGTACTCTACGTAGGCGACCGGTTGGGGATTGGCAACGCCTGTGCTAAGTGAAGCTGAAGCGGCCGTTTCCACCATATAAAAGTGCCGCGCATAAATCGACGTTGGATGAGGAATCGTTAGTTCGTAGCGCCAGCTGGCTTCATCTCTAGCGCGGCTTAGCAAGCTGCCTCGGTTGTGCGCCTCATACAATGTCTGCAAGATGGGCCAGTCGGCTACCTTGGCCGGGCGGATTCGGTACGCTTCTTCTTCTACTGGCTTATGGTTGCCGGGTCGGTCCCATAAAAAGTCACGCCCGCCGCCTAAATCCAGCGCCATGCCGTAGCCAAACTGGCGATAATACCAGGGGATACCCGTGATGGCCTGCACCAGTTCGCCACGTGCGGCACTTTTGGCGTGGATGGCGTCAAACTGTGCTCGTACCAGCCCGCGACGCCGGTAATCAGAATTTGTACCTACCAGTTCCGGTCTGCCCACGCCAATGGGGACGCCCTCATACAGCCACACCTGCGAAATCAAATTCATGCTGGAAACGATCTTGTCTTCTGCATTTTCATCAACGACCAAGGTGAAATCGCTGGCACTGGTCGTCGGATGATCACCGCGCATTAAATCTTCGGTCCAGCGAGCCAGCCAGGTTTCTGGCTTTTCGAGATCGTCACTGTGAATGCGTACGTTAAACTCAGCTAATTCTTCTGTGTCGGCGGGCGTAGCCCAACGCAAAACCAGCCCGTTGCCTAAATTTTTGGGTAAACCAAATTGATTACTCATAACTTCATCCTGAATCAGTTTTTTGTATTTTTGTTAAAGTAGACTATTGTATGAGCATCTCTCATCTTTGGGTAATCTACGATATCTCTTTGTAAGATATGCATTGGAAATATCGAAGATATATTGACGTGGTATGACTTTATGTGACACAATTCGGCCATACTGATGAACAACTTACCCAGGATAAGATGACAATGTTAACAATACCGTTTTTTTCTGTTGGATTACTGTTATTAGTCGGGACGATGGGAATGTTATTGATGCTGTGGCAGAAACGGCCGCAGCCCCAGACTGTCCTGCTCCCTGCTCGTATTAATAAATAAACAAAACGGGTGATAGCTAAAAATTTGCCCGTCACCCTACAATGATGAGGTTGAACCATGTTTTTTGATCCGCTTTTTTTGGTTTTTGCCCTGCCTGGACTTTTGTTAGGCTTGTATGCACGATCGCGCGTAAAAAGTAACTTTAACAAATATTCTAAGGTCCGTACGGCGCGCAATGTAACCGGAGCGGAAGTGGCGCGCCAGCTTTTGGATGCCCAGGGTTTGTATGAGGTGTCCATTGAAGAGACGCAAGGCTTTTTGAGCGATCATTATGATCCGCGCAGTAAAGTGCTGCGGCTTAGCCCGGACGTGTACCGGACACCAAGCATCGCTGCCGCCGGTGTTGCGGCCCATGAGATGGGACATGCCTTGCAGGATGCCGGAGGTTACTTCCCGCTGCAAATTCGCAGCGCCCTGGTGCCTGCGGCCCAGTTTGGCAGCTCTTTGGCCCCCTGGCTTTTTATTGCCGGGCTGCTGACCGAGTTCACCGGTTTGGCCTGGGTTGGGGTGATCATGTTTGCCGCGGCGGTGCTGTTCACCATTATCACACTGCCGGTGGAGTTTGATGCCAGTGCCCGTGCCAAGCAGCTGCTGGTGAGCAACGGTGTGCTTATAGGCGATGAGGTAGACGGTGTGAACAAGGTTTTGAATGCGGCGGCGTGGACGTATGTGGCAGCGGCCGTTTCTGCTATTGGTACCTTGTTGTACTACGTTTTACTCCTTACCGGTGGTGGCCGCGACTAATTGGCATGGACCTAAACCCGTAATACAAAGAAAAACGGGCTGGCTTCAAAACCAGCCCGTTTTTCCTTTGGCTAGAGAACTCGCGGCTCAGAACCCCCAATCCCCTTTGGCACCAACGCCACGTTAAACGTGACGAGAATGAACAATTTATTTAGCGTGGACGTGTCGTGGCGACCCCTATCATCATCCCCGCAATAATCATCATGAGCACCACAATTACAATGGTTGAGACTTCAAGATGGACTTCCATGCTGCTTCCTCCAGTTTGCATTTACTTTGTTGTGAGGTGCTGTAAAGTGTACAGCTTTTCGCTTTTATGTTCCTGACATCAATCTAACGTCAATCGCACACTATGTGACAATTGTTACAAATTAGCGAAGCTTGTCATTAAAGACCAGGTAGACAACAAGCAAGAAGGGAAAGATAAGCCCTAGGACAAAGGCAGCCAGCAGTAAGCCAAGCAGCGCACCGTATGATAATGTTAGCATCTTGTTTCTCTCCTTTTACTTCTTACCAATACAGTCAATCGTTTTCCAATACATTGTCGAGGCAACAGTGCAAACACGGCCGTTGCCTGGCTTTGCTGGCAAGCCTGCCTTTATCCTACTCGATTGTAGATTTTGTTACTGACGGGAAACAAACGGAAGACAAACAGTGGGCTGACAAAGGGAAACGGCCGTTTCCCTTTGTCAGGTAGGCAGCTAACCCTAACCCTGGTTAGCTGTCGTTGATTTGCAGCGTGTAGCCCTGGTTGTGGACATTCTGTAAAAAGCGGGGATTTTTGGAGTCTGGCTCAATCTTTTTGCGCAGGCGGGCGATGGCGGCGATGAGCGCTTCGTCAGAGACGCCCCCTTTGGCGTTAGGCCAGCCGGCGGAGATGAGCTCATCTTTTTCGACAACTTCGCCTTCTTGCTGGTACAGTTGCTGGAAGAGACGGTATTCTAACTGGGTGAGGCGGGGAGCGGGGTTGCCCAACACCCAAATTTGGCGAGAAGGCTCATCGAAGAATAACGGCCGTTCCCACAATGCCTCCTGAGTGGCCACAAACTGGGCAAAGAGGGGGGAGAAGATGGCGGGCGACTCGCCTTCTGTTAGCAACCCTTTAATTTGTAGCTGGGCCACAACGGCCGTATCCAAGACTGTGTTGAAGTTTTGCGCTTTGGCCATCAGCGTGCGCTGTTCATGCGTGCTTAAGCTGCGCCACAGCTTGTCACCCTCCATTTCAACCCCGGGAATTTGCAGCAGCCGGGTGGCAGCATCAGGTTGGTGTAGCTGGTCTGTCAGCTTATGCTGCGCTGTGCCCAGCAATGCTGCCCGCAGTAGCCCGGCATGCCCCCCGGCCAATCCATACAGGCAGTCGCGCAAATCGTCTGTGAGGGTAAGCTGGTTGCGCCCGGCGATGCGTTCCAACACAGACATGGCATCATTTTTGGCATACGGTTTTAGCCCCATGATGTTGGATGCCAGCAGTTCGTAAAATTCTTCCCGCGCCTGATCCATGTCAATGAGATTGGGCAGCATGTCCCGGGTGAAAACTAGATAGGAAATGCGATATTTGTACGCCTCGCGCAGGCCGCGCAAGTTGGCAAAAAGGCGCGGCTCGGCCTCCTGATAGACGTCGTCAAACTGGTCAAAGAGAAAAACGAGGCGACGTTTTGATTGGCCCAGCAGCACGCGCAGCGCCAGCTTGAAGTAGCGCTGCACCTTGAGCACATCATCTTTGGCATCTAGCAGCAGTTCGTGGTACTGGCTGATTTGCTCAATATCCTGGATGCTTAGTTCGAGCCGGTCGGCATCCCCTTCCAGCAGTTCCAGCTGCTCTAAAATAAGGCTGTAGATGCTGCGGTCAGAATAATCGGGAATGTAATGGAAGTTGGCCCGCACGATAACAGTGATCACATCGGATTGGTCCAAATAGCTGGCCTGCGTTTGCGGAGCGCGAAGATGGTTGAACAGGTTGGACTTGCCTACCCCGCTGATGCCAATGATAGAAGCAGATTCTCCAGCCTGTATCCATTTGAATAATTTTTCGGTTTCTGGCTGTCGAAAACCGGATCGCTGTGTCGTTAGGGTCATGGGACATTACTCCTTTGTGAGGCCGGGAATATCATCGCCTTCGTAGTTGGTTAGGGTAAAGAGGACTTTCAACAGCTGGCCAGGAGCGTCTGGCAGCACGCGGAAGTCGAGGTTGCGGTAAACGTCTTGTTCTTCTTCAGAAATATCGCCGCCGGCCAGCCAGATGAGGCCTTCGGCCGTGGCTGGTTGGCAATATTGGTAGGCGGCCATCAGTTCATCTTCGGAGGGGCAGAGCATGAGGAGAAAACTGCCCTGGCGAACGGCCGTTGCCATCTGCTGCCATAATTGGGTGACGCGACCAATCGTTTTGTGTTGACGATGATCGTATTCCGTAATGGGCAGGCGATCCGGCTCGGTATCTTCTTCTTTGGCGTTGAAGGAGCCGAACAGTTTGTGAATCAAAATTGTGCCATTTTTCTCAGGGCAATCAGCATGATTTGCTTGTAGCTCAATGGCGAAAGATTCCCCTTTTTCTTGATACGCCTGCTCTAAATAGGTATGTTGGTTGGTGGTGTACACCATGCGCCAGGGGAGCTTGGCGGCGGCCCGGTAGAGAGACGGCCGTTTCCCCGGCGCATAATATTCGGCATGTTTTTGAATGAGCCGTTTGCGGTTGCCCATCCGGTTGATGTAAAAGGCAAACAGCTTGGTTGGTTTATCGGAAACAGAGGCAGAGATATCTACTTCCTTCATCAACTGCTGCGCCAGCTGATGATTGTTGGGCCAATCGGCATTGCGCGGCACGGCCGATCCGATAAAGAGGATGACGTTATCTTTGGCCACGTTTTCGGCCAAAAAGCGCTGTTGGGCAGTGGCCAGCATGAGGGCCGGGGCAAAAAAGCTGCTGTCTTCGGCAAAGGAGGCCTGGCTGACCGGCACCGGTTCGCGGTACATGTCGATGATGCGCTTGGATGACGACCGTTTGGCCAACATGTCCAATTCCTCACACAACATCACGGCCGAGTGCATCGCTTGCAGCTTACGATTTTCCGAGATGTGCCGCAGCCGCACTACATTAAGCGTGCCCATCAGCTGGCTGAGCAAATATTCCTTACGGGCGTCATCTTTTTTACTGTTGTAAGTGCTGGCATATTTATGGGCCATCTGGCGCAGGGCAAAAATAACCTCAGCCGCCTTGCGCGCATCTTTAGAGAAGGAGGGGGGCAGAATGGGCGGCTGTCCCTGCCGGTCGGCTTCCAAAAGGGCCTCTTCCAGATGCAAAAAGTCGGTCAGGCTGAGTAAAGCCATGAGCCGGTATTTGACATCCGTTTCCAGAATAACGAAGTCGCGCAATATGTGGCTCTTAAAGGTGCGGTAAAAATCAATCAGCCAACATTTGCCCGATTCATCAACCATGATGTTGCGCCCGGTCAGATCACCATGCGTGATGCATTTATGCACCTGCATCACACATTCTTCCTTGTGGAGGTCTAGCCAGGCAATGGGGTTCAGCACTTTGTCTTTGCCAGGGGATAATTGGATCAATTCCGCGTCGGGATCTAGTTCTGGCAGCACGATTTGAATACGGCCGATTAACTTTTTTCGCTCCAGTTGAAATGCTTCATAATACAGCATGCGTACGTCAGTCAGCACTCGTTCCGGGTTAGCAAACCAGTAACGGTACGTTTGGTCAAACAACTCACGCAAACTGGTAATCACCGTGTTGGCTTCACTGCGATTGTAAAACTCGTCGAACTCTTTTAGGGCTACGCCCTGCTCTTCGGCAAAAGTGTAGAGTAGGGTGCCCAGGTGGCGCGAGTAGTGGACATCGGCCTGGGTGACGGCGTTGGCCGTGAGGAAATGTTTTACGTTTGCTTCGTAATGGCGCTGTTCGGTTTCTACCTTGTCTTTACGGCCGACTTTGGCTACGTAAGAGCGGCCCAAACCGCCGTTCCAGGTAGGCTGGATGCGTACCACGGCCGCCCCGGTAAGCCCTGGTTTGAGCTTGCTTACGTACAAACTGCGGGCATCGACAAATAGCTTGCCGAAGAGATCACGTACCTGCGGGGCTAATAGTTTGGTAGACGGCCGTTCCGCCATCGACCAGTTCACATCCTCCGCTACATCCTCCAGCACATTCAGTGAATCACTCACATAATCCAAAGCGAAATTAATACAAATTTTGTCTTCTTCTAGCTCTTTGATGGTGTTGACCAACTTTCTCAGGTAGCCGGCTTCCTTCATCACCAGGCGGTCTGCCTTTAAATCCCAGGCTTGCAATGTATATTTTTGATGGGCTGTGAGGACGACTGTGGGCATCACGTCCCGTAGTTGCAGCCGCTCAATGTCTTCTAGGAGCTGCAAGCCGTCTGTATTATCAGGGTCTTCATCGACAAGGCGTATATCAACAATAGCCAGATGAAAATGGTCGGTTTCCAGTGCCGATTTCGCCTCGACGTACGAGGTTGCCAAACGGACCACATACCCTTCCTCCTTTAACCAGCGGGTAATGGGATCATAAGAACTTTCATCGTCTTCAACAAGCAGGATGCGTAATTGATGAGTTGTCTGATCAGGCATCGACCAATCCCTCCTGTGCGGTAGGCTCCGTGATGATGAGCGGCAAGCTTAGGGTAAACAGAGAGCCTTCGCCCGGTTCGCTTTCCAATTGGAGCGTCCCATTATGGACTTGAGCAATGAGATAACAATGGTAAAGTCCGACGCCGTGCATCTTGTGGACAGCATCATTTTTTGTGGAAGTGCCAAACTTGAAGACATTTTGTTGCAGATCTTTATCCATGCCGCTGCCATTGTCCCGTACTTGCAGGTGAATGTGATATTCGTCCGCCGTGGCGGTGATGGTCACTAATCCTTCACGACTATCGGGGATGGCCGTAAACGCATTGACAAACAGATTTTTCAACAGCATTTCAATCCACAGGCTATCGGCCTGTACTTTGGGCAAATCGGGGGCTATCTCTTTGGCAATGGAAACATGGGGCGGTTTCTGTGGTTTGCTTAAATCAATAGCATCTTGAATCAATGTCGAGACGTCGATGAGCTCTGGTTTGTATTCACCGGTAAAGACAAAATCTTTCAAACGGCCGCTTATCTTATCCGTCACTCTGGCACTTTTTTGTAAATTAGCCAGCGGCGCAGAAATATCCCGATTGTTTTCATGTTTATAAGCAATCTCATCGATGAGATCGGGGAAAGCGGCAACCGCATTGTTAATATCATGGACCAAACCAGTGGCCATCATGGCGGTTTGTTTGGTTAACTCCAGCGCCTGGGCGCGGCGGAACTGGTTGGCATTTTTAACCGCCAGAGCCACATGTTTGGCCAAAGTTTTCAGCACTTCCTCATCATCCGTTGTAAACGCCGCCAATTGATCGCTTTCCACAACCAAAATAAAAGTAACAATATCATCAATAATGATAGGGACGGCAATTTCTGATTTGGTAGAAGGAATTGCCGGAATGTAATCCATATCCTGGCTGACGTCAGGAACATTGCTCAACGTTTTGGTTTCCAACACGCGTCCGGCAACGCCGCGCCGCTTGCTCAATTGGGTACGAAACGTCTCTTCTTCCATCAGGGGCACATCGACCCGGTAAAATTGCTGGGTATTGGCCGTGACGGCCACTTCATCCCGGTCGCCAAGATGCTCAACGATGCAAGCATTTGTAGCTTTGGGAAATGCTTCCAGAACCTCTTGCATCAGGTTGCGGAAGATGAGGTCAGTTTCCACACTGGCGCTAATAATGGGCGTGATGCGTGAGACGGTTTCCAGCCGGTGCTGCCGCTGTTTGGCCTCTGTATGCAGGCGGGCTCGCAAAATTGCCAGGGCCGCCAGCTGGGCAAACAGCTCCAGCGTACCGCGATCGGCTTCGCCAAACTTGTTCTGAAATTTATAGCCAAAAAACATACAGCCGACATGGTTGCTGCCCACTTCCAGGGGGAAGATGGCCGTGGCACGATATTGATTGGCATAAGGAAATGCAGAGCGTAGTTGCGGCACTTTGGCTTTATCCATATCCCCGACAAATTTGCGACTGGAAAGCTGCCAGGCAGCCTGCACCAGCGGTGGCTTTTCTTCCAGGGGGGTGGCAACGGCCGTTGCCACATTGCTAGAAATAGTGGTCACAACATACCGTTCTGTTTCCGGGTCTTGATGGTACACAGCAATACCATCCACCGCCTGCAGCGCATTGAGCGCCTGGGTGATGATTGCCGCCAGCAGCCGTTCCAGGTTGGCTTCGTCGGCCAGCTGCTGTGACAGACTGCGCAGCTCGCGCAGGGTACGGTTTCGATCCGCCTGCTCCAGATTGAGCGCCAATCGGCCGGCCAATTTCTCCAGAAAGTGTCTGTGCCCTTTGGTGAGGCCCTGTCGCTGTGGGCTTTCCAGATACAGGATTGCCAGCGGATTGCCCGTCACCTTAACGGGGATAGCCAGGCCGCAGCGGGATTCTGTATAAAAACGAAAGCGGAAATCACCCGTTTCCAGTCGTCCGGCGTTGGTTTCTAGCTGGCTTTGCCCCTGGGTGTAGGCTTGTTCGATAAGGCCGCCGGGCAGGCTGTCGATATGTCGCGTGTGCAGCTTGCCGGTTGAAAGCAGATGATACACGCCCCAGGCGCCTTTGGGTTCATCCCGAATAAGGAAAACACGAGGGGCATTGGTGTATTCTTGCACCCGGCGCAGCGCCAGCAAAATGGCGTTTTCAATGGCCCCATCGGCGCGAAAATACATGCTGCTGAAGACCTGGTCCAGGCTTTTTTGCTCCAGGTTGCGCAGCTGCAAGTTTTGCTGCACCTGCTGATAGCTGCGCGCCCCGGGCAAGGCGATAGCGGCAAAGTTGGCAAATACTTCCAAAACGGTTTGCTGCTCGTTGGTGAGCTGATGCGGATGCATCCAGTTGAGGTAGAGCAGCCCCACCGGCGCGGCGGCAGAGCCTAGCCGAATGCCCACAAAGGCGCGTACGCCCTCGCGGGACAAAAAAGTGCTGGTGTCCAGGCAGAGGCGCAGTCGGGAGGGGACGGCCGTTTGCACATCGGGAACAGCAACCATGCCTTGCTGCAAGATGAGGTGCGCCATTCCCTGAGTGGGACGCGGTTTGTCAGTGGGGGCAATGACGGTGCGGGTGCCAACGGCCGTTACATCTTTTGGCTCGTAGCGATAGCTGTTGCCGTCAGGCAAAGTTTGAACGGGATAAACCACCACGCTGTCGGCCTGGAACAAATCTTTAGCCGAGAGAACAACGGACTCCAAAAGCTCAACCACAGATTGGGTGACCTGATTATTGAGCGTTTCTTCAATTTCCAGCAGCTTGCGCCAGCTGTTGGTGCGCTGCCGTTCCACAACCAGGGCGCGGGCATTTTCCAACACCAGGGCAACCTGATTGACAAAAGTTTGCAGCAGCTGAAACTGCTCCTGGCTAATGTCCTGGGCAGAAAATTTATTATCGACGTAAAGAATGCCGTAGGTATGCTCACCAGTTGTGAGTGGAATTAAGGCAAATTCGGCGGGCGCTTCAATGGCGGCAGCCAGGGTTGGCGGCAATCCCTGGCGGGGCAGCTGGCTGTTGCTAAGCAGGGCTTCGCTGGTTTGCAGCTGCGTTAGCAGCAGGTCTGGCGTGGGGGCATAAAGCGGCAAGCGCAGCCGTTTGAGTGCTTTTTGTAAGGGAGAATCGCCAGTGTGGGAAACGGCCGTTTCTATCAAAGCCGTTTCGGGGGGGTGTTGCAGCCAAATTTGCCGCTCTAGTTCGGCATTTTCCTGCGTGAGTTGGCCGACGGCAAAGCTGGGCTGTAAACATTGCTCATTTTCATTGAGCATGAACAGGACCGCCCGATTCAGGTCCAATCCATAAGGAGAAGTGATGCCGTTTAAGGCTAACTGCAAAATACGTGTTTCCGGCCACTCGCGATGATTCAACATCTCTGTAAGCATCCCGTTCAGTCGGTTGAGCTTGGTGGCGCGCACCTCCGCTTCATTGAGCAAATTAGCATATGCTTCTCGATCTTCAATGATTTGCGCTGCTTGCTGCAAGAAGCTCACCAACTGCTTGACCTCATCCTGGCGCTGGTAAGGGGAATGCTGAGAAATTAGCTTGCCTAAGGAAACCAGCCCTACAGGTGTGCCCGGCTTTAGTTCTGTACGCAGCGGAATGAGCAGGCGCAGCTCTTTTTGCACCGGCACGATGGTGTAATTTGCGCCGTTAAGCGCCTGCATTTCCGGCCGATGCGGATTGTTTATTTCTCGCTCGCTCTCGGCTTCGTTGGGCTGGGGATGAAACAGGGTGAGTTTGCTTTCTTGCCAGGCGTAGAGGTGCAGATCGCTTTCGGGGAAGGCGGCATCGAGACCTTGTGCCAGGCTGGTGAAGGCGCTGTAGCCATTTTCACTGGCGTGCATGGCGTTGAGAACGGCCGTAAACAAAGCCGGCCGAATGTGCGTTTGGCCCTCATTAAAAGCCCGTCCCAAATAGGTGAACGCGTTTTGCCAACGGCCGTTCACCGCATAAAAGCCACCAACACGTGCCGGATTTAAATGTTTTTGCAGCAGCTGTGCCCAAATATTGTTCTTAATGAAATACTGGTCCGCTTCGCGCTCAAAGATACCGCATAAATCGAGCGAATTGGGGAACTCAGTGAGCTGCATGGGCAGCTGGCTCACTGGAATTGCGCCGTGCTCCAACATTAAAAGGGTGCTGTGCAGTAAATTGGTATCTCCGTCAACCTGGCGCAAAATATCTTCGATTTTGTCATTGGGAGGATTGCTCAAAAAACTGTCAATGGCATCGGCCACCCGCGGCGAGGTTAGCTTCTTATGGCCACGTCGTTCCATTTGCTTCAGGCAAATGCCTAAAATGCGCTCAATGAGGAACAAATCGCCGCCGGCTTGCTTGAACAACGTCTCGAAACCATGCGGGCACGGCTCAATTTCAGCGCGCTGGCAGGCCGCCAGGCCAAAAGCGTCTCGTTCTAAAGTATCTAAATCACGAATCCAAACCAGCTCGGAGACTTTGAGGAAGCGGGTGGGGGTCACGCCGCCATTCTGGTTCAGGTGCAGCGAGCCGCCAATGATCGCCTGAAATTTAGCACTGCCGTGGGGAGATACGGCCGTGTACAAATCGGCCAATGTATTTAATAAAGAGAGCACGACATTGGGCGGTGCGGCGTTTAAATTATCAACAAACAAAACCAGCGGCCGCTCCAGCCGCCGGATCATCATCTCCATCGCCTCGCGGAATTCACGGGCCGTTTGCATGAGTTCAGCCGGAACGGCCGTATCCATGGGGAACAGTTCCTGGTGCAAACGGCCGTACAGCCCGGCATACATATCGGCTTCGCTGAGCAGCAGCAAGTCGGTAGAAAGCTTGGCAATAAAGCTTTGTTCCCGCAGATGAGGTAAATCTTCCATGTTTAGATAATGGATATGATACATGCCGTGTTCTTGAAGCATTTGGGCGGCGGCCAACATTAAGGCACTCTTGGAACGAAAACGAGGCCCCAAAACGCGGACACAATGGCCGCCGCTTACAGCCTTAAAAATGGCCTGCAAGCAGCTGTCTTTATAAACGGGTGATGGAATTGTTTGAAGATTTGGGTAGGTTCTGTTCATAACTTCTGCACCCCCCGACAGAACTACCGGGAATGCACCACTGTAAATGACAACTTAGAAATACCACTTCTGTGAATGACAAGATATCAAACAAGAATGTTGACACAATTTGTGTACACAAACGGATCAAGGACAAAATACACAGCGGATGAAGGTTTGTTCTCCAGCCAGGATCGTAACCAACGTGCCGTATGTCTATTCTAGGTGTAAGCCAGGGCGATGACCTGACAAAAATATGATAGAAAAATGGTTGCCAGCTAACAGAGGTGACATCCTAACGTTCGCCGCACCCGAACGCTAAATTTCTGCAGCGCCAAATTTTATGGCGTTGTCGCTTCTCGAATGAGGCGTATCCCTTCCAGGGCGGTGCTGTGATAGCTGTTGCGGCTTTCTAGAATGGCCATATCAACATATAAATCGATCAGCATTTGGAAAAGACGCACCCGTTCTTGCCTGAGGCGCGACGCTTCCCCTTGGGCGGCGTTTGAGTGACGTTGCAGCAGCTGCAAGCTGCGCTGCAATACATTGACGCGTAAATGAATGCGCGCATCAGCCCGGCTGTTGCTCAGCGCATCCAGTAATTTTTGCGCATTAGCTAACGCGCGATTGATGTGGCGCACCAGTTCACGATAGGACAAAAATTCGGCTTGCAGACCTTGCTGCGTCGTTTTTAGCTGGCCAAGCGCCTGATCCAGGTTCTGCATTAACTGGTGCATCAGCCGGGTGACTTCGGGCGGAAACGGCAGGTTTTCTAGCGAGGCAAGCAGCCGATTGCCCATGACGATGATCTCTTCCAGGATTGGCCCGCGAATAACGGCAAGATTGGGATTGTCCACATACGCTTTGGCGTGAATGAGCGCTTCTTCCATGTCGGTGGCGACCCCTTCAGCGTTACGATCTTGAATGAGGCTGAAATAACGGCCGATTTCCTCGCCGCCATTTTCCGTAAACGGCAGCCGCCGCTCCAGATCTAGCAGTGAATAGGCGCGCTGTTTGGCCCGAGACAGAATGCTTTCACGCAGTGAGTTCACATGAGGTTCATCTTCAACCAATTTCTGGAAAGCGATCAGATCATTCAGGAATTTTTGTTCAACCTGCCGCTGTAACGTTTGCACCAGCGCTACGTCATGGATGAGATCTGGTGAAGGTTCCAGAGCCGGTTCGCCCTGGTCCAGATACCAGTAGCCTACTGGATTTGCCTCTTCTTCCTGGGCCGGTTGGTTTAGCGGCGGGCGCGATTTCTCCGGGGCGGTGGGCAGGCGGAAGCGCCACGGACCGGGATTCCGTTCCGAGAGCCAATCACAGAATGCCTGGGCGTCAGACGGCCGTACCCCCGCTACCGGTTTCTCGCCCATTCCCCGAGTAAACTGCGTGTCGGTCCAATGATCCGGCTGGCGATAGCTGCCCTGGGCGCGCATTTCGTCCAGGAAGAGCTGGTACTCAGCCTGGGTCACCAGGGTACGGTCAGCATAGGTCGTCTCATCCAGCCGCACCAGCCGGCGCACGCGCAGATGCAGCATAACCTCGGCCCCAATGCGGCGCACCTCTGGATTTTCATCTTCAATGCTGCGCATCAGCTCTTTGGGAATCTTGCGGAAATCGTCTTCTACTTCCAGCGCTTCATCCAGGCATTCTACGGCCAGGGTGAGGGCCGGTATGGAGGTGGGCTCGCGCATAACACAGGCCCGAATTATGTTGCTGGCGTTGGTTTGCGCCACGTAGAGGCGAATCGTTTCGTGCCACCAGGCATCTTCTACCTGTTCCAGCAACACTTTTTCCAGCCGCTGTTCTTTGATGTAAACGGCCGTTAAATATTCCTGAAACGTCAGATGGGCAAAACTGTAGACACCTGGGGTGTGTTCCACCAACAGTCCGCTGGAATTGGCGATCATTTCCAAAAATTGAGTGCTGGCCGTGTGGGGATGGATGCGCTTGAGGGCCGGATCAATAATGTCGGCGGCATCGACGCGGGCGATGTTGCGCAGGTTGCGGCGCATCATTTCATAGGCCAATGTTTGCAGCACGCGCTTCTTTTGCGCCGGCGTAAGTTCAAACTGGATGCCCCGGGCTTGCTGGCGCTTGCCCAAAAAGACATCACAAATTTCGTGGTACAGTGCCACCCGCTGGTCTGGCAGGCTGTTGCGATAATGGTGAATAGTGGCGATCATGGTGAGCAGCAGCGGATTAACGCCCATTTCCAGCAGTGCCGGGGCCTGGTGCAGGCGCTCTAGTAGATCGGCGGCATGCTGCTGGGCATCCCGCTTTACGCCCTCGTCATGCCGCCCCTGTTTTTGCTGTTCGGTGGCCAGATACCAATTTTGAATGAATTGGCGCACCTGCTCAATGGTGAACGGCTTTACTTCCAGCAGCAGCGTTCTGGGCAGGGGATTGCTTTCATAGCCAAACGGCCGTGAAGTGATGATGAACTGGTTGTTGGCATGCTGCTTAATCTGGCGCTGCACCCAGGCCGCCACCCGTTGACGCAGCTCTAAATTGGCCACCTCGTCTAGCCCGTCTAGCATGATCAGGCAACGGCCGTTAGCCAGGTCTGCCGCGATCCAATCCAGGGAGGCCGTGACTTTACGGCGCGTCAACACCTTTTTTATGGCCTGCCGCAAGCTAAAGTGCGGATTCTTTTGAATCTCGCCGGAAATGTCGCGCAGGTACAAAAAGATGGGCACCTTGCCCAGCCGGGGGGCGTCTTGCGTCGGCTCGGCCAGCGTGAGCGTGAGATGTTTGAGCAAGGTTGTTTTGCCCGTGCCGGGTGCGCCAAGAACCACCAGATTTTGCAGAAGATTGGCTGGCTGGGGCAGTAAAAAGCGCCAGATGGAGTGGCGCTCTTCGCGCGCGCTTTTTTGCAGGCTGGGAATGGGATTGGCCGACGCTTTGTCCAGGGAGGGGCTCAGGCCGACATCGACAAAAACATGCTCCAAATCAAGTGTGGATTCGCCCGGCGCGGCAATTCCCTTCACGTCAAAATGGCGATGCTGATAAACAAGATCCTTTAAGTAATTGGCACGATCCGGATTTTCTTGTTTTTCTTCGGGTCTCCCAAATAAGTTACGAAGTACTTGAATAGGAGACCAGCTATTGGACGGTCGTTTGTTCTGGGCCATGATGGTACTGCTATCTTTGGCGTCTGCGTGACTGGTGTGCACAGACAGGTATGATTTCTTGGGAACAAAGACCCCGTTTAGGCAAAGACACGAACGGGGCAATGGGACCCGTTTAATAATTTTGGAACTACCGTTGGAACATTAGCAACTATTATGACATTAAATGGATAAAGCGCAAACGGTCGAATGAACGGTGAATCGTGAATTTTGAATGGTGAATGGTTAACGTTTCACTACATCACATAACAACGATTTATAGACTGGAAAACCGGAGAGCGGGTCCCGGTTGTAGAAGTCAGTTAGCTCATTAACGTTGCCAATTTGCCAGGCATCTGGCCCCAGTGGTCCGCCGCCGCCCATGTTGACTTCCACTACGCCGGGAACAATGTCTTCGGTGATGTAAGCATGAAAAGGCACACGGCCGCGTGGCGAAACGACAAACACGGCGTCCCCTTGAGCAATGCCCCGATTTTGGGCGTCGTCTGGGTGCATACTAACCAGCGGGTGCGGATGTTTGGCCACCAGCGAGGGGATGTTGTGGTGCTGCGAGCGGAAGCCAGACTGCGTGCGCGCCCCTGAATTGAAGACCAGCGGGTATTGGGCAGCACAATCAGGATCGCTGACGGGGCCTTCACTTGGCTCGGTGTAGATGGGCAAGGGATCAAATTCGTGTTGGCGGAACCATTCAGACGCGATCTCCAATTTGCCGGTGGGGGTGTTGAATCCGGGACGGCCGTCTGCTCTTAACAACCCTTTTTCATACTTACGATATTGCATCTCCGGCACAGGAAAGTGCAATCCTTCAGGGTGCCGGTGCAGGTCGTCAAGCGTGATTGCCATATCTTTAAACGCGTATTTGAGCAGCGCTTCCTCGGTCTGGGGCCACTGATCGCCATAGCCCAGGCGCCGGGCAAGCTCGGCAAAAATGAGGTAATCGTTGCGTGCTTCGCCGCGTGGCGGAATGACGCGCTGGCGCAGCTGCACGTGCCCATCGTAAATCATGTAGGATTCAATCTCGAACATGGTTGTCGCCGGTAGAATGAAGTCGGCATAGGCGGAATCGGCTGTGGGAAAGCGGTTGACGACGACGAGCAAATCGAGCGCTGCCAGGGCGCGCCGCCACAGGGCCGGATTGGGCCAGGAGGTAATCAGCGAGGCGCCACTGACGATGAGCGCCCGAATGGGATATGGTCTGCCTTCCAAAATGGCCTGGGGCAGCATAACAGCGTGGGCTTCGTTGCGCGCCGCTCGGTATAGAGGATATTCCAGGCTGCCGATGGGGGAACGGCCGTTTTCCGGCGGTTCCGTCAACAAACGATTTAACTGCGGCCGGTTGGGCATTTTAAACAGCTTGCCGCCAGGCACGTCCAGATGTCCGGCCAACGCCTGCAAAATCCATACGGCGCGAATGGCCTGCACGCCGCTGTTAGAATATTCCAGCCCGCTGTGCATCAAAATAGCGCAGCCCTCTGCTTCTGCAATTTGCCGGGCCAGCAAACGGATGCGCTCAGCCGGAACGCCGGTGATTGTTTCTACAGCGGCTGGCGTGAACTGCTGCACATACTCAATCAGTTGTGGCAGGCCATGCGTCCACTCGTGGGCAAACGTTTGATCATACCAACCTTCGTTGAGCAAAACGTGAAGTGCTCCGAGGGCCAGCGCGCCATCGGTGCCAGGACGGATGCCAATCCACTCGGCTTGCGTGGCACGGGCGGTTTCACTGCGGCGGTGATCAATGACGATGATACGCGCGCCCCGTTTTTGAGCGTAACGGATGTGGCGCAAATTGATGGGCGGCGAGTCGGTGGCCGGGTTTTCGCCCCAGACCAAAATCAGGTCGGCATGGTCAATGTCTTCCTTCAGGTTGCGCGTCGGTTCGCCAAAGGTGGACAGAGGCGCAATCATGCCATATGCTGCGTAACAAAGTGAGCCAACGCCCATTGAATTGGGTGAGCCAAATGGAAAAAGGACGGCATTGGCGGAGGATTCGGCCGTATTGCTGGGGGCAAACGTTTCGTTTAGGGCGTATTCAAAATTGCCGCGCCCGGTGTAGATGGCCACGCTTTCCGGACCATGCGTTTCTTTAAGTTTCTGGAGTTTGGCGACAATGCGCTCGTAGGCAGCATCCCAGGTTGTCTGCTCAAATTGATTGGCTCCCCGCGCGCCAATCCGCTGCTGCGGGTACAGGACGCGGTCTGGCGAGTAGACAACCTCTTTGGCCTGCAAGCCGCGCGGGCAGATGATGCCCAACGGATGCCCTTTGAGCGGGGTTTGTCGTTCGATTTTGCCGTCGACCAGGTGCACATTTACGCCACACCCCGCCGGACAAACACCGCACATACTGATGATGGTTTCGGTTTTCACGACAGTGACTCCTGTGCTCTCAAGATTTTTAGGCTGTGAATGTAGTCTACGATAAGATTTTGTCGATTTCACTGTCGATGGCTGATGGTAGTGGCTCCACCTGATGTTCATCCATGATGGCAATGACCTGATCACGCAGACGGCCGTTAATATCCTGCTTGCCATCTTCTTGCCACGACTCCAACCGCTGCCGGTCGAAAAGCTGCGGCTGCCAATATTCGCGCCAGTGGGCCATGGTATGATCGTGGCTCAAAAATTCGCCGCCCGGCCCCACGGCATGAATCACGTCCAGCGCCAGCGCCTCATCATCCAGGCGTACGCCGTTTACAAAGCGGCGCGTCATGGTGATCAGTTCGTTGGTTAAGAGTATCATCTCTGGCGACGTGGCCAATCCCGCTTCCAGATAGCCCACGTCGTGGTTCAGGTTTGTTTTGGCCAGCAGGGCGGTCATCACCGAAAACTGAGCGTCGGCCGCCGCCTGGCCATCGACCACTTTGCTGTCGCTGTGGCCGGTGTAGCCCCAAACGGGCAGGTGATAAAAACGCCCCATTTCCGCGGCCATCACCCGCGCCAGCTGGAATTCGGGTGCGCCGTAGACGCTGATCATCGTTTTCATGTCCAGATGGTGCACGCCATGCCCGTAGAGGAACGGCGCGCCGGCATTTTTCAGCTGATGCATCACCAGGCTGCTTAACAGTTCAGCGTTGCCCAGAGCTACGGCTCCGGCCAGGGTGATGGGAGCGGTGCCGCCAATCATCGGTGCCGGGGAGTGGGTGATGGGGATGCGATGCTGGGCACAAAAGAGCAGCTTTTCGGTAGCGGCGGGTGAGTGTTGCAGCGGAGTGGTTGGCTCTGAATAAAGCAAAATGTTGGGGAATTGGGCCAGGCGATCCATGCCTCCGGCCACGGCGGCAGCCATGGCCGTGATCGCTTCCATGTCGGCCAGCGAATCACAAACAACGACAATGGGTTTGCGGCTGTTGCGCAGCAGGGTGGCGTATTGGTGCCAGAAGTAACGCTCGTCCGGCACATCGCGCGGCACACCCATCGACATGACAAAGTTGATTTCCGGCAGGGCGTCACACAGCCGGGCGCAGTCGGCGATGTCGGCCAGTTTAAAGTTGCGCCGTTCGCCGCTGCGGGGGTCCAGGTAGCGAAACGTGTCAGAGCCGGGGCCAAAATAGCAGGAACGGCCGTCTAGCTCAATAGCCATTTCCTCCGAGCCACGAAAATGCAGGTTAAACGCACCGGGGGCAGCGGCTAAGGCCCATTCCACCAGAGAAGCGGGAAATTTTACCAGATCCTCCTGGACAAAAGCGCCTGCCTTTTGCAGCAATTCTTTGGCTTCCGGGCAAAATACCTGGACGCCGGTATTGTGCAAAATGTCGAGCGAAGCGCGATGAATGCGGTAACAATCTTCACGGCTAAACAGACTCAGGCGGGGCTGGATGCGGGGTAAATCAGACAGGAAGCTTTCAGGGGCAGACTTTGGGGTTTGCCGGCGGGGTCGACGACGCGTTTTCATGTGGCACTCTTATTCCTTATCCCCTCCCTACTCTCCTTTGCTCCGGCGTATTATACACGATCCTTGCTTTTGATGAGCGCTCCCCCTGTGAGAGAAGTCCTGGATGAGCAAAAAAGGAGAAGGTTAACGGCCGTCTTCAACCATCATGCCGAGGGCAAAAGCACCCAGCACGCCTGCTTTGTTACCCAGCGCTGGGGGTACAATGTAGGTGTCGATGTTGTCCAGAATGGTGGGGGATTGTACGTAGCCGTTGAGCGTTTCCAATGTTTTTTGCCGCACCAGGGGGAACAGCTGTGGCTGCTGCATCACGCCGCCGCCCAAAATGATGCGCTGCGGTGACAGGGTGCAAATGAGGCTGCGCAGCGCTTGAGCAATGTAATGGGCTTCCAACTCCCAGGCAGGATGATCTTCCGGTAAATTTTGCCCTTTGCTGTCCCAGCGCTCTTCGATGGCCGGTCCGGCGGCCATGCCTTCAAAGCAGTCGCCGTGGTAGGGGCATTTGCCCTCATATGGATCTTTTTCCCAATCATGGGGCAGGGTGATGTGGCCCATTTCTGGGTGGATGAGGCCGTGGAGGAGACGCCCGTTTACCATCGCGCCCCCACCAATCCCTGTACCAATCGTTATGTAAATAAAAGTGTCCAGCCCCCTGGCTGCGCCCCACCGCCCTTCGCTGAGGGCTGCGCCGTTCACATCTGTGTCGAAGCCAACAGGCACGTTGAAGGTGCGTTGAATGGGACCGGCCAGATCGGCATTGGCCCAGCCGGGTTTGGGCGTGGTGGTGATGTGGCCGTAGGCGGAAGAGTCCGGGTGAGGGTCAAGCGGGCCAAACGAGGCGATGCCAATAGCCGCCAGCGGACCACGTTCCTCAATTTGCTCCTGGAAAAAGTCAATGGCTTTCTGGATAGTTTCGGCCGGTTGCGTAGTGGGGAAGCGCACTTCGGCCTGGATGTCATCGGGGCCGGTGCCAACGGCGCACACAAACTTTGTGCCGCCCGCTTCAATGCCGCCATAAAGTGTCATGGTTGAGTCTCCTTCTTTATTAATCCGAATTCTAAAACCTCCCGCAGGTTTCTGACAGGATGTTGGTTTTGGATGGAACCTGCGGGAGGTTGAAACGTTTACGTGGCCTGCTGGAGCCAGACGACCTGGTATGGCTCCAGGGTGAGATCGTGCCACATGTTGACAGGCTGCTCATCCAGCCGATTGTGCAGCAGGCCGTGAAAACCCAGCTCATGCAGCCGGTCGCGGCTAACGGTTTGTGGCTCCTCGGTAACGTTGGCCAGGATGAGCAGCCGCCCGCGTGGATTGTCGCGCTGCAGGCCAAAGACGTGGTCGTTGTAGGTCCAGATGGGGTAAACGGCCGTTTCCGCATGAAGCACTTCAGTTCTTATTCTTGCTGCAATTAGTTGACATAAACCCAAATAAATACGCCCCGTAATGGTTTGCGGATCGTGCCGTTCAGCCGCTTTTTCCCAATCCATAAACGGCCGGTGAATCCAGCGGCTGTCGTTGGCCAGGTTCGGGTCTTCCAGGTAGCTGTGATCATTCAGCAGGCCAATTTCATCCCCCATGTAAATGAGCGGAATGCCGCCGTAGGCAAAGATGAGGTTGTGCAGAAGCAGAATGCGGCGGATGGCCATTTCGACTTCAGACCAGTTGGTGTTGGTAACGGCCGTTTCCAATCCGGCCAACGATGCCAACGAGCCATTCACCCGACGATCATTCGTGCGCGGATTAAACTGGAAAGTGGTGCCGGCGGCAAACGTGCCGGGGAAGCGCCCAGTGTAAAAATCGCTCAGGAACGAACGATGCTCATAGCCGTTCAGGCCCACCTCGGCGGCATCCTCCTCGGTGATAGCCCAGCCGATGTCGTCGTGGCAGCGCACGTAAGTCACCCAGCTGGTGCCGGAGGGGATGAGCGGCATATTTTGCAGCGCTTTTGTGGCCAGCACTGCCTTGCGCTCGGCCAGGCAGCTCCACAGGACGACCATCAGCACGTTGTGGTAGGCTAGGTGGCACTCCTTGTTGGCCGCCACGCCGCGCCCCAGGTAGGGGATAAGCTGCGGCGGCGAGACAATCGCCTCGGCCTTAAGCAGCAGGCCCGGCGCAGCCAACCGGCTGAGGGCGCGAAACGCTTGCAGCAGCAGGTGGGCTTCCGGCTGATTTTCGCAGTCGGTGCCCAGGCGCTTCCACATGAAGGCCACGGCATCGAGCCGCAAAATCTCCACCCCCTGGTTGGCCAGGTAAAGCATGATCTCCAGCATTTCGGTGAAGACGGCCGGATTTTGGTAGTTCAAATCCCACTGGTATTCGTTAAAAGTGGTCCAGACCCATTTGTCTAAATCGTCGTAGTAAGTGAAGTTCCCCGACTTGAAGTCGGGGAAGATTTCGCGTAGAGTTTTTTCGTAGGCATCGGGCAGGGTGCGGTCGGGGAACATGAGGTAGTAGTTTTGATAATCGGGGTCGCCAGCACGGGCCTTTTGCGCCCACTCGTGCTCCTTGGCGGTGTGATTGCAGACCAGGTCGATGCACAGGCTGATGCCGCTGTGGCGCAGTTGGCTGGCCAGGTTGGCCAAATCTTTCATGCTGCCCAATTTGGGGTTTACCTGACGGTAATTCATGACGGCATAGCCGCCGTCGTTGGCACCGGGGCGGGGCTGGAGCAGGGGCATCAGGTGCAGGTAGGTGACGCCCAACTCATTGAGATATTCTATGTTGTCGGCCACACCGTTGAGATCGCCAGCAAAGCGGTCGGCGTAGGCGACGTAGCCGAGCATGGTTGATTTTTGGTACCAGTCGGGTTGGAGCAGGCGTTTTTCGTCGAGCAGTTGCAGTTCGTGCGGGCGCTGGGCGTAGGCTTGGGCAATGCGGGTGATGGTATCGGCCAGCCACGGTTCAAAATTGTCCAGATGGCTGTAGAGGTGGGTTAACGGCCGTATCAAATCGTCCCAATACACCTCCAGCCGTTGGAAAAACTGGTTTTGTTTGTATTTGTACAGCTTGGCGAAGGTGGGATCTTGGACCACCTGCCGTTGAATTTTTTCCCGAGTTGATGTTGAGGTCATAGAAACTTATTGGCGCGATTCTGATCGAATTCTCACGTAGCCTGGTACGCTGATAGTGGGTTTCAATTAATCATTGGCTAGCTGGTGGAGGAACTCGATGAAATTGTTGAGGTCTTGATGAACGGCCGTAAAACAATCGTGTAGGCTCGTCGCTAATTCCTTTACAGATTTGATCTTCAAATGAGTTGTATACCCGTGACGAATAACATGCCTAAATCTACGAAATTCATCCAAGCAATGGTAAGTTGTCTCACTAATAATGGCGGGGCGGACAGGCGGCATGTCTGAAGCCATTTGCTGCAGGAGGAGACGATGCCAATCTGAGCCAGCGGGTATTTCCTGATCTATCGTGCGGGCAATATCTTCAAATATGCGCTCAACGCCCAAGTAAAAGCTGTGTAAATTGAGCGCTAATGCTTCAAAATAAATTTTGTCATCTCTTTTGATAGCTTCCCGGTTAACTTCTTCACTATGATGAACCACTTGTTCAACATCATGCAAATGCCTGGATATACGTGCCGCTAAAGCATGCGGGTTGCCCGTCATAACACCACTCCTTCCGACTCTATCACCTTGCGAAGCGACTCAGGCGCATCCATAAAAGGAACAAGATCAACGGAAAACTCCGGCGATAAATCAAGCAAAATTCCTAAAGCACGCAAATAATCTTTGTCGGGCAGTCCCCAAACAGCCAAATCAATATCGGAACGTATATGGAACAGTTCGCGGTTCGTGAGTGAGCCAAAAACGACAACTTTTTCCACCTGAAATTCGGAACGCAGGCGTTCTGCGCCGCGTTGAGCTATCTCCCAGGCAAGTTCAAAGCGCTCATCAAGCTTCTTGCGGGCAAGCGTCTGTCGCTTTCTATAGGTGGCTCGATATTCGGCCATTTTTTCGGGAGAGATATTCAGCGTCATGTCAAAAGTGTATCACATTATTAAACAAGCCAATGAGCGGCGTATGGAGCCAATTCTACCGGCTGCCCCTCTGAGGCTAATTGATACTTGAATGCCGGATTTGCGGCAAGTAAATCGGTGTAGGTGGCGGGCAGTTTGAGGTGGGCGATTTGCGGCTGGTCGCTTAGGTTGAAGAGACAGAGGGCAATTTGGTCGGTGGTGGTGCGGGTGTAGGCGAGTACGGCCGTATTCCCCGTCGCTACAAATTCAAATGTCCCATCACCAAAAGCTGGCACACTGCCTCGCGTTTTGATCAGGAAGCGCGTCAGCGCCAGGTAGGAAGCGGGGTCTTTCTCCTGGGCAGCGACGTTGCGCTGCTGGTAGCCAAAAATATCGTCGTCGATAACAGGTAAGTACGTTTTTTCTGCCTTGGAGAAACCAGCGTTTTTTTCGGCGTTCCACTGCATCGGCGTGCGACAGCCGTGCCGGTCCGGCAGCCAGATGTTGTCCCCCATGCCAATCTCATCGCCATAATAAACGATGGGCGTGCCGGGCAGCGACAGAAAAAGGGCGTGCAGCAAAAACCATTTGGCCTTGTTATCATCCAGCAGCGGAGCCAGCCGCCGCCGAATGCCCATGTTGAGCTTCATGCGCGGATCGGGAGCGTACTGCTCCCACATCCATTGGCGCACTTCGGGTGTCACCATTTCCAGCGTCAGCTCGTCGTGGTTGCGCAAAAAGGTCATCCATTGTGCATTTTCTGGAATGTCTGGCGTGCGTGCCCAAATCTCTTCAATGGGCGTCTTATCACCCGCCTTCACCGATTGGTACAGTCGGGGCATGATGGGGAAGTGGAAGCAAACCTGAAATTCGGGATTTTCCTCTGTGCCAAAGTAAGGTAGCAAATCTTCCGGCCATTGGTTGGCCTCGGCTATGAGGACGCGCCCCGGATATTCGTCATCGACCATGCGGCGCATTTTTTGTAGGAAGGCGTGGGTTTCCGGCAGATTTTCGCAGTTGGTGCCTTCGCGCTCGTACAAATAGGGAATGGCATCGACGCGGAAGCCATCCAGCCCCATATCCAGCCAGTGGCGTATGATGTTGAACATCTCTTCATGGACCTGGGGATTGTCGTAGTTTAGATCGGGCTGGCTGCTGTAGAAGCGGTGCCAGAAGTATTGTCCGGCGACTTCGTCGTAGGTCCAGTTGGACGCTTCAGTGTCCAGGAAAATAATGCGGGCGTCGCTGTATTCTGTGCCAGTGTCGCTCCAGACGTAGTAGTCGCGGTACGGCGAGTTTTTATCTTTTCGGGCGGCCTGGAACCAGGAGTGCTGGTCCGAGGTATGGTTGGTCACCAAATCGGTAACAACTTTGAGGCCGCGTTCGTGGGCAGCGCTGACAAATGCTTGAAAGTCGTCCAGGGTGCCGTAGTCGGGATGCACCTGGTAATAGTCGGCAATATCGTATCCGTCGTCTTTGAGGGGGGAGGCGTAGTGGGGCATGATCCAAATACAATCTACACCGAGGGATTGGATGTGATCGAGGTGCTGGATAGCACCGCGAAAGTCGCCATTGCCATCGCCGGTGCTGTCATGGTAGGCGCGGATGTAGAGTTCGTAGAAGACGGCCGTTTTATACCATTGGGGATCGTTCATGGGTGAATTGTCTGTCCTTCTATTGTGAAAATGAAAGAGCACGTCACTTGTTCAGAAAGAAACGTGCTCATTATGTAAACTGAAAGCGCGGGGAAACCCAAAGATTACCCTTTCACAGAACCGGCCAGTAAGCCACGAACAAAGTAACGTTGCAGCGAGAAGAAGACAAGGAGAGGCAATACCATGGAGACAAACGCCCCAGAAGTCAATAAATGCCACTCACTGCCCCGTGAACCCACAATGGCAGCCATGCGCTGCGTCACTAGCTCAAACTCAGGGTTGCCGCCCAAGAAAACCAGGGCCACCAAATAATCATTCCAAACCCACAGGAATTGGAAAATGGCAAAAGAAGCCAGCGCCGGCACCGATAAAGGCAAAATCAACCGCACGAACACGGTGAAATGAGACGCGCCGTCAATAAAGGCCGATTCCAAAGTCTCACGCGGCAGCTGGCTGATATAGTTGTAAAGAAGATAAACCGCCAGCGCCAGACCAAACCCGGTATGGGCTAACCAAATAGCCAGAAACGTTCCGTTTATATTTAGTAACCTATAATCACGTAAGATTGGTACAAGGGCAATTTGTAACGGCACAACCAGCAAGGCCACCACCATAATAAACATCGGCCGGCGACCAGGAAAGCGCATCCAGGCAAAGGCATAGGCGGCAAAGGCGGCAATAAGAATGGGGATGACAGTTGCCGGAATGGTCACAGCTAAACTGTTGATAAAAGCGCCCAACATGTTGTCCCCCTGGACAACTTCTACCGTTCCATCTGGACGGGTAAATTCAAAACTTTGCCCGGCTAAAACTTGCCGGTAATTGTCCAATGAAAAATCCCAATCTGTGGTCCAGACGCGTTCTTGGACTTCAACACTTCCCAGCCGCCTATTGCCAATCCAGGTGATTCGTTTACCATCGGGTGTTTCAACGCCTTCCCGAAATTCTTCAAAAGTTCCTGTGACGCCCTCAATTTCCATAACGCCTTGAGAATCAAGCCCCAATTCATTGGGATCCAATACTTCTACCGGCTGCCATTCCCGGTGGGGCAACACGTACCACCAAGGGGTCCTGGCAATGTCATCACGCTCGCGAAATGAGGAGACAAAGATGCCCATTGTTGGAATGGTCCAAATAATAACCAGCAACAATAAAACCCCATTGACGAATATGGCACCCCATAACTTTCGTCTTTTCGTGCTCATTTTAAAATGCCTCCTGTTCTCTAAACTGACGCAGGTTATAAATCATTACGGGAATGACTGCGATCAGCAGAATGATGGCAATAGCCGCACCGAAGCCTTTGTTTTGATTGGTAAACGACTGCCTGTAAAACTGAGTTGCAATCACGTGTGTACCAAATTGACCACCGGTCATCACCCATACCACATCAAATATCTTTAGTGTAAAAATAATGACGGTAGTAAACACTGTGATGATAGTGCCCTGAATGTAAGGGATCATGATCCGGAAGAAGATTTGGAATTCATTTGCGCCATCTACCCGACTGGCTTCCATCAATTCTTCGGGTATGCCTTTAAGCGCAGCTGAAAACAGCACCATGGCAAATCCGGCTTGAAGCCAGATCATGATAACAATGAGGAATAGGTTGTTGAAGGGAATTATGTCAACCCATTGCGCCCAGGCTCGCGGTGCGCCGCCTAGCCCAACGACAATCGCATTTAAAAGTCCGATTTGGGTTTGCTCGATTGGTCTGAACTCGTAGATGAAGTTCCAGATGATGCTGGCACCCACAAAGGAAATGGCCATGGGCAGGAAAATCATTGATTTGGCCACGCGCTCAAAGCGGCTGCGGTCGGCCAACACGGCAATAATGAGCCCAAACATGACCGAAAGGGTGCTGCCAAAGGCAATCCACATCAGATTGTTGCGAAATGCTTCAATCATTAAGCGCTCAGTGAAGACACGGCCGTAATTACTTAATCCAATAAAGGCATCACTCTGCAGCAGTTCAAAAAAGCCTACGCCAGTTGGTGGCCCGTCTCGATCAAACATGCTGATCCAAAAAGAGCGAATAGTAGGGACTGCCAAATACCAGCCCAGAATGGCTATTGCAGGACCGACAAAAACAAAGGGCTGCAACCGGGCTGTCCAGGCATCTGGTAGTCGTTCAACGATGTTGTTAAAAATCCAATATAAAAGGGCTATACCGCCAACACCCCAAACTATGGCAACAAGGGCTACAACTAATCGTGATGCATCGCTATCACGCAAGAAGATAAAGCCCAGATAGAGCACATAGAAGGCAACCGCTGGTATAAGGACGGCTAGCAAGATACGAAGAATGAATGAAACAAGTTGAGAGGCAACTGACTGCCCTCCGTTTTCTCTGGCCCCAAGGAAACCCATCACTTTTTCTCCTTGCTTTTCTATCCCACTTAAAATTCGTTGGGTCAATAATGGTCAGACGATTGATTAAGGGAGATACCGAGCGTGTGGCCCGGTATCTCCCCTAAAACATTAAGCTACTGCTGGTTTATTCGGGCCAGGAAGCATCAATCTCTTGCATAGCTGTATCGAGATCAATGGAACCGGCGACGTAACTGGTGATTTGTTCCCAGAATGAACCGGCACCTACTTCACCGGGCATCAGGTCAGACCCATCAAAGCGGAAGCTGGTAGCTTCATTCACAAGCTGGGCTACGTTCCAGTCCAGGTCAGACCCGTACATCTCGCGGGTAGCTGTTTGCTGGGCTGCAATGGCACCACCACCTTCCATCCAACCGGAGACCGATTGCGGAACGGTGAAGTATTCCATCAAAGCACGAACTTCTGGGCGGTCGTTGAACATGGCAACCAGGTCACCGGCAACGAGGAACGGCCGTCCATACTGTTCATCAACTGACGGCAGATAGAAGAAGTTGTAGTCAGTGCCAAACTCAGCGTCTTCGGGGAAGAAGCTGGTGATGAAGTTGGCTTGTTTGTGGAGCCAGCACTGCGGCGGATCTTCAAACATCGGGGTTGGCGAGTCGCCAAAGGCGGTAGAGACAATTGAATCTCGTCCACCAAACACGTAATCGTCATTGAACCAGATTTCGCTCCAGGTTTCGATGGCAGTCTTCACCTCAGGTGAGTCGAAGGGCAATTCACCGGCAACCCAGGCATCGTAGTTCTCTAACGACGTCGTGCGCAGCATCATCTCTTCGGTCCAGTCTGTAGCAACCCAGCCGGTTGCCGCGTCAGAGCCAATCCCGATACACCAGGGAGCGTCCCCGTCATCGGCGATTTGTTGGGTCAGAGCCAGCAGTTCATCCCAGGTTGTGGGAATTTCATACCCGGCAGCTTCAAAATCATCCACCGGATACCAAACCAGGCTTTTACCAGAGAAGCGCATCATCACGCCATATTCAGTGCCGTCTACCGTGTTGAACTCACGCCAACCGGGGTTGTATTGTTGCGATAACCATTCTTCAGACATGAACTCGGTTACCGGCACAATTTCACCGGCACGAGCAAAGTTGGCAAACAGACCGGGCTGCGGGAAGTCAACGATGTCGGGAGCATCACCGGCGTCAACGCGAATGTTGATAGAGCCTTCAAACTCTTTGTTACCAATGTAGTTGACCGTAATGCCAGTAGCTTCCTCAAAGGCGGCTACTGATTCATCAAACTTCACGCCGTCCGGATCATTGCCCTCAAAAGCGCCATCAACCGTTACGGTTGTTCCGGCGAATTCACCGGCGATGGCTCGTTCCAGGAAACCGCCTTCCGGATAATCGAAGCTGACTTCAGCCATTTCTTCGTCCATGGCTTCTTCTTCATCCATGGCCTCTTCTTCGTCCATAGCCTCATCTTCGGCTGCGGTGTCGTCTGCGGCTTCTTCGGTGTCTGCGGCCGTATCACCGGTATCGGCTGCATCTGGTTCTTCACCACCGCCACCACAGGCAGCTAGCATAAAGGCGAGCGCTAAGAACAGCGCCAGCAATTTAAAAGACTTTTGGTTTAACATATTTTCTTGTCCTCCTCGGATTTTGTGTTTAAACCAATGTTAAAAAACTTAAAGTAACTTGTTTGTTATTTTGTTTTGCTTATGGCATCAGCCTCCTTTGTCATGAGTTTTCTGGTATTTCCATTGAATGAAGCTGGATGATAGCTAATAAATAATTCCAACTTTATTTAACTCTTGCAGTTGTTTTTCGTTGAATAAGTTCGGTTGGTAAAACTATTTTTTGAGGTTGTGCTGCTGGATCATTGATTTCTTCTAGAAGCAGCTTTGCCCCACGTTGGCCAGATTGAAACAGCTTTTGTCGTATAGTGGTTAAATGCAGGTACTCGGTGATTTCAATGTCATCATAGCCAATGATAGAAACATCATCTGGCACCCTAATACCTAACTCTTCGGCTGCTCTAAGCACGCCAAAGGCTTGGGTGTCTGAATAGGCAAAAATGGCAGTGGGTGGGTCTGGTAGAGTAAGCAAATCACGCGCCAGCTGTTTGGCGGCGCGGCGCGAAAGCTCTCCCTGACGGTGATATTCGGGGCAAAAAGGAATATCTGCCTCAGCCAACGCTTTACGATACCCATTATAACGGTCGATAACCGGCTGAAAATTAAAAGGATTCTCGTGCATATGATCGCTTAGATAAGCAATTTTGCGGTGACCGAGATCAATGAGATGCTTGGTTGCTTTGTAACCACCTTCCAGATCGTCGATGATGATATGGCTTAGGCGAGGATGGGTTGCGTCCACCAAAACTGTGGGAATGCCGGCGTTGATAAAAGTATCAACTGTGTGGTCAGTTGGGGCTAAAGACATGATAAGCAAGCCATCGACCCGATCGTTACGGGCCAATTCACGAAAATATCGATCGCGTCTGACCGTGGTTTCCACATTATAGAGGACAAAATCATACTCGCTTTCAGCGAGGACTTTATCCAGACCGCGAAACCGCTCTACATAGGAGGCCCGCACGAAAAAAGGCGCGATGACAGCCACAGTCATTGTTTTACCCAAAGAGAGGCGGCGGGCGATTGGGCTTGGGGTGAACTCTAGTTCTTCAATTGCGGCTAAAACCTTCAGGCGGGTCGTTTCACGAACGGCAGGATTGCGATTGAGTACCCGGGAAACCGTCCCGACACCAACACCTGCTTTTTTAGCGACGTCCCTGATGGTTACGCTGGCCATCAGATTTCCTTTGCTTAAGGTTTAAAGATGTATTTTGTATTGAGGATTTTTACTAAAATATTTTGAAGCCCTTCTTCCTATGGTTATGGAACAATGGAACCGGTTCCATAGAGTCCTAATATACAATAGGGCTGAAACGATGTCAAGGATTTTGGGCAATTTATCCAAATTCAGCCGGGCATCTACTTTATTTCGTTGTAGGCCGCAGGTATTAGAGGTGCAACGCACTTGCAAAGATTTTGCGGAGCATCATCGTAGTGCAAGTGCGTCGCACCTTCAAAATACCTGTGTTATTGGGGCAATGTTCCTGGGCTGGGGAATTCCCATTCGCGGAAATCAAAGGTGCAATCATCGGTATCGCGATCGTAAGGGAAACGTTCCAGGCTGGCGTTGAGGTGGATAACGGTTGCGCAGCCTATGACGCCTGGATAACTGCCTGTACCATATGTCACCACATCCACCACCTGATCGCTGGGATCGCGCAAAATCACTTCGTCGCCACCGTTGCCTAGCTGCAGAAAGGTTGCCGGATCGCCCCAATTGAGATCGTCTATGAGGTTGGGTACGGCCGTATCCGTTGCCAAAATCTCAAAATCGGGCTTAAAGGTGTGGGCATTGAAAAATTCTGTTGCGGCGACCGCCACCACGATGGTTTCGCCAGGGGCGATCAGGGTGCCCGCCGGGAAGCGGCGCACATCTTCAAAATCTCCGGGGTTTACGGCGTCACCCAAACTGTAATTGCTCAAGTCGATAACCGCTCCCGTCGGATTCACCAGTTCGATGAACTCGCGCGCTTCGGAACCCGTAGGATCGTACAGCACTTCGCTGATGAGGACGTGTGTGGCGGGGCCGATGTAGTTGTTGAGCACAACGGGCAGGTAGACAGTTGCGCCCCAATCTCGCTGGAACATGTCGGCCAGGTAGGCATAGGCATCGTTGGACTGCACTTGCAGCGCCAGTTCCCGGTTGCCTTTGCTAGACTGTTCACTGCCGTTGAGGCTGCCGACGTGCAGGTAGCCCTGGCCATCAATCTGTACCAGCACCATTTTGTTATGAATGCCCAGGCCGGCAGGATTGCCCGTTTTGCAGGCCAGTTCCAGCAACTCAGCTTCGGCGATGCCGTTGACATAGGCGCAGGTAGCCGTGTTGCTGGTGGCATCGCCGTCGTCAAACAGGCTGTCGAGCAAAATTTGCACGGAGGCACCGCGGCGGGCGGCGGCGATGTATGCCTCTATGCGCGGGCTGGGATCGTCCATGGCGTTGGAAGAAGTTGACCCCCAATACGGCCGTTCATCCAGCTGCTCCACCAAAACCACATCCCCATTACCCGCTTGGCCCACCAATCCAAGAAGCGAATCGGTGTTACGCAGGCTGTTTTCCGGTGAGTGGACCAGTTCGTAGGCAAACGTGCCGTTGAAAGTGGCGGCAGTGGGGAAGCGCACCGTGTACGTGATGCCGCCCGTTTCCAAATCAGGCACAAAGCCGGGATCTGGTCCACCAATGTACGCGGTATTGGTGATGTCTACGTGATTGGTCAGGTCAAAATCGACGTCGAACAAGCCTTGCACATGGGCCACCACGCCGGGCGCATCGGTGACCAGCACCACACCGCGCCGCCCCCAGGTGCCGTCGGCTTTATCGTCGCTGGGCATGGAGTTGGGGCTGAGGTTTTCGCTGCTGATAATGACCTTCTGGCCGTCTATGAGGATGAACTTGGCATGGAGAAAACGGTAGCGGTCGTTGATATCGTTATCGCTGTCGCTGATCATGAACCAGCATTCGCCACCGGCGGTTTCTATTTGCTGGCAGATATACTTTTCCTGCTCGGGCACACCGCCGATGGGCGCGCCTTCCAACAAAATGGTGACATCCACGCCCCGGTTAAGCGCGGCAATGAGGTCGTTGGCAATGGCTACGTTCTCGAAGGTCATCGTTTCGATGGCGATGCTGGTTTGGGCGGCGTCCAGGTGCATTTTGAGCGTTTCATAGGCATTGTCTGGGGCGACGGCCACGGTGAGCGTGCCCGATTCGGTGAACTTGGCGGTTTGGAAGTAGGTGTCTAAATCCCAGCCGGGATAGAGGACTTTACGGCCGTTTACCACATCCCCCGTACTTTGGGCCCAATCGGCCGCTGTGTCGGTGTCCGGCACAGGCATCCCGCTAATCTGGTCGCGCATCCGGTACAAGATTTGCCCTTCTGCGCCAAAAACAGAGGCAACGGTGTAGGGATTTACGGCCGTTCCGCTCCAGCCCGTGATGGTGGTGATGCCTCCTTCATAAACGAGTGCATCTACAATCGTGCCTAAATCATCGGAGAGAATAACTTCATCCCCTGTATTGCTGAAACCAGGCCAGGTACCGTCGGGTACGTAATCGGGGGCAAAACCAAACTGGCGGGTGAAGCTGTCGGTGTCGTTCGCCAGCCAGATTGTTTCCCCGGCTGCCAACGTGATGCCGCCAGGAACGGTGGCAAAGCTGGTGTCTTCACCGTCGTTGAGCCGCCAGTTGCTGATGTCAACGGCCGTTCCTGACACGTTGATCAATCGCACAGCTTCATCAGGATCATTGGTCTCAAAGCCGTCATAATAAACAGCGTCAATGAGGATCGCACTGCCGCCGGCGCTGGAATTAGGAGCAAAGATAGCCCAGAGAATGAGCAAGGGGAATACGGCCGTAGCCAGCAAGAAAACAAGACGTTTTGTCATCACAACCCTCCTAATAGTGATGGCTGAGTGCCGCAGCACTCATTGGTATGAAATTGGTTTACAACTGTTGGGACACGAGACTGGCCCCTGCGAAAAGTTTACCCGCTGCATAACTGAGAGGCAAAAATTACTTTGCGGCAGTGTCAGGCATTGGGGATTGCGTCTTATAAAACGTCCTATAAAAATTGAAGCCAATCTGCCCTTTGCCTGGCACTTGTTAGAAGCAGGTCGATTAGACTTGACTGTCTAGACCTGTTGGTCTAATATATGTGTCAGGTAAAAATTCAAAACAATAAGGCGGTTTTATGAGTTTTACGAAGTCCTTTGAACATAAGCAGAAGTTGCTGGATGCGGCGCTTGAAGAATTTAACGCCTACGGCTACGAACAGGCGTCGATTAACCGCATTTTGGATAAAGCTGGCATGAGCAAAGGACAATTTTATTACCATTTTAAAAACAAGGAAGCGTTGTATTTTGCCCTGATGGAATTGGGTATTGAGAAAAAGCTGGAATATTTTGCCAGCCTTAATCTGCTGGCGGATTCACCCAAGGATATTTTTGACCTCTTTAAGACGCAACTTCGCTATGGCATTGCCTTCGCTATAGAGCATCCGGCAATTTATCAGTTGAGCCAGGCACTGTTGAAGGAAAAAGGGAACCCCATCTATGAGAAAGTGATGGCAAGATATGATTTTAAAGAAAACGAAGTTATTGGTCAGTTGATTGAAGGTGCTTATGCACGTGGTGAGTTTCGGGATGATTTTCCGCTGGGCTTTGTTAAGCAGATGATTGGTTATTTGTTTAATCAGGTGACCGATTTTGTTACTTTGGACGATCCCGATGAGATGGAAAAGAACCTGAACTATCTGATCGATTTTATGCGCAACGGGTTGGCTAAATGCCAGGAGATTGGCGACTAGAGAGTGGAGATTATTACTCTCCAGTCAACCAATCTCTAAAGAAAATAATCAGGAGTTACAATGACGAATTATGCAATTGAGGCGGAAGATTTAACCTATCAGTATGGGGAGTTAACGGCCGTTGACCACATCAACTTCCACGTAGCCGAAGGCGAAATCCTGGGCTTTTTGGGGCCGAATGGTGCGGGGAAATCTACCACTGTGCAGATGCTGACGGGGCAGCTGCTGCCCAAAACGGGCAAGGCTGCTCTGATGGGCATGGATATTACCAGGCAGACCAAGCAAATCCAGGCCAAAATAGGCGTCTGCTTTGAAAACACCAATTTGTACGAACAAATGAGCGCCCTGGACAACCTGAAGCTGTTTGCCCGCCTCTACGGCAGCAATGCTGATGCCGACGCCATGCTGACACGCGTCGGTTTAGAAGGTCGCGGCAAAGACAAGGTGGAAACGTACTCCAAGGGAATGAAGCAGCGCCTGATGGTGGCGCGAGCGCTCATCAACCAGCCGCGCATTCTTTTTCTAGACGAGCCAACAGATGGCTTAGACCCGGTTTCTTCGGAGACGATTCGCAACATCATCAAGGAAGAGCAGGCGCGGGGCACAACGGTTTTTCTGACCACCCATGACATGCTGGAAGCGGACAAATTATCTGACCGGGTGGCGTTTATCAACAAGGGTAAGATTGTCGCCCTGGACACGCCGCACAAGCTGAAGCAGCAGTACGGCAAGCGGGCGATTATGGCGGAAGTGGAGCTGGCCGACGGCCGTTTAGAAACCCGCGAAATTACCCTGGACGAAGCCAACACGGGCACGGCCGTTGCTGAATTGTTCGCCAAAGAAAAAGTGGTCACCTTGCACAGCGAAGAAGCCACCCTGGAAGATATTTTCATCCAGATTACCGGACGGAGCTTAACATGAACGGCCGTATCCTTCTTGCGCTTATTCAAAAAGATATTCAGGTCTTTTTTAGCAACCAATTCTTTGCCCTGGTCACGGGGCTGGCCTTGGTAGCCTACGCCGCTATTTACTTTTTGATGCCCGCCACCGTGGATGAAACGGTGGAGATGGCCATCTTTGCCCCGGCTTTGCCCCAGCTGTTTGCCGATACGCTGGAAGACGACGGCGTGATCTTGAAAAATATGGAGTCGCAGGCAGCGCTGGAAACGGCCGTGATCGACAACGAATACGCCGTAGGTGTGGTCCTGCCCGAAGAACTCAACCAGGCGCTGGCCAGCGGTGAGCAAGGGCAAATTGAACTCTACTTCAGCCCGGACTTTCCCGAAGAGCTCAAAGAAGCGTACATCATCCTGTTTGAAGAAATAGGGTACAACCTGGGCGGGCAGCGGCTGAATATCGAGGTCCATGAGGAGATTTTGGGCGTAGACCGGGCCGGGAACCAGATTCCCCAACGGGAAAAGATGCTGCCGCTCTTCGCCGTGCTCATCCTCACCGTGGAAACCATGGGGCTGGCCAGCCTGATCAGCAGCGAAATTGAAGCGGGCACGCTGCAAGCGCTGCTCATTACTCCCATGCGCATGGAAGGGCTGTTTATCGCTAAAGGCACGGTTGGTGTTGGCCTCGCCTTCTTCCAGGCGATGGTCCTCATGGCTGTGACCGGCGGCTTGAGCCAGCAGCCGCTGCTTATCACGGTGGCCCTGCTGCTGGGGTCGTTTATGGTGACCGGGCTGGGCTTTTTGATCGCTTCTGTGGCCACCGACATCATGTCGGTGATGGCCTGGAGCGTGCCCATTATCTTGTTGTTGGCCTTACCTGCCTTCGGTCTGCTGCTGCCGGGAATAACCACCGATTGGGTGCAGATACTCCCCTCTTATTATTTGATCGATACAGTTTACGGAGCCGCCACCCTTAACCTGGGCTGGGCCGATGCTGGTTCTAACCTGCTGATCTTAGCCGCCTTCTCCCTGGCCTTTATGGGATTGGGCATTGTGGTGTTACGGAGGAAGTTCCAATGAGTTTAAGACGTGTTGCTGTGTTATTGGGTAAAGAGTTCACGCGTGGCGCGCGTAATTTTATCTTTATTTTTGCCATTGTAGTGCCGATTGTGTTCAGCCTGGTGCTGTCGCTGCTGTTTGGCACTTTCTTTTCTGGCAAGCCAAAGCTGGGCGTGGCCGATGCCGGCAGTTCACGGCTGGTGACGCAGGCCCAGGCGGTCGATTCGATCATTGTGAATGAGTATGAATCGGATGCGGCGCTGCGTGAGGCGGTGCTGGCCGGGGTGGTGGATGTGGGGCTGACGCTGCCGGCGACGTTTGATACGGTCGTGCAAACCGGCGATAGCGTGGCAGTAGAAGCATACATCTGGGGTGAAAGCCTGCTGCAAGACCGGGCCATTCTGGGCACCTCCATCGCCGTCTGGATTCGCACCATTGCCGGGCAGGAAAAGCCGGTAGAGATTGTGGCCACAACGCTGGGGGATGAAACGGCCGTTCCCTGGGAAGACCGCCTGCTGCCTTTTGTCGTGCTCATGACCATCATGATTGGCGGCATTATGGTGCCGGCTACCTCATTGGTAGAAGAAAAAATGAAACGCACCCTGACGGCAATCACCACCACGCCCACTTCGGTAGGTGAAGTGTACCTGGCCAAAGGGCTGCTGGGCGTCATCGTCGGTGTGGTGATGGGCGTAGTCATTTTGGCCATAAACCGCGCTTTTGGCAGCCAGCCGCTGCTGCTGGTGGCGCTGCTGGCCCTGAGCGGTATGCTGGCCTCCGCCTTTGGCATTTTGCTAGGAATATTGCTCAAGGATATTAATTCGCTGTTTGCCACCATTAAGGGAATTGGCATTTTGCTCTATGCGCCGGCGATTGTGTACCTGTTTCCCTCGCTGCCGGAGTGGGTGGGGCGCATTTTCCCCACCTACTACGTCATCGGTCCGATTATAGATGTGACGCAGCAGGGCGCGACGTTTGCCGACATTGCCCCGGACGTGGCCATTCTCATCGGCATCATCCTGCTGCTGGTGGCCATTGTGGCTGTTTTGACCCGCCGGGCGCGGCAGGGCGGGGCGTTGGCGGCGGCTTAAAAGTCGTCCGCTGGCCCAATTTGTTGTTACAATCAACTGGAAATGGTCGGGAACGGCCGTTTCCGGTTTTTTATTTACGCCACAGAGAACACAGAGAGTAAGAGAGCTTGAGACAAATCTGCGTAATCTGCGAAATCTGCGGATTAAGAAAGGGAGCAACCCAATGGCAGTTGAACGCAAATATGAATTGTACACCCACGAGGCAAAAGCCAGCGCCTATGAACTCTTTGCCAAAATGCGGCAGGATGATCCTGTTCACTGCCAGCCGGGCATCGACGGCAAGACGATGATCTGGTTTGTGACCAGCTACGATGAAGTGGAGCAGGTGCTGCGCGATGATAAACATTTTGTACGCGAGGCCAAAAACGCCCTGCCGCCGGATCAGGTTTACCAGCCCGATCCGCTGGAAGCGATGATGTCCAACCACATGCTCAACAAAGATTGGGACGATCACCGCCGCCTGCGCACGCTGGTAAGCCAGGCGTTTACGCCGCGGCGGGTGCAAATGCTGCGGCCGCGCATTCAAGAAATTGCCAATGAGCTGCTCGACGGCGTTGTTGGCCAGGGGCAAATGGACCTCATCGCCGATTATTCGTTTCACTTGCCCACCATTGTCATCGCCGAAATGTTAGGCATTCCCGTAGCGGATCGAGGCAAGTTTAAGGTGTGGTCCCAGGCGGCGCTCATGCCCACGCTGGATGATGACAGTCTGGCGGAGTTTATGGCACACATGCAGGAATTTATGACCTACCTGCGCAACCTGTTTGACGAGCGGCGCGAAACGCCCGGGGACGATCTGCTTTCTGCCTTGCTGCAAGCGGAAGCTGATGGCGACAGCCTGAGCGAGATGGAACTGTTTTCCATGCTCGTTTTGCTGATCATTGCCGGTCACGAGACGACGGTGAGCCTGATTGCCAACGCGATGGTTGCTCTGTGGCAGCACCCGGACCAACTGGAATTGTTGAAAAAAGAACCGGCGCGCATGAAAACGGCCGTTGAAGAGTTCCTCCGCTACGATAATTCCGTGGAGCGCGCCTTTAACCGCTGGGTGGCCGAAGACATGACGCTGGGCGACCAGTTCCTGCCCAAAGGTTCCCTGGTTATTCCCATTGTGGCCGCCGCTAACCACGATCCTGAAACGTTTGCCGACCCGGAGCGGCTGGACGTGACCCGCGAGACGAACAACCACCTCAGCTTTGGCAAAGGAGCCCATTACTGCCTGGGCGCACCGCTGGCCCGATTGGAAACGGAAATTGCCCTTAACACGCTGCTGGAGCGCCTGCCCAACATCCAGATGAGCATTCCGTTTAGCGAGCTGCGCTGGCGGCTCAGCCCCGGCTTCCGCACGCTGGAGACGCTGCCGGTGCAGTGGTAATTGATTCACGCACGATGCTGCTGATTAGGCATAAACAGACGCCTTAAGCTCGGCGATGTACGGCAGCGTGCGGTGTTGATCGGCATAGTCCAATCCGTACCCCACCACCCATACATCCGGGATTTTGAAGCCGAGATAATCAACGGGCACGTCTAACGGCCGTTTCGGTTTTTGGACCAGCGTGCAGGTGCGCAAAGAGGCCGGATTGCGGCTTTTTAGCATGGTGTACAGGTAGCTGAGCGTCTTGCCGCTGTCCACAATATCCTCAACGATGATCACGTCCTTGCCTTCAATGGATTCGCGTAAATCCAGCACAATGCGCACCACGCCAGACTCGGTGGATTTGCCGTAGCTGGACACCGACATGAAATCAACCACGTGGGGCACGGTGAGGTGCCGCGCCAGGTCGGCCAAAAAGATAAATGCCCCACGCAGCACGCCAATCAGATAGACAGGTCCTTTGTCCGCGTAGTCGAGCGAGATCT
>PABI01000165.1 GCA_002699125.1 Anaerolineaceae bacterium
CCTGGGAATTGTCAAACGAAAACGAAAAAACGAGACATCTGTGTTTGAATTATGGCCTTTGACAATTGTCTCAAACCCTTAACTTGTAACCGATGGTCTTAATCATAAAGTTCTTGAATTTTGTGCTAAATCGAAGTAAGTAAATGTGCTGCCTAACTATTAATTATGCCGAAGACCATTCGGCATATTACGAAAATGAGGGTGTTAGGCTGAACGACTAGCAGCATAATTCTCTCATAACAGCATGAATTGCCGAATTGGGACCCAGTCAGCCAAAGCCCTGATCTCAATAGTATTGCTTAACTGTCTTCTGCGGCGAGAACGGCCGTTCCCCACTTTCGCATGGCTGATTCATCGAAATATTATTTGTCCTCATTTTGCCCATCTTTTCTAACGCCAAAAGCCGCAAAGCTAATGTAAAACAGCCCGATAATGACAAACAGCCCCCCAGGAGCACCGCCGCAGGCAAACCGAAGTATCGACAGCTGTTGTTCCAATGAGTCCGGCGGAGGCTGTCCGGTTTGTTGCACCAAAAAAACTTCCCAAAGCAGATAAATTTGCCCCACAAGGAACCCCCAGAAGATGAGTTCACCCTCGTTTTTTACCTTGTATTTTCGCGCTTTCCACCACGATATGAGCAGATAGGTTTGGATGAAAAGGACAATAATTGTAGGAACAAAATAGATCATATCTTGATTAACTTGCTTCTGCGGCAAGAACGGCCGCACCAATAATCCCCGCCTCGTTGCGCAGCTCGGCCGGGATGATGGGCGCACGCGTTTTGATGTAGTGCAGAAATTCCTCGTGCTTTTTGCTGACGCCGCCGCCAATGATGATTAGCTCTGGTGAAAAGAGAAACTCGATGTGCTTGAAATATTTATCCAGCCGCTTGCCCCACTGCTTCCAGCTTAAATTTTTCTCGTCACGGATGCGCTCGGCGGCGTAATTTTCGGCATCTTTTTTCTGATTGCGCAGGTAAAGGTGGCCCAGTTCGGTGTTGGGCACGAGACGGCCGTCGACAAACACCGCGCTGCCAATCCCCGTCCCTAACGTAAAAATCATCACCGTGCCGGAGACGCCCTTGCCCGCGCCAAAGCGCATCACCGCCACGCCGGCCACATCGGCATCGTTGGCCAGAATCACGGGACAGCCGGTGGCGTCGGCCATCGCCTGCTGGCCGGGAAATTCCAGCCACTCATCATCAATGTTGGCTGCAGAAAGCACCACGCCGTTGATCACGATGCCGGGAATGCCCACGCCAATCGGGCCGCTGTGTGCAAAATGGTCCACAATTTGTTTGAGCACGTCGATGACGGCCGTTGGCTTGGCCGGCTGCGGCGTGGGAATGCGCAGCCGATCCGTGACCATCTCCCCCTTTTCCGTATCCACCAGCGCCCCTTTAATGCCGCTGCCGCCGATGTCGATGCCGAGTGTGATCATTTTTTCCTCCGTATTCGGTGTTCGGTAATCGGTAATCGGTAATCGGTTTTTCGTTTACCGTTTACCGATTACCGACAACTGATCTTCAACTTCGCGTACGGCCGTACGCCCTGCCTCAATGCCCTCGTCCAGCCGGTGAAAATCAAACAGGCCAATGGAGCCCATGTGGGGCCGCAAGAGTACGTCTGGACGGGAGATGGCCAGATGCTTTTGTAACGTTTGCGCCGTGATGATATCGGCCACCACCGACATGATTTGCCACGTTTTGCGCCGTTGCGTCATGGCTAAGGCCCGACCAAGGACGCCGGTTGGTGTTGGTGCCGGCTTGTCTGGCGTACCAAAGGGAGCAGTGTTGCTCAAATCGACGGCAATGACATACGTGGCGCCGCGGGCCTGGGCTATGTTGAAGGGCGTGTTGTTGAGAATACCGCCATCGGTCAAAACCATCCCCTCGCGCTCCACCGGGGGGAAAAGGATGGGAATGGCGATGGTGGCGAGCACGGCCGTAAGCACATCTCCCTCATCTAAAATCACCTCTTTGCGCGCCACCAAATCAGAAGTGACAACGGCCAGCGGTATCCCCAGTTCGGCAAACGTGGGCCGCCCGATGTATGATTCCAAAAGCTGCTCAACCTTGTTGTTCCCGGTTAAAGAGGGTGAGCTGCCAGCAAACGAATACATAGAACCGATATTGATCTGTTTAAAACAATCGGTGAGGTCGTCGCAGGTTAACCCGGAAGCATAAAGAGCACCCACAAAACCACCAATGCTGGTACCTGTGATGAGAGACGGCCGTATGCCCAACCGCTCCAGCTCCATAATGACACCAATGTGAGCCGCACCTCTGGCCCCGCCGCCACCTAACGCCAATCCGATCCTCATTTTATTTTCCTTTGAACTGAGGCGGCCGTTTCATCATGAAACTTTGCGCCCCTTCCAAAAAATCTTCGCTGCTCATCAGCTGGCTTTGTGCCCAGCCTTCCAGCATCAGCCCGCGGTCGATGTCGCTCAGGCCGTCGATAACCCGCTTGGCCATGCCCACCGCCAGGGGGGCAGCCTGATTGATTTCGGCGGCCAGTTCCTCGGCCTTGCTCATCAGCTGGTCGGCGGGAACCACGTAATTCACAATGCCCCACCGTTCGGCGTAAGCCATGTCAAAATGTCGCCCGGTGAAGATAAGCTCCTTGGCCCGGGCGGGACCCACCAGCCGCGTCAGCCGCGTGGTGCCGCCCACGTCGGGAATGATGCCCAGGCGCGTTTCCGGCAGCCCCATCTGTGTGCCTTCGGCGGCAATGCGGATGTCGCAGGCCAGCGCCAGCTCCATTGCCAGCCCCAGGCAGTAGCCGTGCAGCAGGGCAATGGTGGGAATTTCCAACCGCTCCAGCCGGGTGTGCACCGCCTGAAAATCATCGGTGATGCTGCGCATGCGCTGCTGCCAGTGCGGGCCGTACTTTTGCGCCAGCCCCAGCAGATTGCTCACGTCAATCCCGGCCGAAAAGACCTTGCCCTCGCCGCGAATGATGACGGTGCGGATGCCGGGGGTGCGATTGGCGGTTCGTACGGCCGTATCCAGCCCCTCAACCAGTTCCGCATTCATCGCATTCCGCTTATCCGGTCGGTTGAGGATGATTTCAAAAATTGTGTCCCGCTGCTTGGTTAGCACTAATTCACTCATCTACTTCTCCATTTCTTTGCTCCGCCTCTTCAAGACGGTACGCTTCCAACTCCACCCCCAGCCCATCGGCCAGGCGGTTGACAAAGGCATAATACCCTGTCACCTGATTTATATCCAAAATTGCGGCGTCGCTAAAACCCACCTGGCGCAGAGCGATGACGTCGGCCTCGATCATCTCCCAGGGAGTGAGCGTCAATTTTTCGCTGTAAGTAAGCATCTGGCGGTCGGCGGTGCTGAGGTTGGCGCTGCGCCAATCGATTTTGAGGGCGTCAACCAGTGCCTTGTCGTTGGTCAGGCGGAGCAGCCCGGCTCCGTGGTGCACAATTCAGTAATGGCATTTGTTGGCCACCGAGGCGACCACGGCGATCATCTCCCGCTGTGCCCGGCTCAGGTCCGATTTGCCGCGCATGAGGTGGGCGTAAAGATCATAGTGGGTGCGCAGCGACTTGGGATTCAGGCTGTGGATACGCAGGATGTTGTCTACCACGCCGACCGGCTCGATATATTTTTTATACATCGCTTTCAGTGCGCCAGTGGCTTCTTCTAGTGAAATCATCTTAATCCAGGCCATTACTTTCTCCTTGCCAGAAAACCTCCCGCAGGTTTAATCCAAGGCGGAGGGTTGGACTGGAAGCCTGCGGGAGGTTGGTTGTACAGGTAGCTAGATGATAGCAAAAGAGCGGCAAGGATGCAGGCAGTTGGCAAATGTAAACGGCTTGGTGACAATTGGCTAAATCCAACTGAACCGAGGATGCATAACCATGTCTAAAAAAGTTTATATTGCCTACACAGGGGGCACGATTGGGATGCAGCGGGTGAACGGCCGTTACCAACCCATCCCCAACTTCCTCCAACGCCTCATGGCCGATAACCCCGCCTTCCACCACCCGGAGCTGCCCCAATTCACCATCCACCAGTACGATCCGCTGCTCGATTCGCCCAACATGACGCCCGGCGATTGGTCGCGCATCGCCACCGACATCTGCGACCATTACGACGACTACGACGGCTTTATTGTCCTGCACGGCACGGACACGATGGCTTACACCGCCTCGGCGCTGGCCTTTATGCTGGATGGGCTGGGCAAGCCGGTCATCTGCACCGGCTCGCAAATTCCCCTGTGCGAAATTCGCAATGATGCCCAGGACAACCTGATTGCCGCCTTGCTGCTGGCGGCCAACTACGCCATCGGAGAGGTGTGCCTGCTGTTTCACAGCCAGCTTTTTCGCGGCTGCCGCGTGGTGAAGGTGGATGCCGATGGGTTTGACGCCTTTGAGTCGCCCAACTGCCCGCCGCTGGCCACGCTGGGGATTGATGTGGAGGTGAATTGGGGGTTGGTGAAACGGCCGTCTCAACCTCTCTCCCCCATAAATTTACAAACCATCCGCGAACCAGGCGAAGTGGGCGCGCTGCGACTTTACCCCGGCATGTCGGCCCGTATTTTGGAGAATGTACTCCAGCCGCCGCTGCGCGGCCTGGTGCTGGAGACGTACGGTGCGGGCAACGCCCCCACCAACGATCTCGCCTTTTTGGATGTGTTAGCCGCGGCCATCGAGCGCGGCGTGATCATTGTGGACTGCACCCAATGCCTGCGCGGCACGGTGGACCTGACTAAATACGCCACCGGTTCGGCGCTGGCCGACATCGGCTTGCTCAGCGGCTACGACATGACCGCCGAAGCCGCCCTGACCAAGCTGGCCTACCTGCTCAGCATCGAGCCAGATGTGGCGGTAGTCAAGGCAAAGATGCAGCAAAGTTTAAGGGGGGAGTTGACACGGCCGTAATGCAACTTTGCAACCCATTACCGGTACTCCCGTACAGTGCGGTGAGCAACGGCCGTTTACCAACCAAACCATTTTCCCAAGCCAGATCAATGTTTAGCTGGTATCCTTCCCCAGTTGTCACACCGTCAGCATTGGCGGTGTTTATCAACATGGCGTCGGCCAATTACCAAATTACCAATCAGAAAATTCCAATGCGAATATCGAGATGAATTTCATTCCTATTCATTCTCTGTGTTCTCTGTGGCAAAAAACATTTTCTTATGAGCGAACCAATTATTGTTGTTGATAATGTGCATAAATCTTACCTGATGGGCAAAGAAGCTGTCCCCGCCCTGCGCGGCGTCTCGCTGGAGATTCAGCGCGGCGAGTTTGTTTGCCTGATGGGGCCCAGCGGCTCCGGCAAGACGACCTTGCTTAACGTGGTAGGTGGGCTGGATGAACCCAGCCGGGGCCACCTCATCGTCGATGGCCAAAACCTGATCTCCCTCAATGAAAATGAACTGGCCCGACTGCGGCTGGATAAGATGGGCTTCATCTTTCAAAACTACAACCTGCTCTCTAACTTTACTGCCCAGGAAAATGTAGAAGCGCCGATGGTGCTGGCCAACGTGAGCCGCAAGGAGCGGCAAGAGCGGGCTAAAAGGCTGCTGGATCGCGTTGGCCTGGGCGACCGGATGCACCATTACCCCAGCGAACTGTCCGGCGGGCAGCAGCAGCGCGTGGCCATCGCCCGGGCTTTGGCCAACAATCCCCCAATCCTCATTGGCGATGAGATGACTGGCGACCTCGATTCCGAGACCGGTTTTGCCATCATGCGCCTCATCGCTGAACTGAACACGGAAGGCATGACCATCGTTTTTGTCACCCACGACCCACGCATGGCTGAATTTGCCGGGCGGGTCATTGAACTACAAGATGGCAAGCTGCTAAACGGCGCAGTTTCCTAAGCGAAATTCACTATGGTTCTCAAATACGTCATCAAAAATTTCCGGCGGCGTAAGGTGCGCACCTTGCTCATGGTGCTGTCGCTGCTGGTGAGCACCGGCCTGATTGTGGCCATGAGCGCCACGGTGGAAACGGTGCGCCAATCCAACGTGGAGTTGATTGCCTCCGGGGTGGGGCGCTATGACCTCACCGTGGCCAAAACCGACATCAGCCCGGAGCCGTTTGTGGAGGTAGATCGGGTCAGTCAAACGATATTGGCGGCTGATCCAAGCATAACGGCCGTTTACCCCCGCATCCAATCCATCGTAGAAATGTCCGGCAATGGCGAGCAGGCCAACGGCTGGCTGGTGGCCCTTGATCCCGACGTGGATGATGTGGGCTTTATTGATGTGGTTGAGGGGGAATATGCGCTGGGCGGGAATGGTGCGGCCGTTTTAGAAGCCACCGCCAACGCCTTTGGTCTAGAAATTGGCGACACCATTGACGTGGCCTACAGTTTTCCCCAGCCGCGCGAAGAGGGTCGGCCCGAAGCGGTGGGCAGCAGCCAGCAGCGCACCACGGCCCGCTTTACGGTCAACGGCATTGTGCGGCAGGACGGCGTGGCCGATTCGGGCGTGCGCGATGGCCTCATCATCGATCTGGCCGATGCGCAAAGCTGGCTGGGATTAACCGGCCGGGCTGACCGCGTGATTGGGCTGGTGGATTCCCGCCTGTACGAAGAGCGCGATTCTGAAGCGGCTGCCTTAAGCGTACGCGACGTGGCCGCCAACGTGCAGGCTGCTTTGGGTGAAGATTACCGATACAGTCTGGACAAGGCCGTTATTTTGGACGCCAGCGCCCAGGCGTTTTTAATCTTGCAAGCGCTCATTAACACGTATGGTTTGATGGCGCTGGGCGTCGTAGGGCTGCTGGTACATACATTGGTAATGACCAACGTGCAGGAGCAAAAGCGCGAGATGGCCATTTTGCGCATTTTGGGCAGCCAGCAACGCTACCTCTTTACCCTGGTCATTGGCGAAGTGGCCGTGATTGGTGTGATTGGCATTGGCCTGGGCGTGGTTTTGGGGCAGCTCATCACCACCTATGGCGTGGTGCCATTTATTACTTACCAGATGAGCTTGTCTGGCCTGACGGCCCGTTTGCAGCCCGCGGTGAGCTTAACGGCCGTTCTCCCCGCCATTATTTCTGCTGCTGTGGTGCTATTCCTAAGCACCCTCAAACCGGCCCGCGATGCGGCCAACACCAAAGTGATGCACGCCATCAACCCCGGCGTGGCCGATAATTTGCAGTTGGAAGATTTGGCCGGACTGAGGGAGCGTAAGCCAAGCGGCCGTATGTTTTTTATCGGTCTTTTCCTCATGTTTGTGGTGATGATGACCGTCGGGCTGGACGTCGTTTCTTCACTAGGCAATCCCGCGGCCGAGGCGACAATTATTTTGGCGGCCATTTTGATGATGGTGGTTGGCGTCGGTTTTATCTTTTTCATCACCACCGTGCCGTTTGAACGGCTCATTTTATTCTTAACCGGACTGGTGATGCCCCGGCTGACTTACTTTGCCAAGCGCAACGTGGGGCGCAACCAGGGGCGCAACACCTTGATCTCGCTGCTGGTGCTGTTCAGCGGCGTGCTGCCCAGCTTTTTGGCCACGCAAAGCGCTATTAGCAATGCCAATATTGAATCCGACGTTCGCCTGAGCGCGGGTGCTCCGGTGGAGGTGGAGGTGTTTGGCGGCTTTGGCGGCAGCAGCGATGCCTCGCTCAACTGGCTCAAGCCGAGCTTCATTGATGAGGAACTGTTGGTGATTCCAGGCGTGGATCAGGCGGTTGGGTTGACCTATGATTACCGCACCAACATCAGCGATCCGGTAGGGATGCGCAGTGGCTCGATTCGGCTTGTTGGTGTAGACGGCCGTCTCAACGATGTCCTCTTCACCGACCTGATTGAATTTGTCGGCGGTGGTCCCGAATCGCTGGACCAGATTTTGGCCGATGACAATGCCATCGTCATTAGCGAAGGATTGGCTCTGGGGCTGGCGGTGCCGCTGGGCGGCACGGTAAAAATCACCGGTGAGGGATTGGACCATGTAGAAGAGCTGCGCGTGGTGGGCATTGCCCGCACCATTCCTGGCTTTAGCACCATCAATCGGATTCGCGCCCAGGGTGTGGGCGGCAGCAATGTCTTCATTTCTATAGATGGCTTCCGCCGCCTGTCCAACGACCCGCTGCTGCCGCTGCCTGCGCCGGACGAGCCGATCATCGACCGTATCCTGGCCACCACCGCGCCGGAAGCTGATCCGTTTGCCGTGTCTTCAGAAATGACCAACCGGTTTAGCCTGAAGTACAGTATCTTTACCCAAATTGTGGATGTGCGGCTGGAGCAGGCGCGGGCCAGCCGGGCCCAGGAGCAGGCATTTTTGCTGGTGCTGACGGTGATTAGTTTTACAACGGCCGTTTTCGGCGTCTTTGCTGTCATCTATGTAACCATTTATGCGCGGCGGCTGGAAATTGGCATGATGAAAGCGATCGGCACGCGCACGCGCGAGCTGACCGGGATGCTCATTGTGGAATCTATTGCCATGACGTTGAGTGCGGCACTGGCGGGCATCACCGCCGGGGCGACGATGGGCTACCTGTTTGCCTATTTGGACAACATCACGGCGCAGCGTCCCATGCAGTTTGCTATTGACACGACGGTAATGCCGTTTGTAGTCATCATGGTCGTGCTGGCTAGCATTTTGGGCGCGTCCTTTTCTGCACGGCGCATCGTGAAGCGGCGGGCCGTCGAAATTCTAAGAATGTAAAAAGATCACCGCGGAGGGCGCGGAGAACGCTGAGAAACTAACAAAAGCCTCTGCGCTCTCCGCGCCCTCCGCGGTAAATTTAAACGGATGATGTTATGAATACGAGGAATTTATTTGCGGTTTTTGGGTTGATTTTTGTGCTGTTGATTGTAGCGGCTTGCGGTGAGCAGCCGGTGGAAGCGACGGCAACGGCCGTTCCCGCCTCCACCAGCGAAAGCGAAGCCGAACCCACGGCGACGCGCCCCAGCCAGAGCGGCGTCACGATTTTGGCCGATGGTTCCGTAGTAGCGGTGAAACCTGTTTTGGCCGTGAGTTTTACCGCCAGCGGGCGGCTGCTGGAACTGGCCGTCCAGCCCGGGGACGTAGTTGCCGCGGGCGATCTCATCGCCACGCTGGACGATGAAACGCTGGTCGATGCCGTCACCAATGCCGAGTTCCAGGTGGCCCAGTCAGAGCTGAACCTGGAGCAGGCCCAGATTGAACTAGATCGTTTGCTGGCGTGGGAACCGGATGAAACGGCCGTTGCCCTGGCGGAAGCTAATCTGGCCGCGGCGCAGGCAACCCTGAAAAACGCCCAAACGTCTGATGCGGCGGCCGGGAACAGCGTTACCTCGGCACGCGTCAGTGTAGACCAGGCGGAACGGCAGCTGGCCGACGCTCAGGACGCGTACAATACGGCGTTCGATCCGGGCCGCGAATGGGAGCTGGGCGATCCATTCCGCAAGCAGCTTTTGGAAAATGAGCGGGAAGCGGCCGTGCGCAATTTGCAGTTTGCCGAAGAAAACCTTCAGGTGGCCCAGGCCAACTACAGCCTGTCCCTGGCCGGCCTGAACAATGATACGGCATTGAATGCCGAAGCGTCGGTGGTCAGCGCCCAGCAGGCGTTGGAACAGGCACAAGAGCCGCCCACGGCCGAACAAATCGAAACGGCGCAGCTGAACGTTGCTCAGGCGGAGCTTTCTTTGCAGCAAAGTCAAATCAGTCTGGAGCAGGCACAGGAAGCGGTGCAGGATGCTCAGCTAGTTGCGCCAACGGCGGGCACGATACTCTCAGTTGAGGTGGCCGAAGGAGCGATGGTTGGTGCCGGTTCGCCCATCATCACCATGCTGGACACGACGCAGTTGGAGTTCCATACGAGCAATTTGAGCGAGCGAGATTTGGCGCGGGTAGAAGCGGGCCAACCGGTGCAGGTGACGTTGAAAGCATATCCCAATGACGTGATTGCAGGCAGCGTGGCGCGCATTGGCACGCAGGCGACGGGTATGGTGGGGGATGCGGCCGTTTTTCCCGTCATTATTTCTATCAGCAGCGATGATTTGGACATCCGCCCTGGCATGACCGGACGCGCCGAAATTGCGGGCGAATAGCTTTTACCGCTGAGATCGCGAAGCTATTTAGGAACCCCTGCCAAAACAGGGGTTCTTTTTATTGGCCGAATTTTGCGATATTGTCTATCGGTGTTCAATCGGCTATGATGGAATCATGCAAGCCTTAGCAGAAAATGTTCAGCAAATGATGGCAAAAATAGCGGACTGGTGCAGTGAGCGGCCAGTAAAGCTGTGCGTGCTGTTTGGTTCCCAGGCAACGGGTCGTCAGCGGCCAGACAGCGATGTTGATGTAGCCATCTGGCCTGACCAATCCCCCTCTGCTCAAACCAAACTGACCTGGCTGCGCGAATTGGAAACGCTGCTGGGAAAATCGGTGAGCCTGGCGCTGGTTTCACCTGATTTAGACCCGGTGTTGGGGTTTGAGATTGTGCGAGACGGCCGTCTCATTTATGAACAGCAGTCTGAACTATGGGGAAAACATCGTTCTCAGCTTTGGTTCGCCTACACGGACAGTTTGCCCTTTCGGCAAGAAGCGCGCAGACAGCTAAAGCAGTTTGCCAAGGAAGTGCGTCATGGTTCCTGATGTGCTTTTGCGAAAGTTAGCTTATTTGCGTCAGCTTTTGCGGGATTTGGCTCCTTACAGAGATGCTACGTTGGCGATGGTGGAAGCGGATCATTACAAGGTAGAGCGATTATTAGAATTAATGGTGGTGACCGCCACCGATCTTTTGACTCATTTGCTGGCGGAACGTGGGAAAGTGGCCGTTTCCTACAAAAGTGCATTTCAACTTGCGGCTAAAGAAGGCATGGTTCCCGCTGAGCTATCGGACCGTTTGCAAAATGCGGCCGGTATGCGGAACATCCTGGTGCACATGTACGAAGAAATTGATTACGAAATCTTGCACCAAAGCATCCCAACTGCTTTAGAAGATTTTGCCCAATTCGTCGCGATTTTTGCCGACTACCAACCCCAATAACTACTTCTCGGAAATTGCTGAAATATAAACCCAACGGCCGTTGTGCTGTTGGAACAAGCTCCGCTCCGTGAAGGAAGCGTCCTGCCTATTTTGTAGCAGCGTGGCGCGGAAGGTGACGGTGGCCTGACCCTTGCCAAGTTTTGCTTCATCCAAAATTTGCAGACCTAAAAATTCGGTGTTTTGGCAAAACTGCTTAAGTGTGCGGCGTCGTTCTATCAATTCCTTGGGGAGGAGCGGTGGATCAGATCGTTCGGTCTTTTGGATAAAGCGGACTTTGCTCAGGGCGTAGGCGGCATAACGGGCGCGCATCAGTTGGGTGGGAGACGGCCGTTTCTTTCCCTGGTGAATCGGTTGGCAGCAGGTGGCGTACGGCCGTTCGCTGTGGCAAGGACACAATTGGCTCATAACTCACCTGCCGACCATCGTTTTACATTCTTCATGACGAAAGCATTTTACCAGATGGTCGTTACAGAGGCCTACTGCTTGCATAAACGCATAGACGATGGTGGGACCGACAAAGCTGAAACCGTATTGTTTGAGGGCTTTGGACATTTTGCGGGAAACGGCCGTTTCCGTCGGGACTTCTTTCATGCTCTGCCAACTGTTTTGGATGGGACGGCCGTCTACAAAGTCCCACAAAAAGCGGCTGAACGAGCCCTCTTTCTCCATGATCTCCAGGTAACCTCGCGCATTTTTTACGGCTGACTGCACCTTTAGTCGGTTGCGCACAATCCCAGGATTTTGCAATAGCTCCGCGATTTTGGCCTCATCGTAGCGAGCAATCTTTTCCGGATCGAAATTATCAAACGCCTGCCAATAGTTGTCCCGCTTGCGTAAAATCGTGATCCAGCTGAGGCCTGCCTGTGCTCCATCCAAAACGAGCTTGGCAAAAAGCCGCTGGTCATCATATTCAGGGACACCCCATTCTTTATCGTGGTAGCTCACATACAGGGGATCATCGCCACACCAAGCGCAGCGATTGAGTGTCTCATTGGTCATCTTGTGAAACTCCTACATGATGTTCGTTCAAGCGGGTACCAGGTCCACATGAATTTGATACACGTGACGATTTTATTCAGCAAAGACAGCCATATCATTTTTGGTGGCTGATCGCATAACTGGTCGATTCACGAAGACATTTTGGCTGGAATGAAAGAGAAAGTCAAACGGCCGTTCCTACAGATGGAAGGTTGAAGGGGGGCTCATTCATGCGGCCGTCATCCACCCAACTACCCCTGACTCTCTTCACATCATTCGCTGTCCTCTACCGGGCAGCTATCCAGATGCAAATATGCCTTACACTCCGCCTCCGTCAAGCTGCGAGTGATGCGAGATTGGGCGATGGTCACCAATTCTTCATAGTCAAGCGTGTAAATTTGGATGCTTCCCTCACTGGTAGCTGCGGCAAGATATTGTCCATCAACACTGAGGACAAAGTGGGTATACTCTTCGGGAAAGGTGATTGTTGCTTCTTGGGTTGCCAAAGCATAGATGATTATTTTGCCATAGTCGATGATCAATTGGCTACCATCGGCTGAAAAAGCGACTCTGCTTACTGTTTCGGGAACGCCCTCTAAATTGGCAACTTCTTCACCGGTGGTAATGTCCCAAACCTTGATAACGCCACTTCCCCCGGTCCCGGCAATCAGTTTGCTATCCGGGCTGATTGCTAATCCCCAAATTCGCCTGGGAATGTCTTCAATGACCGTCACTTCCTCATAGCTTTCCATATCCCATACTTTTATGAGTGCTGTTTGATTGTCTTCTGCATTAGTGAGGGTTTCATCTGTAGATGCTGCCAGGTAACGGCCGTCTGGACTAAATTTGACATTCGTCACGCCATTTGCTTGTCCTTCTTCAGACCAAGTTGCGTTTGCGTCGCGTGGATCAACACGCCACTCATATATCTTTTCACCGGTCTCAATATCCCAGATTTTAACAAATCCATCGGCACCACCCGTTGCCAGGTAATTTGCGTCTGGGCTAAAATCGATGCCGAGAATGCCATCATATACGCCACCAACGTCTCCCGCAATATGCGCTGTACGTGTGTACACTTCTTGCTGCGTCGTTAAATCCCACAGACCAAAGATATTGTCCTGACTGCCTCTAGCCAGGTAGTGACCATCGGGACTCACGGCCGTTACTGACCTTCTATTGTGAGTCTGTAATTGAGTGTCAAATGTATGAAGTAGATTACCGGTGGCGCTATCCCAAATATTGACAAGACCATCTGGCGTAAAGGTTACGAGTGTATGCGTTTCAGAATGTAGGGCAACCGGCCTGGATGCATCAGCAATATTAAGCACTTCACCTATCCCAGCCTCTGAAATATCCCAAATCCGAACTTCCCCTGCACTAAGGGTAGCCATTTTATTACTATCTGGGTTGAAGGCTATATCCTCAACACTTCCCGGATGCCCCAACAATGTTAGCACTTCGACCGCGGTATCGCTGGTAGCATCCCATAACTTCACACTGCTGTCCTGGCTGGCAGTGGCAAGATAACGGCCGTCAGGGCTCAACTGCAAATCCGTGACTAAATTGGCATGCAACCCAATCCACTCGGCTAACGGTTCTGTAAGCTCGCCATTTGGGTTTGCTTCAATGTCCCAAATCGTTAAATCGTTATCAAAATCATTGGCCCCGGGAGCAACAAACAAGCGAGTTCCTTCTGAATTAAACGTAATGTTGTGAATCCATAGTGCATCATGACGCATCCTGTTGATTTCTTCCCCTGTAGCCGTATCGAAAATTAGGGCAAAACCGTTATCATCGGCCGTGGCTATAAGGGAGCTGTCGGGACTAAATCTCACGTCCTCCACATAGCCTCCAAATACTCCCGTCACTATAAACTGTTCCTCCCCGGAAATAAGATCCCAAACTATTAATTCATTATTTGTGCTGCCGCTGGCCAACAAGTTGCTGGTCGGATTAAAGGTGACGGCATCAACAATACTCGTATGACCTTCCAAAGTATGCCTAATCTCCCAAGAAGTCGTATCCAAGATCAATATTTGATTTTGTGATGTAAGAGCCAGCATTGAACCATCCGGTGAGATGATTAAGCCTCCGCTCACACCACTGTTAACAGCCTCCAAGGGTATCGTTTGCAATTTATCGCCATTATTTGTGTCCCAGAGTACGATCCCCTCGCTGCCCACACCTGCCAACCAGCTACCTTCTGGATGGTAATCAATCCACCATATATCTTCACCCGTTTGTGTCAAAGTCATTTCAACCCGTGATGCTTGCAGCGCGGCACGTACGACTTCCTCGGCTTCGGCCGTGTAGGCATTATCCAACGCCTTCAATGCTAGCAGCATACTCAACTCAGGGTCAGTTGCCAACACATCGGCCGCTACCTGCGAAAGTTCCCGAGAAACGGCCAGCCGCCTTTGTTCTTCGGCAATCGCTTGCTGTTGTTCGGCGATGGCTTGCTTTTCCAGCGCATCGGCTTCGGCGGTAGCCCGGGCATATACATCAGCCTGGGCGGTGGCTTGAGCGGCAACGGCCGTTGCCCTTTCTACCCCTGCTTCCGCTTCTCGCGATCCAGCAAGAGAAGCGTTGGTAATCGCCTCCGCTTCACGGGTGCTTGCCAGGATGGCATTGCTGTTGGATGACCGGGCAAAGCTAAAAGCAGCCACAGCCAAAATGGTGGCGATTACCAAAGCCCCCACTAAAAACAAAGCACGTCGGCGTAGTGAGTGGGCTGCGGCGGCTTGCTCTTCTGCCCGCCGTGTCTGTTCTTCTGCCAGCTGTTGGACCGTCTCTAGCTCACGTTGTTGTCGTGCTTCTTCCTCTGCTTGCCGTTGATTTCTAGCCGCCACGCTGCTGTTTAGGAATTCGCTTTCTTCAATGGTGAGGGCTACGGCCGTTGTCTCTGACCACGCCTCAAATTGCGTAAGCCGGTTGCCGTGCAATAAATAACTGGCGTCTTGCGTAGCCGCAGCCCATTGAGCTGTGGCTCGGGCCAATTCGCGCTGTTGGCGCACATCTTCGCGGCCTTCAGCCAGCCACTCGCGCAGCCTGGGCCACTCCCGTAGCAGGGCCTCGTGGGCCACTTCAACCGTTGCCTCCCGTGTTTTGGGATCATGATCAAAGGTGAGCAGGCGATAACGGCCGTATGCCGCCATCACCTCCTCCAAGGCCCCAGCAGTTTCTGCAAGCTTTAGGGTTTGTAGTTCAGATTGCCGCACGCGTCGCCTGGTATCTTCAACGCCTTCACCCAATGTGATCAGGCGCAGGAATAGTTGGCGGGTGGCCTCCTGTTCGATGGTCTCAAAGTCAGCATAAATTTCCTCGGCACGGCGGGCCAGCGCACCGGTCACGCCGCCAATTTCTTGATAAGCCGAAAGCGTAAGTAAACGATCTTGACGCTGTTCAAACAGCTCCGTCAAGGCATATTGCATGAGTGGCAGCGCGCCTGGCTGCTCGACGACATCGCTGAGGACGGCCGCTGCCAGCCCCGCCTCGCAGGCAATCCCCATTGTGGCTGCTGGGGCGGTGATCGCTTGTTCCAATTCAACGGGCGTCATCGGCAGGACAATTTCTGTGCGCTGCCGCAGCCATTCACCTAAAACGGGTCGTTCCAATGGCCGGTCATAAAAGTCAGCTCGCAAGGTGATGATCACCCGCAAACGGGAATTGGCGTCTGTTAATGCCGTTAACAGATTGTCCAGCAAATGATTGCGCTGCGCTTCGCTGGTTACAAGGGTAAATAATTCTTCAAACTGGTCGATGATTAATAACAATTGGCTGGGATTTTCGGCATCCCGATCCTGTGGCAGCAATCTTTTGAGGACCCGCACCAATCCGCGCTCATCTTTTTGCAGGGGCTCTAACAAACTCGGCGGTGGATGAACCGCCACCCGTAACAGGGCGGCTTCCAACTCTTCTAATGGATGACTGCCCGGAGCCATCTCGACAATAAACCATTCCTCTGAACCGGGCAATGCCCCCTGACGCAGTGCGGGAATTAAACCGGCTTTGACGACGCTGGATTTCCCGCTGCCACTGGGCCCTACAAGGGCCAGTAAGCGATGGTTGACCTGAGAAATATCATTGCCGGTCGAAAATTGATTTTCCGACTGCAGACGGTGTATAAGTTGATCGACGAGGGCCTGACGGCCGTAAAACTGTGCCGCATCCTGTTCCTGGAAGGCACGCAGGCCTTTGTACGGATTGATAATATCTTTCTCGGCTACACTGGGCGGCAGGTGTAACGGAGCCGTTTCTCCGGTAGGCGCATCCGTTTGCATCATGGCTTGATGCAATGCCTGGGCAAAAGCCAGCGTATCATCAAATCGGTCCCTGGTTTTTTTAGCCGTGGCCCGTTGGATAATGTCATCAATATTGGCTGGTAAATCGGGCTGCGCGGGCGCAATTAATGGCAACGGTTCATTCATCTGTTTTTGTACCATTTCGGCTATGGTTCTGGTGGAATACGGCCGTGAACCGGTCAGCATGGTGTATAAAACCAGCCCCAGACAATAGACATCAGCTGCGGGTGTGACATTTTCTCCCAATAGTTGTTCAGGAGAGATATAGGCCGGAGAGCCGACCAATTCATCAGAAAGGGTAAGGTGCATATTAGCGGCCGTATCACGGGCGATACCAAAATCGGAAAGATAGGCGTTGCCATCATTATCCAGCAGAATATTGGCTGGTTTTACATCTCGATGAATGATGCCCTGCCGGTGGGCTGTGTTTAAGGCGTTGGCGATTTGGGTGAGGATGGTGACGGCCGTTTCCAATCCCAGCGGCTCCTTCTCTAATACTGCCTGTAAATTACCTCCCCGCAGCCAGCGCATCACTAAGTAAGCCCCATCCGGTTCCCGCCAATAATCATAAAGAGGCACGATATGAGGATGCTCCAGCCGAGCCACAATTTGCGCTTCTGCTTCAAAGCGGCGAATAAATTGGGGTTGGTTGGCGTATTTGGCGTGAATGATTTTGATAGCAACCTCACGCCCAACCCCCTTTTGAAATGCTTTAAACACAGATCCAAAAGCCCCTTCCCCCAATTTATCCCCCAATTCATAGCCTTTAATCCCGCGCTGCATGGGTGTCGCAAGCGTGAGATTCCCGCCTTTGATTTGTTCGCTGAGGGCTGTGGTTTTGGCAGCTGGAGACATACCTAACTCTGAGGACAGAAGTTGCTGGCATGTTTCGTAGAGAGCAACAGCTTCACTGCGGCGACCGGTCAGGGCTAAAATTTGCATCAGTTGCCGGTAGGCATTCTCCCGTAAATTGTCAATCGTGATCTGACGACGCGCACTCGCTTCAGCCTCAGTAAAATTCTGTTCCGCCAGGTAGATCTGTGTCAGGGTATCCAGGGCATCAAGGGTTTTACGGTGCAGCGATTCCCGTTTGACTTGTGCCCATGCTTCAAAGGGGTTGCTGTCATAAAGAGAAAAATCTGCCAGAAAACCTCCCTGGTAAAGAGCCACGGCTGCCTCAAGCCAGGATCGGCAATCTGGACAAATCAACAGGTCATGATGCGTGTGCTGCCAACTGCGTTGCAAAAGGGTCGTCAAGGTATTGGCATCACTTTGCAGCGGGAAATCCGGGTGCAGTTCAATGGTTTTTCGGCTGGTGATCAGAAGCGGAATCTTTGTCTTTTCTTTCTCTGCTGTTTTATGCGGGGGAATCAACTTGTTTAGCTGATAGACAATCTGGCGTAAATTCACCTGGGCCGATTTGAGCGGCAAGCCAGGCCAAAGCAGTTCCATCAAGGATTCACGCTGGTGCACGGTTGGAGCCTCGATCGCAAGATAAATGAGCAGCGCCTGTACTTTATTGGTGCGGAACTCCGTAAGTGGTTTTTGATCTAACAGCGCATTAAAAGAACCAAGAAGGGCAAGGGATAAACGCGACATTTTATCTTTCTCCTAACAATAACGGGTCACAGTGAACAGACTGGATTGAGGGGCAGGGTTTAGCCGAAATCATAGCACAGCTTCAGGTGAAAGTTCCATTTGTTCACGCAACTGGCAAATTTGTTCACGGTAAGCTGGAGTAAATAACCTCAAAATCTTCCTAAATCCCTCAATTTTGGTCAGATAATTACTCGATCACGTTTTGTTCACGCGGGCTAACGCTGTCATCACGCCGCGAAAACTGGTGGTTCACGCCCTCCGTTCAGACTGAAATCAATCAATTTGAACGGAGGAAATAACCGTGAAACACAAATTACATTATTTAATCTCAATCTTCTTTGCCCTGTTTCTAATGGCCTGCCAAGCTGAACGAACCACTGTTGAAGTAGCGGCGAGCTCAAGCCAAATATCGCTGTCAAACACCCTGGTTTCAGATAGAACGAATACGGCTTCTGAAATAATTAATGAAAATAGATGCCAAAATCCCACTGCTCAATATTTGCAAAATTGTCTTGCCTGGGAAGAACAGATTCTGGCAGTAACGGTTCGCATCGAAATTCATCGCTGGTTAAGTGAAGAAGGGGTTCGTGGGGAATATATTGACGGCAGTGGTGGACATGCGACTGTTATCGACGGCCGTTACCTCATTACCCATAACCATTTCAGCATTCCACTTGAATCGATTGAAGGCACCTCTGGAGAACGATTGAGAATTTCAGTCTACAAGGCGAATGGCGAACTCATATTAGATAGTATGCGACCCACAGCCTTCACGATTGTTGCGCAAGACCAGGAAACAGTTGTTCTGGATTTTGGCGAATATGTCGATGAGGGTTTGTTTGATATGCTGGACATCCCGTCAGCAGAATTTCAAAGTTGGGAATCTTTGGCACTTAGTCCTGGGGCTGAAGTTGCCCAAATCAATTGGGATAACCAGACAGCTTTTGTGGAATGGGTAAACATCAGAAGCCTGGTAACGGCCGAAGGTACGCCCCGTATCGAGCTGGATAACGGCGTCATCAAGGGCGCATCCGGCGGCGGGATTTTTTGGAACGGTGTACACATCGGCAACAACTGGACCAGCACAACGGTAAAGGCGGCGAATGATGGCGTAGTGTTGGACGAATTTAGCACGGCGGCTTTGAATTCGAAATGGGTGGGGAATTGATAGGATTACTGCATAAAGGCATAGACGATGGTGGGGCTAACGAGGCCGAAGCCGTTTTTGTGGACTTTGGAAATGGCCGGGGATTCGGCCGTTTCCGTCGGAACCTCCGCCATGCTGTGCCAACTGTTCTGGATGGGATTTCAATGTGATTGGCCACCAGCGCTTGAATCATATCAGAGAATGCTTTGCCTGGGCGAAACGGCCGTATCAATGCCGCCTGTAGTGCAGAAAGCGTTGTTTTTGCCGCCTGCTCAAACGCCATATCAAACGCCTACGTGACGATTACTTTGTTATGCTGCCCCACGTTAAACAATTCCTTATACAAAAGAGGCAAATTGAAATGAGATTTTTATTGGCAAAGAAGCAACCTTTCAATCTTTCCGCTGCTTTGACGGGGGTTCGCGGCACTAGCATAGGTCTGTTGCTGTTGATTTTCATCCTGAGCGCGTGTAATGCTGCGGCGGAAACGGCCGTTACCCCCACAACTGGAGCAACAGCGCCTGCTGTCACATCCGCGGCAGAAACCCCTGCGTCTATCCTGGCAGATTCAACGGCGAGCACCGCCACGGCCACCGCGCCACTTCCCTTGCCGACGGCGACAGTTCCATCCGGCACAATAATTGAGTCTGATGCGTCGAGCCTGCTGCTGTCACATCCTGAATACCTCTGGCAGCTTACCCTACCGGCCAATTGGGTGGTGACGCAGGATTCTGGATTTATGCTCCGGGCCAACAGCCCTGATGAGACCGTTTTTATGCGGCTTCAGGCGCAATTGTGGCCTCAGCCGGAGGCACGTTTGGCCAGCGCCGAAGCTTACGTGAACCATTGGAAACAGTTTGTCTATGGCGATGTCTTTCCCCTTTACGCCGATGGCCAGCAAATTGCAGAAAGTGAGGTAAGTGAAGATAAGTTTGGTGGGCCTTACCTGGCTTACGAATTCCACAACAGCGGTAAAGGAATTCATTATTTACAGCTGTATGCCTCCGCCGGTGGTCCTAATTCCGTGCTGGTTTCCACGTGGACAACGGATGACGATTTTGAGAATACCCTGGGCGTGATGCAAGAAATTATCAACACATTTGAATTGGTAGAGGTGTCTAGATGAAGAACAAAATAGCCTTTGTCGTAGGCGTCCTGACAGTGGGGATACTCTTTTCTTTGAGTTTCCTCGCCGATAACGCCCGGGTAAGCGCGATGGATCAGGCGGAATTTAACAGTCGCTTTGGTATTTTTGACGGCGCAATCTGTCCACTGTCTGCAACGCAGCAGCAAGAATCGATTGAAGCGTTCAAGGAAATGGTGCCAACCTTCCAACATCCGCGCTGTGCTAATTGTCACGGCGGGGGGCAGCCGTTCCAGGCTAACACGGATCATGCCGGGGGGAAATTTGACCTCGTGCTGGATGCAGACGGTTCCGTATTAACCGAACCAACGTTTGCCGAGTGCCAAAGCTGCCATGGCGGCTTACCGGGCTGGGAGATTCCGCGCAGCAGATTTTCTTTTGTGGGCAAAGATGCTGTGGAATTATGTCAACAGATGAAAGGCGAGTTGGGTAGGGCCGACAAGTTTATTGACCATATTGCGCGAGATTTGGGTGGAACACCTTTTATTGCCACTGCCTTTGCCGGGATGCGGGGGTTAAATGAAGATGGTATTGATTACTACGAAGCTTTAAACGACAGGAAACCCGTGCCTGAACCGCCGCCAATCTCTTATGCAGACCTGATCAACCAGGCCCAGGCATGGGTGGATGCCATGGGCGGCGAGTTCAAAGGTGATGACGGCTGCGGCTGTGAACCGCAAAAGTATGCCCTGCAAATTGATGAGTCGTTGGTAGCCGCTTTTGTTTCAGAAAACGCGCGCATTGATTGGGACGGGCAAACGCAGGTACAAATTCCGCTGACGTTCAAGGATGATGGCACATTTACCGGGGAAGCAACTTCTTCACGAACGATGAGTGCCGTTTTGACGGCAGAAGTGGGGTGCAGTGGCTCATCTACCAGCAACGTGCAGTGGCAGGTAAACGGCCGTCTCGATTCAGAGGAGCGATGGATTTACTTCAGTGTACGGTTTACGCCATCAATGGGGTCGGTGAGTTGTAATATGTCGGTGCCTTTACCGAATCCGGTGCAGCTGCCGATTCCTATCGATGACTCAGAAAACCCCAATAATCCATTGAAACAGATGGAGATGAGTGCCTATGTCGGTGAAACTGAAACCGTGAAACTCAATACAAACGTGGTCGGTAGTGATGTGACGGACACCTTTGTCATAACAATCATTAAGCTGGAGTAGTGAGCAATACGGCCGTGCTCGCTTAGCATCAAGCGAGTACGGTCGTTACAGTTCGTTCCTTTGTGTAAAAACAGCGCAAAAATTTGCACATTTCTCCGGTTGAAGTTTGCGTTTTGGTCAAATTGACAGCGAACACAGGGCATGTTACACTGACTTTTGTTAACGTTAACGAAAGATTTTCCCCTTGTACGCAAAGCACCATCTGGTGGGCCTTAAACAGGAGAGAGGAGATGTCGTACAAAGTTTTCCTTGTCGAAGATGAAATCGTCGCCAGAGAAGGCATTCGAGACAATGTTGACTGGCACTCGGCTGGCTTTGAATTCTGCGGCGAAGCGCCTGATGGCGAAATTGCCCTCCCCCTCATCCAAAAATCGCAGCCCGATCTCATCATAACCGATATCAAGATGCCTTTCATGGATGGGCTGCAATTGTGCAAGGTGGTCAAGCAGCAAATGCCTTGGGTAAAGATCATTATCCTCAGCGGCCACGATGAGTTCGATTATGCGCAATCGGCGATTAAGTTGGGGGTCACGGAATATCTGCTCAAGCCAATTAGTGCCAGCGAAATACAAAACGTGCTGCAAACAGTGGCCACAGCGCTCGATCAGGAAAGTGAAAAGCGAGAAAACCTCAAAGAATTGCAAAGTCAAATCAAGGATGTTCTGGCGCTGCAGCGGGAGCGATTGTTACTTCAATTAGTCGTAGGCGGCGTCTCTTCCACGGCCGCTATCGAGCAGTGCCGGCAAGTGGGGCTGGATATTATTGCCCAAAATTATTTGGTGATCTTACTCAAAGTTCATTTACATGAAGATCATGGACCTATCGATTTCGACCGGTATCATGAAATCCAAAGCATGATCGCTAATTTGGTCAGCAAGCATTCCGGTGCCTTTTTCACCCAAAAAAGTGTTGAAGAGCTGTTGTTGATTATGACGGGTGAAGAGGTAGAACAACTAAAACAAGATGGATTGTTTTTGGCCGGTCTGATTCAACAAGATATTGAAGCAGCGACGGGCCATCGTGTGGCCGTGGGCGTAGGGACTGTGCAGCAGCGGCTCACGGATATTTTCCATTCTTTTGCGGCGGCGTTAACGGCCGTAACCCAGTCACCCCCCAACAAATCCTCTGGCCCACAAAACCACCTGGCCAAAATGCTCAAGCTAGAAACATCAGCCATTGAGCAGCAGTTAAAAAGCGGCCTGATGAGCGAATTCGACATCTTTTTTGACACCCACCTTCAGCCGCTTGGTGAAGCCGCTCTGCAATCCACCCTCATAAAACATTACCTGTTTGTTGACCTCATATTAACGGCCGCTCAATTTGTAACCGCGCTGGAAGGCAAAGCCAACCAGGTTATTCCGGTAATGGATGATATTGAAGGATTCCTGGCCGACATTAAAACAATTGGCCAGATGAGAGAAGCGGTTAGAAGCATATTTTCCGCCGTACTCACGTTCAGAAATGATCAGGCGCAATATGAAAAGAATAAACTCATCTTTCAAGCTAAAGAGTTTATTGATACCCATTTCAGCGACCCTAGCCTGTTGCTGAATGAAGTGGCGGCCACGGTTAATTTAAGTCCCAGCCATTTCAGCGTTGTTTTTGGGCGGGAAACGGGCGAATCATTTAAAGATTACCTGACCCGAGTCAGAATAGAACGAGCCAAAGAACTGCTGCGCACGACCAATATGAAATGCTCCGAAGTTGCTTTTCAAAGTGGCTATAACGATCCGCATTATTTCAGCTACGTCTTCAGAAAAAATACCGGTTTGCCGCCGCAGCAGTTTCGACAATTGCCCCAAAGTTAAAAAGCAGGACTTACGCAGCAGAGGACTGGCAGTCCTAAAAATGATAGTTTTATGGCTGTTGCTGTTAAGGACTGCCAGTCCTGTGCCTAATTTTAATCTAGCCTGACGCACTTTTGTTGCAGGAGAGCCAGCCATGATGAATGCTGAGATCATCGTCACTGAACCGACCCCCCGTTATTTAGAAAAGTTCATCACGCTATTTGCCAGCGTGCGGTTTTCACTGCGCACCAAAATATTGCTCTCCTTCTTCACCGTCATTTTGCTGCTCTCGGCAATGAATATCCTGTTGATCCTGGAAGTGATCCGCTTTAACCGGCAGTACGATGCCATTATTACCAACATCACAACCGCCAACAGCATCAATGGTTTCATCAAACCCTCAATTGACACAGAAATGTGGAATATTGTTTCGGGCAAGACTGAGTTTGATGCAGGCAACCAGTATGAGATTATCCAACAGGTCAACAGCCAGATTGAATCGATGATGGCCAATGCTGAATCAGATAAATCCAGAATCAAGCTGGAAGTGATTCACAGAACGATGAATACGCTGGCCCATTACGTGGACAAAATGGGAACGCAGATAGCCGCCGGCAGCCGGGTTGCCGAGAATGAACAGGTATTGGAGGATATTCGGGGGGTTTCGGCCGTTGTTGAAGACAGCGTTCAGGATTACATGTTGTTTGAGGTTAACCAGGCCGAACAGCAGTATAAGGCAAACCAGGCGCGCTTCACCCGACTGTCTCTTTTATACATGATTTTGTTGCCGGGCGTGATCGGCTTTTCTATCCTGGCAGCGTGGATCATTTCTGCCAGCATTTATATTCCTATCAAAAAGCTGCATGATGTAACAACAACAATTACCGGGGAAGATTTACAGGCGCTGGTGACCACGCACAACGTGGATGAAATTACGGAATTGGGCATTAGCTTTAACTTGATGATCGGCCGTATCAGAGAATTAGTGAATGCCAAGCTCAGAGAACAAGAAAACCTGAAAAAAGCAGAACTAAAAGCATTGCAAGCCCAGATAAATCCGCATTTTTTATACAACACGTTGGACACAATTGTTTGGATGGCCGAGTCTAACAAAACCGATCAGGTAATCAATATTGTCCGCGCCTTGTCCAGCTTCTTTAGAATCGCTTTGAGCAAGGGCAAAGATTGGATTTCGCTTCGGCAAGAAATTGAGCACGTGAGCAGTTACCTCACGATCCAAAAAATGCGCTATCGAGACATTCTAGACTACAGAATTGAAGTGGAAGAGGAATTGCTGGACAGCACAATTTTGAAGCTAACCCTCCAGCCGCTGGTTGAAAATGCCTTGTACCATGGCATTAAAACAAAAAGAAATGGCGGTACGATTGTGGTGCAGGCAAAAAGGGCTGGCGAGGATAAAGTGTTGTTAAATGTACAAGATGATGGCGTTGGTTTTACGCCCTATAAATTGGCACAACTCCAGGAATCTTTGGCAGAAGATTTAGATGAAGTTTCTATGGGGGAGGGTGGATTTGGCTTGCGGAATGTACACAAACGAATCCAACTTTATTATGGCAAGGAGTACGGACTTTCTATTCAAAGTCAATATCGGGGTGGCACACACGTGTCGGTAACCATACCGCGACGGTGTACACCGGACCGACAAGGTATATGAGAACAATGAACGGGTTTCTAAAACGGATACGTTTCAGTTTTATCTTGTTGATTCTTGTTCTTGCAGCCTGTCAGTCAGATGCAGGATCAAATGCAGCGGATTCTGTTTCCTTGGCAGGAGTAGATGATGGCACAATAGCTTATGAAGAATTGGTCGTTGGTTATTCTCAAATCGGGGCTGAGAGCGAGTGGCGCACGGGGAATACCACCTCCATCAAAGAGGCGGCCGAGAGTCTAGGTGTGGAATTAATCTTTTCCGATGGCCAGCAGAAACAGGAGAATCAAATAAGAGCGATTCGCACGTTTATTGCCCAGCAGGTTGACGTGATTGGGGTTTCTCCTGTTGTCGAAACGGGTTGGGATTCTGTTTTTCAGGAAGCGAAAGATGCCGGAATTCCTGTCATCTTGGTCGACAGACGGGCCGATGTAGCTGAGGATTTGTATGCCAGCTATTTGGGGTCAGATTTTGTGGAAGAGGGGCGCAACGCGGCCAAGGTGATGGTGGATTTGCTGGGCGGGGAAGGCAATCTTGTTGAGCTAGTTGGCACGGTCGGTTCGGCACCGGCCATTGATCGCTATGCAGGGTTTCGCGAAGTCCTCCAGGATTATCCGGGGATGAAGATCATTGCCTCCGAAACAGGCGACTTTACCAGGGCGAAGGGGGAAGAGGTTATGGGCGATTTCTTGCGGCTTTATGGCGATGAAATTGACGCCGTCTATTCCCATAATGATGATATGGCCATTGGGGCAATTCGGGCCATTGAAGCGTATGGCTTAAAGCCGGGCGAAGACATTAAGATTGTGTCTATTGACGCTATTCGCGACGCGTTTCAGGCTATGATTGACGGCAAGTTGAACGCCACCATTGAATGTAATCCACTGCTTGGGCCTCAGTTTTTTGAGCTGGCTTTAAAAGTGGTGAACGGTGAATCGGTGCCCAAATGGATACCGTCTGAGGAAAAGATTTATTTTCCGGAAGATGCCGCAGAGATTTTGCCGTCGCGGCGGTATTGAGGTGTGTCCTACCTCCCATCCAAAAAAATCCAACATTCATCCAAAAAAATCGAACCCTCCACCAGGAGGGTTTTTTGTTGCCCCGCAAAACAACCCTATTCTGTAAAAAGTGCCTAAAAAAACTCATTGATTGTTGTCTATTTTAACCCGTATGATCGATACATTACCGTTTCATTTTATCCCGGGTGAAATGAAACCCTTATCCGTTACCCAGTTCCAAAATAAAAGAAGGAGATCGAATAAATGAGAAAGCTAAGCCTGCTTGTTGTTATCATGATGGCGTTTTTTATGCTCGTAGGGTGTGGTTCAGGTGGGGAAGAACCAGCCGCCGATGATGCTGCCGAAGAAACCTTTGAAACCTTAGTGGTTGGCTACGCTCAAATCGGCGCTGAAAGTGAGTGGCGCACGGCCAACACAGCTTCCATCAAAGAAACGGCCGAAGAACTCGGTGTTGAACTCAAATTCTCCGATGCCCAGCAAAAACAAGAAAACCAGATTGCTGCCATTCGTTCCTACATCGCCGAGGATGTTGATGTCATCGGCTTTTCGCCTGTTGTAGAGACCGGCTGGGAAACTGTTCTGCAAGAAGCCAAAGATGCCGGTATCCCCGTCATCATGGTGGATCGCCGCGCTGATGTGCCGCGCGAACTGTATGCCACGTACCTGGGCTCAGACTTCGTTGAAGAAGGCCGCAAAGCCGGTAATGAAATGAACACCCTGCTGCCAGACGGCGGCAAGATTGTTGAATTAGTTGGCACTGTCGGTTCTGCGCCCGCCAATGACCGTTATTCTGGATTCCGTGATACATTGGCCGACAACATTGAAATTATCGATTCCCAATCTGGTGATTTCACCCGCGCTCAGGGCAAAGAAGTGATGGAAGCGTTCCTGAAAAATTACGGCGACGAGATTGTTGGCCTGTATGCCCACAATGATGATATGGCCATCGGTGCCATTCAAGCCATTGAGGAATTTGGCCTGGAACCTGGCGTAGATATCAAAATTGTCTCCATCGACGCTGTTCGTGGCGCATTTGAAGCAATGATTGCCGGCAAACTCAACGTCACGGTTGAATGCAATCCATTGCTTGGCCCGCAGTTCTACGATCTGGCTCTGCGCGCCGTGAATGGTGAACAACTTCCCGAGTGGGTTCCTTCGGAGGAAAGTGTCTACTATCCTGACAATGCCGCCGAACTGTTGCCAGAACGTCAATATTAGGACCAATTACCTTTCAAATTAGTTAGGTGGAGTGAGCATCCTCAGGCTTGTGCTGAGCGTGGCCGAAGTATGCGAACGGCTGGCACAAAACGCGCTCCGCATCTGAGGATGCTTCGCTCCTCATCCGCAACGTCAGAAGGGAGGAGAAATGCCAGATACAAACAGAACACTTCTGTCAATGCAAGGCATTTTCAAGGCATTTCCCGGTGTCCAGGCGCTTGAAAATGTCGATTTTGATTTAAGAAGCGGAGAGATTCATGCCTTAGTCGGTGAGAATGGGGCGGGGAAATCGACGCTTGTCAAAATCATCACTGGCGTTGAGCGGCTGGATGCCGGTAAGGTTACGCTGGAAGGAAAGCCGATTCAGGTCAAATCACCGCAGCACGCCCAGGAATTGGGCATCAGCACAGTCTATCAAGAAATTAATCTGTGTGACAATCTCTCTGTTGCCGAGAACATCCTCATTGGCCGTGAGCCACGGAAATTTGGACGAATCGATTGGCGAGCGATGGAAGAAAAAGCTCGGCAAGTTTTGCGGCGCCTGGATGTCGAAATCGATGTCACCAAAGACCTCGGTGAATACTCAATCGCCGTCCAGCAAATGGCAGCGATTGCCCGGGCCCTGGACATTTCTGACGCCAAGATTCTCATCCTGGATGAGCCAACCTCCAGCCTGGATGTCCACGAAACAGAGCAGCTCTTCCAGGTGATGCGCAAGCTGAAAAGTGAAGGGCTGGGAATCATTTTTATTACCCATTTCATTGACCAAATTTACGAAGTGACCGACAGGATAACCATTCTCCGGAACGGCAATCTGGTTGGCACGCATGAAACCAGCACGCTCTCCCGATTGGATTTAATTGCCAAAATGATTGGCCGCGCGATGGGCGACTTTAGCGACATGGTGCAAATAAAATTGACCAGCGGCAAGCAACGTGAAGAGGCTCCTTTATTGCAAGCAAATGGATTGGGCAAAGCAGGCTCAATGGCACCATTTGACCTGGAATTATATGCCGGTGAAGTCGTGGGGCTGGCCGGTTTGCTGGGTTCTGGCCGCACAGAAACGGCGCAGTTGCTGTTTGGCATTGACAAACCAGATAGTGGTTCCCTCTCAATGGACGGTACCAAGATCAAGAATTTTTCTCCGGCTGATGCCATTAATAGAGGCATTGCCTTTTGCCCTGAAGATCGAAAAGCGGATGGCATTGTTGACGAATTAACTGTCAGAGAAAACATCATTCTGGCTATTCAATCCAACAGAGGCTGGGCCAAACGACTGACCAAACAGCAACAATACGAAGTCGCCGACAAATTCATCAAGATGTTAAATATCAGCACGCCCTCGGCCGATCAGGCGGTTAAAAATCTGAGCGGCGGCAATCAACAAAAGGTGATTTTGGCGCGCTGGCTGGCGACAAACCCGCAAGTGTTAATTTTGGACGAACCAACGAGAGGGATTGATATTGGTGCCAAAGCTGAAATTCAAAAGCTTGTGCTGGAACTGGCCGAGGAAGGCAAAGCTTGCATTTTCATCTCTTCAGAGCTGGAAGAGGTGTTGAGAACATGCCACCGGATTGTGGTGCTGCGCGATCAACAAAAGGTGACAGAGTTCAGTGATGCAGTGGATGAACAAACCATTATGCAAACAATGGCAGGGAGTGGATGATGAAACGGCCGAATCTCTCATGGCATAAAATAAGAGATAGTCAACTGTTTTGGCCACTGTTGGCCCTGGCATTGATTATGCTCTTCAATCTGTTTTTTACCCCCGGATTTTATGAAATTGAAATCAAAAACGGGCATTTGTCTGGTTTTCTAATCGACATTTTGAACCGTGGCTCCATATTGATGCTGCTGGCCATCGGCATGACGATGGTGATTGCTACGGGTGGCGTTGATCTTTCGGTGGGTGCCGTGGTGGCCATTGCGGCAGGTACAGCCACCGTCCTGATTAACCCGGCTTTAGCCACGGAGTTAATTAGTTCAGAGGAACTGATTAAAGACGCGACCAGTACACCCCTGTGGCAATGCATCATGGCCGCCTTGCTGGTGGCAACGTTGTGCGGCTTTTGGAATGGCTTGCTTGTTTCCAAGGCAAAAATCCAGCCCATGGTGGCCACGCTGGTTCTGATGGTGGCCGGCCGAGGCATTGCCCAACTGATTACGCACGGTCAGATTATTACCGTTTACTACAGCCCGTACTTTTTCATTGGGAACGGCTATGTGTTGGGCTTACCGTTTACGCTTTTTATTGTGGCTTTTGTTTATTTATGTGCCTGGTTGTGGGCCAGACGGACGGCTTTTGGGCTGTTTGTTGAGTCGGTGGGTATTAACCCCCGGTCCAGTCTCCTGAGCGGTATTAGCGAAGACAATATCAAGTTGGCTGTTTACACTTTTTGCGGATTTTGCGCCGGTATTGCCGGGCTGATTTATAGTTCAAATGTTAAAAGCGCCGACGCCAATAATGCCGGGTTGATGCTGGAGCTGGATGCGATTTTGGCGGTCGTGATGGGGGGGACTTTGATGTCAGGCGGCCGTTTCTCATTATTGGCCAGCGTGATTGGCGCATTGGTCATCCAGAGCACCACCACCACGATGTATGCGCTTGGGGTTCCGGCCATGGCGGCTTCGGCAATTAAAGGGTTGGTTGTCCTCCTGGTTATCTTGCTGTATTCAGAGCAGACCAAAGTTGTGTTAACCCGCGTCTTTGAAAGGGTTGGGGTGCAATCATGAGCGACAGGCTAAAAATCAACAGGAAATTTGTGCCGTTGCTGGCTACGTTTGGCGTCTTTGCTCTCCTCTATCTGTATGGTTTTTTGCAGTACAAGGGGATGCGCCAGCCGCAGGCATTTTTAAACCTTTTTATTAACAATGCCTTTTTGCTGATCACTTCTGTGGGGATGACCTTTGTTATTTTAACGGAGGGAATTGACCTCTCGGTGGGCGCTGTGATTGCCCTGACCTCGGTTGTTTCTGCTGCGCTGCTGGAAAAAGTGGGGATGAATCCCGTGGTGGTCATCCTGCTGATGCTGCTTATGGGCACCTTATATGGCGGGATCATGGGGGCCATCATTCAATACTTTAAGGTGCAGCCGTTTATTGTGACGTTGGCGGGTATGTTTTTTGCCAGGGGGATGTGCTTTTTTATTAGTCTGGATGCGATTCCTATCCGCGATCCTTTGTATCGGACGATGGCTTTGTCCCGGATTCAGCTGCCGTTTTTTGAGCGTGCTTTCTTAAGCTTAAGTGCGGTTGTTGCCGTTGTGGTGTTGGTGGTGGGGATGTATATTGCTCATTTTACGCGTTACGGCCGTACCATTTACGCCATCGGTGGCAACGAACAATCTGCATTATTGATGGGTTTGCCGGTGGGGCGGATCAAAATCTCGGTATATGCGCTCAATGGCTTTTGTTCGGCATTGGCCGGAATCGTGTTTAGTATTTCTTTACTGTCTGGCCATGGCTTGTATGCCACCAACGTGGAGTTAGATGCCATTGCTTCTGTGGTGATTGGCGGTACGCTGTTGACCGGAGGCCAGGGGTATGTGTTCGGCACCTTGTTTGGTGTTCTGGTGGCCGGCTTAATCCAGATGCTGATTCAGTTTAATGGCGAACTGAGCTCCTGGTGGACACGCATTGCCGTCGGCGCGCTGACGCTGATCTTTATTGGGGTGCAGAGCCTGTTTGCTACACAAAGGAAAAAACGCCAGGCGCTGGCCAGAAGAACGGCCACAGGGCAGGCGAGCCAGGAAGAACTTACCGCTGGCGAAATGTTGACAACCGATTCTGCCTGATGGTCGCCAGGTTGACTGATAGAATTAATTTTACGCCAAAAAGAGTACAACGAATGACAAGAAGCAACGAATTTTTTTGAGTAAATATGATTCGTTGATTCCTAAAAGTCGCTGTACTCTCTCTTTTATCAGTCAATCAGTGCGCCGAGGCTAGAGAGGGAATGACACGGCCGTCTTGCAAATGAACCACCTCATCGGCAAAGGCATCCACTGCCAGATCGTGCGTGGCAATTAAAATCGTTGTGCCTTCCACGTCGGCAATGTGGCGGAAAAGCTGTAAGATTTGCTGCCCCGTGGCCGTGTCCAGCTCGCCGGTGGGTTCATCGGCCAGGATGATGGTAGGGCGGGTGGCAATCGCTCGGGCAATGGCCACCCGCTGCTGCTGTCCGCCGGACAGCTCGTACGGCCGATGATCCATCCACTTGCTCAACCCTACCAATTGCAACACCTCTTCCGTGCGCGCCCGGCGTTCCTGTCGCGGCACGCTGGCCAGACGCAGCATCAAATCTACATTTTCCCGTGCCGAATAAGTTGGCAGCAGCGCGTGTGATTGAAAAACAAAGCCAATCTGCCGGCGGCGTAACTGTACCCGCCGTGGTTCTGAAAGTTTTGTCACTTCCTCCCCACCGACCCAAATACGCCCAGAATTAGGCTGATCTAGCCCACCAATGCAGTTGAGCAGCGTTGTTTTCCCCGAGCCGGAACGGCCGCGCAGCGCCACCAACTTACCCGCAGCCATAGCCAGTGACACATCCTGCAAGGCCGGCACTTTTCGTGCCCCTACATGATAAACGCGGCTGACGTTTTCGACCTGAATAATGGTTTCCATGTTTGCTGGCGTGATGCGTGAAACGTGAGAAAAATCACGTTTCACGCATCACGTTTCACTCCTCCTCATCTACATCAATGAAAAATTCCGGCACCGTGTCGTCTACCTGGCCCAGGCAGCGGCTTTGACCATCTTCGTCTTCAATGGCATCGTTGGCAATGACACATTCCCGGTAGGCATCAGCTTTGGCCTGAACGGCCGTTAACGCTTCTTCCACCGGCACCCCTTCCTGCAGAATTTGATCATAAGCATACGACTGCCACCAGAAGAAACCGGTACCCAGCCAGTTGGCGCTAGTGCTGAGCTGCAAGGAGGTGGATACGCCAGTGATGCCGGAGATGGTGGCGCGATTGGCCGCGGCCAGGTCAGTGCCTACCGCCTGCGCATAGGCATCGGACTCGGCCAGGCTGGTTTTGGCGGGGATGGTGTTGCCAAATTGACCGGCAATGGGCTGATCGAGCAGGAACTTGATCCATTCCCAGCACGCCTGCCGCTGGTCTGTCTGGGCAGAAATGTAGTAGCCGGTGACGGTGTTGGCGGCCACGGCCATTCCATCCGGACCGGTGGGCAACGGCACAATACCGATATCCAAATCGCTCAAATCAATTTCCGGGAAGGAGTTAAAGCCTTGATCGGCCCACATGGCGGCACGGCCGTTTTCTATCAGCTCTTTTCGCTCCTCGCCAAAGCTGCCGCCGGCGGCGATGTTCGTGGTAAAGACAGGCTTCACGGCGTGTTCGGTTGTCAGGCTGGTCAGCCAGCGCATGGCATCGATCACGCTGGGATCGGCGAGCGTAAGCTGTGGTGGATCGACCGATTCGTCCAGCACCTGTGCTCCCAGCCGGTCCATGAAGGTAGAAATTTCATTGATCTCAAATTCCTGGGGCACGTAGCCATACTGTTTGGTTTCCGGATCGTCGCCTGCGGTGAGGGCAACGGCCGTTTCTAGAAAATCATCGGTGGTCCAGCCGGCGCTGGGATAGGGTCGGGCCGCTGCATCAAAGAGTGCCTTGTTGTAATACAGCACCGTCAGGTTCATCTCCGCCGGGATGGCCCACAGCTGACCCTGGTAAGTGAACTGCTCGATGGCCGTGGGATAAAAATCGGCCTGGCTCAATGCCGGATCGGCGTCCAGAAACGGTTCCATGCTTAAAACGGCCGCACGATCCGCTTCCGTGGCCACACCGCCAAACCATTGCAGGCAGTCGCTGTCGGCGGCCACATCGCGCAAATAGGTGTTGCCCGTGCCAAAGCTGGGCGTCTCTAGATCCACTACAATGTCGGGATGTGTTTGTTGAAACGTGGCGACCAGATCGCGATACGGCTGCAAACCACCGGGTCCACTGCCGGCCATAAAGAGGATGGTGACAGCCCCTTCCGGCACCTCTTGCTCCTCTGGCGCTGTGATGACAATGTCCACTGGATCTTCATCTTCCTGCTCAGCCAAAAAGTCGGCGACCTGCGTTTCGGCCATAGCCTGAGCTTCAGCTAACGCTTCTTCAACCGATTGTCCTTCTTGCAAGACGGCGTTTGCGGCGCCGAGGAAGGGGCTGTAGCCAGGAGCGAATTGGGTGATGTAAGCGTGCTCCAGCGCGTACTGCAATGCTTCGCCATATTCCGGATCGACCTGGTCCCAAAAGCCGGATGCTTCCGCTACAGAACGTCGGGCGGGAACGGCCGTTCCCTGGTTAAACTCATTCGGTGATTGCTGCTGCGACAGGAAGTTGATCCAGCGCCAGGCCAGCTCGGGCTGCTGCGTGCCGCTGCTTACGCCATAACCCGTCACATACATTTGATTGGTCTGGTCATCGGGCGCATCAACGGGGAAGGGCACAATGCCCACGTTGCCCTGCTGGCTGCGCCACTCCCACGAGCCGGAATATTCGGGCCACATCGCCGCCTTGCCTTCCTCGATAAGCTGATAGCCGGGCGGTATGTAGATGCCATCTTCGTCCGGCTCTGGATTTTCCAGGTTCGGCGTGACTTCCTGCAGCAAAAAGAGGTCGGTGTACCAGCGCAGCATCTCGGCTACTTCTGGCCGGTCGATTTGCACCGTGGGTGGGTCAGTTTCGGTGTTGATGATGGGTCCGGTGCGGGGCAAAACTAACTGGATAACCCCGCCGCCTACCTGCACCAGGCCCCATTGGGTGACCTCGTCGCCTTCACGCACGGTGGTGGCCTGGGCTGCGGCCAAAAAATCATCCCAGGACCAGCCGGCCTGCGGGTAGTCGATACCGGCAGCGTCAAAGGCATCTTTGTTGTAGAACATGAGCGAGAAGTTTAGCTCGGTGGGCAAGCCCCATAGTCCGCCATCGTTTTCAAAATATTCCAGGGCGTTAGGATAAAAGTCATCTCCGTTAAAGTTGGGGTCTGCCTCGGCCAACGGCCGTAAATCCAGCAGCAGCCGCGATGCACTGTCAACCACCCCAATAGCATTTGTCGTGACAACATCAGCGGCTGACACGATCCGCACGTCGGCATCGTCCGGCCATTGGCCTACACCACCGCTGTCCAAACCCAGCGTTTCTTCCAAAGAAACCATTCTAATTTCCACGCCAGGATTTTCCGCTTCAAACGCCTCAATCAGATCGCGGTAGTTGCCCAATTCATAGTCATAGGCGATCATGCGTAAAGTCACGGTCTCGGTATTTGTTTCCGCTTCGTCGGCTGTGTTGTCTGGGGAATTGGTCGTTTCGGCCGCGTTATCTGTCTCTGGCGTTTCTGGTGTCGCTGTGTCCTCACCATCCCTACAGGCGATCAAAAATAGGATTATCAACAACACAAACACTTTTCTCATCAGATTCCTCCAATACCTGCAAGCCAGTTCCGGCAGCCGGTTTCCAGCTCACACACAAAGATAAAGAGATATGTGGGGACCTTTTTAGATTAGACGCGTAACGGCCGTAAAACTTGAATCATCGTTGCGCGCAGCGGCACATTTGTATAACGCACCGGCCGGCAAAATCTTTCAGCCACGCCGCCAGCGCTGCCACCACGAGGATTTTTCAGCTGGTTCCTGGCTTGATGGCTCTGTTTGGGACGATACGGCCGTTTCCCCGCCACGACCATTTTCACCAGCTACCGGCTTGATTAGCACACCTTCCTCCGTGGCTTCCAGCGTCACGCGGTCGCCAATGCCGCTGGCTTCACGCAGGTCGGGCGGAATTTGCAGCCGGCCAGCGTTATCGACCACTACGTATTCTTCATACACGGGCGCGGGCGCAGATGCCTCAATGTTCTCGGCCAGGGCCGCTTCCACATCTGCCACTCGTTTAATAGTTTCGCTGCTGGTACGGCCGTCGCGAATCGTCACCACCCGATCCACGGCGCGGGCAATTTGCGGGTCGTGGGTAACAATAATGGTGGTGAGGCCGTAACGGCCGTTCATCTCGCGCAGCAAGGCTAAAATTTCCTGAGCCGTAGTGGAATCCAGTTCACCCGTGGGCTCGTCGCCCAGCAGCAGAGAGGGTTTGTTGGCTAAGGCAACGGCGATAGCGACGCGCTGCTGCTGCCCGCCGGAAAGCTGGGCCAGCTTGTGCTGCCGGTGTTCCCACAGCCCCACCGCCTCCAAAAGCTCTTTGGTCCAGGCGCGCTTTTCCGTCCAACCCATCCCGGCGATGGTCATGGGCAAGGCCACGTTTTCCTGGGCGGAGAGGTAGGGGATGAGGTTGCGTGCCGTCTGCTGCCAGACAAAGCCAACTTCGCGGCGGCGGTAGGCGTCCAGTTCGCCGTCGGGGGCTTTTAATAGATTACGGCCGTTCACCACCACATGCCCCGCCGACGGCCGGTCCAGCCCGCCCAAAATGTTCAGCAGCGTGCTCTTGCCCGATCCCGACGTGCCCACAATGCCCAGCAGCTCACCCGGCTGCACCATCAGGTCCAGCCCCTGCAAGGCCACCACCTCCAGCTCGGCCACCTTATAAATCTTAACCAGATTCTCGCAAACGATAAACGGGTCCATAATTTAATGGGACACAGATGAACACAGATTCACACAGATTTTTTGCTTTTATCTGTGTTTATCTGTGAAAATCTGTGTCCTATTCTCCCACAATAACCTCTCCAACCTCGACGCCTTCAAGTATTTCCACGCGGGCTTCGCTTTCGATGCCCAGGCGCACGTCGGCGCGGCGCTGGCCGGTGGCCTCTTCGATGACGACGAAGGTGCGCCCCTGGAAGGTGCGGATGGCGGCGGGTGGCAGCCAGAGGACGTTTTCTTTTTCCTCCAGCACAATTTCCACCGTGGCCAGTTCGCCCAGGGACAGGTTGGCTGGCGGGTTGTCGAACTGGATACGGACGCGGGTGTCGTCATTGTCACCGCCGGATGCGCCGCCGCTGAAGGCGTAGGGCAGCTGGCGCACCGTGCCGCTGAACGGCTCTTCGGGCCGGTTGCGCATGGTGATGGTGGCTGGTTGCTCAATGCTCATTTCACTGAGCTGCTCGCTGCCTAATTCGGCCGTAATTTCCAGGTTTTGCGGTTGGGCCAGGACAACGGCCGTTTGAAATGCCTCTGCCCGACTGCCTGCTCGTACGCCCAAAGAGAGCACCTCCCCGGCAAAGGGAGCAATGAGCTGCGCATCGGCAATCTGATTCTCGATTTTTTGCACGTCCAGCCGGGCGCGCTCCACGTCCAGCTCCAGCAGCGGATCGATGCCCCGTTCCAACTGCTCCAGGCGCAGGTCGGCCAAGGCTAAATCCTGCTCCAGGATTTGCCGGTCCACCACGTTGCTGCTGCCGCCGGCCAGGGCATCATTGTAGCGTGCCTGGGCCACGGCCAAGGCTTCCTGTGCCGATTCAACCCTCTGCTCATATTGTTGGCGCAGCGTTTCCGGTTCCCACTCGCGGTCCAGCGATTTTTGCAGCTCATATTCGGCATCGGCCAGGCGCTGCTGCGCGTTTTCCAGCTCAATTTGCGCCGAAACAAGGGTGGCGGAGTCGGCATTGACCCGTCCTTGCTGTAATTGCAAGGCGATTTTGTCACGGTTGATGGCGGCTTCGGCCAGGGCATCTTGTCGCTCCTGTTCGGCCTGGGCCAGTTTGATTTCGGCCGTTTCCAATGCCACGTTGGCCTGGGCCAGCTGATTCTCCAGGTCGGTGATTTCCAGCTGGGCCAGTACATCACCTTCCTGAACCTGGTCGCCGCGCTGCACAAACACCTGGTCGACAAAGCCGTCGCTCTTGAAAAAGAGTTCCTGCTCCTGCACCGGCGACACCCGCCCGGTAAATTCCAGCGAGTTCACCACCGTGCCTTGCTCCACAACGTAGGTCGGCTTCTCTGGCACGATGGGCGTAGGCAGGGGCGTGGGGGTGGGGGCAAGTTCGGCCGGTTCTCCCTGCCCGCAGGCGATAAGGAGAAGAATGGGACACAGATAAACGCAGATGAACACAGATTTTTTTAATTTGTTTGGAGATAGATTCATTTTATTACCTGTTCTAAAAATAGAACGCTGATAACGCAGATACCCCTGATTTACCTGATTTCTTGTTTAGATTAAATCAGGCAAATCAGATCAATCAGGAAAATCTGCGTTCCATTTCTATACTGCTTCGCCCAGCTTCACCGCTTCAAAAATGCGCATGCGGGCGACGAGGGCGATGAGGACCAGGACGGCGATGATGAACATGGCGGCAAAGAGGGCGTAGATAGTGCCCAGCTGTTCCCAGGCAATTTGCACGATGAAGGGGGGGATGACGGCCGTTTTCCCCTCGCCAACTTGCAAAAACGGAATAAACAACCGGCTGGCCCACACGCCCAACCCAGTGCCCAGGCCAACGCCGGCGGCAATCAGCACCGCCTGCTCCCCGGCCAGGTAGGCTGCCATTTGTCCGACGGACAGGCCAATGGCCCGCAGCATCCCCAGCTGAATGGTGCGCTGGTGAAAAGAGACAACGGCGTAGACGAGAAAGCCCAGCACGGTGAGCACGGCCGCAGCCAAAAAGCCCACCGACAGCAGGCCAAACAACCCCTGCCGCTCCGGCCGGGTTTGTTCCTGCAAAATACGGTCGCGGGCGTCCTGGGCGGTGATGACGGCAAAGCCCAGCCGGCGCGTACTGTCCACAATTTCGCTGCTGGGCACGGCCGGATCGGTTTGTAGCCAGACGTTGTAGGGGTAGGTGCCGCCCAGCGCCTCGTGCAGATGGTCCAGGTTGGCCACAAAGAAGGGGCCGTCCTGCGGGTACTGCGTGGGGAACAAGTCAATCGGTCCGGCAATGGTGAATTCGGCGTCGGCAAATTCGCCGGCGGCCCCAATCGTTAGCCGCAGCGGATCGCCCACCTGGAGGCTGTTGTGCGCCAGGAAGTCGCGGCTGACCAAAATGTGGTCGCGCTGCACCGCCAGCCGGTTCATCAAACCGCCTAGAGCCTCGTTCCCGGCAAAGTCGGCGCGGTAAAAAGCGACCTGGGCAAAATCAACCCGGTCTACGCCCAAAATGCGTCCCGATTGCTGCCGCCCGCCGATGGCGGAAACGGCCGTATACTCCCCCACACGCGCCGCTGCCTGCACCCCATCCACCAGCAAATGGTCGGTGACGGGCAAGAAGAGCCAGCGGGGTTCATCTTCATCACCCGATGGGGGCGTGTTTGGTTGGGTCAGTTCGCCCAAAGCCCCCTGCTGCTGCTGGTTGTCTTGCTCTGTATCTTCGCCCAGTTCGGCCAGGTTTAAATCGGCACCGGTCTGGTAATAAATCTGGTCGGTCAGATGATCGTCGAAGGTGACGGCCATGGAGGCGGTGAAGCTGGCCAGGCTGAGGGTAAGCGTGAGCAGGAGCAGCGGGCCGGTGTATTGGGCCGTGGCCCGGGCCAATTGGCGCAGCGTCAGTAGGAGGGTAGTGCCCGGCAGCTTTTCCGCCAGCCAGGCCAGCCCGCCAATCAGCAGGGGGAAGAGGCGCAGGGCCAGCAGCGCCAGCGAAAAGCAAAAAAGGATGGGCACCAGGAAGAGCAGCGGATTGGCAAACGGATCGCGCCCGCCGCCCAGCAGGCTGATCGTGCCCTGCCGTTCTAACTGATACCAGCCATAAAACGGCGGCACCAGCAGCAGCACATCGAGAAAGTAACGCTGCCACACTGGAGCCAGCAGCGCCCGCGCCTGCTGCCAGCGCATCGTGACGATGGTGTGGGCGGCGGTCAGCAGCGCCGGAATGAGCAGGGCCAGCAGGGCTAATCCCACACCGATGAGCGCATAAGTAACGGCCGTTCCCGACAAAACAGGCGTCAATTCCCCAGCGCCGACCCCTGAGCCTGTCGAAGGGGTCAATATCGCCGGGTCGAGAAAAGTGCGCGTGCGGCCCATCAGCCGGGCAATTTGCAGCGCCAGCCAGAGCCCGCCAGCTAAACCCAGGCCGCCCACCAGCAAGCCTTCCAGCAGATAAACGCCCACCACCTGCCCGCGCGTGGTGCCCCGGCTGCGCCAGACGGCAATCTCGCTGGCCCCGCGCGCCACTACCATGTTGGCAATGAGGCTGATGAAGTACAAAATGATGCCGATGAGGGGGATGGAGAAGATAGTCAGGGTGAGGGTGAGCAGGTTGTTGGAACGGCCGTAATTTTGCAGCGCGCTCACCGGGGAGGCATCCAGCGTCGTGCCGTCGAGCAGTGCCGTAGCGCGGGCTTCAACGATGGTGACGTTTTGCAAAAAGTCGTTTACGGAAGCGGGGCGGATACGGCCGCCGTCGTAAAGCTGGTACCAAACGGCCGTACTCACCGCATCGGCCAGAACGGGGGCCACCTGCTGGGCAAACTGGCCCTCGCTGGTGAACAACATCTCGGCGAAGGCGTCTGGCTGGTAAAACCAGAACGGGTCCGTGCGGTCGTGCGGCTGCCAGACGCCCACAATTTGCAGGGGCAGGCGGCTGTTGTCACTGGCCCCAAAAAGCGTGTAGACCTCGCCCACCTGCAAGCCCAGCTGATCGGCCGTGCTGCGGCTGACGATGACCTCAATAGTGGCAGAAGACGCCTGTTCCGCCGGATAGGTGCCTTCCACCAGCTCAATTTGCTCGGCCAGGTTGGTGATAAAACCCAGGTTGGCCCACAGCAGCGGTTCGTTCTGGTTGAAGCTGACGTCGGCACCGGGGAAGAGGCGCAGCTTGGCCGTGGCCACGTGGCGAATCTGGGCATCCACTGGCAGGTCGATGATGCTGGTGGCCTGTTCGGTCAGGTAGCTGTTGATCGGCTGGTACGCCTCCCAGGTGATGTCGCCGTTCCAGGCCCCCACGTAGCGCCAGAGGAAGGCAAACGGCGGGCGGTAGGTGCCCGCTTCGGTGAGTTCGCCTTGCAGCAGCCGGTTTTGCACGGCATCGGCATACAGCGGAATGCCCGCCAGCAGCCCGACAGCGGCGATCAGCCCGGCCAGCAGGCAGGCCATGAGCAGCCGCTGGTGCCACAGGCGGCGGGCAGCAAGGGAGAGGAGGGAGAGAACGGCCGTTAGAGACTTCATAAGCAGTTGATGCGCGATGCAAGAAATGTGATTGGCAACCTGTAGTTGCTTCGCACGCATTATAACATTAGACGTGGGACAGCCGTGTTTCTTGCAAAATTGCGTTGAGGCTTATGCGCTATTAAGCTCTTGCCCCTAAAATCTGCTATGATGTTCAACAGCAACGCCGCGCTCATCACTCGTCATTGGGTTTTGCTTTCGGGAGGCAGAGTATGAAATCGCGTTATCGTGTTCTGAGTGTGCTGCTGATCGTTGGCACTGTTTCTACCTTGCTTTTGTTCACATTTTTTCTCAACCGACCTGCTCCATCCGCCTATGCCGGAGAGGCTGAACCCACAGTGGCCGCCTATCTGCCTCTGGTGTTTCAACAAGCTGATATGAACGGTACGCCAACGGCCGTTCCCACCGCCACGCCTGATCCTGAAGAATTTGAAAATATCGAGTTCGATCCACTTGGTCCCGAACAACCCCTTCTGGAGCAGTTGTTTGCCGGGCAAGCACACCTGTATCCCGTCATTTTTGATTATGGCGGGGCGATTACGATTACGGCCGTTGCCGAATCCACCGTTAATCTCGTCCTAGAAATACGGGATGCAGCCAACGATGTTGTGCAGTATGCCGACAACAGCGGCAGCGGTCAGCGGGAAGCCATCGTCGATGCCCAACTAAATCCGGCATTAGATTACAAAATTCGCGTCTATGATCGCAATGGAGCAGCGGGCAGCTACTGTCTCATTTTCAGCGAGGCTCTTGATGGATTCCAAGGATCAGAGCCAAGTTGAAAAAAACAAAAGTAGAGTTTAGCATAGACCAAAACCCGAGGATGGTCTTCCAATGCTAAAC
>PABI01000166.1 GCA_002699125.1 Anaerolineaceae bacterium
CTTTTGACGGTTAGCTCTTGGACGAAATTGCTTCAGCTTAAGTGTTTCGCCACAGCGTCACTATCCGACAAAACTTGTTTGGCGAAACACTAGATTTCATTTTCTCAATTTTCCCTAGACGGTCTGAAACCTTGTGGTTTATGTTGACCTAAACATAACTTTCGTGAAACTTTCCAGAAGGAATAAATGGGTTATTCCCTACGATGTTATTTGGGTCAGGAACGGCCGTTTGCTCAAAACTGAGCAGCCATTTCTCTGCATCCTCCATATGATGAAAAACACGAAGCTGGTGCTTGGCCCTGAAAGCTTTGGCCAGGTCTTGAAATAAGGTACCTACCAGGTATTGAGTGTCAGAGTTTGCCACTAACGCGACTGCTTTGAAAAGCTTGCTGTTTAACAAAGTCATCTTGGCGTCGAAGGTGTATTCCACCCCATGCCCCTGGATAATGATCAGTCGAGCGTTGCCCGAATTGTCGAGCTCGCGAAAGTGCTCAAGGCACTTAAGTGCAGTAGGCGCATCCATCACCACATTGTCTGCTCTGTGAAAATAAATAATGCCGTTTTCCCTCAAGGTAAAACGGCCGCAAGTATCGACAATGGTTCGCACATTCTTATTCATAATGGTTGCTCCCAAATTCCCATACAAAAGAGTTGTTTGACCGAAAAATTATATGGTTTTTTTATTTAATTCGGGATAGTAGAGATGGTCTATGACCATCGGGCCAGCTCACCTTACCAACGAAATTTTCCTGCAAAACGGCCGAAGATAGGATATTTTCAACGTGAATGAAACTTTCTAACCAACGAAAATGAAACGAATTTCAAATATGTTGAAGTCCTGCGGTCAAAACGGCCGTTTTATGCTATCTTCGTAATTAACTTTAGACTGACCAGTCGGTTTAGGTAAAAGCGGGAAAGTTCTTGAAATAAAAATTGCCCGATTCACCCGCTTTTACTCAGGTAATCGGCCCTATGGTCCTTGATTTTCTGCAAAAACTTTTTGCCGATTACCAAGAACTGGAGAGCATAAAATGGACGAAACCATCAACAAACGAGACCCAGACCAAACCCGCGCCCGTATTTTGGATGCAGCGCTAAATATTTTTGCCAGCAAAGGATATTACAACACCCGCATGGATGAAATTGTAGACGAATCTCAAACCTCCAAAGGATCGATCTACTTCCACTTCCCCAACAAGGAACGCCTCTTCCTGGCGCTGGTGGATCAGTTTGCCGACCTGCTGGAACGGCGCGTGACCGAGGCGATTCAGCAGGAAGAAGTGGGTATCAACCGGGTGCGCGTGGCGCTGGAAACGTGCCTGACGACTTTTGGCAAATATCGTCGCCCGGCCAAGCTGCTGCTGGTGCAGGCGGTGGGATTGGGCACCATGTTTGAAAATAAGCGCAATGAAGTCAACGACCGCTTTGCCGATCTCATCGCCACCTACCTGCAAGAAGCCATCGACGTGGGCGACATTCCGCCGACAGACATCGAGGTGGTTTCCTACGCCTGGATGGGGGCAATTTATGGCGTGATCATTCGTTGGGTCTACACCGGCGAACCGGAACCGAAGCGGATTATGGAGTCGCTGCTGCCGGTGTTGTTGAGGAGTGTGGGATTTGAGTCAGCCACAAGTTGAGCCTGTAGACACATTTGCCGAGATGCCTGCGGAAAACGGCCGTCTCCTTTCAGTCTCCATGCCAGCACCGGGGGTGGATACGGCCGTTTTCCTGCAGCAAGCGCTAGGTCAGGAGCGCTTCTTCTGGGCCGAGGCTCACGGTGGCCTGACGCTGGCCGGGTTTGGCATCGCCGCCGACTTGTTTGCCTGGGGGCGCGAGCGCTTCCAGCAGATCCAGGAGCAGGCGCGCAGCCTGTTCGCCAACGCCGTCATTTACGATGAAAACGAACCGCTAGCCGGGCCGCGACTCTTTGGCGGCTTTGCCTTCAGCGACGACTTCACGCCGGACAACACCTGGTCGATCCATTATCCGGCGCAGTTCATCCTGCCCCATTACCAGCTGGCCCAGCAAAACGGCGAAAGCTGGCTGACCCTCAACGCCATCCTGTCTGAAGAGGAATCGCCGCAAAGTGTACTGCCTGAACTCCAGGCGGCGCTGGCGGCACGATTGAAGATTTTAACGCAGAGGCGCGGAGGCGCAGAGGGGGGGAGCGCAAAATTTGAAGACCACATGCGTCCAGAGCGAATCAACTACCCAATGTCCTATGAGGATTGGCAGAAGATGATTCGCCACGCCACGCAAACGATGCGCGGCGCACCGCTTAATAAGGTAGTGCTGTCCCGCGTATGCGAGATTCGCTATGCGCAAAAGGTGGATGTGGACGGGGCGCTGGCATATTTGAATGCCACCTATCCCGACTGCTACCGTTTTTTGTTTGAGCCACGGCCGTTTCACGCCTTTTACGGGGCCACGCCAGAGCTGATTGTGAGGGTGAACGGCCGTTCCCTACAAACTATGGGGCTGGCCGGCTCCATCGGCCGCGGCCACACACCGTCCGAAGATGAAACCCTGGCCCAGGAACTCCTCAACTCCGCCAAAAACCAGCATGAACACGCTCTCGTCGTCGAATCGATTCGGCGGCGATTGGCACCGCTAACCAGCCAACTTTCTATCCCAGACAAGCCCGGCACCCTCCAACTGGGTTATATCCAACATTTATTCACCCCCATTCACGCCACCCTCAAACAGGCCGATGGCGTCCTGCCCATTCTGCAAAACCTGCATCCCACGCCAGCGCTGGGCGGCCAGCCGCGTGAACTGGCCATGCCGTTCATTAGCCAGGCAGAACCGATGCCGCGCGGCTGGTACGGCGCGCCGGTCGGCTGGCTGGACCACAACCTGGACGGTGCGTTCAGCGTCGCCATCCGCTCTGCCATCACCCAGGACCGCCGCGTCTGGCTCTACGCCGGTGCCGGCATCGTCGCCGACTCCGACCCACAAGCCGAATGGGAAGAGACGGCGCTGAAGTTTCGGCCGATGCTGAATGCGCTTGGAATTGTGAATCGTGAATTGTGAATAATTAACTTTTAATGATCCGTAAGAGGGATGATAGTATGGCAAAAGGTGATAATTTAGAAGAGAGATTGGTTGATTTTGCAGTGATGGTGATTCATTTGACTGATAAGATGCCCAACTCAAGAGCGGGGAATCATGTAGCTGGGCAGCTGCTCCGCAGTGGAACCAGTCCGGCAGCCCATTACGCCGAAGCGCGTGGGGCCGAAAGCAACAATGATTTCATCCACAAACTCAAAGTGGGCCTAAAAGAGCTAAACGAATCTCGTGTCTGGCTAAAAATCATCATCAAAAGCAAAATGATGCTCAACGAAGACTTATCTGGCATTTCTCAGGAATGCGACGAACTTTGCCGTATCGTCAATGCCAGCATCAAAACCAGTAGAAAAAGAAAGATCAAACGCAAATGAATGAGCCAATTCACAATTCACAATTCACAATCCACAATTCACAATTAAAAAATGCCAACTTGCGCCTGGCGGCAAGATTCGTCAATGGACTGGCGCAGGCGGGGTTAACGGCCGTCATCATTTCCCCCGGTTCTCGCTCCACACCACTGACGCTGGCGTTTGAGGCGCATCCGCAGATTAAGACATTTTTGCATCTGGATGAACGCGGCGCGGGCTTTTTTGCATTGGGGATGGCGCTGGCCAACGATAAACCGGTGGCGCTGGTGTGCACCTCGGGAACGGCCGTTGCCAACTACCTGCCCGCCATTGTGGAGGCCCAAATGAGCCAGGTACCGCTGCTCATCCTGACGGGCGACCGCCCGCACGAGCTGCGCCACAGCGGGGCCAACCAGACCATCGACCAGGTAAAGATTTTTAGCGACCAGGTGCTGTGGTCCGTCGACATGCCGCTGCCGGAAGCCGATCCACCTGAGGTGGCCCTGCGGCATGTGCAAACAACGGCCGTTCGCGCCCACGCCACTGCCAATGGGCTGCGCAAAGGGCCGGTGCATGTCAATTTTCCGTTTCGCAAACCTTTGGAGCCGGAGGGAAGTGAAAAGTGGAAAGTGAAAAGTGAAAAGTCATTCACAATTCACAAGCAACCAGAGGTTGCCCACAATCTCACAACTCACAATTTTGAACACGGCACCCTGCTCCCCACATCCGAGCAGCTTGAATGGCTAACGGCCGTAGTCAGCCAACACCCCCACGGTCTCATCATCTGCGGCCCGTGCTCCCCTGGTGGCGACTTTCCGCAGGCGGTCACAGCATTAGCACAGCATGTCGGCTATCCCATTCTGGCCGATCCAATCTCTGGTGTTCGATTTAACCGTAGAGGCGCAGAGAGCGCAGACGAAAAATCTGCGTCATCTGCGAAATCTGCGGATAATTTAATTATCAGTGGTTATGAGACTTTTTTGCAGGGCGAGCCGAGTTGGCCCGAGCCGGAAATTATTGTGCGCTTTGGCGCGGTGCCGACCAGCAAATGGCTCAACGCCTATTTGGACAAAATCAACCCGGCACTGCGGCTGCACATCCGCGAAAACGGCGTTTGGGCCGATGACAGCCACAGGACGACCCACTTTTTGCAGCTGAACGAAACGGCCGTTTGCCAAACCCTCACTGCCCGCCTGGCCAACCACCAACCCGACCGCGCCTGGCAGCAAACCATCCAGGCCACCGAGCAAGCTTGCTGGACCGCGCTGGAAGCCCAGCTCAACCAGCATTGGTTCGATGGCACAGCCGTGGCCACGCTGCTGGCCCATCTGCCCGAAAACGGCAACCTGTTGATCGGCAACAGCCTGCCCGTACGTCATCTGGATCAATACGGCCGTTCCCGCTCCAAATCCCTGCATATTTTCGGCAACCGGGGCGCATCGGGCATTGATGGCAACATCGCCACCGGGCTGGGCATCGCTACCGCCACCGGGCAGCCTACGTTCATCGTCGTGGGGGATGTGACCACACTGCACGATGTGAACAGCCTGCTGCTGGCCCGCCAGACGGCCAACGCCACCATCATCGTGCTCAACAACAACGGCGGCGGCATCTTCCGGCGGCTGCCCATCAGCCAGCACGAGCCGCCCTTCACCGACCGCTTTCTGACGCCGCACAATCTCACCTTTGCTCACGCAGCCGCCTTGTTTGGCCTGGATTACATCCAAGCCAAAAATCGGGAACAGTTTGAGCAGGCGGTGAAAACGGCCGTGACCAACCCTGCCCCGCGCCTCATCGAACTCAACACAGACGGAGCCCAAGACGAGCAAATCAGAAAAAAGATCAACCAGGTAGTAGAGATTAGAGATTGACAATGTAAGAGACGAACCGGCTCGTCCCGGCCACAAAGTTGGTAAAATAGGGACAGAGCTATGATAAAAAGGGGACGGGCAATCAACCATCCCCTTCAATTGTTAACCAAACGAGAAGGATAAACTTATGACTAAATCAACTCCACCCCTTGTTTCGGGCGCGCTGCCTGTTTTAGGCCACGCTGCCGAATTTCAACGGGATCGTCCCGGGTTGGTCCGGCGGGGTTTTGTAGAACACGGCAACGTGTTTGCCCTGAAGCTGGCCAACCAGAATGTCGCTGTGGTCATTGGCCCGGAGAACCAAAAGAAATTCTTTATGGAGACAGACGGCCGTTTAAACATCCAGGAACCGTATCAGTTTCTAAAAGCGATGTTTGGCGAAGTGCTCTTCCTGGCCCCCCACGATGAATATTTGCGACAACGGCCGTTTGTGCAGGAGCTGTTCAAGCGGGAAAAGATGCTGCACTATGTCGATGTGATGCAGGAAGTGGTACAGGCATGGCTGGAAGGCCTGGGCGACAGCGGTGAAATTGAGCTAACCAGTGAAATTGTTACCCTGGTACAAGAAGTAGCCGGAAACTGTTTCCTGGGACCAGAAGTACACCAAACCATTGGCCGTGAATTCTGGGATCTGTACGCCGATTTGAGCCAGGCGCTCGATCCGCTGCTGCCGCCTAACCTGCCCCTGCCCAAATTCATCAAGCGCGACAAAGCCAAAGCACGCATGTCTGAAATTTTGCGTCCCATCATCGCCGAACGACGGCAGCATCCGGACCTGTACGATGATTTTCTGCAAGACATCATCATGAAAGATGACAAGGCAGGCGAGAAAATTGATGAAGAGCTGGTGCGTAATCTGCTGTTGGGGCTAATGTTTGCCGGGCATGAGACCACCGCCGGACAGGCTGCCTGGACCATCATCCTGCTCCTGCAAAATCCGGATTATTTGCAGCTTGTCCTGGATGAAATTGAACAGGTTGCCCCGGCTGGCGTGCATATCGATCCCAAACGGATGGTTCAGCTAGACCACATTGCCTGGGCGGTGCGCGAGGTAGAACGATTACGGCCGTCTACCGAATTACTCATGCGCGTGGTGAAAGAAGATATTGAATTTGGCGATTACCTCATCCCCGCCGGCTGGCTGATGCAGGTCGCGCAAGAAATCGGCCACAAGCTGCCCGCCTACTTTGAGCAGCCAGAACTGTTTGACCCGCTGCGCTTTGCCCCGGATCGGGCCGAAGACAAGCAGCATCGTTTTGGCCTGTTTGGCTTTGGTGGCGGCATGCACAAATGCACCGGTATGAACTTTGCCAACAATGAGATGATCATTATCACGGCCCTGCTCTTCCGCGAATTTGAGCTGGAGCTGGTCACCAAAGATACGCAAATTGAGCGGGGTCTGGGAGCCAGCCGCCCCACCGAGACAATCATTCGCTACCGGCGGCGCAAAACGGCGTTTGCCGCGCCAGAAGTAGGAGCTTTAGATGGGCAAGCAGTTTAAATCATTGGTTTTGGCGGGAACGGCCGTTACCGCCGGCATCTATCTTTGGAAACAGTTACAGGAGCAGCCAGAGCGTGACGGCCGTTCCTTTTTGCAGCAGTATGGGCCGTGGGCCATCGTCACCGGTGCCGCCCGCGCCGAGGGGTTGGGCTACGGCTTCGCCCGCCAGCTGGCCGGTCGTCATATCAATTTGGTCCTGGTAGACATCCTGGCTGAAGAATTGGAAGCGCGTGCTCAGGAACTAAGAGACAAATACCTGGTTCACGTCAAGCCTGTCGTGCTGGATTTGGGCCGCCCCGACTTTTTGCCCGAGCTTACGGCCGTTACCGATGGCCTGGAGATTGGCTTGTTGGTGTGCAACCATATGTTCACCCCCCAGGAAACACCTACCATCCTGGAGATGGATCTGGCCACCCACCACACTATGATCGACATTAATGCCCGGGCTTACACAACGCTGGTGCATGCGTACGGCCGTCAGATGGTGGCGCAGGGGCACGGCGGTATTTTGCTCGTTTCTTCGCAAGGTGGGCTGCACGGTACCCCCTTCACCGGCGCCTATTCGGCCAACAAAGCGTTCCAGCTCATGCTGGGTGAATCGCTCTGGTACGAACTGCGCCAATCCAACGTAGACGTCCTGGTACTCGCGCCCGGCCTTACCCGCACTCAAGGGGATGCGCTGGACGACTATCCACCTTTCATGTTGATGGATGTGGCACCCGTGGTACAAGAAGCATTGGCCGGTTTGGGACAACAGCACCTGGTGATTCCCGGCCCAGTCAACAAGCTGTTCCATTTTGCCACCACACATCTCATGAGCCGCCAAAAAGCCATTGTCACGACGGGTGATTTAATGGCCCAGGGCCTAAACAAATAACGTGCAAGATTGGCTGGCTGAACGGGCACAGGCATCGCCTGAGAAGCTGGCGCTGATCGTCGGCGAACAGCGCTGGAGCTATGGCGCGCTAAATCAACTGGTCAATGTCACCTGCGCCAAATTGCAGGCTCAGGGGATACAGGCCAGCGATTTTGTCGCTGTGCTGCTGCCCAACGGCCTGCCGTACATCTGCCTGGTCCACGCCCTGGCCCGGCTGGGTGCCATTCTTGTCCCCCTCAACACCCGCCTCACCCCCGGCGAACTGCGCTGGCAAATTGAACACGTCGGGGCCAAATGGCTGCTGCTCGATAAAATTGACCCAGAATTATTAATTGAGAATTGTGAACAATTAATTGTGAATGAAACCTGGCTAGCCCAGAACCATTCATTCACAATTCACAATTCGCAATTCACAATTCACAATTATCAGTCCCTCGTTTTCACCTCCGGCACCTCGGGCAGACCCAAGGGCGTGCTGCTCACCTTCGGTAACCATTTCTGGAGTGCCAACGCCTCGGCTTACCGGCTGGGAATCGATCCCAACGACATCTGGCTAAGTGTTCTACCGCTGTACCATGTGGGTGGGCTGGCGGTGCTGTTTCGCAGCGCCTTGTACGGCACGGCCGTTTCTCTCCACACCCGCTTTGATCTGCCAAGCATCAACCACGATCTCGACAATAACCCCATCACCCTTATCTCCCTGGTGCCCACGATGCTGCACCGCCTGCTGCAAAGCCGCACCTTCTGGCCCGCCAGCCTGCGCCTCATCCTCCTCGGCGGTGCTGCCGCCACGCCGGAGCTGATGCAACAAGCCAATCGGCTGCCCCGTGATCGGTCATCAGTAAATAGTGAAGAATCCATTCACAATTCACAATTCACAATTCACAATTCACAATTGCCACTCGTGGCCCCCACCTACGGCCTCACCGAAGCCGCTTCCCAGGTGGCCACCATGCTGCCCGCCGACGCCGCCCGCAAACCCGGCAGCGCGGGCCGGCCGCTCATGTTTACCAGCGTCAAAATTGTAGATGAAAATGGCGAAGAACGGCCGTCCCACGAAATCGGCGAAATTGTGGTGACAGGACCAACGGTGATGGCCGGTTATTTTGATAAAAATATCCACCGCGGAGAGCGCGGAGAACACAGAGAAAAGAAAACCTCCGCGTCCTCCGCGCTCTCTGCGGTTGATTCTTCTATTCACACCGGTGACCTGGGCTACCTGGACGCCGACGGCGACCTCTGGATTGTGCAGCGGCGCAGCGATTTGATTGTGTCCGGCGGCGAGAACATATATCCGGCAGAGGTGGAGGCGGTGCTGAGAGAGCACACGGCCGTTACTGAAGCCTGCGTCGTCGGTATCGCCGATGCGGAATGGGGGCAGCGCGTCGTGGCAATGGTGCAGATAGCGGAAAACGCCACCGTCTCCCCCGACGAACTCATCACCTTTTGCCGCGAACATCTGGCCGGCTATAAAATCCCCCGGCACATTCAACTCGTCGAGCAGCTTCCGCTGACGGCTTCGGGGAAAATCGGACGTCAGCAGGTAGCAGAACAACTACAAGATTTAGACTGATATTTCCCATTTCCCTCCCCAAAAAAACTATGTTCAGATGACGTAAAAATGGGTATAGTCATGGGACATTAAACAACTTCATCGAAAAGGTTCTTAGGGGGAAAGCATGGAGCCAACCATCCAAATCATCAACCGTGTACTGCCTATTTTGCTGCTGCTTTCGCTAGGCTACTGGATTCGCCTTAAAAATTTCCTAAGCCCGCCGACCATTGAAGATTTGCGCAAGTTTGTGGTCAACATCACCCTACCCGCCGTCCTCTTCGTTTCATTTTTGGAGATCGCGCTCACATCAGCCTACTTTGTTATTTTTGGCTTTACCTTTTTGCTCTGCATTTTGCTATTTTTGCTGGGCCGCCTGCTGCAAAGCCAACTTAACATCCAGCACGAATATTTTCCTTACTTAACCACCGGCTTTGAGTACGGCATGTTGGGCATCAGCCTGTTTGGCAGCGCCTACGGCGTGGCCAACATTGGCGCGATTGCCGTGGTCGATTTGGGGCACGAGATTTTCATCTGGTTCGTTTTTCTGCCGCTACTGTTGATGAAGCGAGACGGCCGTCAAAGTTTGCTGGGAATCGGCCGTTCGTTCATCACCTCACCGGTCGTCATCGCCATTTTGGCCAGCCTGCTTTTGAATATGCTGGGCATGGCGGAAGCATTGTATGAACTGCCCGTCACCGGCGCTTTCATGGCGGCGCTGCAATTCCTGGGCAATCTCACTATTCCCCTGATTTTGGTTATTGTGGGCTACGGCATCAAGTTCGATCAACACGGGTTGAAGGAATCGCTGCGGGTTGTGACCCTCCGCCTGGCGCTCCTGATTCCCCTGGCGCTGGCGGTGAACATTTTTGTCATTCGCCAGCTTTTGCAGCTTGACGCCCTTTTTGAAGCGGCCGTTTTCACCCTGCTCATTTTGCCACCGCCGTTTATTGTGCCATTATATGTCCATCACGGTCTGGCAACGGCCGAAAAACAATATATCAACAACGTTCTGATGGTACACACCATCGTTTCGATAGCGGTTTACATCATTTATTATGCCTTCAATCCGCTGATGTAAGGCATAATCTTTAACGATTGGGAGATAGAAAAACAATGAGTTATCAAGCAGCCGAAGACCGGTATGAAAAGATGAATTACCGCCGCAGCGGGCGCAGTGGCTTGAAGCTGCCCGCCATCACGCTGGGGCTTTGGTATAACTTTGGCGGAGTGGATGTGCTGGAAAACGGCCGTAACATGATCCACCGCGCTTTCGATTTAGGCATAACCCACTTTGACCTGGCCAACAATTACGGCCCGCCGCCTGGCTCGGCCGAAGAAACCTTTGGCAAAATTTTAGCCCAGGATTTGGCACCCTATCGGGATGAACTCATCATCTCCTCCAAAGCCGGTTACTTGATGTGGCCCGGCCCTTATGGTGAATGGGGTTCGCGCAAATATCTGGTTGCCAGCCTGGACCAAAGCCTCAAGCGCATGGGGCTGGATTACGTCGACATCTTCTACAGCCACCGCTTCGACCCCGACACGCCGCTGGAAGAAACGATGGGTGCGCTCGACCACATTGTACGCAGCGGGCGGGCGCTATACGCCGGCATTTCCAGCTACGGCCCGGAGCAAACCCGGCAGGCGGCCGCCATCTTACGCGATTTGGGTACGCCCTGCCTCATCCACCAGCCGCGCTACAACATGTTCGACCGCTGGATTGAAGATGGCCTGCTGGACGTGCTGGCCGACGAAGGCATCGGCTGCATTGGCTTCTCACCGCTGTGTCAGGGCATCCTCACCGACAAGTACCTCAACAAGATCCCCGAAGATTCACGCGCCGGCAAATACAAAGATGAGCTGCATTGGGGCGATGAAATCAACCAGGATCGTATTGCCCGCGTGGCCAAACTAAACGAGATGGCCCAAGCCCGCGGCCAATCGATGGCCCAAATGGCCATTGCCTGGGTGCTGCGCCATCCCGGCATGACCTCGGCCCTGATCGGTGCCAGCCGCGTCGGCCACATCGAAGAAGCCGTTGCTGCACTGGACAATCTGGACTTCAGCAACGAGGAATTGGCGGCCATTGAGCTCATTTTAGAGTGAGGAGCACAACGTGAACGTCAATGACGATTTTAGGAAAATCCAGCTTTCACCAGACTATTTCTGGCTGAACGAACCGGGAAAACACCAAACGGGGAATGGCCTGGAAATCTGGACAATGCCCCAAACTGACTTCTGGCAGCGCACCCATTACGGCTTTCGCAACGACAACGGCCACTGCCTGCTGCGGGAGGTTTCTGGCGATTTCTGCCTGACTACCCAGGTCGAATTTTGCCCCACCATGCTCTACGATCAGTGTGGGCTCATCATTCGCCTGAATGAGAACAACTGGATCAAGGCATCCACCGAATACATCAACGAAGAAAGCAGCAAATTGGGCTCTGTGGTCACCAATTTAGGCTACTCCGATTGGGCCACGCAGGATATTGCTTCCAGCGTGAGCCAATTGTGGTATCGTATCAGCCGCCGCGGCCAGGATTTTTTGATCGAAGCCTCGCGCGACGGCGCAATCTGGCAGCAGCTGCGCATTTGCCACCTGCACCAGGCAACGAGCAAAATTGCTGCCGGACTCTACGCTTGTAGTCCACTAGAAAGTAGCTTTTATTGCCGGTATCACTTTCTACAGTTTGCACAGAACCAATGGCAAGCAGAGAATCATTAATTTGATAACTTAAGAGGCAATTTCCACACTGTCTGCCGACAAAAGGGGCCACCCCCTCGCCAATAAATATCTAAACCAGTACCCTGCCATCAACGACGTGATGATTGCAATCAATACAAGCGTTACGAAGAAGGTCTGGTTAATAATTCCCAAATCAAATGCAATGGTAGCCAGAACAATGCCCGGTCCGCCTCTTGTATTCATGGCAACGGCAAAGTTAAAACTCGACAAATTGTCTATTTTGATCAACTTGGCGGCTAGCAAGGTACCCAAAGTTTCGAACAGTGTTGAAAACAGCAAAAAACCGAGAAAGAACCTTAAATCAAAATGATGAATCAAATCTATTTTCAAGCCGACAATCGCAAAATAGATCGGGATAAAAAATGCCAGTGAGATTTCTTTTATATGCTTCTTCTCTTTCTCAAACGTTTTGTCAGGCATTAGCCCAATAACAATGCCCGCTAGAAAAGCACCAAATACAATATTGACATTGAGAATGCTGGCGATGGCCGAAAAAAGGAAACAGATAAACAGCACATATCCAGAAACAGAGGATTTAATCAAAAGATTGTATCTTAGATTGTTCACCAATTTTATGAGCTGCGGCATGGCAAAAAGGGTTAATCCAAAAAATAGAATCGTGATTAAGGTTGTAGAAATGATGCCTGAGACGGAAACGGCAACTGTGCTAACCAGACCCGTGGCAATGGCCAGGGCAATCCACAAAAGAACATCCTGAACGGTAGCCGTCGTCAAAACGATTTTGGCAAAGCGGGTGTTAATGATTTTTAAGTCAATAAAAATTTTAGAGATAACCGGAATGGAGGTAACAGCTACAGCTACCGCAATGACAATTTGCAGCGCAAGCATGTTATTTTTTACCCCAATGTAAGGAGAGAAGTCATAAATTGAGGTGGCAAACCACCCAGCTATTAAAGGAATAACCGTTGCGCCCAGGACGAGTGCAGCTAAAATCTTCCTGTCGCCCCGATTGAAGGTTTTCTGCATCTCAAAACCAGAAATAAACATCAATAAAACTAACCCAAACCAGTAAATGATAGAAATCAGTCTGCCTTCACCCTCGTAAGCATTAAACAGCCAATTGTGAATGCCGGGAGCAAAATAACCCAGCACAGAAGGCCCCAGCAAAAGTCCGCCCAATATTTCACCAATTACCCTGGGCAATTTGTACCTGTGAAAAAGGTAGCCCAGAGAATGAGCAAACACCAGGAGCACGACTATTGCAAAGAAAAATCTTGTCAACTCAAACTCAGTTAGTGTGATAGTTTCGGCGACACCCACAAAATACCTCCCTTTCCCTTCGTTGGCAGTCCAAGCTCCAAAAATCGTGTAAACTATGCACCCAAAACAATGACAACGCAAGCCAGAGCGCCCCAAACGGTTTCCGACTCAATAATCAGAAGCCATTCTCGATGCGCCTCCGCGCCTCTGCGTTAAAAGAAGCAAGGAGTTTTAATTTATGCGAGGAGTGATTGCTGCCGGGGATCCCAATACGGCCGTTGCCGGACAACAAATTTTGCAGGCAGGCGGTAATGCCGTTGATGCGGCCGTGGCCGCCGCGTTTGCTTCTTTTATTGCCGAAGTGGGCGTGGTGCATTTGGGCGGCAGCGGCATTGCCCACCTGTACGATCCGCAAAACGGCCGTTCCCTCGTCTACGATTTTTTCAGCAACACCCCTGGCCTAAACGGCCGTCCACCCAATCCGCTTGACTTCCACCAGGTCACGATTGATTTTGGGGCGACCACGCAAGATTTTTACCTGGGACGCGCTTCCGTCGCCGTGCCGGGCAACATTACTGGACTGTGCCAGATGGCCGCCGATTACGGCCGTCTTCCCCTCAGCCAACTGCTGCAACCCGCCCTCAAATTGGCCAAAGACGGGCTGCCCATCGCCAAGTTCCAGGCCGACACCTGCACCCTGCTGCAACCGCTTTACACCCACACCGCCGGGATGCGCGCTATTTTTTCGCCGAACGGCCGTATGATCCAAACGGACGAGCATCTGTTCATCCCCGATCTGTACCACACCCTGCAAACGTTGGCCCGCGAAGGGGTAGACTACGCCCAAAGCGGCCAATTAGGGCAGGCGCTGCTGCGCGATCAGGCGCAAAATGGCGGCCTGCTCACCGCCGACGACCTGGCCAGCTACCAGGTGTACAAACTCCCCTCCATCCGTTTGCCCTATCGCGACTGTGAAATTTTACTGCCGCCGCCCTGCTCCACCGGCGGCGTGTTGACGGCGTTTACGCTCAAATTGCTGTCCCATTTTGATATGCAGAAACGGCCGCACGGCTCCGCCGCCCACCTGCAACTGCTGTACGAAATCATGGTGGCCACCAATCGCGCCCGGCCGCTGTGGGACGAAGCCAACGATACGCTGCCCGTCGATGAAGCAATCGGCCGTTTTCTGGACGATGCGTTTGTGCAGCAATACGTCACCGAGGTGCGGGATGCCCTCCGCAGCCAGCGTGCCTCCCGCTTTGTGGCCGAGCCGCCCGCGCCCAACAACACCAGCCACCTCAGCGTGGTTGACGGCGACGGGCTGGCCGTCAGCCTCACCACCACGGCGGGCGAGTCAGCGGGATACGTCGTGCCAGACACCGGCTTTATCCCCAACAACATGCTGGGCGAAGCCGATTTGCACCCCAATGGCTTCCACAGCCGCCCTGCCGGACAGCGCATCCCCACGATGATGACGCCCGTCATTGTTTTGAAAAATAGGCAAACGCGGCTGGTCTTGGGCAGCGGCGGCAGCATTCGTATTCGCAGCGCCATCATGCAGGTGCTGAGCAATTTGCTGGATTATTCCATGACGCTTAATGACGCCGTCAATACGGCGCGGGTGCATGTGGAAAATGGGGCGTTACAGTGTGAAGCCGGTTTTGATCCGGATGCAGTGTCCCAGCTGGAGGGGATGGGTTATCCGGTCAACCGCTGGCCGGTGCGCAGCATCTATTTTGGCGGGGCACACTCCGTTTCGCGCACGGAAGACGGCCGTCTCGTGGCTGCCGGCGATAATCGACGTGGCGGGGCAACGGCCGTAGCTTAGGCTTGTCATGCTGAGCGCAGCGAAGCATCCCTACGGGCCTTACCCACCAGGGTCATTGTCTTACCAGACTCGTACAATCCTTTTTAAAGCGTTAGAGTAAAACGCAGAATGAAACAATACTACGTCTACATCATGTCGTCGAAAAGCGGAACCTTGTACACAGGCATGACAAACAACCTGGCACGTCGCGTTTATGAACACAAACACAAGCTGACGCCTGGATTTACTAAAAAATACAACGTCAACCGGCTCGTCTATTACGAAGTTTTTAGCCAGGTTCGAGATGCTATTGCACGCGAGAAGGCAATCAAAGGCTGGCTGCGGCAGAAGAAGATAGCTTTGATTGAATCATTTAATCCAACTTGGAGTGATTTGAGTGAGGAATGGGAGTAACCTCCCCCTTGTCATGCTGAGTGAAACAAAGCATCCCCACGGAGTTTATCATTCGCGGACATGGCATTTACAAGATGGTCTCCGGTGGGATTCTTCACTGCGTTCAGCATGACAATTGTCGATTGTCATGCTGAGTGAAACGAAGCATCCCTACGGAGTTCATCCTTCGCGGGCATGGCTTTTACAGGGCGATCTCCGGAGGGATTCTTCACTGCGTTCAGAGCAACTGTGTGATACGAAACCCGAATTTAGGCGGTTTTTACCTCAATTTGCCACGGTTGCATGTCGCGAATCATGGCA
>PABI01000167.1 GCA_002699125.1 Anaerolineaceae bacterium
GACATAACCCGGAATCACGTTGTCTTCATGGCTTCAAAATCGCCCAAAGCGGCTCAATTTTCGTTTTTGGTCTCATTTATTATCGAAAGACAAGTCATATGATTCAAAATACGTTCACCCAATGCGCAGGCTCCTGTTAGAGAGGGATAATAACTCCCTGAAACAAATGCATTGCGACATTGGCGTAGAAAGCTGTTGTGAAAAGATATGACCGAGAAAGGTTCTCTTGCAATAGCTGAGAAATCCTTTAGTTTGCGTTCATGCTCGAAAGAACCATATTGTTGTTTCAGTTCTTCAATGATTTGTTTCTTATTTTCAAACCACAGTTCTCGAACTTTTTCTTCCCAGTTATCCTGAATTTCTACGTTGAGTATTTCTGATCTGGTGTCAAAACTAATAGAAAATAGACGGTATCTTTTCATATTTCTCACAAGGCCATTCATACCTTAGGCATGTAAATAAATCGAAGAGAGATATTTTCTCCGGCGTTAGAAAGTAGTAGCGACTATTGTGCCTGAAACTCACCTTCCACTCCGCGCCTGCACAATCTCGGCCATGATGGCCAGGGCGATTTCCTCCGGCGTTTGGGCACCGATGTCCAGGCCAATAGGGCCATGAATACGGCCGATTTCTCCATCACCAAAGCCATACCCCCGCAATCGCTCAACCCGCTTCGCATGAGTTTTGTTGCTGCCCAGTGCACCAATATAAAACGGATTGGCCTTCAAGAGGATTTTTAACGCCGGATCGTCGATTTTAGGATCGTGGGTGAGCAGGGCAACGGCCGTTTCTGGCGTAATCTTCACCTCGGCAAACGCTTTGTCCGGCCAGGCCTGAATGAGCTGATCCACGTGGGGGAAGCGCTCGTCGCTGCCAAAGGCGCGGCGCGGATCGATGACCAGGGTGCGGTAGCCTAGCGTCTTGGCATAGCTGGTAAGGGCAATAGCAATGTGCACGCCACCGACCATGATCAGCGTCGGCGCCGGGCGCACCGTGTCGATGAACACCTCAACCTCGTCGCTAAGCTGCACGCGCTGCGGATGCACCAGCGACGCCTCGGCGGCAATCGTCTGGGCGTCCAGCGCCGCATCGCCCAGCGTGCCCACGCGCTCCCCGGCGCGGCTGATGGCCAGCTTGCGACCCAGCAGTTCTTCCGGCCCGCGAATAACGGTGATGGACGCGCCTGCCTCGTCGTTTTGGATGAGGTTGTGGATGAAGTGGTAAACGGCCGTATCCAAAGGTTCCACAAATATTTCAATCGTGCCGCCGCAGGCCAGACCTACATCCCAGGCGGTCTCGTCGGCCACGCCGTAATGCAGCAGCTTGGGACGGTTGGCTTCAAGTGCGGCCGTGCCTTCCTCGAACACCGCCCCTTCCACGCAGCCGCCGCTCACCGAGCCGCTGATACGGCCGTCGGGCGTCAGCGCCATCTTGGCACCCACCTTGCGCGGGGCCGAACCCCAGGTTTGCACCACTGTGGCCAGAGCCACTACCTGCTTTTCATCTTGCCAGCGATTAATGTCCTCAATAACTTCCTTCATTTTTCTTCTTCCTTGTTGTCCTGGGATGATTACAACGAAAATAACCAGATAACAACGTTTAAACTTCACTTGTCATTTCGAACGAAGTGAGAAATCTCTTTGTGGGTAACCAGACATATTTACAACCGAGCTGGGAAGGATTTCTCGCCAAAAGCGGCTCGAAATGACAATTTTAGGTTGTTTGTTGAGATTAGTTGAGCACATTTTTAAACGACAAAATCCCAGGCCAAGAATTTTTTTGGATCATTTAAGGTGAGGCAAAAACCTGGGTCCAGTAATGCCGCCAATTTTCGTCGCCTGGATCGTTTGACAGAAAATAGTAGCCAACGCCTGTTTCCTCAAAATTGCAGTTTAAGATGTTGGCCCGATGGCCGGAGCTGTTCATCCAGCCATTGACAGCGGAGGCCGCATTACCATAGCCCGCAGCGATGTTTTCACCCCAGGTGGAGTAACTGTACCCTTGGCCTGCGATTCGCTGCCCTGGGCTGGAGCCATTGGAACCGGTGTGGGAGAAGAAATCGTTGAGCGCCATATCTTCGCTGTGCCCCTGAGCGGCAGCCACCAATTTAATGTTCACTTGCAATGGGTCACAACCGGCAGAGACACGCTCGGCATTGATTAAATCAACGACGGCCTGGGCTTCCGGGCCAAGCTTTTGGTTGAGGATAAGGGGGAGATAAAGAAGTTCATCGCCATCACCGAGCGGCCGTTCTGTTTCTGCTGGTGTTGGTGTGGGCGATGGAGGGGAAACGGCCGTTCCCTGCACCGGTTTGCCCAAAATAGTAGGCGCATTGTCTTCATCTTGTGATGGTGGCTCGTTGGCCCGCAAGCTTTGCTGCCAGACCAGGCTCACGAATAAAGTGAGCAAAAGGATGCCGCCCCAATAGCGAATCATTTTCATGCTTTTGTGCCTCATCATTTCAAAATAACCTTAAAAATTAACCGCGGAAGACGCGGAGGGCGCAGAGGAGAAAAGAGAAAATCTGTGGGCATCTGTGTCCCATTCTTGTTTTAGCGGTGAGATTCAACCTCCACCTGCTGGCACATGGTCTGTACGGGGCAGGTGGCGCAGCGCGGGCGGCTGGCGGTGCAAATGTGTTTGCCGAAGGGAACCAGCAGCCGGTTGATGGCGATCCAATATTTTTCCGGCAGTTTGGCTTGCAGCGCATCCATCGTTTTTCCCGGTGTTTTTTCGGCCACGTAGCCCCAGCGGTTGGTGATGCGATGCACGTGAATATCGACACTGATCACCTTTTGGTCACAAGCAATGCCCAAAGCCAAGTTGGCACACTTTGGCCCTACACCGTTAAACGAAAGCAGCAGCTCACGGTCACAGGGCAGCTTGCCGTCGTGAGCCGCCACCAGCTCTTGAGCGATGGCCTTGATTTGTTCCGCCTTGCGTTCGGAAAACGAACTGCGGCGAATGATTTTGGCGATTTCGGCCACGTCCAGATCGGCGATTTGCTGCGGCGTGCGGGCGCGGGTAAACAAGTTAAGCGAGACGGGCAAGGAGACTTCATCGCGAGTGCGGATGGAGAGGATGCAGCCGACAAGCTGCTCAAAGGGAGTGTCATGCCCTTTTTCAGCAAGTTCAAACATGGCGGCTTTGGGAAACGGCCGTACCGCTTCCGCCACCCGTTTCATTACCACATCAATGTCAAAATTTTCGTTCGTCATATAAAAATGGGACGCTGATTTACCTGTACGCGAAGCGGTCGTCCTACGACATCTGCCTGATTTTTCTGATCTTTTTTATCAGGGTAATCAGGCAAATCAGCGTTCTATTCTGCTAACGATCTTTGATGAAGGCGGCACCGGATAACTTGGGCTGCTGGCGGCGAGACGGCCGTTTTTCGGCCGTCAAGTTCTGCAAATGGAGCGCCAAATCTTCCAGGCTGGCCAGGTTGTGCACCGGCAAAAAATCATCAATGTAGGGCAGCGATGCCTGCATCCCGCGCGTCAGGGGTTCGTACTCTGTGGAGCCAAGCAGGGGATTAAGCCAGACCAGCCGGTGGCAGCTTCTTTGCAAACGGCCGATTTCCTTGCGCAAAAGGTCCGGATTGCCCCGGTCCCAGCCATCGCTAATCAGCAGCACAATCGCGCCGCGCCCCAAAACGCGCCGGCCCCAATCAAAATTGAACGTCTTTAGCGAATCGCCAATGCGCGTGCCGCCAGACCAGTCTTTCACTTCATAGGAAACTTCTTCCAGAGCGCGATCAATTTCCTTGTTGCGCAGCTGCCGGGTGATGCGCGTAAGATGCGTGCTGAAGACAAATGCTTCTACCTGCTGCTCCAGCCGTTTGGCCAGGCTGTAAATAAAGTGCAGCAGCAGCCGCGTGTAACGCTCCATTGAGCCGCTAATGTCGGCAATGACGATGAGCGGGCGCGGCTTGTATTTAAATTGGCGGCTGGGCCATTCGATGAGCTCGCCACCGTAGCGCAGGTTGCGCCGCAGGCTGCGCCGTAAATCGAGCCGCCGGCCACGCCCCGGACGCTGCCGCCGGGTGCGCCGCAGGCCCAACTCCCACACCATCTGGACCATAAACCACTTCACCGATTGCATCTCTTCCTGAGTAAGCTCGCCAAAATCTTTGTGGCGTAGGACCTCACGGGTGCTGTAAGTGCGCGTGATTTCGATGACTTCTTGTACTTCATCATCATCGCCGTCTTCGTCGCTATCACTATTTTCTTGCTCCAGCTTTTCCAGTTCGCCTGCGGTGACAAGGGGTTCATCTCGGGGGGCTTCCATGCCAGATTGGAACAGTTCGGAGAAGAGCGTTTTTTCCCGTGGGGTGCGCCAGAACAGTTCAAATGCCTGGTCAAACAGCGGCAAATCTTCGCGATCGTGCACCAGCAGGCTGCGGGCGGTGAAGTAAAAATCCGACTTGCGGGCCAGGTTTACGTGCTCCAGGGCGTGCACCAGATCGATCATCCGGCCAGGGTTAATGTCCAGACCCAAAGCGCGCAGCAAACGGCCGAATAAAATGAGATTGTGCAGCAGGTAATGATCAGTCACAGGTGGTTTGTCGTTTGCAATTACGCATTTGCCCTTACGCGGTCCAAAATGTGCCGCGCTGTTTCGCCGTTAATTTTTTCGATGTCGTCCTGGTATTTCAGGATGACGCCGATGGTGTTTTCCACAATTTCCACGCTCAGCGCCTGGGCGTCCAGGGCGACCAGGGCGGCGGTCCAGTCCAAGGTTTCGGCCACGCCGGGGATTTTGTACAAATCTTGCTGACGCAGCTCCTGAATGAAGTAGGTGACCTGCTCTGCCAGTTGGGCAGCCGCCTGGGGCTGCTTGGCGCGGACGATATCGTACTCTTTTTCAAAGCTGGGGTAGTCGATCCAGTAGTAGAGGCAGCGCCGCTTGAGCGCGTCGTGGACTTCGCGGGTGCGGTTGGAGGTGAGCACCACAACCGGTGGTTGAACGGCTTTGATCGTGCCGATTTCGGGGATGGTGATTTGGAAGTCGGAGAGAATTTCCAGCAGGAACGCTTCAAATTCCTCGTCACTGCGATCGATCTCGTCAATGAGCAGGACGGGGCGATGATCTTTGCTGCGCTCGATGGCCTGGAGCAACGGCCGTTCCAACAAATATTCCTTGCCAAACAGCTCCGACTCACTGGCCCGCTCGCCGCGCGATTCCAGCAGACGGATATGCAGCATCTGCCGGGTGTAGTTCCATTCGTACACCGCCTGGTTCACATCCAGCCCTTCATAACATTGCAGGCGGATGAGCTCTGTGTCCAGCAGATCGGCAATCACTTTGGCAATTTCTGTTTTGCCCACGCCGGGTTCGCCTTCTAGAAAGAGCGGTCTTTGTAGTTTAAGCGCCAGAAAAGCGGCCGTTGCCAATCCCCGGTCCGCCACGTAATTACGGCCGTGCAGCGCTTCTTGTAGTTGATCGATTGAGTCAATCTGCATGGAGTCTCCTTGCCCTGGGTTGATGATGCGTCTATTTTAGCAAGAAAACGGCCGTTGCCCCATTACGGTTTTAAAGATTTGTCATCTGCGTGCTTGAAATGGCAAGGCTGTATAAAATGGGGCTGTTCGCTTACCCGTTCACCTCGCTAACTGTCTAGGAGATGTTGCATGTCCAAGCCCATCCTCTTCACCATTGATGATGAACCGCAGGTGCTGAACGCAATTGAGCGGGATTTGCGCCAGCAGTATCGCCGTGACTACCGCATTCTGAAAGCCGCTTCAGGGCAGGAAGCGCTGGAAACCGTGCGCCAGCTCAAAGCGCGTAACGATCCGGTGGCCTTGTTTCTGGTAGACCAGCGAATGCCGCAAATGGAAGGAACGGCGTTCCTGGCCCAGGCCCTCAACTATTATCCCCAGGCGCGCAAAGTGCTGCTGACCGCTTATGCCGACACCCAGGCGGCTATTGCCAGCATCAATGAAATCGGACTGGATCATTACCTGATGAAGCCATGGCATCCGCCGGAGCAGCACCTTTACCCCATTTTGGACGACTTGCTGAGCGATTGGTGGGCAACCGTGCCTGTACCTTACGACGGTATTCGCGTGGCCGGCACGCTTTGGTCGCCCGGTTCGCACCGCGTTAAAGATTTTTTGTCGCGCAACCGCATTCCTTACCAATGGCTGGATATTGAAACGGATACGGAAACGGCCGCACTCGTCACCGCCTCTGGTGCTGATCCACTTATCCTGCCCGTTGTCTACTTTCCCGATGGCAGTTCGCTGGTCAATCCCGATAACCGTGCCCTGGCCGAAAAAGTGGGATTGCAAACCCAGGCTACCCAGCCATTTTACGATTTGATTATTGTGGGCGCGGGACCGGGTGGATTGGGAGCGGCCGTTTACGGCGCGTCGGAAGGGCTGCGCACGGCGTTGATTGAAAAAGAAGCCACTGGCGGTCAGGCAGGCACCAGCTCAAAGATCGAAAATTACCTGGGCTTCCCCAAAGGGCTCAGCGGGGCACAACTGGCCACACGGGCGACAGCCCAAGCCATCCGCTTTGGTGCCGAGATTCTTACCACTCAGGAGGTTGTAGGCGTGCGGGTGAAAGACGCGTACCGCATTGTCTGCCTGAGCGATGGCACTGAATTGAGCTGCCACGCCCTTATTCTGGCCACCGGGGTGACGGTGCGCCAGCTCAATTTGCCAGACATGGACCGGCTAACCGGCGCGGGTATCTACTATGGCGCGGCCATGACGGAAGCGGCACATTTCAAAGGTGAGCACGTTTTTGTGGTGGGTGGTGCCAACTCTGCCGGGCAAGGTGCCATGTTTTTCTCCCGCTACGCCGATAAGGTTACCATGTTGGTGCGCGGCAGTTCGCTGGAAAAGGGGATGTCGCAATATCTCGTGGACCAGATCGAGGCTACCGACAATATTGAGGTCAGGCTGCGCACGGAAGTGATTGGTGTCGGTGGCGATCAGCGGCTGGAAACCATCACGATGCGCCATACGATCAGTGAGGTGGTCGAAACGGTGCCCGCTAAAGGGTTATTTTTGTTCATCGGTGCGGTGCCCCATTCAGACATGGTGGCCGGTGTTGTGGCGTGCAACCGCGCCGGTTTTATTCCCACTGGACAAGATTTGCAGAAAAACGGCCGTTGGCCCAACAGTTGGAAGTTAAAGCGTGATCCCTACTATCTGGAAACCAGCGTGCCCGGCATCTTTGCTGTAGGCGATATTCGCCAGGGAGCAACCCGGCGCGTTGCTTCAGCCGTGGGCGAAGGGGCTATTGCGGTGCGGCTGGTGCACCAATATCTAAAGAGCGTCTGATGATTTTTTTACGGCCGTTACGGCGGCTTACGTTTCAATTCCGCAGCAGATTGACTCGCATCGGGGCTGTCCCTGATGAAGATGATGAGCTGCGACTGCGCCGCTCCGTGGTGCTCCTTTTTGCCGCGTCGATGAGCCTGGCTGGCATCATCTGGGGAATCTTTGTCTATCTTTTTTACGACAATCCTTTAGCACTGCTGCCGCCGTTTGGCTATGGTCTTGTCTCGCTGCTGAACGTGCTGGTTTTTGCCGCCACGCGCCGCTTCCGTCTCTTTCGCTTTGTCCAGCTTGCCGCCAGTTTGCTGCTGCCCTTCTTGATGATGCTTCTGTTGGGCGGTCTGATTCATGGCAGCGCTACCATCCTCTGGTCGCTGATTGCGCCGTTGGGAGCACTGCTGGTGTGCAATCGCCGCCGGGCAACCGGCTGGTTTGTCGCCTTCCTGGTGCTGTTGCTGATTAGCACTTTAGTTGAACCATTTGTTAGCGAAGGGGTTACAACTGCACCGGGCGTACGCACCATCTTTTTTGCCATGAACATCATCGGCCCGCTGACCGCCACATTTGGCCTGGTCCACCACTTTTTGCGCCAGAAAGATGAAATTTTGGCCGAAAACGTGCGCCTCTTCCGCGATATGCGGCGGCAGGCGGCAGAGATGGCCTCGCTGGCCGAGATTGGCAACGAGATTGTGGCCACCCTGGACCTGGATGCGCTGCTGGGGCGCATTACCGGGCACGCTCGCGAACTGCTGTCGGCCAACAACTGCGCCATCTATCTGGTGCAGCCGGACAACGAAACGCTGCGTCTCATTGCCTGCGCCGGGGAGATTCCGGCTGAGGTGAAGGCGTTTGAGCCGCGCGTGGGGCAGGGCATCATCGGGCACGTGGCCGCCACGGGGGAGGCGGAAATTGTATCTGATACGTCGGCCGATCCGCGGCGGGTGACGCTGCCTAATGTATCGGCGGCCCAGAGAGCGGAAAAGCTGATGGTGGCTCCGCTGGCCTCGCAGCGGTTGGTGATTGGCGTGATGTCCATCTGGCGGCCGGCCGGCCAGGCGCCATTTGACGCCGCCGATCTGAGTTTGTTAGAGAGCCTGAGCCGCCTGGCGTCGATTGCCATCACCAATGCCCGCCTCTACGAACAAACGGCCGCCGCCCGCGCTGCGGCCGTAGCCGCCAATGAAGCCAAAAGCGCCTTCTTGGCCACGATGAGCCACGAAATTCGCACCCCGATGAACGCGGTCATCGGCATGACCAGCCTGCTGCTGGACACGCCGCAAACGGCCGAACAGCGTGAATTTACGGAGACGATTCGCAGCAGCGGCGAAATTTTGCTGCTGTTGATTAACGACATTCTTGATTTTTCCAAGATTGAAGCGGGGCAGTTAGAGCTGGAGCAACGGCCGTTTCGCCTGCGTGATGCCGTTGAAGCGGCCCTGGACCTGATGGCCGTGCCCGCCGCCGACAAAGGGCTGGACCTGGCCTATTCGATTGCCCGGGAAACACCGGAAACCATCGTGGGCGATGTCACCCGCCTGCGCCAGATTTTGATCAACCTGCTGAGCAACGCCATCAAGTTCACCGAGCAGGGCGAAGTGGTGGTCAAGGTCCATGCGGAGCCTTTGCCGGCTGCGTCCGAATTGCCAGCCGTCTACACACTCACGTTTGCCGTGCGCGACACCGGCATTGGCATCCCCGCCAACCGCATGGACCGGCTGTTTCGCTCCTTCAGCCAGATCGATGCCTCCACCACGCGCACCTACGGTGGCACCGGGCTAGGACTGGCCATTTGCAAGCGGCTGTCGCAGTTGATGGATGGCGACATCACGGTGGAAAGCCAGGTGGGGGAAGGTTCAACCTTCACTTTCACCATCCAGGCGGAAGCGGCCGCCGGGCCAGAGCGCACCTTCTTGCAGGATGAACAGCCGCACCTGGCGGGTCGCCACCTGCTGATTGTCGACGATAACGCCACCAACCGGCTTATCTTGCAGCGGCAGGTGGAGGCGTGGGGCATGACGACCTGCGCCGTGGCCGGCGGCCAGGAGGCGCTGGCCGAACTGTGCCGTGACAAACCGTTTGATGCGGCCGTTTTGGACATGCAGATGCCGGAAATGGATGGCCTGACTCTGGCCGAAGAGCTGCGCGGTGTGCAGCAGGGCAAAGACCTGCCGCTGCTGCTGCTCACGTCGCTGGGCGGCCTAACCGGCGAGCAGCGTACGCTGGCCGACGCCAATTTTGCCGCCACGCTGACCAAGCCGGTCAAACCATCCCAGCTTTACGACACGCTTTTGCACGTTTTTCTGGAACGGCCGTTGCCCAAACCAGAAACGGTCGCATCCCAATCAGAATTTGATCCACAGATGGCCAAACGGCTGCCGCTGCGCATTTTGCTGGCCGACGACAACAGCACCAACCAGAAGCTGGGCGTGCGGCTGTTGCAGCGGCTGGGCTACCGGGTTGATGTGGTGGCGAATGGATTGGAGGCGTTAACGGCCGTACAGCGGCAGTTTTACGACGTAGTGTTTATGGATATACACATGCCGGTGATGGATGGTATTGAGGCGACGCGGCAAGTGCGCCAGTTGGGGCCGCCGCAGCCGTTCGTGGTGGCTACCACGGCCGATGTGCTCATGGAGGAGCGCAAAATTTGTAAGGCAGCCGGAATGAATGATTTCTTGACCAAACCGGTTCGGGTGCAGGCGCTGATCGAGACGCTGGAACGGGCAGCGCAAGATAGGGCCAATTTGCCTGAGCCAGCAGCCGAAGTTGAGATGAGCTTTGCGGAAGCAGCGTCACAGAATAAGCAGGTTCCAGATTTGGCGACGGCCGTTGATGCTGCTGCTTTGGCCCGACTTCAAGAAATGATGGGCGGCGAGCCGGCTTATCTGCACGAGCTGATCGATGGTTTTTTGGCCGAAGCACCACAGCTCATGGCCCAAATTGAGCAAGGTCTGGCCGCGGCGGATGCGCCTGCCATCCGTCTGGCGGCCCACAGTTTGAAGACCAACGCCGCCGACTTTGGCGCGGCGCGTCTGCATGCGCTGACGGTTCAGGTGGAGGCACTGGCCAAAGCAGAAAGTCTGGCCGAACTGCCGGAACTGGTCGCCGACATGAGCCAGGCATACCAGCAGGTGGCCACCTCTTTGCAGCAGGTGCGGGCACAGGATGGATCATGACAACTGACGAAACCCGTTCTCACGGGCACATTCTGGTAGTAGACGACAACCGGATGAACCGCATTAAGCTGGCCCGCATGTTGGAGCAGCAGGGGCATGAGGTGGCAGTGGTGGAAAACGGCCGTCTGGCGCTGGCGATGTTGGGGGAACGGCCGTTTGACGTCGTGCTGCTCGATTTGCTCATGCCGGAGATGGACGGCTACGCCGTGCTGCGCGAGATCAAGGCCAACGCCGACTGGCGCGACATTGTGGTCATTGTCATTTCGGCGCTGGATGAGATGGATAACATCGTGCGCTGTATCCAAATGGGGGCAGAGGATTTTTTGCCCAAGCCGTTTGATCCGGTGCTGCTCAAAGCGCGGCTGGACACCAGCCTGGAAAAAAAGAAGCTGCGCGATCTGGAAAAAGTGTATCTACAGCAGGAGGTGCGGCTGCGCCAGTCGGAAAAGCTGGCCACATTGGGTCGGCTGAGCGCAGGCGTGGCTCATGAATTGAATAATCCGGCAGCGGCAGCGCAGCGCAGCGCCAGTTATTTGCTGACGGCAATCGGCCGTTTGCAAAAGGCGCAGTTGGGTCTGGATATGTACGGGCTGTCCTCGGCACAGGAGGCGCAGCTCACGTCGCTTTTACAGCGGGCGGCGGAACAGGCGGCTCAGCCGTTGAATCTGGACAGCCTGACGCGCAGCGACCGGCAGGACGAAATTGAAGCGTGGCTGGAGGCACAGCAGGTGACCGACTGCTGGGAATACGCCCCGGAACTGGTGGCGATGGGCTACGATGAGACCGCACTGCGGCGGTTGGAGGCGACGTTTGGCCGGGCGCAGCTTTCGGCCGTGGTGGCCTGGATAAGCGCTACCTATGCCTTGTTTGCTCTGGCCCAGGAGATTAGCGAGGCGACCGGGCGTATTTCCGAAATTGTCAAGGCGCTGAAATCGTACTCTTACATGGATCAGGCCCCGACGCAGCAGGTGGACATTCACGAGGGGTTGGACGGCACGCTGGCCATTTTGCGCCACAAGCTGAAAAACGGCGTAGAAGTGGTGCGCGACTACGGGAGCGACGTGCCGCGGCTTGACGCTTACGGCAGCGAACTTAACCAGGTGTGGACCAACCTGATTGACAATGCCATTGATGCGATGTCTGGTCAGGGGCAGCTAAAATTGCAAACCTGGCGTGAAGGGGATTGGGTGGTGGTGGCCGTTACCGACAATGGTCCCGGCATCCCCGAGGAGATTCAGGCCAAGATTTTCGATCCGTTCTTCACCACAAAACCGCCGGGACAAGGTACCGGACTAGGATTAAACCTTTCTTACAATATTGTGGTGCAGAAGCATAACGGCCGTTTCACCGTCAACTCCCAGCCTGGCGAGACCCGTTTTGAGGTACGCCTGCCGGTGGGCGGTAATCGGTAATCGGTTAGGGCATCGGTTACAAGTTAAGGGTTTGAGACAATTGTCAAAGGCCATAATTCAAACACAGATGTCTCGTTTTTTCGTTTTCGTTTGACAATTCCCAGGTC
>PABI01000168.1 GCA_002699125.1 Anaerolineaceae bacterium
GTTTAGCATTGGAAGACCATCCTCGGGTTTTGGTCTATGCTAAACTCTACTTTTGTTTTTTTCAACTTGGCTCTGATCCTTGGAATCCATCAAGAGCCTAACAAATAATGTATTGGAACAGCGCTTAACGAACCTGTTCGCTATATCTCCTTACCGTACAGGGCCTCTTCTAAGGAAGCGGTTCTAACAAAACATGCTCCCTGGAGGGAAAAATGGTTAAGAAGAATTTCTCACGTTATTTGCCTATTTTGTTCCTGCTTTTCCTGGTGGAAATTGGCCTCATCGTGGCCACCCATCCCCTGGCCGGAGCAACATCCGCTCGTTTGCCCGATGAATGCACCGATCTGCCCGACGATGGCAAGGGACTTGAGCAATGCATCCATGCCGCTCACGGCCACGACCATTCCCAGCAGATTGAAGATGTGGAGCCAACCCACGATCTGGATGCGGTTATGGCTTTGGAATCCTGTGTGGGTGGCCTGGCGGCTGGCACGTATCCTTGCAGCAATGTCGATCTCCTCTCTTTTATGCCTTTGGCCAATATTGGCGGCGGCCAGGGGAATGATATTTGGGGCTGGACAGATTCCCAGACGGGTAAAGAATATGCCTTGATGGGGCGCACGACAGGCACCTCATTTGTCGATATTAGCGACCCGGAAAACCCCATTTACCTGGGCAATTTGCCCACGGCAGCCTCCTCCTCGATTTGGCGCGACATAAAAGTGTACCAGGATCATGCCTACATCGTGGCTGATTCAGCCGGGTCCCACGGCATGCAGGTGTTTGACCTCACTCAGCTGCGCAACATCGCCTCCCCGCCGGTTACTTTTTCGGCAACGGCCAACTACAGCGGTTTTGGCAGTGCCCATAATATCGTCATCAATGAAGATAGTGGCTACGCCTATGCGGTTGGCATTAGTTTTGGCGGCACAAGCTGTTCCGGCGGTTTGCACATCATCAATATTCAGAATCCGACAAGCCCCAGCTTTGCCGGTTGTTACAGTGACGATGGCTATACGCACGATGCCCAATGTGTTAACTACACCGGCCCCGATGCCGATTACCAGGGAGCCGAATTATGCTTTAATGCCAATGAGGATACGGTTACGATTGTTGATGTGACTAATAAAGGCAACTTAGTAGAGGTAGCTCGCGTTGGTTATAACGGGTCAGAATATACCCATCAAGGCTGGCTGACGGAAGATCAACGGTATTACTTACTGGATGATGAGCTGGATGAAAGCAACAACGGGCACAATACCCATACCTACATTTGGGATATGCTCGACGTGGACAATCCGGTATTAATCGGCACTTACGCTTCGACAACGCTTAACATTGATCACAACCTCTATGTAAAAGGTAATTTTGTCTATCAGGCGAATTATCGGGCCGGGCTCCGTATTTTAGATTTGGCCAACGTCAGCGCCGGCAGCCTGACGGAAGTGGCTTATTTTGATGTCTATCCGGCCAATAACAATGCCAATTTTAATGGGGCCTGGAGCAGCTACCCCTATTTTGATAGCGGCGTTGTGATTTTGAGCGGCATTGAACAAGGCCTGTTTGTTTTGCAGCCTAATCTGGGTCCACCTCTGCCCACCCCCACACCACCACCGCCCACACCCACGGCCACACCCCTGCCCGGCAACGTCGTTTTCTTCGACGACTTTGAAAGCGATCAAGGGTGGATAACCAACCCTGGCGGAACAGATACAGCCACAACGGGCCAATGGGAGCGGGCCAATCCGCAAGATACCTCTTCTGGGGGCACCGCCTTGCAATTGGGCACAACGGTGAGCGGCAGCTTTGATCTGGTGACGGCCGGGGCAGCAGGCAGCAGTGCCGGGTCCAATGATATTGACAATGGGGTCACCTCAATGCGGTCACCGAACATTGTTTTGCCAAACACCAGCAACATTGCCCTGACGTTCTGGCATTATCTGGGCCTGCTCAGCAATGCCAATGCCAGTGATTACTTGCGGCTGACGGTGGTTGGCAGCAGCAGCAGCCAGGTGGTGTATGAAGAGTTTGGCAACGGTGTGGCGCGTACGGCCGTTTGGAATGAAACCACAGTCAGTTTAGGCAGTTTTGCCGGCGACACCATTTATCTTCTGATAGAAGCCGCTGACGGTGGCGGCGGCAGTCTGGTAGAAGGGGGCATCGATGATGTGTCGATTACGGCCGATACCGCTTCCCCCACCAACACGCCAGCTCCGCCAACCGCCACACCCACGAACACGGCCGTTCCACCCACACCCACCAGCACACCAATACCACCAACGGCCACCAACACGCCCATTCCCCCCACCGCAACCAACACACCTATACCACCCACACCCGGCGGGGACGTTTTCTTCGACGATTTTGAGACGAATCAGGGTTGGCTGGTGAATCCTAATGGCACGGATAATGCGTCGACAGGTCTATGGGAGCGGGCCAATCCGGAAACCACCACACACAGCGCCGGCACGTATCAGTTGGGCAGCACCGTAAGCGGCAGCTTTGATCTGGTAACCGGCGGTGCCGCTGGTAGTAATGTGGGGGCCAATGATATTGATGGCGGGACGACCTCAGTCCGTTCACCAGCGATCAGCTTGCCCACCGGTGGTAATCTGACCCTGTCGTTCAGTTACTATCTGGCTCACCTCAACAACAGTTCTAGCAGCGACTTTTTACGGGTCAGCATTGTGGGGAATTCGACGGCCGTTGTCTTTGAGCAGCTAGGAACCAGAAGTAACAATGAAGCGATTTGGGACAGCATTAGTGTGGACGTAAGCAGCTTTGCCGGGCAAACCGTTTATATCCTTATAGAAGCGGCTGACGCCGGCGGTGGCAGCCTGGTGGAAGCCGGCGTGGATGACGTGCGTATTTCAAACGATTAAAGTTGCCAAGATTGGACCAATTTACTCTGCAAGATCGCTCAACTTGAGTAAATTGGTCCAATCTTCAAGTCTCCCTATTATCCCTGAACCTTTGCCGCCGATACCAAATTGGCAGAACTGCCCGTTTCCTCAAACTCTTTCACATTTTCCAGCGTCGTCCGGGCAATGTTTTCCAGCGCCTTATCCGTAAAGAAACCCTGGTGCCCGGTAATCAAAACGTTAGGCATCGTGAGCAAGCGGGCAAACACGTCATCCTGAATAATTTGGTCGGACAAATCCTCAAAAAAAAGATCGCCCTCTTCCTCGTACACGTCCAGCCCCAAATGGCTGATCTTGCCCGACTTTAAACCGGCCAGCACCGCCTGGGCATCAATTAAAGCCCCTCGGCTGGTGTTCAAAATCGTGACGCCCCGCTTCATTAGGCCAATGCTGTCGCTGTCAATGAGATGGTACGTTTCCGGCGTCAGCGGCGCGTGCAGCGTGATAATGTCTGAGCGACGGAACAGATCTTCTAATTCGGTATATTCCATCCCCAGTTCTCTACACGCCTCATTTGGATACAGATCATAACTAAGCAAGTTGCAGCCAAAGCCGTTAAAAATGCGGGCGGCCGCCTGACCAATCTGCCCCGTGCCTACAATGCCAACGGTCAACCCGTGCAAATCAAAACCCAGCAGGCCATCGAGTGAAAAATTGCCCTCGCGCACCCGGTTGTAGGCGCGATGCGTTTTGCGGTTCAGCGCCATGAGCAGCGCCACCGTGTGTTCGGCCACGGCGTGCGGCGAATAGGCCGGCACGCGCACCACGCTGATGCCCAACTGCTGCGCCGCCTTCAAATCCACATGGTTAAACCCGGCCGAACGGAGCGCAATCAGTTTGGTGCCACCTGCCTGCAATTGCAGCAGCACGTGCGCATCCACTACGTCATTAACAAAGACACAGACGCAGGGAAATCCCTGCGCCAGGGGCACGGTTTTACTGTCCAGCTTGGCCTCAAAGTAAACAAGCTCGTGCCCCATTTTTTCATTCGCCGCATCCAAATAGCTGCGGTCATAAGGTTTGGTGCTAAAAACTGCAATCTTCATATCTATCTCCATCCTAAATAGTCATTACTTCGACAGGCTCAGCACAAGTCTGAATGAAGCGCAGCGAAATGAAGAATCCCTCTAAACCTTGCCAGCTTGAGCTTTTGCTCGCGGACAAAGCTTGCTCTGTTATTACGTCATAGGGATGCTTCACAGCCTGCCCTGAGCGAAGTCGAATGGGTTCAGCATGACAATTGAGTTATTCGGTCAGAATGCGCCAGTTGTGCTGTTCGGCGGCTTGGCGCAGCTTGGGATCGGGGTGAATGGCAACGGCCGTTTCCGCCAACTCTAGCATAGGAATATCCCGCACCGTATCGCCGTACGCCGCGACCAACCGGCCCACCTGCTGCAAACGGATCACTTTGGCCTGCCCCACATTGAGCTGCCCGATGATCTCGCCAGTGAAACGGCCGTCTACAAATTCCACCGCCGTCCCCATCGACTCCACCTGCAACATCCCGGCAAACTGCTGCAAAATCGGCTCAAACATGCCCGACACAATGATGACGCGACGGCCGTTTGCCCGATGTTCTTCTAACTCTTCTACCACCGCCACGCGCCGCTGCGGCCAAAATGTGTGGCTCACCACCCAGGCGGCCATCTCGTCAAAACGCTCCGGCGTGTACCCGGCAAACAGCCTTAACACGCCTAAAATCCAGCGCTCCTTAAACGCCCGCTCATCCCGCAGCAGGCCAAAACGAAAGGCCAGCACCGGCAGCAAATTTCTGCGGAAAAAGCGGCGATATTTATCTTCCTCGCCGTGCGCTTTCAAATAATCACGCATCCCTTCCCAGGCGACGCCTGCCGTCAGCGTACCTTCCAGATCAAAGGCAACGATCTCCGGCTCAGCCATGCGCCACGCCCCATTTTTGTTGCAGCAGCGCTTCGGCCGTTTCCAGCGCACCTTCAATCCAGCCCTGCGAACCGGAATATGCTTCACCGATGATGTAAACGGCCGTATCCGCCAGCGGCTGCACCATTTTTTCCTGCACTTCCCACGCCTTCACGTGGATGTTCCACGAATTCCAGGCCCCACCAAACGGGTCCTGCCCCCAATCCTGGAAGCCCGCCGCGTATGGCTCCGGGATGTATTCCAGGTCGTGCACCAGCTGAAGCTGCCGCTGGGCGTGGGCAATCATGCTGGGCGGGCAAGAGTACCGCTTCCAGCGCGGCTCGTCAGATTCGGGAAAGCAGTGTGTGGTGCTGTGCCCCTGCTCCGCCAGCCCCGTCCAAAAGCCGACAAACGGCCCGTCGTCGTAGCTGGCCATCACCAATGAATCGCGCAGTTCCTCATTAAACGCCGCCGGACCTTCGGCCTCGGAGCCAAAATAGTACACCTGGCGCACCGGCAAATCGGTGACGGAACGGCCGTTGTTCACCCCCGCATCCTGCCACCAGGGATAGCGGTAGCACAAAAACAGCTTAAACATCGGGTGCGGTGTGACGGTGGGGATGAGCGGTTTCACCTCAGGATGCAGCAAATAGTCAGTGTCGTCATCCAGCAGCTCCAGCGCCCGGCGCGGCATCGCCAGCACCAGGTGACGGGCCAACAGGGGGGAACGGCCGTCCACCTCCAATTGAATCAAGCCATCTTCACGGCGGAAAAAGGTGTTTAGGCGGCTGTCAAAATGAATCTGTCCACCGGCATCGGTAAAGCGCTGCGCCAGCGTCAGCGGCACGCGCTCCATGCCGTCAATCACCGTGCGGTATTCCGCCTCCGGCCCAAAATCGGACAAATACCAGGGGATCGCTTCAGCGGCGTTCCAGTTGGTCATCGTCGTATTGTAGCCGCCGGCGTCCATCACCAGCTTGTACGCCTCGCTGCTCATCACCTGGTGCAGCAAATTCCAAAAGCCCAGCTCCCACAAGTGACGGCCGTTAAACTTGTAATTTTTCTTGACCTCCAGCCACTGATCCGGCGTCAGCTTCGTTGCTCCTGGAATCAACACATCAATTGCTTCCATGATCAGCTGCCCCGGCGATTTGCCCCGCTCCTGCCAGCGCACCCGGTAGGGCACCTTGTCTGGCTCGGCAAACTCGCGCTGCCGCAAATGCTGGCCGCGAATGTAGTAAATGTTTTCAGGACCACTGACGGGAAACGGCCGTATGGCCAACCCCAATTGCTGCACCAATCCAGCCACCAGCGGCTGGTTGGTCAGGTAGCGCATCCCGCCAAATTCGGCCTTAATCCCCACCATCTCCGGTGGATCCAGCGAAATGAGCCGCCCACCAATGCGGTCGCTCAGCTCAAACAGCTGCACGTTGAGTGGGCCGTCATTGCCTAGATTGCTCTGGCTTAAATCGGCCGTCAGCAGCCGCCAGCCCGTGTAAATGCCGGAGACCCCCCCGCCTACAATTGCTACATCGATTACAGTTTCATCCATGTTTGTTTACCTCCGAAAACAGTTTAGCCCAAACCAAATCAACCGCAAAATACCGCACCAAATCGTAGGGGCGAGGCAACCGAGCGCATTCCCCGCCATGTAGACCGGACCCGTCGCCGGTTGCCTCGCCCATTTGTGACATTTATCACAAATAATCCAGAAGAATCGCAATCGGTAAAAAAATCCATCCAAAGTACCATGTAACAAGAAGCTGTAAAAGAGTGATCGAGACCGTTCCCAAACGCTGGGGTGAAAAGATCAAATTATATGCATGAGTTAGCCGTTACAGAGCAAATCTTAAATCTTGCCCTGCGCCATGCCGGGGAAGCAAATGCCAGCAAGGTAACTGACCTTTATCTGGAGATTGGCGCGCTTTCCAGCATCATTGATGACTCAGTACAGTTTTATTGGGACATTATCAGCCAGGATAGTTTGTGCCAGGGGGCCACATTGCACTTTAACCACGTCCCCGCCCAACTGCACTGCCAGGATTGCGACCAGGTTTACACCCTGGAGCATGAACTAACGCCCTGTCCCCATTGCGATGGAATTCATGTCAAAATCATCTCTGGCCAGGAATTCCAATTGACATCCATAGATATTGAAACTTAAAGCCACAGAGAGCACAGAAAATACCGAGCTTTCCTCTTTTTACTCTGTGCTCTCTGTGGCAAGTTCAAGGAGTTTGCATGTTAGCGAATCCCAAGCAAATTGATCCGCCAACGGATGACAAGCGTTGGCGCTTTGTGCAGGCAGCTATGCGCCGCAACGGTTTCCGGCGCAGCGCCCTTATCGAGACGCTGCATACGGTGCAAGAAGCGTTTGGCTTTTTGGATGAAGAGTCGCTGCAATATGTGGCTGCTTCGCTACGCGTGCCGTTGAGCCAGGTGTATGGCGTTTCCACGTTTTATCATCTGTTTAGCCTGAAGCCCGCGGGCAAGCACAGCTGCGTGGTTTGTACCGGCACGGCCTGCTACATCAAGGGCGGCCCCAGGCTGCTGGAGCAAATCGAGCAGACCTATGGCATCAAGCCCGGCGAGACGACAGACGATGAGCAGATTTCGCTGCTGACGGCACGCTGTGTCGGTGCCTGCGGCCTAGCCCCCGTCGCCGTATTCGATGGGGATGTATTGGGTAATCAGAGTCCGGAAAAGACGTTGGCAACCCTGCGGAGGTGGTCAGACGATGATGCATGAACGGTTTGAGAAGATAACAGAACAAGAGCAGGCAGACGCCGCCAAAATGGACCATATCGTTCAGGTTTGCGTGGCGGCCAGCTGTCTTTCCTCGCAGAGTGACAAGGTTTTGGAAGCGGTGCAGTCTGAAATTGAAGCGGGTAAGCACACCGGCTGCCAGGCCAAGGGTGTTGGCTGCATGGGGCTTTGCTCGCGCGGTCCGCTGGTGAATGTAGTGCATAAAGACACTAAGCTAGGCGAAACGCTTTACCAGGATGTCAAACCAGAGGATGCCAAATCACTGGTGAAAGCGATTACCGAAGGCAAGGAGCTCAAGAAGCTGGTTTGCCCCACGGATGTGCCGTTTTTCCAGCGGCAAACGAAGATTGTGCTGGAAAACAGCGGCCGTATCGACCCAGAGCGCATTGAGGAGTACGTGGCGGCTGGAGGATATGAGGCCTTGTTAACGGCCGTTACCGAAATGACCCCCAACGACATCATCGACGAAGTGCTGCGCAGCGGCCTGCGCGGGCGCGGCGGCGGCGGCTACCCCACCGGCCTCAAATGGACCACCGTGGCCAAAGCCGATGCCAACCAGCGCAAATACGTCATCTGCAACGCCGACGAAGGCGACCCCGGCGCGTTTATGGACCGCTCCGTGCTAGAAAGCGATCCGCACCGCGTGCTGGAAGGGATGACCCTGGCCGGCTATGCGATAGGCGCGCGCAAAGGGTACATCTACGTGCGCGGGGAATATCCGCTGGCCGTAGCCCGGCTGAAAAAAGCGATCAACCAGGCGCGGCGGTTAGGCGTTTTGGGCGACAACATTTGTGGCACTACCTTCAACTTCCAAATTGACATTCGTCTGGGAGCCGGGGCGTTTGTTTGCGGCGAGGAAACCGCGCTGATTGCTTCGGTGGAAGGCAAGCGGGGCCAGCCTCGGCCCCGTCCCCCCTACCCGGCCGAGTTGGGACTTTGGGGCGAGCCGACCCTCATCAACAACGTAGAAACGTTTGCCAACGTGCCGCCCATCGTCCGCAACGGCGGCAACTGGTATGCCGGCATCGGCACGGAAAAAAGTAAGGGCACCAAGGTGTTTGCCCTGGCGGGCAGCATCGTCAACACTGGCCTTATTGAAGTGCCAATGGGTATTCCGCTCAAGGAAATTGTGTTTGAGATTGGCGGCGGCATCCCCGGCGGACACCAGGTGAAAGCGGTACAAACCGGCGGACCATCCGGCGGCTGCATTCCGGCAGACTATTTTGACACGCCGGTTGATTATGAATCGCTGGTAAAGCTGGGCTCCATCATGGGTTCCGGCGGCATGATTGTGATGGATGAGACCTCCAACATGGTGGATGTGGCCCGTTACTTCATGGAATTCTGCAAATCGGAGTCGTGTGGCAAATGCGTGCCCTGCCGCGTTGGCACGGTGCATATGCACCATCTGCTGGACAAAATCTACCGCGGCGAGGCGATGCGCTACGAGTTGCGGCTGCTGGAAAACTTGTGCCAGATGGTGCAGGAGATGAGCCTGTGCGGCCTGGGCCAGACGGCTCCCAACCCGGTGAACAGCACGCTGCGCTACTTCCGGCAAGAGTATATCGACCTGCTGCTTGACGGTGAGAAAGAGGTGCAATCATGAGACGATCCCGTATCATAACCTTTAAAATTGACGGGCAAGACATTGGTGCCCGCGAAGACGAAACCATTCTGGAACTGGCTCGCCAAAACGGCATCTCCATTCCCACCCTTTGTTACCTGGAAGGCGTTTCCGCTTACGGCGGCTGCCGCCTCTGCATGGTGGAGATCAAAGGGTCCAGCCGCCTCTTCCCTGCCTGCATGACCTATCCCGACGAAGGCATGGAAGTGACAACCAATTCCGAGCGGCTGCAAGCATATCGCAAACAAACGATTGAGCTGCTTTTTTCTGAACGCAATCACGTTTGTGCCGTTTGTGTTTCCAACGGCAGCTGCGAGCTGCAAGATAAAGCATATCGGTTAGGTATGACCCACGTCAGCGTGCCATACATCAATCCCAGCCTGCCGGTGGACGCCAGCCATCCTTACTTTGGCCTGGACCACAACCGCTGCATCCTGTGTACTCGCTGCGTGCGCGTCTGTGACGAGGTAGAAGGGGCGCATACCTGGGACGTGATGGGACGTGGCGCAGAGGCGCGTATCGTGGCCGATTTGAACCAGCCGTGGGGCGAAGCACAAAGCTGCACCAGCTGCGGCAAATGTGTGCAGGTCTGCCCCACCGGTGCCCTGTTTGAAAAAGGCACATCCGTGGCCGAAATGCGCAAAAAACATGAGTTTCTGCCCTACCTGCGCCTGATGCGTGAAGGGCGCAACGGAGGTGAAGAATGAGCAAGGCAAAAATGGCAACCGTTTGGCTGGATGGCTGCTCCGGCTGCCACATGTCCTTTTTAGACATCGATGAGCGACTCATCACGCTGGCCGACCTGGCCGACCTGGTGTACAGCCCGCTGGTGGACACCAAAGAGTTCCCCGACATGGTTGATGTGACCCTGATTGAAGGGGCCGTCAGCAACGAGGACGATTACGAAAAAATCTTGAAGGTGCGCGACCACACCAAAATTTTGGTATCGCTGGGCGATTGCGCCGTGACGGCCAACGTGCCGGGGATGCGCAATCCGTTTAAGCCGGAAGCGCTGCTGGAGCGTGCCTACGTAGAAAATGCTGACAAAAACCAGCACATTCCGGTCAAGGTCATTCCGCCGCTGCGCGAGATGTCGGTGCCGGTTCATCAGGTGGTGAAGGTGGACGTATTTGTGCCCGGCTGTCCGCCCTCGGCCGACACCATCTTTTATGTGGTGACGGAGCTGTTGGCGGGGCGCGAACCTGATTTAACGGGCAAGACGCGGTTTGGTGCTTAAGACCCTCACCCCAGCCCTCTCCCTAAGAGGGAGAGGGAGCCAAGTTCCCTCCCCCTGGTAGGGGGAGGGGGTGAAAATTAGAACAGGAAACTTCCATGAGTAAAACAATAACGATTGATCCCGTGACCCGGATTGAGGGGCACAGCAAAATTACAATTCAATTGGACGACAAGGGCAAGGTGGCCGATGCCCGGTTCCACGTGACGCAGTTTCGCGGGTTTGAGAAGATGACGGAGGGACGGCCGTTTTACGAAATGCCCGCCCTCACCGCCAGAATCTGTGGCATTTGCCCGGTGAGCCACCTGATGGCTTCAGCCAAAGCCGGGGATGCCCTGCTGGCAGTAAAGATTCCTCATACGGCCAAAAACCTGCGCCGCATCATGAATCTGGCGCAAATTCTCCAATCCCATGCGCTCAGTTTCTTCCATCTTTCATCGCCGGACTTTGTGATGGGCTTTGACGCCGATCCGGCCGAGCGCAACATCTTTGGTGTGATGCAAAAGCATCCCGACCTGGCCAAAGACGGCATTGCCCTGCGCAAATTTGGCCAGTCGATCATTGAACTGCTGGGCGGCAAGCGGATTCATCCCGCCTGGGTGGTGCCTGGCGGCGTCAGTTCACCATTGACCGAGGTGCATCACAATACCATCATGGCCCAGGTGCCGGATGCTTTGGAGCGTATTCAACGCACCCTGGCCTGGTACAAAGAAATCTTTGGCACCTTCGACGCCGAACTACGCAGCTTTGCCAACTTCCCCACGCTGTTTATGGGCATGGTAGATCCTGACGGTAAACTTTCATTGCATGATGGCAAATTGCGCATCGTCGATGCGGTGGGCAACATTGTAGCTGACCAGCTAGACCCGGCGCGCTACATGGATTACCTGTCCGAAGCAGTGGAACCCGATTCCTACCTGAAATCACCTTATTACAAACCGATGGGTTATCCCGAAGGCATCTACCGGGTGGGACCGCTGGCACGGATGAACATCATCTCCCACTGCGGCACACCGCTGGCCGACCAGGAATGGGCCGAGTTCCGCATGTTGCAGCGTGGCGCAGTGTTAAGTTCTTTCCAATATCATTATGCCCGGCTGGTGGAAATTGTGTACTGCATTGAGCGCATCGAGCAGCTGCTCAACCACCCAGACATTCTTGGCAAACATGTCCGTGCCCACGCCTCCCCTAACGCTTTTGAAGGCGTTGGCGCGTCGGAAGCGCCGCGCGGCACGTTGATGCATCATTACAAAATCGACGAAAACGGGCTTATCCGCTGGGTAAACCTGATTATTGCCACCGGCCACAATAACCTGGCGATGAACAAAGGTGTGTTGCAGGTAGCCCGCCAATTTATCCGCTCCAATAAAATTGAAGAGCCGATGCTGAACCGGGTAGAAGCGGTCATCCGCACCTTTGACCCCTGCCTGAGCTGCTCCACGCACGCGATGGGCCAGATGGCAATGGACGTGCAGTTGGTGGGGCCGGATGGGGAATTGGTGGATGAGGTGAGGCGGAGGTAATCGGTGGTCAGTAATCAGTGATCGGCAAACAGTGAACAGTAGGGGCGAGGCAGGTGGGTGGAACCTTTGCCAAACAGGACGGCCGTTTCTCCATCTGCCTCGCCCTTTGGTGAGTGAAAAGTGAAAAGTGAAAAGTGGGTGGTTGGTATTGGCAATCCGCTGCGGGGGGATGATGGAGCCGGTTGGGCCGTGGTTGAGGCGTTGGCCGAACTGACAGTTGGCCCGATGCAGACGGTTTGCGTGCACCAACTTTTGCCGGAACTTTTGGATACGATTCACACGGCCGAACGGGTTATCTTTGTCGATGCCAGTGTGGATGGTGAACCGGGCAGCGTCATGGTAACATCTATCCAACCGACACCCGACGGTCCGGCATCCAGCCACCAGCTTCATCCGGCGGTGCTGCTGGCGATGGGTGGTGAATTATACGGCCGTATGCCACCCGCTACCCTCATCACCATCACCGGGCAAGATTTTGGCTATCAGGAACAGTTGTCACCGCCCGTGCAGCAAGCCGTTGCTGCAGCAGTCTGCCAGATTGAAAAAATGATGCAGGCAAAGGAGCCTGTCTTATGAGCAAAACCATTTCGATTGTTGAAGATATTATGAGCGCCAACGACCAGCTGGCGGCGCAAAACCGGGCACAGTTGGAGACTCATGGCGTCTTTGGTTTGAACATCATGGCCTCGCCGGGCGCGGGCAAAACGAGCACCATCCTGCGCACCATCGAGGCCGTCACGCCCGGCCTGCGCGTGGGCGTAGTGGAAGGCGACACGGCAGCAGTTACCATTGACGCCGACAAAATTGTCGCCGCCGGCTGTCCGGCCATACAAATCAACACCGGCGGTTCCTGCCATCTGGACGCGGTGATGCTGGCCAAAGCGCTGCCGCAGCTGCCGCTGGACGAACTGGATTTGCTCATCGTGGAAAATGTGGGCAATCTCATCTGTCCCGGCGCGTTTAACCTGGGCACACACGCCAACGTGGTCATCGCCAGCGTGCCAGAAGGGGACGACAAGCCATACAAATACCCCAATATTTATCGCGGCATTGATGCCCTGATTTTGAACAAGGTGGATTTACGGCCGTATATCGACTTCGACCAACCCTACTTTGAGCGCGGCATTCACCTGCTCAACCCTGGTGCCGCCATTTTCCCCATTTCCTGCAAAACAGGCGAGGGTGTTGAGGCGTGGGCCAGCTGGCTGCGGGCCAAAGTGAGATAGCTTTTTTCACCGCAAAGGACGCAAAGAGCGCAAAGTTTTTTCTAAATTTTCTTTGCGTTCCTTCGACGATGCTCAGGACAAGCCTTCGCATTCTTTGCGGTTTGCTTTTGTGAAGCTTTAGCCAGTGGTTGGGGGGAGCATTTGGTGAGCACCGTCCTGGATCAAGCCCGGCACTGTGGTCAAGATGATGGTGGCGCCTCGCGCAATTTGCTGCTGGGCGGCGGCCTGGTTGCTGGCGGTGATGCCCACCCATAGACCGACCTGCTGCATAATGTGAATGGCGTCGTCGATCCGTTGCTGCACATCGGGATGGTTGGCACTGTCGGCGTGGCCCATGCTCAGGGCCAAATCTCGCGGACCAATGACAAAGCCATCGACGCCGGGAACGGCCGTTAACTCTGGCAGCGTCTCCAGCAAACCAATCTCCTCAAACTGAGGCAAAATCAAAATCTGCTCATTGGCCTGAGCCACGTAGGCAGCTTGCTCAGCCGGGGTGCCCAGCATGTAGTTGGCGCTGCGTCCGGGGCCAAAGCCGCGATTGCCGTCCGGCGGGTATTTAATGCCCTGGACGAACTGTTGGAGGTGAACGGCCGTGCGCAGTCCCGGCATCATGATGCCCATCATCCCCGCATCCAGATATTGCAGGACCAGCTTCATATCAAACTGCCCCACGCGCACCAGCGGCGTCACATCCACCGCATCGCAGGCGCGTACGACATTGACGGCATCGGCAGGCGTTAGCGGGCCATGTTCAGCATCGAGCATGTAATAATCGAAGCCCGTCAGTCCGATCAATTCAGCCAAGTATGGGTCTGGGCTGGCGGAGAGCACGCCGTAGACGGGCTGGCCTTGTTTCAGTTTGGATTTTGTTTTGTTTTTGCGCATGGTGAATGGTAGCGTAGGGTAGTGGATTGAGGCAAGGGTTGTGGGGAAACGGCCGTGTGGCTTGACCAATTTCCTACCCAAAATTTCCCCCAGTTTTTTGACAGTTTCCCTGATATTTGATATTATCTCGGTCGCTCAACAAGGGGGCGTGGTGTAGTGGTTAACACGCTGGCCTGTCAAGCCAGAGATCGCGGGTTCGATCCCCGTCGCTCCCGCTCCTGTATAAAAATGGGTCAACCTCAAGATAGGTTGGCCCGTTTGTTTTATGGCCCAATACCAGATGGTAATTTGAGCGCAGGGTCATGGCCACCACCTGTTTATCTCTCACGTAGACTCTTTCCACAATCAGTTTCACTAAATCATGACGGCTGTCCTCATCCTCTTCTAGCCGTTCCCAGTGAGATTTGAAATTTTGTAGCAGGTCGGCTGCATGAGCCAGGTCATCATCAGGCACTGGATTCAGCCGGTCTAATTCCATCTGCAATTTGAGACGCTGCTCAAGATATTCTTGCTCGTCAATGATAAAGCCATTGTCCCAGCGTGTATCCATGCGTTTAATAATGGCTTGAATTTCTTCCAGTTTTTCTTCCAGATTCTTCTCGCCTAGGAATTCGCTCATGCCTTGGGCAACCTTTTTACGCCAGCCTTCAGGTGGTTTTAATTGCATCAGGATACTGACGACTTGGGTATCAACGTCCTCAACACGCACTGATTTCTGGTCACATTCGTAACCAAGTTCATTGGAACGGCAGCGGTAATATTGGTATCTGCTGCCTTTTGATTGTGACTGGGGACGCATCAAACCATAGAGGCGGAATGTCTTGCCTTCGGGCGGGTTGCTGCAACAGTTATGGCAGTAAACCAGAGTCCGCAAAAGATAGGGTTGATACTTCTTTGTCGTCATGCGGTGGCTGCGCCGCTTTGCTCTCACTTCCTGGCAGCGTTCAAATAGTTCTTCGGATATGACGGCCTTGTGTTCGCCATCAAACCATTCAACAGGTGCCTCGTATGAGCGTGTTCCGTCTGATTTCCTTTTGTACTTCTGGTATTTAACCTTGTGTTTACGATAATCTAAAAGTGCATAGGTAGTCAGCGAAACGGCCGTCGAAAATGTCAGAACTCAGGCTTCATTATCATGAAGAGCATCATGATAATGGAGGCAAGGAGATGCTGACAGTGAGAGAA
>PABI01000169.1 GCA_002699125.1 Anaerolineaceae bacterium
CAAAGAAGCTTATTCGATTAGAAAGGTAGGAGCGCACCTTCTAGGTGCCCCAGAGAAAAGCCACTACCTCTGGTGGTGGTCATTTACTTTTCACTTCCTCAATAAAGGCATCCACCAATCGCCGAGCAATGCTCATGCTGGAGGGTAGATTGGGCAGGCTGTCTACGGTGAACCAGTTGGCATCTTCCAGCTCTTCTTCCTCTAAAACGATGTCGCCGCCGGCGTAATCGGCCGTAAAGCCAACCATGAGCGAGTTGGGGAAGGGCCACGGCTGGCTGCCAAAGTAGCGTACGTTTTTCAGGCGCAGGCCGGTTTCCTCAAACACTTCACGATGGACACATTGCTCTAGCGTTTCGCCCGGTTCTACAAAGCCGGCCAACACACTGTACCATCCGCGCCGCCAACGGCCGTTCCGCGCCAGCAGCAAATGAGGCACCCCGTCAATTTCCCGGTCTATCCGTACAATAATCGCCGGAGCGATGCGTGGGTAGGTCGTCAGGCCGCAATTCGGACACTTTTTGGCCCGCTCGTGATCCAGAATCTCGTTGGGCGTGGCGCAGCGGCTGCAAAACTGATGCGTGCGATCCCAATCGACAATTTGCACGGCGCGGCCGGCCAGCCACAACTGATCGGTGGGCAGCCGGTTGAACAGTTGGCGCAGTCCGGCAAACTGCATGTCAGGAGGTGGATCAGTTTCTTCAGCCACCTCGGCGGCAAAGCAGTGGGTTGCGGCCGTTTCCTCTTCAATCCAGCCCAAATAATGCTGTCGCAAAAACTCCAACTCGTGGATGCTTTGAGGAAGTACGGCCGTTTCACCTTCATCCAGCACCAGCAAATCTGCCCCACGAAAGATAAACCAGAAGGCCGGGGTGTTGTTTTCAGTTGGCGGTGCGACGGCGGGGGAAAACGATAAACTCATGAGTGCTCCAATTTATGGGTAGGATGGTGGTGATGGCGAAGGGGCCGGCGATGTGGGTCCAGGATAACCGCCTGGCGTAGCCGTGACCAATGAGGGGTTGGTCGGCGTGGGCACGCCAGGACCGCCGGGCGTAACGCTAGGCGTGGGCGTTGCCGTGCTGGTTGGGGTACCGGGAGCGCCCGTAGGTGTGCCGGGGCCGCTGGTGGGTGTGGCTAATGTGCCGGTGGCGGTGCTGGTGGCCGTGGCGGTTGGTGTGGGGGTGACGGCCGTTCCCTCAAGCGTTGGCGTGCTGCTCGGCGTTCCAACCACCACCGTACTCACAATGGTAACATTGGGAACGGGCGTGCCGATCGCAGGCGGTGAGCCAAACGTGGTGGGTGTCACTGAGGGGAAGGGGGGCGGCGTGATGGAAAGGATGGCTACAGGGGTGCGTGTTCCTGCCACCAATGGATTGGGCTGCACAATTTGCTCCACTTCCAGGTACCACAGCCCGGTTGGTGGCTCCTTGCCGCAGCCGGCCGGGCCAGGATAGCGCCGCCAGATGCCTTGCAGGGTCATTGGCGTGCCCGGCGAGACGATGGGCAGCACGATGGCCTCAAAACCGCGCGCGTTGAGCTGCAACCCTTCGGCCACCAGCACCCACTGAATGCGTGGCCCGTTGAACAGTTCACAATCTTCCTGCTCCAGCCGCAAATAACTGCCGCTGACCTGGATGCGCTTGTTGCTGTACTCAGCCGGATTGTCATTCAGGGCGTCAAAATCCACCAGCAGAGGTTGGCCGTTAATGGTGATGTCGAGGGGAACGGCCGTATCCTGCCACATCTTCAACGGCCGTGAACCACTCAACGCCACCACCAGCCAGATCAGCAGCAAAAGCACCAACCCAGCCATCAGCCACCACCACCAGCGAGGGCTGGCTGTCGTTGTCATTTCTGTTTCCAGGCTGGCTTGTTCACTCATAAATTAGAACATAGTAGAAGTGGCAGTCACAAGAAAATATTAGGTAATCACAACGAACAGCCTAAAATTGTCATTTCGAGCCGTTTTTGGCGAGAAATCTCTCTAAATTTGGCCGGGACTTTGTCTTTCTGTCCTCAGAGGGATTTCTCCCTTTGGTCGAAATGACAAGACAAGGTTACGTGTTTGTTGATATTAAGAACAGCAAAGTGACTGCCTCTGCATTGTTATCGTCTAAAGCGGCCGAACGCTGTGCTGGGCAGCTTGGGCCAGCGGGTGCCGCGGTGGTGGACCCACCACTCCACAATGAGCACAACCACGGCGATGGCCAGCAGCCAAGGCCACAGTTCGCGTTGGCCCACATCGCCTTCGTCTTCGGTTTCCACGGCCGTTTGCCCAATCTGCAAACTCTCTACCGGCCGAATCGCCGACTCGGCCGGGTTGAACAGGTTCACGGCAAAGCTGCCTGCCGGCCGGTCCGCCGCTGCGTCGCGCAGCAGCACCGTGTACAAACCGGGCGTGTCCGTCTCGGTGAAGAATAAATCTTCTTCGCCCACCTCAGCGGTCCAGCGGCTGCCGTCCGGTTTTTGGACGAGAACGGCCGTGCTGCTGGCCCCCGGCACCACCGCCACCGGGTCGCCCGGCTGGAGTCCCGTCGGCGCGTCAAAGGCCCGTCCGGGGCTGAGCCAGCCCGTAATATTAGCCATTAAGATAGGAAATGCAATTTGCAGCGGCAAATCAGAGTCGCGCAGGTCGAAGGTGAGGATGGCGATGCGGTAGCCATTCTGCTCGCCAATTTGCACCAGCGGCCCGCCTTCGGCTTCGACCAGCGTTTGCGCCCACGGGGCAGAAACGCGCTGCGCCTGGCGTACATCGACCTCGTTCCACGCCACAAATTGCAGCAGCGGCGACTCCTCCAGCCGGGTGGTCACTGTGTTGGAAAACGTGCCGCTGACGCTAAACAAACCGCCTTCGCCACCCGCCTGTGGATTGATGATGAGCATGTCGGACGCCGGCGGCGGATCGGGCAGGGGGACGCCATCAAAAATGACGAGGTCGTAGTCGAATTCGGCCGTTTCCGGATCGAGCAAATCAGAGTCGGGCGGCACTTTAAACGCTTCCACGCCGGGCAAAACGGTAAACACCTGCTCCAGGAACAGATTGCCTTCGGTCACCAGCAGCGTGCGGTTGCTGACGCCGCCTTCATGCACGGCCCAGGCCACATCATCCAGCGGCAAGAAGTCGCCCTCGTTGTCGCCCAGGTGGGCGCGAATGGTAGCCGTGCCCGGCGGCAAATCCCAGGTGGCATTGACGCTGCTGCCGGCCGGCACCGTGAGGCGGCGCGAATCAAACAGCGTACCGTCCAGATCGATGCTGAGCAGCACCTCCCGATCAATCAGCCCCTCATTTTGCACGCTGGCAAAAAGCTGAATGCCATCCTCCGTCTCTCGCGTGGCCAGGGCAGTGATGGCTAAATTCTCGCTGCTCTCACCGATGGGCAGGTAGATATGCTCCACAGGCAATGGTGGCAAATCGTCTGGTATGCCACCATCAGAAACGATGACGATGCGGGCGTCTCGGAAGCCCTGGGCCGCGCCGGTGGCCAGGGCAAAAGCAGCGTTCCAGGCAGCCGCAGCCGGGTCTGGCTGCACGGCCTCAAGGGCACGCTGGAGCTGGGCGCGGTCGCTGCTGGCGGCGGCCACCACGGTGGGCGTTTGCCCCACCTTGATGAGCGTCATCTGGCTGCTGCCGCTAAGATCGTTGATGAGCTGGCTAACTTCGGCTTTAGCGGCGGCAAAGCGGTTTGGCTCCACATCGGTAGCCTGCATGGAGGCGGAGGCATCGAGCAAAACAACAACGCTGCCGCTGATGATGGCGGGTGAGGGAAGAAACGGCCGTGCCAACGCAAACACCAGCGCGGCCAGAATAATCAATTGCAGGATGAGCAGTAGGTTGCGGCGCAGCTTTTGCCAGGGAGCATTGGCTTCACGGTCGCGCAGCAGCTTTTGCCAGAGCAGGGTGCTGCTCACCATGACCTCGCGCCGCCGCAGCCGCAGCATGTAGAGGATGATAATCGGCCCGGCCAGCAGGCCCAGCAAAAGGAAGAGGGGGGTTAAAAAGGACAAATCTCAAGAGATTGATGCGACATAGGCGTGCGGATCAAGTCGATTTAAGGATAGTATTTGCTCAAAGTGCTTGTCGGCGGTCAAGATTTCTTCGACATTGTTGTTGAGCATCGTGGCCGCGTGAATCGCATCTCTGGATTTGATTCCTGGTGAAGCTTCCAGAATCTCAGTAGCTCGCTGCACGTCTGCGGCGGTCACGGGCAAAATTTGCATTGGAAAATCGAGAATGCGGCGGCATAAATGAATTCCCTTTTCAGCTAGTTGCAGGTGACTATAACGGTACAGAAGTTCTTGGAGCACTTCGCTGCTGGTAACGGCCGTTAATTTTTTGGTTTCTACCAGCGCCAAGATTTGCAGACAGGGTGCTTTGTATTGGTGAGTAGCTCCCGCTGCATACATGAAGATATTGGCATCTAGAAAAATTGCGTCTGTCACGAGGTGCGGCCTGCTTCCGTTTCAGTTTCCATCTGCTCCCAGGAGCTGACAGGCAAATTCATGGCAGCAATTTGCTCAGTAAGTGGTGGCAATGACTTTTTAAAGCTGAGTAGGATGCCGCCGTCTGTTAGTTCTATCACAAGTTCAGCCTCCTTTTCTACACCCAAGGCATCAAGAGCGTCCTTGGGAAGCGTTAATTTGCCTTGCTTATCCACTTTGACTGTGTGTAACATTTTTTGCTCCTGAACAAAACACAAATTTGCTGCCATTGTAGCATGATTTGTCTACAGTCGTTTAGGCAGAAGGATACACAAAAACGGCCGTCCTGCCTACGCACTTTATTCAGTTCTCAACGGTTATTAACGGGGAAAGTTGTAAAAGCCAAAAGGATGTTTGAAGTAAATCTGGCTCAAATTTGGCTTTTACTTAAGCAAATCACAAGAAACCATGCAGCCACTTTTTAGGCCCTTTGGGGGATTTGCAAAAAACGACCGTTCCCATCTTGTAGGGAACGGCCGTTTCAAAATTGGCGTTGTAAAGCGGTCAGTTATCAGTTATTCAACAGCAGCTTCTTCTTCGGTTGCCTCCGCTTCGAGGGGTTCTGCTTCAAGCATTGCATCATTGTCATCGCTTTCAGTTTCGGACGCAGGTGTTTCTATTTCATCTTCTTCGATTTCTTCCTCGCGCTTGACTTGCATCCACTCAATTTCTTCAGCGGCCGTCACGCGGCGGGTGCTGAGGCTGAGCCGTTCCTGTTCCACATCGATTTGTACGATGCGCACCAGGATTACGTCGCCTTCTTCTAACACTTCGGCGGGATCAGCATCGCTGGGCAGGTTCATTTCGTTGCGGTGGAGTAACCCTTCGATGCCTTCTTCCAGGCGAATAAAAGCACCAAAATCGACGACGGCCGTTACTTCACCTTCCAGCAAATCGCCGGATGCCCATCGCTCGGCAAAAGTTTCCCACGGGCTGGGCTGCAATGCCTTACGGTTCAGGCTAATCTTCTCTTTCTCCACATCGATCTTGTCGATGATGACCTCAACTTCGTCGCCAACCTCAAACAAATCTTTGGGATGATCGACATGTTCCCAGGCCATTCGTGAAATGTGCAGCAAGCCGACAATGCTATCACCAATATCAACAAAAGCGCCGTAATGCTTCATGTTGACAATGGTTCCTGTCAGTTTGTCGCCAACAGCCAGGGTGTTGAGACGTTCTTTGCGCTGCTCTTTTTGAGCAGCTTTGGCTGATAGAACAAATCGTTCCCGGCCCGGATCGATCTCAATAATTTTGAGATTAATCGTTTCGCCAACTTGCTTGCTTTTGTAGCTGGTTCGCTTGTCGTGATTATAGACGTTTTGGATAGCGGGAATGTGTGAGTTGGGTACAAAGCCTTGAATACGGTTGAATTCCACGACCACACCACCCTTATTGTAATTAACAATTTTTAGCTCAATGGTGGTATCTTCTTCTTTCAGTTCAGCCGCGCGTTCCCAATCCAGCTCCTGTAGGCCACGTTCCAGCGAAACAAGCAGCTGCTCGCTGCCTACCGGGGTGCGTGTTACGTACACGGGCACCGTATCGCCGGTAGATAATGTTTCTAAAAAGGAATCATCTAGTTGTTCGACTTCTTGATAGGGCACCATGGCGTCTCGTTTGGAGCCAATATCAATAAAGACAACATCGTCATCAATGCGTAAAATTTCGCCTTGAATGATGTCGCCGCGCTTGGGTTGGGGAAAGTCGTATTCTTCGATGAGTTCAAAAAAGGGGGTTTGGCTATGGCCGTTGCCATTGCCATTTCCGTTGGCGGGATTGGTTGCTTCGTTGTTGATCACAGATAATAAAGCTTCTTGCATGTTTCTCCATATGTCTTCAAGTGGCCGGTGGCGACCTGAGACCTAAAAAATAATTAAGACGAGCTGCTGGCAGGGGTCAGCGCGTTTTCCTCTAGTAAATTATACATTTCTTTGTTGACCTGATCTTCGTCCATATCCATGGTTACTGTCCATTCGGCGATGAGTCGGTCTGTCAGACGACGCCAATGGCTTTCTTCGGTATTAGAAAGCTGCCCGCGTCGACTGCGTCTGCCCCACAAGTCGCGGACGGTTCGAGCCAGCTTCACCGGGTTGCCTTCGCGAGTAACCTTGCGTATGCGGGCAATGCGGGTCTGGAAGTGAGAGTTCATTTTTTTAGACGGCCGTTGCAATACTTGCAATACCTCGGCAAACTCCTCTTCTGTTGCTACCGGGCGAAGCAGATCCTCTTCGCTGTCGACCGGCGCCCAGATCGTGCTGTCATTGTGCGCATCGATCTTATAATACGTCGTCTCCTCTTCCCCAATTGCCTTTGTCTCGATTGCTTTCACTTGTCCAATGCCATAATGACGGTGAACAATCCAATCTCCGGGGGAAAATGTGTGCATGGTGGTTTCCGTGTCTGTGTCTAATTGTGTCATCATACCTGCAACTCTACTAGATTCGACCAGACATAACCATATATCAGGGTATAGAGACAGGGTATAGAAGCCGGTTGAATTGTGTGGGTTATTTGACGATGCCCTTTACCCGCAGGGTTTGCAACACCAGCTTTTCCCACGGCAAGTCGGTAGTGAGAGGAATGTAATGGATGTGGCGGTTGGCGCAGTAGGTGGCGATTTCGGTTTGCCATTCTTGCAGCCGCTCACGATACAGGTCCAGGGTGGTGGGATCGAGCGTAATTTCGGCGTCGGCGCCGGTTTCGATGTCTACCAGCTTGAGGTCGCCGCTGACAGGTGGCTCTACTTCGTCCGGGCTGAGCAGGTGAATGAGGCCAACTTCGTAGCCACGGGCTTGCAGGGCGTGCAGGCCGTTCTGGTAGCCGTTGGGGGAGAGTAAGTCACTGAGGACAAAGAGCAGCCCAGGCCGCCGGCCGCGCAGAGCATAATTTTTAAGCGATTGGTTCAAATCGGTGATGCCGCTGCCACTGGCCGTTTCCAAAAATTGCAGCAGCCGCAGCGAGTTTTGCTGGCCGCGAAACGGCCCCCAGGTATGGTCGCCGCTGCTGCTGAGGAGGGTGACGGCCGTTAAATCCCCTGCTGTCAAGCCAATATGCCCTAACGCCCCGGCCAACCGCAGCGCATAAACTAACTTATTCTCCGACTGTTCACCGTCATCCGGCCAATTCATGGAGGCGCTGGCATCGACGAGGAGATGAACGGCCAAATCTTCTTCTTCTTCGAGCAGCTTGATGAACGGCCGTTCCAACCTTGCATACACATTCCAATCCAGCCGCCGCAGATCGTCGCCTTTGGTGTAGTTGCGGTAGTCGGCAAACTCGATGGAACTGCCGCGTTTGCTGCTGCGCCGGTCGCCCTTCATCACCCCCACGCGCACGCGCTCGGCCACCAGGGTGAGCTGTTCCAGTTTGCGGAGGGTGGTTTCGTCAAAAATGGTCATGGTTTGGTGTTCAGTGAAAGGTAAAAAGTGGAGTTCTTTTCACTTTTCACTACCTACTCTCTCGGCACGGCCGTCAGCAAATCGGCAATCACGTCATCGGTGCGGATGCCTTCGGCCTGGCCCTCAAAGTTGAGCAGGAGCCGGTGGCGCAAAGCCGCCGGGACGACGGTCGCTACATCATCGAAACTGACGTTGAGACGGCCGTTTAACAGCGCCGTAATCTTGGCCCCCAGCACCAGTGCCTGCGCCCCACGCGGGCTGGAGCCGTAGCGTACGTACTGGTCCACCAGCGGCGCGGGACTGCTGCCCGGATGCGTGGCCACCACCAGCTGGCTGATGTATTGGCTCACATGGCTGGGAATGGGCACCTGCCGCGCCAGCGCCTGCATGGCGACGAGCCGTGCCCCGTCGGCGGCGACTTCCGGTGCGGGGCTGCTTTTGCCCGTGGTGCGCACCAAAATCTCCGTCAGCTCATCAGCGGAGGGGAAGGCGACGTTGATTTTGAAGAGGAAGCGGTCGAGCTGCGCTTCCGGCAGCGGGTAAGTGCCTTCCTGCTCGATGGGGTTTTGCGTCGCCAACACGAAGAACGGCACCGGCAGTTGGTAGGTGTGGTTGGCCACCGTCACCGTTTTTTCCTGCATGGCTTCCAGCATGGCGGACTGGGTTTTGGGCGTGGCCCGATTAATTTCGTCGGCCAGGATCAGGTTGGCAAACACCGGCCCCTGTTGAAAGCGAAAAGCACGACGGCCGTCGGCTTCTTCCATGATTTCCGTACCGGTGATGTCGGCCGGCATCAGGTCCGGGGTGAACTGGATGCGGCTGAAGTCCAGCCTGAGCACTTGCCCCAGCGTGCGGATGAGCATCGTTTTGCCCAGCCCCGGCACGCCTTCCAGCAGCACGTGTCCGCCGCTGAGAATGCCTACCAGCACCGTCCGCACCACGTTCGCCTGCCCGACGATTACTTTGCCAACTTCAGCCTCAATATCTGCTGCTGTCTCCCGAAATTCCGCCACCGAAAGTTCAGCCAACGCTGTTTCATCAATCATAAAACCCTCTTTTATTCTCGTTCCCGCGCTCCGCGTGGGGATGCTGGTGCGGCGCTCTGCGCTGCGTGTGGGACGCCGGAGCGTCCCGATCTTCATTCCACGCCGAGCGTGGAACGAGCGGTGAAATACTCGATAATTGCTTTATCCTCGCTGAGAATATGATCTGTGATTTTATACACATCATTAATCCAAGGGTGTTGCAATGCCTCTTCACGGTCTAAAACTTGCCCTAAAAAAGTCACATGCCCCCATGTTGAATCATCCGCGTTCGTTAGACTAACTGCCCACTCGTCCCTATTTTCCCAAATCTGAAGCGTAAATGCGGTACGCTCAGATGGTGATGAATCTTCGTTCCATGAACCTAGCCCAACAATTAACTCAACGAGCTTCCTTTCATGCCCTTCAGCATAAGTTGCCATGTAGAGAGCAAACGGATTGTCATTCTGCAAAACGTAGCGAACAAGTTTTGTGGTTTTGTTGCCGCAACATTCACAAGTTGAATATTGAGGTTCTTCAAACTCGAGTGAAAGCATGTTGTTCCTCTTGTTTTTTCGAGAAATGAATTTTGTAGCCGAGGATTCCAATCCTCGTTTTGCGCGCTAAGAAAGCGCGGCTACTGGAATTACCAATGAACTCACATTTGTCATTTCGAGCCGCTTTTTGGCGAGAAATCCCTCTAAACCTGGGAAGCCCTTAGCTCACGAATCACGTTAGGGATTTCTCGGAGGACCTCGAAATGACAGGTGGAGGTTGTGTTGTTTTGCAAAGCTTGCATTACTCAGACTTTGCGCGCCAAGAGTGCGCGGCTACGGTTCTAAAGATGAAAAATAGTCGCGAATGTAGCCTTTGAGGCCGAGCGGGATGTAGTCGTCGGTGAGGGCTTCGTTGGCGGCGTTGCGATAGTCGCCAAATACCTGCTCGTAGGGGACGATGCTTTGCTCGTCGCCAAACTCGGTGGGGTTTTCGCTGAGTAATCCGCCACAGGAGGCCGGATCGGCAATACATTCGGCAGGCAGCTCGATCTCTTCACCTTCAAACTCGCTCAAATCAACAAAATCGGGTACGAAGACATTTTCCGTGTGGCCGCCGCCTCGTCCTGGGCCACCAATGCCGCCGCCCTGGCCACCCTCCTGGCCGCCTTGTCCAGATCCTTGCCCCTGGCCGCTGCCCTGGCCGGAACCGGAACCTTGACCCTGTCCCGAACCCTGACCGCTGCCCTGTCCCTGGCCTTCACCTTGTCCCTGACCTTCGCCCTCACCTTGTCCTTGCCCCTGGCCGCTGCCTTCGGCCCGCTCGCCCTGGCCGGATTGGCTGCCTTGACCCGCCTGGGCCACTTCCTGCCGTCCTTCACCCAACTGATTGGCGGCAGCGTTGGCTTGCCCGGCAGCGGCGTTGCTTTGGGCGCGCTGCTGGAGGGTGCCGGCGGCTTGCTGCAGCGCCTGCTGGGCGGCAGCGACATCGCCATTTTGCAGGGCTTCGGCAGCGGCAGCGAGTTCAGCGGCTAATTCGCTATCGACGTCTTGCAGGGATGCGGCCGTTTCCGCCAAATCATCCGCCAGTTCCGCCAACTCCTCATCGGACAGCGTTGGCAGGGAATCCGCCAGCTGCGCCGCAGCCGCACCCGCCTGGGATAAATTGCCGCTTTGCAGATTTTGCCCCAGCGACTGGCTGTTCTGGTTTTGCGCCAGTGGCTGCCCGGCGTCTTGCAGCGACTGTTGCAGATTGGATTGATCGTTGGCTGCTGCCAGTTCGCGCAAATCAGCTTCCGCCTCGGACAGGGTGGCGACCGCTTCTTCCTGGCTCAGGCTGCCTTCTTGCAGCCCTTCCAGTGCGCTTTGGATTGGTTCCAGCAGCTCTTCTTCCTGCTCGTTGGTCAGTTCAGGATTTTGGATGATTTCTTCTTCCAGCGCTTCTAATGCTTCCACCTGTTCTTCAATGCTTTCCTGGATGGCGCGGCTTTTGAGAAGTTCGGATTCCTGGGCGTTGGGCAGGAGAACGGCCGTTCCCAGCAAAATTACCGCCAGCAAAATCACCAGCCAATCTTGCCGGTTTACCTTGAAGGGCAGCATTGCTTTGGCGTCCACGCGCTGCACGGCCGTTAACGTATCGTTCAGCTGCAAATCGGCAAAGGTGGGCGTGGCTTCCAGCTGCTGGGTGTGGATTTCAACGGCCGTACTCGTCCGCTCTTTTAGCAAAAACTGCCGGTCGGCAAACCGCGCCTGCTGCAGCAGATCAAAGCGGCGTGCCAGCAACACAATCACCGCTACCAACAGCCCCAGCAACCCCAGGCCGCCAGCTACCAAGCCAACTTCTTCATTGGTCAGCAGTGGGCGAAAGCGAGCCACGGTAGCCACGACGACGCCCAGCAGCAGGCCAAGCAGCAGCCCACGCGGCAGCCACAACAACCCGTCACGCATTCGGCGACGGCCGTTCCACCGCTTCAACTGCTGCTTTAAGTCCTCAAATCGTTCGTTCATCAATATTCTTCGCCACAGAGAACACAGAGGCAAAAGAGAAAATCTCTAAATTCTCTGTGTCCTCTGTGGCTTATTTATTCACTGCGTGGCAATCTTCCGCACCCGGCGTACGCAGGCCCAGAAGAGAATCACTGCCAGCAAGCTGTACAAAATCAAAAAGAGCGGCCAGGGTGAAAAGAGCCAGATCGTGTGGCTGGTACCCGAAGCACCGCCTACGCTGGAACTAAAATACCAGAGCGATCCCTCTTCCACCAGCACAACATCGCTGACGATAAGTGTGGCAGGCAAATTGGTGGACGCCAGAAACATGAGCACGTACAACAAGGCGGCCTCCACCTGCCAGCTTAAAAGCGCTGCACCGGCAAAAAACGGGCTAAGGATCATGCTGAATAACCCGACAATTACCGGGATGCCCACAGTCACAAACAGCGAGCCAGCAAAAGTGACAACGCTGGAAGAAAGCGTAGTGCGCATCCGAGCTGAAGAATAGAGGCCCCACAAAGCAAAAACAATCGCCCCCACCAATATAATCACCTGGGACAAAAACAGCTCGATAAAAGCAACGCCGCCCATCAAAAAGGCAATCGATTGCAGCGGGATGGCGGCAAAGATCAGCAGCAGTACGTAACTCAAGGCAGAAACCAGCTTGCCCGCCACAAACGATCTGGCCGACAGCAGCGTGGTGCGCAGCAGATCATACGTTTGCCGTTCTTTTTCACCGCTGATGGCTCCGGCGGTAAACGATGGTCCCACAAAAATGACCAGCATCACCTGCAAGCCCAGCACCGAGCTAAAGATCACCTTGCCCACATCGCGGGAATCTGGCCCAAATGGCCCGCTGGCAGAGGAAGCAAAGGCGGAATAAACTAGGGTGATGAAGGCGCTCATTACCAGCAGGTGAATGGTGAGCACCACAAAAGCGCGCCGCCCGCGCATCCGGCTGCGCAGCTCTTTGACCGTTACCGGATTTTCCCGCAGTCGCTGCCAAAAGCTTTTCTTTTTGATGGGTGATTCGGGTACAAGTTCAGTCATAATGCCTCGGAATTGATTGTAATCGGGTGATTGTGTAATTTGGTAATTTGCTCGTCAATTTGCTCAATTACTTACGTGACGCTTAGTTTGTTGGCCTGCCGCACAATGCCCCACCAGAGGAAGAGCACGGCCGTTCCATACACAATCGCCGGTGACAATATGCTGCCGGTCAACATGCCGTTGTCATCGACGCCCAGCAGGCTCCAGATACCCAGCCAGATGCCGCTGTTGCTAAAAACTTTCATCAGCACCACGATGGTGTAGCTGCCTGCCAGCGCATACGTTGAAGATCGCACCCAGGTGGACAGGTACATGCCGGTGAAGGCGGCAAACAAGACTTCGACCCACGGCCGTATCAAGGCCCCCAGCCCGATGAAAAAGCCGGAAACGCCTGCACTGAGCGAAGCCGAAGGGGCCGTGCCGCCATCGACAAAACTCAGCGTACAAAACAGCATCAACGCCTGGAAGACGCTCAAAATTGCCATTACGCGCCAAATGGGCAGGCGGGACAATCCGCCAAACAGCTTGGCCAGCAAAATCGAAGAAGTGGAATGGGGCGTCAGGCGCAAAATATCCCACGTCCCCCGGTCCATTTCCATGCTGATGGTTGGTGCCGTTAAAGCCGGAGCCATAAACGAGCCATAAATTGTTAACATAGACAGCAGCGCGCCGGGCAGACAAAGCACGCACATAAAAATAAAAAACGCTTCATTTTCTTCTGCGCCACCCAGCAGCACCGGATTGGCACCCGCGCAAAGGCCAAACAAAATGGCAGCCATCACCACAAACGGCGAATAACGACGCAGCGTCTCGTAAAACGGATTTGGATTGCCCCAGTCACCTTTTTCGCGGAGGTAGATGGGGTTCTCATTTAGCGAACGAACCCAGCGCCAACCGTTCCGCAGCCGTGCCAGGGAGCTCACCTCAGTTCACAATCCCCTTGGTCACCTGCAAAAAGACGTCTTCCAAATCGCCCGTTTCTTCCTGGAAAGCAACCACCCGAAAGTTGCGGGCAATCAGGCTGGCCAGCAAATCGCTCAAGCTTTCATCGTCGCCGGTAAAATCAAAACGCAGCGCATCAGAGGGAATATCGACCTCTTCAGAGGTGATGATGCTTTCCACCGCCTCGTGGCGCAGTAAAAATTCCTGCACCGGCATCAGTTCGCCCAGCAGGCGAATCTGGATGAGGCGGTGAGCCCGAAGCTGGCGCTTCATCTCCGTCATGTCACCATACGCTACAAGGCTGCCCGCCTCCAAAATCGCAATGCTGGTGCAAATATCCGCCACTTCAGACAAGATGTGCGAAGAGAAAAAAATGGTTTTTCCCATCAGCTTCAGCTCGCGCAGCAGCTCGCGCATCTCGATGCGGGCGCGTGGGTCCAGGCCGCTGGCCGGCTCATCTAAAATGAGCACCTGCGGGTCGTGGGCCAGGGTGCGGGCCAGGCAAAGCCGCTGCTTCATGCCGCGGCTGAGGCTGTCTACGAACGCATCCTTTTTGTGGCCCAAATCAACCAGCGCCAGCAAATCGTCGATCATGCCCAGGCGGGTGGCGGGGGGAATGTCGTAGCAGGCGGCAAAAAAGTCCAGATATTCCCACACCTTCATGTCGTCGTACACGCCAAAGAAGTCTGGCATATAGCCAATGTTGCGTCGCACGGCCCGCGGGTTGTCGATGACCGATTCGCCGGCGACCCACGCTTTGCCGCTGGTGGGCTTGAGCAGCGTGGTGAGAATGCGCATGGTGGTGGTTTTGCCTGCGCCGTTGGGGCCAATGAAGCCAAAAACCTCACCCTCATCAATGTTAAGGGTTAGATCATTGAGGGCAGTCAGATCGCCATATTTTTTGGTTAGGCCCTGAATTTCGATAATTGTTGTCATAATATTTCGCGTCTTCAAACCTGACAGGTTCACAAGCTAACCTGAATTTTAGTAGTTTTAATTAGCAGAGTAAGCTTATAAAAAACTTCTATGTGAACCTGTCAGGTTTCTTTACTCGCTGATGTTGCCGGTAAGCACCGGGTAGAATTCGCCAATGCCCAGGCCAAACTGGCTGTTGTTGTCTTGCAGCCGCAGCCGCACTTCGTTGTTTGGCCCCACATAAGGCGCAAACTCGGCGATGGTGTTTAAACCCCAAACCGGATCGCCGATGGGCTGCCAGAGGCCTTGTTCAAAGTCCCAAATGCGTACTTCGGGCAGCAGTTGGGCTGGATCTTCAAATTGTTGGGTTAAAGAGAAACCCAGTTCAGTCACTTCCATCGCCTGGAATTCGGGCCAGGGCGTATAAGAAAATTCCACCCAGCCACCGTTCAAGTACAAATCCTGAATGGTGGGATTGTAGACGTTGTTGTTAGCCAATGGTTCCCAATTGAGCAAGGAGATAGGAATGGTGATGTTACGGCCGCTTACAATATTTTGCTCCAGTGGAATCTCAATCAGGTACATGGTGGTGTTGAGCGCTTCAAAATCGGCATCGGCCAGGCTGGCATCTAGCTGCTGCTCGCTGGACCAGGCGATGAGCACCACGGATTCGGGCGGCAGGGAAAAGGTGCCCGGGCTGCCAAAATTTGTGCTCTCCAATGATTGCAAGAGCTGCCAACGAGGGAAAAGCTCTCGATTGTTGTAAAAATCAAAAGAGTCCAGGATGGTTTCGGCGTTGGCGGATAGGGGCGCGCCGGAGTTAAAGCCACCAAAGGGCGATCCGAATGAGCTGCTGGAACTGCTGCCGGAAGAACGGATGGTTTCGGAGACAGTCCTTCGCTCATTCGGCGGCAAATCACCCACAAAAACGGCCGATTGACCCAGCAGCACAGAAACCGTCTCTAATGTGATGTCGCTGTTGTTCAGCAAATCCAGCTCCAGGGCCAGATTATTACCTTCCAGCGTCAGCGTGGCCGTGCCAGACACATCTACGGCCGGCTGGTTGCTCTGGGCCAGGAACACGACCACCTCGCCAATGTCGGCGCGCACGTTAGAGATGGTCACATCATTACCATAGGTGATCGAACCAATATCGGTTGCTTCGGTGTTGAACGGGGCGCCGAAGTTTTCCTGGTAAGGTCGCGCCAAAGCACCCTGAGGCAGGTTCATGTTGTAGGTACGGCGCTGTGGCGAATAGAGGCCAAGCAGGCTGTATACGTCTGCCTGTTCGCCATCAGATTGGCTGTAGGCGACGGAAATTTGGTTGATGATGGTGTCGTTGCCGCGCAGCTGGAAGCCGGTGAAGTAGGTGACACCGCTAAAGATCAGCACCAGCACAGGAATGGTGATCCAGGCACGCTCAAGCTGGTCGCGCCGCTTGAGCACCCAATAGTTAAGCGGTCCAACGACGACGGTGTAAACCAGCAAAAAGCCAATGAGCTGTAAGATGCTGGGCAAGGTGAGGGAGGGCAGGCTGGAAACGGCCGTTGTCGCCGCGTAACTGTTTTGTGGGCCTAAGCCCCAATTTTGGGTGTTGGGCACCCGGCTGGCAATCGTGGCCCAAATCGCTTCGCTGCCGTCCCAATCCAGCAGGGGGGCCAGCCGCGGATCCAGCGCCAAGAAGTAAACGGAGCCACGCCCAACGGATTGGCGGGCCAGCAGCGGCAACTCATCCTGGCGGAAGATCATCTCGCCGTTGCGCAAGGTGCTGGTGGCCACCACGTAGGGTCCGGGATCGCGGAACTCAATGCCAATGCGTTCGCGCAGGCCGGGCAGATCATCTACAGATTGGCTGCCGTCAATGGTCACAGGCAACAGGTCGGCCAGGGCCGTGGCCGTTTGCTGCCAGTTTGCTCCCCCGGTAACGATGAGCTGTCCACCGTTGTTTACCCAAGATTCCAGAGCGGTGCGCTGGCTGCTGGTAAGCTGGCTCGTGTCGGTGTCGTTGAGAATTAAAATATCGAGGGAGCCCCAGGCAACGGCCGTTTCCGGCAAATCGTCCAACGTCAGCAGGGCGACGGCCGCATCGGCCTGGCTGCCATTGATGCGCTCCAAAAAGGTAAATTCGCCGCCATCTGGACTGACCACGCCGTAGAGCAGGCTGTTGCGGTTAACACGGTTGATGCTGCCACTGTTGGCCTCGGCCACCAGGGTGCCATCGTTCTGCCACAGTTGGAGGTCCACATCGCCCGAGCCTGGCGACAATTTGACATAAAGTGTCACGCGCTTGTTCGATTGGGTGGGCAGGCTGATAGGACTGCGAAAAATGCCAGGGTCCTGCCCGCTGTTGGTGGGAACCCGAATTTCCACGTAGCCTTCAACTGCCGGGCCGCTGTTAGCCACCGTCACCTGTACCGGCACCCAAAATTCGCTTTTGTATTGGCTGTCATAGCCGACGGTCATGTCGATGGTGATGCCATTGCTGTCGTCCTGAGCTGTGGCGGGTGGAGCAATGAAAGCAAACAGGGGCAAAAGCAGGCAGAAAAATAAGAAGAGCTGTTTTAATCGGGTTTTAGAGTTGGACATGGTTTGTATACGTTTTAACGCTGCCATTCGTTCCATGCGGCAGATTATACCGAACGGAATCTATGAACACATGACGGTTTCTCTGCGGGTTACCTTTTGTTAATCTGTTCATTCAGCTGAAAATCTCAATTTCATAATCGGCAATGGGCACGTCCGGGCGGTGATTTTCCAGCCAGGTGACGGCTTTTTGCAGCTGGCTGTGCAGGCGGGCGGTGTCGTTGCCTACCGTGACCAGGCCAATAACGGCCGTTCCCCACACATCATGATGATCTACTTCAGCCACGGCCACGTTAAACTTCTGCGGCAGCCGCTTTAAGATTGATTTAAGAATACGCCGCTTCTCTTTTAAGGAAAAGACTTCATCTAGCTGCAATGTTATGATACAAGAGGCAATAATCATGAGCCGTATTGTGGAGAAAGGGGTGGGGCAAGTCAAGCACGCGGGTGATTTTGCAACATGAGAGCATTCATCCAAAAGTACCAATATCTGCAACGAATACGGCCGTTCTAACGTTTTTATTACTGATTCGCAACAAACTTTTGCAGCAAAGCCTGCCCAAAACAGGTCTAATTCGTCAAAAAAATGTTTGTACAGCAGGTGACGCTACTGTAAATGTGGTGTCGAAGAAGTGTGATTTGTGCAAAACTCGCCGCAAAATTGGGTTTTGCAGGAGTAGAACAATATGCTAAGAAAATTAGCTTACCTCTTTTTAATCGTCTTTTTTGTAATGGGGGCGCTGGCTGCCTACACCTTTGTGGCCACAGTTAATAAGGCAGGCTCTGTGGCTCAACCGATTGGTGACTTTGTGCAGCAGCTGGTCATTCCGGCTACCGCAGAGGTCATCCCCAGCTCTTCAACGATTGTGCGCCAGATCAATGATTTGGCGCGGCTAGAGACGGCTTCAATGGAGCTGGAGAAAAACGTGATTGCGGAGCGTAACAACGATATGTTGTGGGGCGTCATGGGCGAAACGCTCATTTTTGAGGCGCACGGATTGGCCGTTGCCGGCGTGGATTTTTCTAACATGACACCGGCCGATATCCAGGTCGTGGATCCTACAACAGTGATGGTTCACTTGCCAGAAGCGATACTTTTCGATGATTTGCCTTTGCTGGATACGCAAACTTCTCGCGTATTGGACCGGGATACGGGGCTGTTTGCCAGCGTTGATCCGCAGCTGGAAACGTTGGTGCGTCAGGAAGCCGAAGCTGCTCTGCGCGAAGAGGCAATGTCTACAGAACTGCTGGACCGGGCTAACTATAATGCCCAGGAATTCATGCTGACGTTTATGCAGGGTCTGGGCTTTGAAACGGTAATCTTTACAGACGATGTTCCCCCAACTGTAGAACCTTACGAACAGGAAGTCCCCAAAGGGTATATTTTGGTCACGCCAACGCCGCAGCCGTGATGCCAGTGATCGGTAATCAGTAGGTCAGTAATCAGTTACTTACCGAATACTGACCTACTGATTACTAACTCACCGATTACTCTTTCGGAGGAGTGTCGTAGTCCAATACATCGCGGCCGGCTTCGGTGGAGAGGATGTCCAGCGCGGCGGCGGCGCCTTCGCCGGCGGAGATGATGGCCTGGCTGCGGTTCATTTTGGTGCTGCGGCCGACGGCGTAAAGACCGGATACGGCCGTACGCCCATTTCGATCCACTTCTACACTGCGTCCCTCTTTAGTCAAACCCAAACTTTGATTCAGCTTGACACCCTTGCCCTCGGCCAAAACAACATATTTGGCTTCGTGGCTGGAGCCATCTTCCAGGGTGACGCCAAAGCCATCGTCCGTTTTGTTGACCTCGGTGACCAGTGCATCTTGTAGGCTTGCGCCAAAATCGGTGACCTGTTTCCTGGCAATTTCCTGGAAATCGCTGCCCAAAATTTTGGGGATGCCTAAATAGTTGTGCAGTTCGGCATAATGCATGGCGGTGTCATCTTTGCCAAATACGGTTACGTCCATCTCGTTTTTGGCTAAAAACAGGGCGCAGCTTAGCCCGCCGGGCCCGTCACCTACAACAATTATTTTTGCCATTTAGTACCTCCTTAGGGGTTGTTGGATAGTGTTAGAGGTGCAATGCACTTTGGCCAACGTGCTTTGCCGTCAAGTCGTTAAATAAAGTGCGTTGCACCTGTAAATTAAGAAATGGGTTGAGTCATGCTAAAATCTGCCTGACCATGAAAATAATACCCCATTTTGCTTTAGTTGACCGTAGTCCGCTTTTAATGTTTAGCAAATCATCCCAAAACTTTTGAGAGAAAAGGAAGGTTTCTTATGATTTGCTTAAGTAAAAGCCAAATTTGAGCTTGTCTTATTTCGAAAATCTTTTTGGCTTTTACATAAGGCTTGCTAATATGCAATTCCCCCAAAAAATTCCTGGTTTTCGCTGGCTGTTGATGGTGTGGGCAGTGTATACGGCCGTCTGGATCAGTCGTGAAGGTGCGTTGTGGCAGGTGGTGACGATGGGCACGATGACGACGATGTTGCTGGTGGGGTTTGGCTGGGAGCGCTGGCTGGGGGGCAAACCGGTACAGCATGGTGTGGGGGTGTTGGTGACGGCCGTTTCCGGTGTTATCTTGGGCGCAGGCAGCAGTCTGCTTTCTCTCCTCTTCATGACCATCAAAACCGGGCTACACGCCCACGGCCCGGAGTTTAGCCAGGCGGAGATTGCCTGGGTGTGGAATTCATTGCCGTTGTGGACGGCCGTTGGCTTGCTGGTGGGGTTAGGATTAGGATTGATCTGGGCTGGAATGAAGGAGACTGGAGATTAGAGATTGGAGATTCGTTCGATAAAATCTCCAATCTCTACGCTTTTTTATTTCAAACGAGCTTCCAATGCTTCCAGCGCCTCTTCCAGCTGTGCCTGGCGCAGGCTGTTGGTGACGTCGCCTCGCGTGCGCTCCAGGACGGCGCGCACGGTGTCTGTGCGGCGACGCAGCCCACCGGTGATGCTGTCGTTGAAATCGAAGGTGACGAGCTGGCTGTAAATCTGGTCCATTACGTCTAGCAGCCGCTCGGCTTCTTCACTGTGGCCGTGGCGAATGATGTCCAGAATGCGGCGACGCAGCTCGGTGGCCGCTTCGGCCAGGCCGTTGAGCCAGGTATTGCCTTCCGTGCCTAATTCTTCCGGCGTGGGCAGGGGGCGGTCGCGAATCAGAGCATAGGTGAGATTGGCCTCGACAAACTCCTTCACGGCATCTTGCGTGTAGCCCGCGTGATACAAATTGGGATAATCGCGCACGCCATCCACCAGTGTTTTAGTGGCTTCACGCGCTTCGGCAATGAGCTTTTCGGCTTTGGACCACTCTTCACGGTGAACGGCGCGAATGGCCCGGGCGCACAGGCTGATAAGCTGGCGCGAGCGTTGGTATGCCTGGTCGCGGGCGGTGTTGACTTGTTCAAACTCGGCCCGAATCTGGTCCGTGGTACTGTCTAATTGGTCCACAAAAATCTCCTTACAAATGAAATTTAACGCAGAGGCGCGGAGGCGCAGAGATGGGTCGCGCTTTTCCAGCTAATTTCGTATTCAAAACATACCTGAATTGATGCAATTTTTCAATGTCGGGTTGTTTGGTGGCAGTTGGCTGCGGTGGCGGCAATGAAACCCATGAGGGCGGCGATGCCGGAAGTGGCACCGTTGTTTAGAATGCGGTTGAAGGGCTGCTGCCAATGGTCGCCTGCTCGCATCGCTGCCAACAGATTGTGCCAGGCCAGCCACGCTTCGCCCTGGGCAGCGGCTTGCAGCCAGGCGGCGGAGAGCTGGGTGGTGCGGGGCACGGCCGTTTCCACCACCCTTTTTCCCAATTCCACCACTTCCGCCTCCGATCGCGTCGCCCACAAACCCAGCAGCAGCCCCAGCAAAAAATCATCGCCGGCGGGCGTCAGTCCGGGGCCGAGGCCGGCCAGGTGAGCGACAGCCGTTTCCAATCCCGATGCACCTGGCTGGGCGATAGCTTCACGCACAGCACCGGTGGCTGCCTGAAATCGGGGCGCAAAATTGACCGGCGCGCCGGTGATGAGTCGATCTTGTTGCTGGCTGACGGCCGTTTCCCATTCCGGCAAAAGAGTTAGCCACGCTTTTTGCTGGTGGCGCAATAACTCCCAGTTTGGTGCTGGCTGCCACAATTCTGCCGGGCGCAAATCAATGTGCAGCGGGCCGATGTGCAGGCTGTTGGCCGTTTTGTGAATGATGGTTGAGGGATTGATTGTGGGGGGAAACGGCCGTGCCTCATTCACTACAATCGAAAATGGCCCGGCCCCAATGCTGGGCTGCACGATGGCGATGACTGTGCCGTTAGCGTCAATCAGGTTGATGGCCTGGTCGAACAGGTGCAGGAGGGAAACGGCCGTTGGCTGCCGCAGCCATTGACGCACTTTAGGTGTTAGCGTGGTTGCGGCAATCTGCCAGCTGTCATTCATGGAGAATATTGTAACCTACAGTGAACTCAATTCGGCAAAAAAGGGTAGACCTACTAAAATCCGCGTCGAGATGAAAGTGTATGAACAAATTTTGAGTTTGCTGGATAACCACGGCGTGGCTTATGAACGGCACGAACACGAGCCGGTACAAACCGTGGCGGAGGTGGAGGCCAAGCTCCCTTTTTTGCTGGACAAGATGCTGAAGACGGTGGCCTTTCGGGTGAAAGACGGCCGTCTCATTTTAGCGGGTTTGCGCGGGCACGACCGTATCGACTATCGTCAATTGGCAGCTTACTGCGGTGTCAACCGGCGGGCTGTGGCCAGCATGTCGCCTGAAGCGGTGGAAGCAGAGCTGGGTTTTGAGGTTGGCGGCGTGGGGCCGTTTGCCTTGCAGCCCAATGTGCATGTTCTGCTGGATGAGCAGTTGGCTGAAATGAGCACCGTCTACTGCGGCAGCGGCCGCAACACAGCCACGTTGGCTATCAACTTTGCCGATCTGCTGCGGGTGTGCGGCGGTGAATTGGTGAGGTTAGCCAGAGCCGATTAGTGTATAAATTTGGTAGGGCGATTGGCCCATCGCTTCTGCAGGAGTTGCTTGTGAGAAGAAGTCTAACCGTATCTATGCCTGCCTTTAATGAGGCAGAAAATATTCCGGGGATGGTGGCCGATGTGCTGCGTATTTTGCCCCGTTTGGCCGATGAGTTTGAGATTATTGTGGTGGACGATGGCAGCCGGGACGAAACGGCCGTTGTCACCCAAACCCTCGCCGCCCAACACCCCGAACTGAAACTTGTGCAGCATGAAGTGAACCGGGGGTATGGAACGGCCGTCCTCACAGGGCTCACCAACGCCAGCAAAGAGCTCGTCTTTTTCACCGACGCCGACCGCCAGTTTGATTTGTCGGAAATTGAAAAGCTGTTGGCCCACATTGAAACGGCCGATCTGGTCGTGGGTTATCGTGCACCGCGCCGCGATCCGTTTATGCGCCGCCTGAACGGCAAAGGGTGGAGCTGGCTGGTGACGCTGCTGTTTGGCTACACCGCCCGCGACATCGACTGCGCCTTCAAGCTGATGCGTCGCACGGTTGTTGAGCGTCTGGAAAACGAGATCAGTTCCGGCGGAGCCACCTTTAGCGCCGAGTTTTTAGTGCGGGCCAAGCAGGCGGGCTTCAAAATTGTTGAAGTGCCCATCAACGGGCATCGTCCCCGCGTGGCCGGCAGCCCCACCGGGGCCAATCCGCGTGTGATTGTGCGTGCCTTTAAGGAACTGGTGCAGTTTCGCCTGGGATTATGGCGGGAAGCCAGGCTGGCCGTTAATTCTGAGGTGAAGTCGGAGCGGGGAACGGCCGTTTAAGCTTCTTCCGGCTCGTATTCAGCCACAATGGCCTGCACCTGCGCCACTTCTTCTACCGACATGGGGCCAAATTGCATGGCACCCGCATTGTCTTCTACTTGCTTCACATTTTTAAAGCCGGGAATGGGAAGCATCCGCTCGTCTAATCCCCAAATGTAGCAAATGGCGCCCTGGGCCATGCTGCGGCCGCCAATGGTAAAAACCTCGCGCAGTGCCTGAACGGTTTTCAGCCGCCGCGCAATGCGATCTTCTTCAAAATTAACCCGCGAGCGTAAGTCATCTTCGGGGAAGGTGGCGTCTCTGGCGTATTTGCCGGTGAGGATTCCTTTGTTCAGCGGGTCTTTGTTTAGGCCTGCCAGATTAAAATTCTGGCACAATTGCCGCATTTCAGCGTTATCAAAAACTGCGTTCAGGCGGAACTGGATCGAGGTGCAGTGCGGCCCATCGGCAAAAACGCGGGCGCGGTCCACCAGATCGGTGCTCCAGCCATACCAGCGAATTTTGCCCTCGCTGACGAGTGCCTCCAGTTCCTCCCGCAGCGTCAGCGCCAGTTCCGGATCATAGCTGGCCTCGTGGAGCTGGTAAACGTCGATGTACTCTGTTTGCAGGCGGCGCAGGCTGTTTTCTACGTCCTGACGTACGTTCTTCAGGATTTGGTCATCGTCGCCATACACGATTTTGGCTGCTTCGTTGACGATGTGGCCAAACTTGGTGGCGATGACCACCTTGTCTCGCCGTCCTGCCAGCCCCTGGCCCAAAACAACTTCGCTGTGGCCGGCGCCATAGTTTGCGGCCGTATCAAACAGGGTGATGCCGAGATCGACGGCCGTATGAATGGCTCGGATTGATTCCGCATCGTTCATCTGCCCCCAGCCAGCGGGGTATGAATCCTGGCCCGGCTGAGCCCACGTCCACGGACCGCCAATGGCCCAGCAACCCATCCCCAAAGCGCTTACTTCCAGATCGCTTTTGCCCAATTTTCGCTTCAACATTTGTGCTCCTTTTTCTGCTCTGATTGCCAATGAATAGAACGCAGATTTGCCTGATTGATCTGATTTGCCTGATTTAATCAAGAGATCAGGTGAATCAGGTTCATCTGCGTTATCAGCGTTCTATTTTAAAACAGTAACAGTATAGAGAATTGGGCTTAAGCAGGCGCAGACCCAAAGGGGTATATGGTGGGGTTAAATTGAAAGGTGCGACGCACATGAGAAAGTGCGTCGCACCTGCATAAAGCTTAGAATTTTACGAGGAAGGCAGTGATGTACATGATGAAGATGCCTGCGGCTAGACCGGCGAAGTTGAGCCAGGATACGGCCGTATCTCCCGCACGCTCTGCTTCTTTCACCAACAATTTACCCACTTCCCACACCACCTGCAAAATCGCCCCGGCACCCAGGCTGAGGAAAATAACGGCAACCAGCGGATTGAAAGCAAAGCCGCCAATCCAGGTGCCCAGCATCGCCGGCGCGCCGGCTAGCAGGGCCAACCAGAAGAAGGTGATCAGATTCGGCCGTTCTGTGCGTGTGAGCGGGGCCACAATGCCCACGCCTTCGGTGATGTTGTGCAGCGTAAAGCCAATGACCAGGAAGGAACCCAGCGCCGCTGCGCCAGTGGCAAAGGCGGCCCCAATGGCCAGCCCTTCGCCTAAGTTATGTAAACCAATGCCCAGAGCAATGAGCGTGGCAATGGTGAGCGGCGTGCCGCCCCGGCGGCAGCTAACGGCGATGAGAATGCCCAGGCTGAACAATGTGCCAAAAATCACCACGGGCACGCCCTGAAACACACCGGGCACCGCCTCAGCAATTTCCAGCGCCTCCAAAACGGTATCGACAAACAAAAAGATGAGTAGGCCCACGGTGAGCGCCAGGAAGGCGTTGACCCATTTTTGATCCACGCGGCGCAGGAATGGATACCACAACATCCCCAGCAAGACGGGAATTACGCCGACGTAAATGCCCAGCAAGCCGTAAGCGCCAAAGGTGGCGGCGCTGGTTTGGGGCGATTCCACGGCGACTTCCACCTCGGTATCAAACGTGATGCCGGTGGAGGTGATGAGCACAATAGGCAGCGGTTCGCCATCGACCCAAGGGTAGTTCAGATCGATGGTGGCTTGCTCCAGCCGCTCCAGCGTGTTGTCCGATGAGATTTCGAACTGCCAATAAGCATCGTCTACCAAAACCTGGGCAATGGTGACCGGGTCAGGGCCGCCGTTGATGACGTTGAGTTGGATACGGCCGTCTTCCGGAAACGTCACGCGTTGAATCGTCAATTCTTCCAAAGGGGGAAACGCCCCAGTGAAGTAGGCCAGCGGATTGGCCACAATAAATAAAGCCACCAGCCCGGCCAGCAGCGCCAAAGGAATGATGCCCAGCAGCCAGTTGGGTAAATTTTGTGTCACTGAAGGGGTTGCTTGTACAGTTTTGTTACTCATGATGCCTGCACCTCAAAAAAGCCCATCCAGCCTAGCTCGGCAAATTCGCTTTGATGAGCGTGGAACATGTATAAACCCGGTTCAAAATCGGCAAAGGAAACTTCCACAATGCCGCGCTGTGCCTGGCACTGCATGATGGTATCCACCGTTTTAAGCGTTGGGGTGAGCGTGGTGCCGTGGTCGTAATAATCAAAAAAGTTGGCGTGAATGTGCAGCGAGTTGATCGGATCAAACTCGGTCACGTTGATCAGGTAAATGCGCTGTAACTGATCCCGGTTGATGACAATCGGGCTGGCCATGCCGTAGGCAAAAGCGATGGAGTTGACGGCATACACTTCATTATCGCCGTCAAAATTGGTGTCGAAGCCGTTCATGACCATCACCATCTCGTTGATGTTGGCATTTTCGGGATATTGGTGATGGCGCGTTTTGGCCACTTCATGTTCCTCACCGCTGTACTTTTCCGGATCGGGATCGACGATGAAAGCACCATACAACCCTTTGTGGATGTGGCGCTTGAGGGGCAGGGCGTGGCAGTGGTAAAGATGGCAGCCAAACGGTTTGGCATCAAACTCATAGACAAACGTTTCGCCCGGATTGATGTCGCCGCGCCCGACGCCGGGGATGCCGTCCATGAAGGCGGAATGGATGCCGTGAAAGTGGATGGTGTGCGGATGGGCGCTGGCGTTGGTGAATTCCACGCGCAGCCGCTCGCCCTCGACACAGCGCAAGGTGGGGCCGGGGCATTGGCCCACAATTCTGCCTAATCGCCGCGATGCGGCCGAGGTTTCGCTGCCGTAAACCCAGCCGGGAAAGTAAATGCCTGGCGCAATTTCAAACTCTTTATCAATGGCAAAGATTTTCCAGGTGCGGACGGTACGGCCGTCTTCCTCTGTCACTTCGCCGTAATCAAAATCATAGAGCAGTTCGTGGGGATCAAACTGGTTGGCGGTGTGGTCCACCTGGCCTACCGTGCCGGCATTGCCGTGGCCGGCATGGGGATCATGATCGCTTTGCGCGTGCAGCACGGCTTTCCCTGAGGCTTGCCCGCCCATCGCGGCCAGGCCAGCAATGCCTAAAGCACCGGCTCCCCCGGTAATCAAAAATTTCCGTCGAGACATGTTTTTATCGGTTTTCATCTGTTTACTTCCTGTTATAAATATTACAAATCTAAATTTTAGATATGTCTAAAAATTCTACAGACAGATGGTTCATCTGTCAAGCTGGCAATTTTGGAAGCGATTGATTGGAACGTTGGCTTAGAGGGGAGTGTGTTAAAATACGGCTGGGGTTGGTCTGCAAAGTAAGCAGCGTGGCGGGATATCTGGTCGCAGCCGGTCAAGGCTTGAGTTTGGTCGAGACAATGTCAAAGCAGAGGTAAAGCTACTAGGCAAAGGGGCTTGGGGATCGCCTTCGGAGTTTTACGATTGGTAGGGAGGCGTGTTAAAACGATGAGTAAAGATACGTTGTGGGTCATAGGGTTGAGTTTGTTTGCAGCAATCTCTTGGTATAATCCACTAAGAGCATATGCAGATAGAACAATTTCACAAACAAAACTTATTGAGAGTAGTTGGCCCCCACTATTGTTCTCTTATATTGTTTGGTATATGCCGTTTGAAATTTTATTGTTCGGTGCCTTCTTTTTTGCATCTGATATAGGTTGCTCAATTACACTCATTACAGCAGGTTTGTGGGCATATATCGGCCACAATATGATACTAGCATCTAGACGATAACCTATTATGCTGGCATGGTCTTCTATTTGTTGCACTAAAACGCATATCCTGCCGCATCACTTTCCTCATATGTAATGGGCTGGTGGATTAAGTTGCAAAGATGCCATATTTGTTTGTCAATCTGGTAATTTTATAAATGATTGATTGATTGAAAACGTTGGGCGAGATTGGATGAAGCCAAATAGTGTGGATAGGTACTGTAGCTCAGTCCGCAGTAAACAAAGATTCGACGCCACGCATCGCCAATTGCTGAAACATTTCGTTAATTTTTTCGGGGGGATACGGCCGTTTCTCCTTCAACCACCACACCATCACAGAAAGCAACCCGCCTGCCAAAAAGTTGGTGATGACCGGCAGGGGAATATCCGATTCTTCATCTTCAGGCAGGAAGTCCAGCAAATGATTTTGCACATCCGCCATCATGTGCTGGCGTCCTGTCTCAAGCATTACCTCCGCGCCGCCGCCCTCAAACATTGCCTGGTGAAATTCATAAGCCTCATTGGCGTGCAGAAAAAAATCAAGGCTGTGCAAAACGTGGGGGGATTCTGGGCTGACTTTGTGTTCATGGTCGGTTTCATCTGGATGGTCCCACTGCGCCGTGTAACTGGCAAAATTGCTGGCCAGTAAATCCTCTTTGTCCTGGAAATGGGCGTAGAAGGTAGAACGTCCTACGTTGGCCCGATCGATGATCTCTTGTACCGTGATCTTATCGTACCGTTTTTCCAAAATTAAACTTACCAATGCTTCTTGAAGCAATTTGCGCGTTCGCTGGACCCGCCGGTCGGTTTTCCTGGCCATGATTCACTTTCCGTACAATTTTCCATTTTTGTTCATTACTGAATAGCTGCAAAAGATTGTTTGTTGACGGCCGTTTCCTTAGCCTCTACACTCGAAATATCGAACAATTTGTTCAGTAAAAAACAGATTATACAGAAAAAGGGGCAAATATGAACCTCATTCAGAAAATCCACAAACAAGATGATGCACATGGCCGCCATGCACATGACGAGGCAAGCCACACCCCCAAGGCGCCGTTTTGGGTGCGCTATTATGATGCCATTGTGGGCCTGGTAACGCTGGGGCGTACGCGTTCTATGCACCAGGGAACCATCCGATTGGCCAATCTCCGGCCAGGGGATGCTTTGCTGGATGTGGGCTGCGGCACGGGAAAGCTCATTTTTGCCGCAGAAAAAGTGATTGGTGGGGCAGGAACGGCCGTTGGCCTGGATGTGGAAGCGGGCATGATTGCCCAGGCAAAAGAAAACGCTGCCAAAGCGCACAGCCCGGCCACGTTTGATGTTGCTTCCATTACCCAGATTCCCTACCCAGATGACAGTTTTGACGTGGCGACCAGCTCGTTGGTATACCACCATCTCAGTCCGGCGGAGAAAAGTGAAGGATTGCGCGAGGTCTGGCGGGTGCTGCGGCCAAACGGCCGTCTCCTCATTGTCGATCTCAATCCTAGCCGGCGCGGCTTGGCGGTTCGCCTGCCGGGTCACAACCAGCTGGCCCAAGAGGATTACGTTAGCCGTGAAGTGGTTGAGCAAATGCAGGCAGCCGGTTTTACCAACATCACCTCTGGAGCCCATCCCTTCAAACAGCTTTCCTTTGCTGTGGGGACCAAAAATGCTTAGATTGTTTGCCAAACTGGACGGTATTCAAGCAATAAACAAATTATGAACCAACAGTCACACTCACACGATCATTTGCCTGACCATCCCCAGCCACATGACCACGATCACCTCACCGGTTTGCGCGGCTGGTTTGCCAATCTGCTCAACCCGCACAGCCATGACCACAGCGATCTGGCTGCTGACCAGGCCTTTGTCGAAAACGAAATAGGCATTCGCACGGTGTGGATTGCGCTGGCGATTTTGCTGCTGACCTCACTGCTGCAAGTGGTCATCGTCGTTATGAGTGGCAGCGTGGCCTTGCTGGCCGATACGGCACACAATATTGGCGATGGTTTGAACTCGATCCCGCTGCTGATTGCGTTTTACCTGGCGCGCCGCCTGCCTACCCGACGGTTTACGTTTGGCTACGGCCGTTCTGAAGATATCGCCGGTATTTTTATTGTGTTGTCCATTTTGGTTAGTGCCGGGATTGTCTTTTGGGAATCGTTCCAACGGTTGCTGGCACCGGAGCCACTGACAAATATTGGTTGGGTGGCCGCGGCGGCCATTATCGGTTTTGTGGGAAATGAGTTGGTGGCCCTGCTGCAAATTCGTGTCGGCAATCGCATTGGCTCTGCCGCGCTCATCGCCGATGGCCTGCATGCCCGCACCGATGGCCTGACTTCGCTGGCGGTTTTGTTGGCTGCTGGCGGTGCCTGGCTGAATTTGCCTCTGCTCGATCCGATTATCGGCTTGGGGATTGGTGTGGTCATCTTGTTCATCACCCGGGATGCCATGAAGCGCGTCTGGCTGCGGCTAATGGATGGGGTAGAGCCGGAGCTGGTGGAATTGGTGGAAACGGCCGTAAACCAGAACGCTGCGGTGCAAGAAATCAAACAACTGCGTTTACGCTGGCTGGGCCATCAACTACAAGGTGATCTGCACCTTCATCTCAAACCGTGTACTGATCCCGAAGCTGTCAAAGCCGACATTCGCCATTCCCTTAGCCACACCCTGCCTAAACTGAGTGATTTCGTGATCGAAATAAGCTGGTGGGATGAGAATTGACAATGAAGTTCGCCTCTGGCTGGTGGAGGCAAATCGGCTGGCAGTAGTCATGTAAACCCTCGTGCCTGCCACGCCTGGTAAATCAGAATGGAGCCGGCAACGGCCGCATTCAACGATTCTACTTTTCCCTTTTGCGGCAGCATCAGGCGAATATCGCAGCTTTCCCGCACCAGGCGGCGCATCCCCTGGCCTTCGTGTCCCACCACAATGCCCAGTGGCATGTTCAAATCTACTTCCTGCAGCGATTGAGCATCTTCGGCCAGGTCCATGCCCACAATCCAGACGTTACTGGCTTGCAGTTGGCGGATGGTTTGCACCAGGTTTGTCACTTGGGCAATGAGCAAATGCTCGGCCGCCCCGGCGGAATACTGAACGACGGCAGGGGTAACCTCCGGGGCGCGCCGGTCCTGCACGATGACACCATGCACACCGCAAATTTCGGCCGTGCGCAGCAGGCTGCCGATATTTTGTGGCCCGTGCAGCAAATCGAGCAGCAGCAAAAAGGGTTTTTCACCACGCTGCTCTGCCAGCCCCAAAATCTCATCCACTTCACTGTAGACGTATGGCCCCACCTCCAGCGCTGTCCCCTGGTGGCTGCTGTCTTTTGCCAAACGGCCGATTTTCTGTTTATCGGCCGTTTGAATGCGCACGCCGCGCTTTTGCGCTGCCTCGCGCACCGGCTGGGACAGCTTTTTGTCCAGTCCGTCTTGCAGCCACAGCGTAAACAGCTCCCGGCGGCTGCCGCGCAGGGCTTCTAGAACGGTGTTGCGGCGGATGAGGAATTCGGTCATCGGTGGTCGGTAATCCGTTATCGGTTATCCGTAAACGGTAAACGGTTACCGGTCGTTTTTACCGATTACCGTTCACTGATTACCGATTACCCTAATTTCCAAATCGTGCCATCGGCCCGATCTTCTAAAACCACGCCAAGCTCGCGCAGCTGGTCGCGGATTTTGTCGCCAGTGGCCCAATCTTTATTAGCCCGAGCCTGGTCGCGCAGCTCGATCAGCAGGCGGATGAGTCCGGCTTCCCGCTCGGCGTCGCTGTCTTGCCCGGCTTCGTCGGGGACGATGCCTAGAACAGCACCACCCAGTTCGCGGTAGAGGTTGTCCAGCGCGGCCAGCGATTCTTGTGAGTGGGGACCCTTTTCGTTGAGCAGGCTGTTGACCTGGCGCGTGTAATCTTGCAGCACGGCCAGGGCGGCGGGGGCGTTGAAGTCGTCGTTCATCTTTTCGATGAAGGCGGCTTTGGTTTTGTCGATGAGGTCCTGAACCGTAGAGGATACTTCGCCGGATACGGCCGTACGCAGCTGTTCCCGCACCAGTGTCACCGCGCCCCACAACCGCTGCCATCCCTTCGTGGCTGCTTCCACGGCCTCATCAGAAAAGTCGATGGGGTTGCTGTAGTGGCTTGACAGTATGAAGGCGCGAATGGCTTCGGGCCGCCACTGCTCCAGCGCTTCTTTAATGGTAAGCGTATTGCCCAGGCTCTTGCTCATCTTCACCCCGTCCAGTGTGAGCGAACCGGTGAGCATCCAGTAACGGGCGAAGGTTTGGCCGTGGGCCGCTTCGCTTTGGGCAATTTCACACTCGTTGTGGGGGAAAATGTTGTCGATGCCGCCGCCGTGAATATCAAAGGTGGGTCCGAGGTATTTGTTGGCCATGGCTGAGCATTCCACATGCCAGCCGGGGAAGCCATCACCCCACGGGCTGGGCCAGCGCAGAATGTGTTCCGGCTCGGCCTTTTTCCACAGGGCAAAGTCGGCCGGATGGCGCTTTTCGCTGCGCACTGCTTCACGCGAGCCTTCTTCTTGCTCTTCAATGACACGGCCGCTGAGCTTGCCATACTCCGAATAGGAGGTGACATCAAAGTAGACGGAGCCATCCACCTCGTAGGCGTGGCCCTTGTCGATGAGTTCCTGCACCATGGCGATTTGCTCCGGGATATGGCCGCTGGCGCGGGGGCTAATGTCGGGCCGCTGCACGCCGAGGGCATCCATGTCGGCAAAGTAGCCGCGCATGTAGGTCTCTACCACCTGCATGGGCAGGGCCGACATCTGCTCGGCTTTACGCAAAATGCGGTCTTCGCCAGTTGCCAGCATGTGGCCCACGTCGGTGATGTTTTGCACGTAGAGCACTTTGTAGCCGACGTAGCGCAGGTAACGCACAATCACGTCAAAGCCGACGTACGTTTTAGCGTGGCCGATATGGGAATGGTCGTACACGGTAGGGCCGCAAACGTAAATGTTGATACGGCCGTCTTGCAGCGGCACAAATTGTTCTTTCTCACGTTTGAGTACATTGTAAATTTTCAGTGACATACAAACTCCGAAGTTAGCCACAGAGGACACAGAGCGTTAAGAGTTTTTTTTCTCTTTTTCCTCTGTGATCTCTGTGGCAGATTTTTTCACAATCGTAGCGCATTGGCGATGCGTTGCAAAGTGCGGTTTTTGCCCAGAATGGCCATGATTTCGGCCAGGGGTGGGCCGCCGGTTTGCCCGGTGAGCGCGGCGCGGATGGGATGGAAAATGGCCGGCGGGTTCCAGCCGTGACTCTCTTTAAAATTTTGGCGCAAGCCTTGCAAAATGCTCTGCGCCGTGGCTTCGTCCAGCAGCACGACGTGGGCCAACTCGGCCACCAGCCGGGCGAGGACGGGATGGGCCGATTCGCTTTGCAGCGCGGCCTGAGCTTCTTCTGCCAGCGCAAAGTTATCGGCAAAAGCCCACTCAGCGGCTTCGACGGCGTCTTCCAATTTGCTGAGTTCGTCACGAATAACGGCCGTTAACCGCACCAACCATTCATCTTGCATCGGCAGCTCATCGTAGACGTCTTCAAGGAACGGCCGTATCAATTCTGCCAGCTTCTCATCACTGTGCCGCTGCATGTACTGGCGATTCATCCAGTTCAGCTTGTCCCAATCAAACGTAGACGGGCTGGGAGAGAGGCGTTCCAGACGAAACTGCTGGCGCACTTCCCACTTGTCCACAATTTCCTGGCCATTATCCGGCGTCCAGCCGAGCAGCAGCAGGTAGTTAAACAAAGCTGCTGGTAGATAACCCGCCGCCTGAAAGTCGGACATCAAGTAGCCACCTTCAGGATCGCGTTTTTTTAGCTTTTGGCCCTGCCGGTTGAGAATGAGCGGCAAATGCACCCAGACTGGTTCGGGCCAATCCATCGCTTTGTAAAGCTGGATGTGAATCGGCGTGGAAGAGATCCAATCTTCGCCGCGCACCACGTGGGTGATGCCCATATCGTGGTCATCGGTGACGGTGGCCAGGTGGTAAAGTGGGTCGCCATTGCTGCGCACAATGACGGGGTCTTGCAGACGGCCGTTGTCAAACCGAATCTCGCCGCGAATGGCATCGTGCAAAATAGTTTCGCCGGTGCGGGGCATTTTCAGACGCAGCGGGTTGCCACTGGCACTGGCCGGCTGGTCGGGATCGTCGCCGTAGTAGGCGTGGCCTTCATCTACCAGTTTTTGGATGACGTTTTGATGGAACGGCCATCGTTGTGACTGTACATATGGCTCAAATTCACCACCCAGGTCTGGCCCCTCGTCCCAATCCAGCCCCAACCAGGTGAGCGCGTCGAACATTAGTTGGGTGGCTTCGGGGGTGTTGCGTTCGGCATCGGTGTCATCGAGGCGGATGATGAAGTCGCCCTTGAGCGCGCGAGACAAGGCCCAACAGAAAACGGCCGTGTGCACATTCCCCACATGCACCGGCCCGGTGGGGCTGGGGGCAAAACGCAGTCGGGCAACCATTATGGTTTGGCAAAAATCATGCGGCCGGCAGAGGTTTGCAGCACTTTGGTGACGGTGACGTTGAGCGTTTTATTGATGAGTTCACGGCCGTCTTCCACTACCACCATCGTGCCATCCTGTAAAAAGCCCACGCCCTGGTCCGATTCGCGTCCTTCCTGAATGATTTTGACCTTTAACTCTTCACCTGGCAGGGAAGTAATCTTCACTGCGTTGGCCAGATCGTTGATGTTAAGCACGGTCACACCTTGCAGTTCGGCGACGCGGTTGAGGTTGTAATCGTTGGTCATGATGGGGCAGCGCAGATGGCGGCCCAAGGCCACCAGCTTGCTGTCGGCGTCACGCACCTCACTCACGTCCATGTCGGTAATTTGGGTGAGCACGGGGGAATCGTTTTGCAGTTGGGTGAGCACTTCCAGCCCCAAACGGCCGCGTCCGCGGCGCAGCGGGTCGGCGCTGTCGGCGATGTGCTGTAGTTCAGACAAGATGAAGTTGGGGATGAGCAGCGTGGCGCGAATGAACCCGGTTTTGCTGATGTCGGCGATACGGCCGTCGATAATGACGCTGGTATCTAGCAAAATGAATTGATCGCTTTCATCACTGCCGGTTCGGTCTGCACCGGTTGTTAGCGGCATGCGTAAGCCGCTGAAAAATGCCTGGAGATCGTTCTGGCGCGACACCAAAATGACGACGCTGAGGTAACAAAGCACAGCGGCGGCAACCAGAGGCAAAATTTGGCGGAATGGGGGACCCAGCAGTGCCAGCGGCAGCGAGAGCAGCGCCGCGGCGACCAGCCCAATGAATAATCCCAAAACAATGGCGATGAGTCGCTCAGCCGGCATTTTGGCTAGCCGGTTGCTGATGTGGCGTAACGGCCGTATCGTAATGTACGGTGTCAGGATAAGACCAATCAAAAAGCCCAGCAGGGCAAATACAATCACATACCCTTCTGGCGCGACATCCAAAAACTGTGCTGTCCAACTTCCCATGAAACCACCGCCTACACTGCCGGCGATTGCTCCAACAATACGAAAAATGAATTCAGTACTCATAAAAGATAATTCCTTCCCTGTGCGGCAACTCTCCGAGATTGATGGATTTGACCATCGCTCCCAGGCTTAGCCGAGAAACAAAAAAAGATGAATATACCCGATAAATAATTGGTACATTCACCTTACTTACTTTTGTTTGATGCTTGTCTGGACTAATTATTTAGCTGTGGCTATCAACAAGGGTTCGCAAAAACTCTGTTTATCAAAAAATTACCGGGGACCAAATATCTGCCGTTTTGAATTGAGGCTAATCCTCAGCAAAGATCGCGATGGTCTGTGTGGTAAAAAAAATTGTGACTGTATCTTGCTTGCCTTTTTTCTATGTGCGCTATGGTCCAATTTTTTGATAACTTGAAAGATGATTCCTTAAAAACTAGGCTCGCTATATTATTGGTGTGTAGGAATGGTGGCGAGTGAGTTAGAGAAATTGGTTGGAATGAGAACCATCACCTTTGGCACACTGGGCAACAAATGGAACAGGAACAACAAATGAAAAAAGTGTGCGCGGATGCTGAAATGAATCAATCAATAAGTTTTTGCCGTTTTCAAGCCTGATGAAGACAAAATAAGTTTATCTATAATAATCCCTCATCTATTTCATCTTCACGCTACGCATCAACAAAAAATAATAAGGAAATGAAACCATAATATTTTTCAGTGTTGATGGTATCACAGGCCATTTGAAGCGGCAATACAGTCCTGTTGGATTTTGCCCTTCTTTAACCTGTTATTAGCAAACCTTGTGGCAATTGTATGCAGGCCTTAACGTCGCAGCCGTGGCGCTGTTCTGCCGGGTGCGCGCATTTCCGTACGCCGCGGTGATTGTGTGCGTGTTGGTTTGTTGGGACGGCCGTTGCCCTTTACCGAATCAGCCCGCATAGGTGCGGTTGTTGGTTGTAACGGCCGTCCGCCGGCAGGCTTGCGCCGGACAGGCTGGTTGGCCGGCAAGCCGTTTTTGCCTTTTGCCGGACGCTGCAAAAGGGACCCGGCAAACATATATTCCCCCGCCACAGAGATGGCCCCAATAAACAAAATGCGCGTCAGCCAGACCAGCGTGGCTACAAAAAAGGGCACCCAGCGCAGCAACTGCTCCCGGCTCAAGACTTCATTGCCAAAATCGTGCGTTAGCAACGTCAATGAGATGGCCCACCAGGTCATGATGGCGTTCATTGTGGCTCCCAACAGCCAGGCACCCATGAGGTACCAAACGGCCGTTGGCTCATTTTGGCCGCGTTCCGGGGTGAACAGACGGGCCAGCCCGGCAAAATCAATGGCGCAAAAAGCAATGGCCAAAATGGTGGCCCAGCCAACCCCGGCAAAGCGAACGTCACCCAGCAAGTTACTGAGCGCATAGCGCGTAGTATCAAAATTAAATAGTTCAAAAGCAACCAGCGCTACCACCAGAATAACGCCCATGATGCTTTTTTGCGGTAGATTTAAACCTAGCAGTACGTTGCTGCCAGTTGTTTGCGGGCGTGGCTTCCCACTGCCGTTTTGTGCGCCCTGCGTTTCCATTTTCTTTCTCCTGCATCTTTTCTATTTCCCTCGAAACAGAAAATCCCGAACCATTGGGTTCGCTTCCTAATTACCTCGATTCTCTTTCTCTTTTTGTTTACAGCCCCCATTTGGTTGAATTGTTTAGAAAGAGGAGGGTGGGGCTAGCAAGGGTCGCACTTGCCAGCCCCACTTTTTGGGGGGAAGAGGGTATGTGTTGAGAAGAGGGAAGAGGGTTCCGTATGTCTGCCAAGGATATTAGCACGCATGTTCTAATTTGTCAAATGAAATTTAGAACAAAAAACATCACGTTGGTGAACTTAGCCAGCGCCTGTGAGCTGAAGCTGATTGATATTGAAATTGATTGGGTTGGTCGTTCTCATCGCACTTGACCTCACCTTGTTGTCGTATTACAACAATTAGTACTTGACTTAATCCTAGTTTTGTTGTATTGTTGCAACAGTTAGAATTGTTGTAGTATCCCGCATTTGTGAGGATGCTTCTTCAGTAAACCATGAGAAGCAATGAGTAAAGACGATCTATTAGAAAATTATGCGGGCGTGGCGGAAGTCAGCAAGCGGCTCAATATTCATCCAGAATCAGTCCGCCGCCTCATCCGCCAGGGAAAACTGCCAGCCATCAAGTTTGGTAACAAATGGCTGGTAGAAAAAGCAACACTCGACCAATACGCCAGCCGGTACGATCCCCGGCCTGGCAACAAAGCAACATTGTTTTAACCATTGAGGGGATGGGGTGAACCCGGGAAGAGGTCACTGTTCACCCCATTACCCTCATGTTTGATCTGTAAGAGGGTATTCACATGCAAAGAGCGCCTGAGTTTGAAAATATAGCCTGCATTCGCGTGGTTGGTGTTGGTGGCGGTGGTTGCAACGCCGTGAATCGCATGATTCAAGAAGGCATCAGCGGCGTCGATTTTGTTGCTGTTAACACAGATAATCAGGCGCTGCTGCTTTCTGATGCCCCAGTGCGGGTGCGTATTGGCGAAAAGCTGACGCGCGGCCTGGGCGCTGGTGGTCATCCGGAGCAGGGTGAAAAAGCGGCCGAAGAGTCTACCGAAGATTTAGACGAAGTATTAACGGGTTCTGACATGGTGTTTATTACCGCCGGCATGGGTGGTGGCACCGGTACTGGTGCAGCCCCCGTCATTGCCAAGCTGGCCCGTGAACAGGGTGCCCTCACGATTGGTGTGGTGACACGGCCGTTTCTCTTTGAAGGCAGCAAACGGGCCAACTCCGCCGAAGCCGGCATTGAAAGGCTGAAAGAGCATGTCGATACCCTGATTGTTATTCCCAATGATCGCCTGCTGGAGCTAACCGACCGGCGTGTCTCCCTGAAGGATTCCTTCAAGATGGCCGATGACGTGCTGCGCCAGGGCATCCAGGGCATTAGCGAACTGATTACCGTGCCTGGCCTTATCAACCTGGACTTTGCTGATGTGAAGGCAATTATGTCTGAAGGCGGGGCCGCGTTGATGGCTGTAGGCCATGGCGAAGGTGAAGAACGGGCCCGACTGGCAGCTGAACAGGCCATTAGCTCTCGCTTGCTCGATGTAACCATCGACGGGGCGCAGGGCATTTTGTTCAACGTCACCGGCGGACCAAACATGAGCCTGTACGACGTGAACGTGGCGGCTGCCATTATTCGCGAGACGGCCCATCCCGATGCCAACATGATTTTTGGCGCGGTCATCGACGAAGCGATGGGCGACGAGATGCGGATTACGGTGATTGCCACCGGGTTCGAGCGGACGATTTCGCGGCGACAGGTGCTGCAGCAGCAGTACGGCCGTACCGTCAGCCCGCCCACTCAGCGGCCGCAAACAGAAGCCAGCTCGGCTTCCCGCCAGGTTCCGGCCCGCGAGCCCGAAGAACGGGAAATGGAACCGGTGCAGCCTAAGTTTGCCCCCAATAATTTAGAAATTCCGGCCTTTTTGCGCCGACGCTAGTTAATTACTACCTTATCAACTCGAAGGAGTTGCAATCCAGTTACTGGATTGTGCCGCCAACACTGTCAATTACTCTTGGACAATACGGTTTATTGCTGAGAGCAATTAACATTACCAAAGGCAGCAAGCCTGAGGTAATCCGCAGTAATTGTTAGAGCAGGTATCGGACAACACCCAACTGCAATTACTGTGCAGCGCTCCTTTTTTGTTTTCGTTGGTGTAGTCCCTCATCGTATTACTCACCAACAAACATCCCCTCTGCACGCGCCCCCTGTTTATGCAGGACAGGGGGCGCACTTCTTTTCAGTCAGCTTGCACTCATTGACATATTGATGACTAGATAGTATGCTTTGCTGCATGAGAACTACCATTCGGATTGACGATCAATTATTAACTCAAACCAAGCAGCTGGCTGCTAAAACTGGCAAAACGTTAACGGCCGTTATTGAAGATGCCTTGCGTGAAACATTAGCTAGACAAGAAGAACACATTCGGCGTGAACCAATTAAACTCCCGGTTGTGCAAGGTGAAGGTGTCCAAGCTGGCGTTGATTTAGATGATTCCGCGGCTCTGCTAGATTTAATGGAAAGCGTCAATGATCCTGCTTGATGTCAATGTATTGGTCTATGCTCATCGCGCCGATTCCCCAAACCATGAAGCGTACCGGCAATGGCTAGAGGCTGTCATCAATGACGATCAAGCCTATGGCATGTCTGATCTGGTTTTGAGCGGATTTTTACGGATTGTGACCCATCCGCGTGTTTTTAATCCACCCAGCAGCATGATTGAGGCTCTGCAATTTGTTACGGCCGTTCGCCAACAACCTAATTGTGTAAACATTGTTCCCGGCAGCAGACATTGGCAAATTTTCCAAAATCTGTGCCGGGAACCAGGGATTAAAGGCAATTTGGTGCCAGATGCTTATTTAGCTGCTCTGGCAATTGAATCAGGTAGCGAGTGGATCTCCACAGATGGAGATTTTGCCCGTTTCCCAGGCCTGAAATGGCGACATCCGCTCACATCTGGTTAAGGTACCCACGTATCAAATTGTACGAACTCCACGGCCGTTTCCCCCACAACCCGCGTGTTACCCGCCACATTACCTGTAAGCAAATCCCAATTATTGGTGCTGCCAACGGCCGTGACAAAGGCGCTGTTTGTCAGCCACATCTGCTGGCCAACATTGCCACTGACCAAGGCCTCGATGGGGGATTGCCCCAACTGGCCAATCCCGACAAACCCGGCACCAGAATAGAGAAAATGCGTCCCGGCATTGTTCCAGCCCGTAAACTCTAGTTGATCATTGGCCGTTACGTAAGTGATCAGATTGTCTCCGTCGCCATCGGCCACGGCAATGGAGCGCAGGTTGTCACTGTTGATGATCAGTTGCAAGTAGCCCAAACGGCTGCCGTTGTTGGTCCAATCCAGCGGCGAGAAGAGTGTGTTTCCCGGCACCGAGCCAATTTCTACCGCCGGTCCGCTCACCGGAACCTGGTATAGGGTCGCTTCTGCATCTTCGGTCCACGGATCATCGTCGGCGATGGCCACGAAGGCCTGGCTGCCGCCGGGCAGCCAATGCGCCGTGGGCACCCAGGCATATTCGCTGGCGGTATTTACAAAGGGGAACTCAATGACCGTTTCCCGATTGCTGCCGTCCATGTTGACCCGCGTGACGCTCTCCGGATTGCCAAAAATGACACGAGTACCGTCTGGCGACAGGGCAAAAGTGTGCCCGCCGCTGTCCAGAGTAAATTGCTCGGTCAGGCTGCCGCTGGTAGTGACCAACCACAAATCTGGCTGCGGCGCAGCACCGGGTCCAATCAAATTAACGATGCGGGTATTGAAAGCAATCGTCTGGCTGTTGGGCAGCCACTCAATCTGGTTAATGAGAACGCCGAAATCTTCGTTGGTGCTGTTGGGCAAATCGCTGGTGTCCACCAGAATCTGGCTGCTGCCAGCTACGGAGACAATGCCAAGCCGGTTGCTCTCGAACGTACCGGCGACAAACGCAATTTGTTGGCCATCTGGAGAGACGCGCAAAATATCCACGCCGGTCACTGGCGCCAACAGAACCGGTTCACCGGTGGCGGGTGGCGATTGGCTGGTGTCCAGCGGCAGCCGCCAGATGCCGCCTGTGTCGCTGTAGACGATGTAGCCGTTTAGTCCGCCGATGACGGCCGTATCCGACGCAGGTTCTGAGGTCACGGTGGCTGTAGGCTGGGGAGTGGGCGTTGGTGGCACGGCGGCAACCGGCACGCCGGACACGTTGGTACCCAAGGTGTACTGCGATCCACCAGAGACCCAGCACTGCGGCGCGGCAATATCGTTGGGGCAGGTCACCAGCCACCAGCCAGAAGCCGGGTCCTGGCCCAGCACTTCAGCAGTAGAGCCTTCCAGAAAGAAGCCCAGCCGGTCATAAACGACACCAGGCCCGGAACGGATGTTGAGGTCAACGAGCACGGTGACATATGGATTGCCGCTGGCAACGGCCGTACCGCTGCTGTTGGCTCCGCCACTACCCGGCAGCGTAGCCGTGGGCGCAATGTCAGCCACGGGCGGTTCACCAGGAATAACCGTTTCCTCCTCCAAAGTAACAATAGGCGGCGGCACAGATAAATCTGGCTCTGTCTCACCGGCAAAAGCGTTACAGGCCAACGTAGCCAGAAAGAGCGTTGAGATAAAAAATAATAGGGGATGTTGGCGCAACATGCGGTCACTCCTTAAACTTTAACCGCCCAGAGGTTTTATCTAAAACCAGGCTTTTGCCAGGAACCTCCGGGAGGTTTGGTCTCAAAACGAAAACATTTTTAGGATAAACTTAAACAGTTTACAATAGTTTATGCCACGACGCGATTTGATTCTGCACGAGAACACAGCGGGTTTTGTACGCAACTGCCCCGTTCGCGTCAATTTTGCGTAAAGAGGAACCATGAGTCTACGGAAATTTTTAGAACAAGTCGCTCAATCAGGTGATCTTATAGAGATTGACAAGCCGGTGAGCGTGAATTATGAGCTGGCCAATGTGGCCCACGCCCTGGAAGGGCGCACCGTCCTGTTCAACAACATTATCGACTATCCTGATTGGCGCGTTTGTGCCGGTCCCTGCTCTGATCGTAAATATTTCAGTATGGATTTGGGCGTTGCTATTCCGGAACTCATTCCCCATTTGGCACAGGCCACAGAAAATCCGCAGACGCCGCCGATGGTGGAGAGTGGTGTCTGCCAGGAAGTGGTTTTGGAGCAGTTTGATCTGCACGATTTGCCCATTCTGTTCCATTTGCCAGAGGATGGCGGACATTACATTGCCAGCAACGTGGTGATTACCGAAGATCCGGAGCTGGGGCGAAACATGTGCTACCATCGGCTGCTGCGATTGGACGACCGGCGCTTTGCCGCCCGCATTATTGAACGGCGCGGTACCTGGACCGCCATGCAAAAGGTGGATGGCGATCTGCCGGTGGCCATCTGCATTGGCGTGTCGCAGGCGGTGCACCTGGCAGCGTCTATGTCGGCTGCGCCGGATGTGGATGAGCTGGCAGTGGCCCACGCGCTGGCTCCCACGCCGCTGGTAAAATGCCTCACCAATGATCTGGCGGTGCCCGCCGATGCCGAAATTGTGCTGGAAGGGCGCATCACCAAGCGGCAGACGCAGGAGGGTCCGTTTATGGACCTGACGGAGACGATGGACATCATCCGCGACCAGCCGATCATCGAGATTGATCTGATTACACACCGGCGTAATCCTATTTTCCACGCACTGCTGCCAGGTGGGCTGGAGCACAAGATTTTGATGGGCATGCCCAAGGAGCCGACGATTTTTGCCGAGGTGAACAAGGTGGTACGCTGCACGGATGTGGTGATTACGCCAGGGGGCAGCTCCTGGCTGCATGCCGTGGTGCAGATAGAAAAGCGGGGGCCGGAAGACGGCCGTCTGGCCATCGAAGCTGCTTTTAAAGGGCACGGTTCGCTCAAGCACGTCTGGGTGGTGGATACAGACATCGACATTTATGATCCGGCTCAGGTAGAATGGGCCTTTGCCACCCGCTTTCAGGGCGATAAAGACATGATGCTGTTTCCCAACCAGCCGGGCAGCTCGCTGGACCCGTCTGGCATTCACGTGCCGGGGCAAAAAAGCCACACGGCCAAGCTGGGTTTTGACTGCACCATCCCTTGGGGGGCTGACAAGGGCAAATTTACGCGGGGGGAATACGGCCGTGTGAACATTGATGAATATCTGAAATCGTAAGCTATCAGAGGTGCGACGCACTTGCTCTACAAGTTTTGCTATGCTTTGCGCTAGGGCAAGTGCGTCGCACCTGAGATTCTAGGAGTGAAAAATGGACATCCCTGTCCTTGCGGAATATGTCCCCGTACTTTTGCAGGTTGAAGAAAATGGACTGGTAGAACAGGAACTCAGCTTCATGGTGCTGCTGTTCATTGCCGCGATGGTTGCCATCGTGGTGCGCCGCATTCGCCTACCCTATACTGTGGCTCTGGTGCTGGTGGGATTATTCCTTTCCTTCTTCCCCAACTTTTTAGGGTTTACGGTCAGTTCGGACCTGATTTTGGCTATCCTGGTACCGCCGCTTATTTTTGAGGCCACGCTGCACATTCCCTGGCGCAAGCTCAAAAAAGATTTGCTCACAGTGCTGCTGCTGGCTGTCGGCGGTACGCTGGTGGGCACTTTTTTGGTCGGTGGTCTGGTGGTGCAATTCTTGGGCATATCCTGGGCCGCAGCGTTGGCCTTTGGCGCGCTGATTTCCGCCACAGACCCGGTGGCGGTGATTGCCTTTTTCCGCAGTCTGGGGGTGAGCAAACGGCTCACTATTTTGGTAGAAGGCGAGAGTTTGTTCAACGATGGTGTGGCTATTGTCATTTTCACCCTGGCATTATCGGCGGGCACCATGACGGAATCATTTGGGCTGGCGGAGGCGCTGCAAGAATTTTTTATTGTCGCGTTTGGCGGACTGGCGGTTGGTCTTGTCATGGGGTACATCGTTTCTTACATCATTCTGAAAAATGTGGATGATCACCTGATTGAGACGGCCACAACGGTGGCGCTGGCTTTTGGCTCGTTTGTGGTGGCGGAGTCGTTTGGCAAGTTTATTGGCATTGAGGGATTGCATTTTAGCGGCATTTTGGCCGTGGTGGCGGCTGGTTTGATGGTGGGCAATATCGGCTTGCAGAATACATCGCCTACCACCAAGCTGACGCTGGACAATTTTTGGGAATTTTTGAGCTTTGTGGTGAATTCCCTGGTTTTCTTGCTGATTGGCCTGGAAATTGAGCTGGCGCAGCTGCAACCGAACATTATCCCGATTATTGTGGCGGTGGTAGCGATTATTTTGAGCCGGGGGCTGATTATTTATACGTTTGGCTGGGTTTA